>DATKHV010000102.1:0-5668 GCA_035510055.1 Candidatus Cybelea sp. | reverse complement strand
CCAGCGCAACCGGGACCTGGTAGCTCGCGAGAAAGAAGCTCTGCACAACTGGCAGATGGCGAAACAGCACGAAAGCCAGCGGATCAGCGACGTGATCGAACTGTGCGGAAAACAGGCGTCGGCCGGGAATAGCGCGATGACGGCAGGCGCGGGAGCAGGCGCAACCGGCGGTTCTGCTCTCGCCTCACCACCCCTTACGGACGGCACCAGGAGAAGTTAACCACAAAATCCCCACCTTAACGTCGCGAAAGGCGCGACGTTAGGATGGGCACCCGGCCGGAGGCGAGGCTGCCCCCCGGATCTATGCGGCCCGATGGTGCGCGTGCCGCGGATAACTCCCGGCAATCCTGCGAACCCAACCGTGGATGCTATGCAGTCCGGCATGAGGCAAAAACATGTACGGACACTCTCCCTCCACCACGTGAATGCCTCGCTCGCGGCAGAACTCGACTGCACTCTTGCTGACTGCTCCTTGACCACCGGCACTGTACATCCAAACGTGCTGAATACCGGCTTCGGCACAGTCGCGAATAACAGCCTCAGTGACTGCTGGTGCTGTCATCAGGATCGTGGCGTCGGGTGGAGGCTGGATGTCCCGTAACCCCGCAAAGCATCTTCGCCCGAGCATTTCCGTGGCGGCCGGATTGACCGGAATCATGTCATAGCCACGACGGCAGAGTTCCCCAAAAAGCATGCAGCTGAACTCCTTGGGATTGCGCGAAATTCCGACCATGGCGATCCGCTTCTGGGCCAGAAAATTATCAATGATTTCGAGAGAAGTTCGTTGTGTTGCCATAAAGACTCCCGATTGACCTTGTAGCGGTTTTGGAAGGAAGTGTCAGTGACCGAGGACACAAAGAGGGTCACGATATCCAGCTGTTCGGAAAAAAAAATGCGCCAGAATTCTGGCGCATTAGCGGCAAGGGAACAACCGTTGATTAATAGCTTGTCGACGAGGCGTTTTGCGCCGGCACATCTTTCGACGTCATGTCGAAAGTGAGCATGAAACCGTTCGTTCCCTTGAATTCATAGGCCTTGTCGCCAACTTTATACGTCTCCAACTCATTTGGCATCATGACGAAACCGTCATTGCGCGGCGTTCCCCAATATTTGACGTTCTTGAGCACGGCGGGTTCGTCGGTCATGCCCTGAAAACGCTTGAGTTTGATCTCCGCGGTTTTGCCTCCGTTCAGCGTCGCGTGCGCTGTGTTTTTATCGAAGGTCCAAGTATCGATATTGCCTTCTGCCGTCTGGAATGACTTCCACTTCACGGGAAAGACGTGTCCGAGAATGTCTCCCAAAGCCTGCCGTTGCTCGGCGCTTGTACCTTTATCGAAGGTCGCGACGACCCAGTCCATCTGGCCCTGAGAAAAATCACCGCCCAGATCGCCGCTGAGCCAGAACTTGGCGCCGGCGAGGTCGGTGCTGCCGTAGTGTCCCTTGTTGACCTTGTATGCATTGTTGAATTTGCAGAAGTGTTCCGTCTTGCCATTGTCGTGATGAGCAGCCGGATGCGCATTGAAGTAGCAGATACAGAAATGTGGACAGCTGCAAGCCTCAATAGCCGTGGCGTTGACCGCCCAGTCGGCGGCGGAAGGAGAGGAATGACCGGCGCTGACCGAGAGCAGCGCAACGACGAACAACAAAGCCATTCTGTGCATGGGACCACCCCCTGTCGCGCGAGTATGCTCCCGGGGCCGGAATCGAAGCAACAAATAGTTTTGTAGCGCTGGTAAGAAGCTGTGCCCGCGAACTGCTAGCCGGCCAGCAGGGCGACACCGCCAGCAACCAGTACGGCGGCAATCCAGCGGCGACGGTCGACTTTCTCGTGCAGGAAGATTTTGGCCGCGAAGGCATTGCCGATGAAGGTCAGAGATGCGGCGGCGGGGGCAACCAGGCTGACGTCCCCCCAGGAGAGTGCGAACAGCAGGCTGAAGAAGGCGACGGTCATGGCCATCAGGCCGAGGAAGAAATTGGAATTCGTCAGAATGCGCCCGATGACACTCCAAAGGCCGCTGCGGCGCCAGAGCGCGTGGATGTCGCCGACCTGCTTCATGGCGTGGGCGAGGAGGATGTCGCCGATGACCGAGGCCAGAACGATCGCGAGAATGGCGCCCCACGTGTATAGGTGCTTCATGAGTCCACTCCGCTGGACACTGCGACTGCCCGGTCGCGGGCCTCATCTTTGGCAGGTGCGTGTTCCCCGTGCGCATGCGAGGTGAGCGCCGGACCTCCAGCCACGAAGCCGACGCCTCCGGAGATAAGCGCGATTCCGAGCCAGCGAAGCGGGCTGACCTGTTCGTGCAAAACGAATTTGGCGATGAGCGCCAGCAATACGTATCCCAGAGAAGTGGCGGGTAAGACGTAGGTAAGGTCTGCCCAGGAGAGCGCGTTCATGTACGAAGCAAAAAACGCGAGCAGGAGGAGGATTCCCACCGCAACCCAAGGGTTCAGCACGGCCAGGATGACGCTTTGAAGATGATGGAGGGAGATGTTGCCGGCCTGCTTCATCCCGTGCGAGAGCATGGAGTCACCGGCCGCGGCAAAGACGGTCACTCCCGCCAGCACAAGATACTTACGAAAGGTCAATTTACCCCGAGGTTTCAAAACTTCAAGGTTTCAAGGCTGCAAGGTCCTTGAAAGGTTGAAACCTTGCTCCCGTGAAACCTTTTCTACGCTTTCGCGGGTTCGGCCGTAGCAGCGGTTTCGGCGTGCTTCTTGACCATCTTGTTGCGCGCTGCGCGCAGCTTCAAGAAGGTCTTGGCTTCACGGTACAGACGCTTACGCTCGTGGCCATCGAATGCCGCTTTCCTTAGGATGCGGAAGACCGCTTTCGGACGGAAATAATATTCGTCGTAGAAGCGGTGCACGGCGGAGAGAATCTCGTCGGCGGGCAGACCGGGATACTGGATGTGGGCAAGTTGATGTCCGCCCTCGTCGACCATTTTGTTGTCGGCGACCATGAATCCGTTCTTCACCGCGTAGTCATACAATTCGGTGCCGGGATAGGCATGGGCGACCGAAACCTGAATGGTTTCGACGTCGAGCTCCTTCGCGAACGCGATTGTGTTGTTGATGGTCTCGTGGGTTTCGCCAGGCAAGCCCATGATGAAATCGCCGTGGATGACAAGTCCGAGCTTGTGGCAATCCTTGGTGAACTGCCGGGCACGTTCGACAGTAGCGCCCTTCTTGATGTTCTTGAGGATCTGCTGGTCGCCCGACTCGTAGCCGACGATGAGCAGCCGGCATCCGGCTTCCTTCATGGCTTTCAATGTTTCAAAGTCAGTGGTGACCCGCGACGTGCAGGACCAGGTCAGACCCAGCGGCTTCAACTTCGAGCAGAGCTCGATGGTTCGTGCTTTCTGGATGTTGAAAGTGTCGTCGTCGAAGAAAAATTCCTTTACGTTCGGCCAATATTTCTTTGCCCTGGCCATTTCGCTGGCGACGTCGTCGGTTGAGCGCTTGCGCCACGGATGCCCGCTCAGGGTCTGCGGCCAGAGACAGAAGGTACACTGCGCCGGGCAACCGCGCGTCGTGTAGAGCGAGACGTAAGGGTTGAGCAAGAACGGCACGTTGTACCTGGTAACGTCGAGATCGCGCCGATACACGTCAGTGACGTGCGGTAGAGCATCCAGATCCTGAATCTGCGGCGCGTCGGGATTGTGCACGACCTTGCCGTCTTTGAGGTACGACACGCCGGGAATTTCCTCCAGTGGCTTGCCCTTGGCATAGTCGACGACCGCGAAATCAAATTCTTTTCGGCACACGAAGTCAAGCACCGGGCAATCCCGCAGAGACTTCTCCGGCAGCACGCTGACGTGCGGGCCTACAAAGGCGATCTTGATCCTTGGGTTCGCATCCTTGATCGCCCGCGCCAGGCGGATGTCGCCGGGAAAACCTGGTGTCGAGGTAAACAGGACGAGGAACTCATAGTCCTTGGCGATCTGGATGGTTTCCTCGCCGGAAATGTGGTGAGGCGGGGCATCCAGCAGCCGCGCGCCCTCCAGCATGCCAGTCGGATAAGCCAGCCATACCGGGTACCAGTAGCTTTCAATTTCGCGCGTAGCCGGCCAACGGGAGCCCGCCCCTCCGTCGAAGTTCTCAAATGAAGGTGGGTTCAGAAACAGTGTTTTTAGAGGCATATTGGGTATTTTCTTATTTTAACACCGAGAACGCGGGCGCTCCGGGTATGACCCCGTATTTCCGCAGATTCCCCAGCCTGCAGCGAGCGAGACAAATGTGGCGTAAGACTATGAATTTACTGTATCGCCCTGTCCTCGAAAACGAAACAGCGAAGAACTGAGACCCCTGTTGCACGCAGGGAAAGGCTTGAACAGAGCAGTAAATGGAGTTGTGGGACCGAGGAGCTACATTCCTTCTTTTGTGCCTGGGACGCTGAAGGTTACGCCGCGATCCTCATTAGCCTTAACCGTGGCTTGAAGATCAAGATCGGAGAGCGGAATTTTTTGATGTTGGGGAGCGAAGGCCCACAACGTCTGTCCGACGATCGCGTAGTTCTGGACTTCTACCTTGTGCTGATCGCGAAAAACGAGAACCGTGGGCGGGAGCACGGCAGCGCCTTCGGATTGTTGTTCCTGCGCGTGTTCCTGCCGGGGATGTGACGGTCGAGCGTAGGCGTCACGGTCGCCGTCCATTTCTTCCTGGCGAAGCATGCGCTGCTCTTCGATATTTTGCGCATTCATCTGCTCGGCGATGGCGCGATCGCGCTCATAGTCTTCGTCGTAATTGTCGTAGCCGGAATCCCACAACCAAGGATCCCAGCCCCATCCCCAGCCCCACCAGGGATAACCGTATCCCCGGCACCCGCGCCCGAAGCAGTTGCGGAATCCGAAATTTCCGAAATTATGGAAGCGATTGGAGCGGAATCCAAAGCCGAATGTGCTGCTCATTGGCGCCCGGCGAAAACCGCTGACACGAGCCGGGCCGCCCAGTGGACGCGGAAAGCTGCCTATGGGAACTCGTCCGCTGCGGAAGCCGGACTGGCCGAATCCAGAGTGGGCAAAACCAGAGGAGTGACCTGCGAAGCCGTGGCCTGCGAAACCACCGGCGTGGCCTCCGCTAAAACCTGCGGCGTGACCGCCGCCGAAACCGCCGCCGTGACCTCCTCCGCCGCGCTGAGCCCACAAGGGTACGGTAAGGAGTAGGGCGAACGCCGCGATGGCCATCAAGCGACGCATAACGTCGTTATTATAAGCCCAATTCGGGAACGGCAGACCTGTCTTTTTTTTTATGGCGATCCGGTTCCTGCCAAAGAAGGGCGCTTCGACGACTTTCTGAACAAAACGCCTGAAAACTGGACACAAAGAACTTCAGCCGCTTTGGATTCGGTTTCCCCAGCGGCTGAAGCGGTCTCAATGGCCTGACCTTATGTTTCAACTACCCCCGCAGGCAACTACACCCACAGGCGCATTCCCCTAAAATCTTCGTCGAACATCGTTGAATCCCCGACTTCAGTATCCGCGTGCGCCCGATGCCAGGGCGTCATACGGAACGTCGCGGGGAATGTTGTATTTGGTCATGAGTTCCTGCATCTTGCCTTCATCTTTGGCGATGTCGTCGCGATCATGCTTGCGGCGAGAGCTTACCCAGTGCTCGTAGGCTTTGTCGAACTTCTTCTGATCGTCGGGCGAAAACCGGCCTTGATATT
>DATKHV010000101.1:0-15582 GCA_035510055.1 Candidatus Cybelea sp. | reverse complement strand
TGGTGCCCGGGGTGGGAGTCGAACCCACATGAGGAAAAATCCCCGGAGGATTTTAAGTCCTCAGCGTCTGCCATTCCGCCACCCGGGCAGCGGCAAGTACAAATCTAGCGGACAGGGACAGCTACTGCAAGGCTAATAGGTCTACTTCTGACCGGCTTCTAATGGGGTTCAACGGGACTGGGCCAGACTAAATTCTGTACCACTTACCGAGAGCGGGCTTCCGACGGCCGGAATTGTTGGAAACTTGGAGTGTTCTTTATTCGCTCCATGAGCGAGCGTGGCGATTGTTCGAAGGGCGGACTCGACATAGACTGAAGCTAGTAGACGGAGTCTCTCTTGCTTCCCTCTAGAAAGTTTTCCTCGCTTGTTCTTACCGTCGCCGGTCTCTTGACCGCGCTCCTTTTCTTCGTTGTGGGAGAGGTGTCCCAGCCGGAGAAGAGTCTTCTTTTATCGGATCTTTTGCAGGCCGCGATCGTGCTGTGGGCTGCTCTTTGTGCACTCCAGGTGGCCCGGCGATCCTCGGGCTACTTGCGCCAACTGTGGATGCTGCTCGCGGTGGCGCTATTTCTGGACACTGCGGCTCAAGTATTGGAGACCTACTATCAGAGTGTTGCGCATGCGCCAACACTGACTCCCTGGCCCTCCGACATTCTCTTTATCCTCTGGGTAACGCCTGCGGCGATGATGTTTCTGCCGAGGCCAGCGGAAGAATCCGGAGCCATCGATTGGCAGCAAGTGTTGGATTTTGCCCAGATTGGGGTGGTAGCGCTCACTGCGTATCTTTATTTTTTCTACGTCCCTTCTCGATGGGAAACCGAAGGGCCGCAGATGGTCCTCAAGATCATGCGGCTGCAGATGATCCGAGACGCGGCGATCGGCGCAGGGTTTGTGATTCGGGCGATAACCGCCCCGGGGGGCTCCATCCGGGCCTTTTTCGGCAGGATGGCCGGATTTTTCATGGTGGTGGCCGCTTCTGAACTTCTCTATCTTGCGGTCCCGTACACAACTCGTGCCGGTGCGACTTGGACCGACATTACCTGGTGCCCGCCGTATTTGTTTGTGGCCATCATGGCCGCAACCTGGAATCGCGAAGAAGAGCCCAGAGCCTCTGCAGTGAGTTCTCGATTCCGCACGGTCATCGTCTCTCAAGCTCTACCGATTATCATTCCGCTGTTGGTTCTTTTCATGGGTCGGCGTATCGCCGCTGAGCAGATCACGCTCTCATGGAAAGCTATCACCGCTTCGTTCATTCTTTCCGCCGCGCGTCTTATTCTGACTAGTGAACGGCAACGCCGGCTTGCGAACGACATTCTCCAGGCCGAGAACGCATTGAAGCGATCGGAGCACATGTTTTCAACGGCATTCCGTTTGAGCCCCGATGCCGTCGGCATTAGCCTGATCCCGGACGGCCGCTTCTTGGAAGTCAATGACAGCTTTTCGCGCTTTACTGGTCATACGCGAGAAGAAGCTCTTGGAAGATCGCCGGTGGAACTGAATCTCTGGGTGGACATTTCCCATCGAACGAGAGTTATGGCAAGACTCCAAGAGCAGCGCGAAGTCCGGGAAGAAGAATTTGAGTGCCGGACGAAACGGGGAGAAATTCGAGTTGGCGAGTTTTCCGCATCTGTAATCGAACTGGATGGGAAACTCTACGCTCTGGTAATCGTTCATGACATTACTGCCCGCAAGCGGGCGGAAGAGGCCACGCGGGCTAGCGAAGAGCGTTTCCGCAATCTCGTCCAAGACTTGCACGTGGGGGTGCTCTTGCTTGGCCCTGACGCGGAAATAAAGTTTGCCAATCGAGCCGCCCTGGAGACTTTTGGAGAGAGTGAACAGGAGGCTCGCGCGAGGAACAGTTCGAACGTCGGCATGATATCTATTCGAGAAGACGGGACGGAGATCCCGTTTGAAGAGCGTCCGGGGCCTCGAGCCATTGCGACCAAAAAGCCGGTGCGAAATGAGATGGTGGGATGGCGCCGCGCGAATTCGAATGAGATCTTGTGGACCTTGATGGATGCCGTGCCTCACCTGGGCGCCAACGGAGAAGTGGTCAGCGCAATCTTGTCGGTTTCCGACGTAACCCTATGGAAGCAAGCGGAGGAGGCGCTGCGCGCCAGTGAAGAGCGTTTTCGCACGCTCGTTCGGGATTTCAACGTCGGCGTTGTCCTGCTGGGGCCCGATGCCAGAGTGCAATTCGCGAATCAAGCCGCGGAAGAAATGTTTGGAATCACCCTTGAGGAAGCTCAGGGAAAGGATTCGTCCCAGCTAAGTTTGATTTCCATCCGGGAAGACGGAACGGAACTCCCTTTTTCCATGCGGCCCGGGCCGCTGGCCTCGAAGACCGGACAGACGTTCAAGAATGAAGTAATTGGATGGCGCCGCCCCGGGTCGAACGAGCTTCTCTGGACGATGGGAAACGTGGTGCCGCAGTTCGCGCAGAATGGCTCCGTTTCCGCGTCGATCAACACATTTATAAATATCACCGAGCGCAAGCAAGCGGAGGAGGCGCTGCACCAGCTTTCCACCCGGTTGCTGCAGCTTCAAGATGAGGAGCGGAGGCGCCTGGGGCGGGAACTCCATGACAGCCTGGCGCAAAGCGTCTTGGCAGTGAATTTGAATCTGGCGCAGGCGTCGCGTTCGCTAACGTCCAAGGACGAACGTTCGCGCCACGCGCTGGCGGAAGCACGAAGAGTGCTGGTGGAAATGTCGCGGGAGATTCGAACGCTCTCCTATCTGCTGCACCCTCCCCTACTGGATGAACTGGGATTGGTTTCCGCGTTGAAAGAGTATGCCGAGGGATTCAGCGATCGCAGCGGCATCAATCTTGCATTGGACATTCAAGCCGGCTTTGGCCGGCTGCCCCAGGAAGCGGAGACAGCCCTGTTCCGTATCGTCCAGGAAAGCTTGGCAAACATCCAGCGGCACTCTGGCACTAAGACCGCCAAGATTCATTTGCGTGGCGATACCGCCTGCGTCAACCTCGAGGTGATCGATCATGGCCGTGGGATGGACGAGAAAGCCATCGAGCGCGGAAACGGCTCTGGAACGCGTTTGGGCGTGGGGATCCTGGGCATGCGTGAACGAATGACGCAGCTTGGCGGGAAACTTGAGATAGAATCCAGCCCATCGGGGACTACTGTGCGGGTTTCCATTCCTGTAAGAACTGAGGTTATCGATGCCGGTGCGCATCCTCGTGGCCGATGACCATCAAGTGGTGCGCACTGGACTCCGTGCTCTGCTGGAGTCCAAGACGGGCTGGCAGGTTTGTGCGGAAGCTGCCAACGGCCGTGAAGCTGTGGAGAAAGCCGGCCAGCTGAAGCCTGACGTGGCCGTGCTGGACATTGGCATGCCGCTGCTGAACGGGGTGGAAGCTACGCGCCAGATTCGGAAGCTCTCGCCGCAGACGGAAATCCTCATTTTGACCATGCACGACTCCGACTTGCTGGTCCAGGAAGTTCTGGGAGCCGGGGCTCATGGATATATATTGAAGGACGACGCAGACCGGAATTTGGTGGCGGCCGTGGACGCGCTTCGCCGCCACAAGCCGTACCTGTCCTCGCGTGTTTCGGAGGCGGCCTCGAACGCGCTGGACGGCCCCACATCTAACCACGTTTCGCGAAGCCGCTTGACACCGCGGGAGCGCGAAATCGTGCAGCTTCTTGCCGAAGGAAAAAGCAATAAGGAAATTGCAGGGTACCTGGGAATCAGCGTAAAGACCGCGGAAACTCATCGGGCCAACATTATGCTAAAGCTGGACTTTCATTCTCTTGCCGACTTGGTGCGCTACGCGGTTCGCAACAATATTATTCAGGGCTGAATCATTCGGGGCTGAGGCCCTGGTCCCTTCTACAGGGAATTCCCTAGGGAATCAGCCGCATTTCAACGCGGTTCTGCCAGAGGCACACTCAACCACAGATATGGGACGCTTGGTGTTCCTTCGGGAGCGTGCAATGGAAATCCGCAAACGCCGTATTCGCGTGCTGGTGGCCGATGATTCGCCCGCCGCTCTGCGTTCCGTCTGCAAATATCTCAAATTTGAAACGGATTTCGAAATCGCCGGGACCGCCCGCGATGGCCAGCATCTCCTGCAGCAGGCCGAGCACTTGCACCCCGATCTGGTGCTAGTCGACCTGAGCATGCCGAAGATGAATGGTCTGGAGGCAGTGACGGAGTTGCGCAAGGCTTACCCCGGGATGCGAGTGCTTATCTTCTCCCAGTTGAGTGGGTTGTCCCTCCGGGAAGAGTGCTTGCGAAGCGGCGCCGATGGTTTTGTGGAAAAAAGTCTAATGCCCGAAAAACTTATGGAAGAGGTTCGCAAGCTTTTCCCTGAGGAATCGCCGCTGGAGTAATCCTGGGCTCACGGTTGCTGTTCTGATGGGCAGCACAATAGATCTGTTTCAACCGCAATCCTTAGACTTCGTTAATATTCCGTAACCTCATTTGACAGGCATTCGCAAGCCTTGTAGCGTTCTAGCTTTGCAGCGTATTTTGGCGGGAACCTTGCCGGTTTTCTCGTCCGAATGGCATCCGGCCGAATGGCATCTCAAAGTGGGCCACTCGATAGACCCGACAATTCGGCTGCCTTTCAGCCGTCCTTTTGTTACCGGTCTCGAACGAGCAGACCGTTTCAATTTGGCGTAAAATCTCTTAATCCGTTGCGTTCAGCGGTGCATCTAAAATCTGACTACGGTCTGCGGGAGCCCCTCCTGCCCGCAGCAGGAGCGAATGTGAGCCAGCCGAACGTTGCTTTGAGTGACCCCGGCCATGTCGGGACCATCGACCAACTGAGCATCAACACCATCCGGACCCTGGCCATCGACGCGGTCCAGCAAGCCAATTCTGGCCATCCCGGGGCGCCCATGGGTCTTGCCCCCGCGGTCTACCAGTTATGGCAAAAGTTCTTGCGCTATGATCCTGCCGACCCCACTTGGCTGAATCGCGATCGTTTTGTGTTATCGGCTGGCCACGCTTCGATGCTGCTCTACGCCACGCTGCACCTCGCCGGAGTACGCGCCGTCAATGCCAAAGGCGAAGTTTCAAGCGAGCTCGCCGTTCCCATGGAGGAAATCAAGCGCTTCCGGCAAATCGGCAGCAGAACCCCGGGACATCCTGAATCACATCTGACCACCGGAGTGGAGACCACAACCGGCCCGCTGGGGCAAGGCGCGGGCAACAGCGTGGGCATGGCCATTGCCGGAAAATGGCTGGGGGAGAATTACAACAAGCCCGGCTTTGAGGTTTTCGATTTCAATGTTTACGCGATTTGCGGCGATGGGGATTTGATGGAAGGGGTTTGTTGCGAAGCGGCTTCTCTCGCTGGCCATCTGAAACTGTCCAACCTGTGCTGGATTTACGACAACAACCGCGTAACGCTGGACGGTCCGGCGGAGTGGTCCTTCAGCGAAGATGTGATCGCACGCTTCAAGGGCTATGGGTGGAACGTCACGCACGTCACGGACGCGAACAATTTGGAGATGCTGGCCGGCGGCTACAATAATTTTCTCAGTTCCAAAGACCGGCCGACGCTCATCGTGGTGGACAGCCACATCGGATACGGCTCACCCCACAAGCAGGATTCCTACGAAGCCCATGGCGAGCCCCTGGGCGAAGCGGAAGTCAAACTGGTGAAGAAGAATTACGGTTGGCCCGAAGATGCGAAGTTCCTCGTTCCTGATGGTGTCTATGACCAGTTCAAGAATGGCGTCGGAAAGAATGGAGCAGTGGCCCGCGCGGCGTGGCAAGCGAAATTCGAGGACTACAAGAAACAGTTTCCTCAGCAAGCCAATCAGCTGAATCGCATGCAGACCGGCCAATTGCCGGACGGCTGGGACAAGGATTTGCCGAATTTTCCCGCCGATCCGAAGGGCATGGCCACGCGCGAATCTTCGGGAAAAACTCTGAACACCCTGGCAAAGAATATCCCCTGGCTGATTGGTGGTTCGGCAGACTTGGCGAAATCCAATAAGACGAATTTGACCTTCGAGGGCGCGGGCGATTTCTACCCGAATCAGTATCGCGGGCGCAACATACACTTCGGCGTGCGGGAACACGCCATGGGCGCGATCGTCAATGGCATGACGCTCTCGAAACTCCGCGCGTTCAGCGCGACGTTCTTCAATTTCAGCGACTATATGCGGGCCAGCATGCGCCTCGGCGCGCTGATGGAAATTCCTTCGATTTACATCTTCACGCATGACTCGATTGGGGTAGGAGAAGATGGGCCGACGCATCAGCCCATCGAGCAACTGGCATCCTTGCGCGCCATGCCTAACATGCTGGTTCTGCGGCCGGGCGATGCCAATGAAGTGGTGGAAGCCTACAAGGTCATCCTGCAACACACACATGGGCCGTCAACCTTGGTTCTGACTCGTCAGGCCATGCCCACGTTTGATCGCACGAAATATGCATCCGCCGCGGGAGTCGCTAGGGGCGCTTACATTCTTGCGGAAGCTCCCGGCGAAAAACCGGATGTGATCCTGCTGGGGAGCGGAAGCGAAGTCTCTCTTTGCGTGGAAGCCGCCGAAAAATTGAATGCCTCAAGCATCAAGGCTCGTGTCGTTAGCATGCCTTCTTGGGAGCTTTTCGAACGCCAGGACGCCGCCTATAAAGAGAGCGTACTGCCCGCGAGCGTTAGCGCGCGGGTATCCGTGGAGATGGCCTCCACATTTGGATGGGAGCGCTACGTCGGCCTCAAAGGCAAGATGATTGGAATGCGCAGCTTCGGGGCATCGGCGCCTTTGAAGGACCTGTTGAAGAAATTCGGCATGGAAGCAGACAAAGTGGTTGCAGCCGCAAAAGAAGTCCTGGGAAAGTGAGCCGGCCATGAAGATAGTGATTGGCTCGGATCACGCGGGATTTCAATTGAAGGTAGCCATGGGCGATTTGCTGCGCTCCCTGGGGCACGACGTCCTGGATGTTGGCGCGTTCAATGAAAACCCTTCCGATTATCCGGATTTTGCCGAAGCCGTGGGGCGAGCCGTGCTCGATCACAAGGCGGAGCGCGGCGTACTGATCTGCGGCAGCGGGGTTGGCGCTAGTGTGGCAGCGTGTAAGTTGCCTGGCATTCGCGCCGGAATGTGCCATGACACGTATTCGGCGCATCAAGGAGTGGAGCACGACGATATCAATGTGCTCGTGCTGGGGTCGCGCGTGATCGGCGTAAAACTGGCCGAAGAACTGGTGAAGGCCTTCCTTGGCGCGAAGTTCACCAACGAAGAACGGCACGTGCGGCGGCTTGGGAAAGTGAAAGCTCTCGAAGCAAAATATGCAGCTGGATACAAAGCCTGAGAGATAATTGCGGTCCGAAGCCTTAAGCGTTCCCACCCTCCGGGGCGTACAATGAAGGTTTGGTGCAAGGAGAAACATTATGACGACAACAACGACGATTCCGAACATGACCACCGGACAGGGTGCCAATCCGCTAAAAGGGTTGTTGGCCTACGGGCAGTCCCCGTGGATGGATTACATCCGGAGAGACCTGCTGACCGGCGGCGGATTGAAGAAGTACATTGATAACGACGGCCTCCGCGGGATGACCTCCAACCCGGCGATTTTCGAGAAGGCCATCACCGGGAGCAACCTCTACAACGATATCCTCAACTCGCCTGAGGCCGGGCAGTTGGATGCCAATGGTGTCTTCGAAAAAATCGCCATTCGTGACGTGCAGGACGCTTGCGACATCTTTAAGCCCGTCTACGTTGAGTCGAAGCGCCGCGACGGTTACGTTAGCTTGGAAGTCTCGCCTTTTCTTGGCTTTGACACAAAAGCCTCGCTTACGGAGGCGCACCGCCTATGGAAGGCCGTGGATCGCCCGAATGTGATGATCAAGATTCCCGGCACACCCGAGGGCCTCCCAGCCATTCGGCAAGCTCTCGAAGACGGGCTCAACATCAATATCACGTTGCTTTTCGCTCAGTCGGCCTACGAACAAGTCGCCGAAGCATTTCTCGCCGCTCTTGAAGCTCGTGCCGCCAAGGGTCAGGACGTTAGCCACATTGCCAGCGTGGCCAGCTTCTTCGTCAGCCGCATCGACTCGCTCGTTGATAGCAAAATCGACGAAAAGCTCAAGACCGCTTCGGACGCCAGCCAGAAGGCGCTGCTCGAAAGCCTACACGGCAAGGTAGCCATCGCCAACGCCCGGCTCACCTATAAGAAGTATCAGGAACTTTTCGGCGGGCCGCGTTGGAAGGCTCTCGCGGCCAAAGGCGCGCAGACGCAACGTCTGCTGTGGGCCAGTACCAGCACCAAAAACCCAAAGTATCGCGATGTGATTTACGTCGAAGAGCTGATCGGTGCAGATACCGTGGACACTATTCCGCCGGCTACCTTCGATGCCTTTCGCGACCACGGCAAGCTGCGCCCCAGCCTCACCGAAAACGTCGAAGGAGCCGCGAAGACTATGGCGGACCTGGCGAAGGCGGGAATCTCCATGAAGGAGGTCACCGACAAGCTTTTGATGGACGGTGTCAAGTTGTTCGCCGACGCTTTTACGACACTGTTGGCCGCAACCGGTAAAAGCGCCGGGGTGCGCGCGTGAGCGTCAACAAACAAACCTACAAATTGCCGAAACAATTTGCGGACGCGGTGGCCGCGTCCCTGGACGACTGGAAAAAAAACAATAAAGTTGCCCGCCTGTGGCAGAAAGATGCTTCGCTCTGGACCGGGACGGACGAGAGCAATTGGCTCGGCTGGCTCACCATCACCGAGGAACAGCTCGCGAACATTGCTACTTTCAAACAAATCGCCGGGGACATGAAGAAAGCGCGATTCAAACATGCTCTTCTGCTGGGCATGGGCGGGTCCAGCCTTTGCCCCGAAGTTTTGCGCATGACCTTTGGAAAGATCAAAGGTTTCCCCGAGCTGCACGTTCTGGATTCCACCGATCCGGCGCAAATCAAGGCCATTGAAGCGAAAGTGGACCTCAAGAGCACCCTCTGCATCGTTTCGAGCAAGTCCGGCAGTACGCTCGAACCTAACATTTACAAACAATATTTTTTCGAACGGGTGAAAGCCAAAGTGGGCGAAAAAGAAGTTGGCAATCGCTTCATCGCCATCACCGATCCAGGCTCGAAGATGCAGCAAGTTGCCGAAGCGGATAAGTTTCGTAAAATTTTCTTCGGCGTGCCGAGCATCGGGGGGCGTTATTCCGCGATTTCCAATTTCGGTATGGTTCCCGCCGCGGTCATAGGCCTGGACCTCGCCAAGTTCCTGAAAAACACCGAAGAGATGGTCCAAGCCTGTGGTGCTTCCTCTGCCGTCGATACGAATCCAGGCGTCATCCTGGGAAACATTTTGGGCGTCGCCGCGAATAACGGCCGCGACAAAATCACCATCATCGCTTCGCCGGGAATCTCTGATCTTGGCGCGTGGCTCGAACAATTAATTGCCGAGTCCACGGGGAAAATCGGCAAAGGCATCATTCCCGTGGATCGCGAGCTCCTTGCCAAGCCAGTCGTCTATGGCAACGATCGCGTCTTCGCTTATCTACGTCTGGCATCCAAGCCCAATAAAGCTCAGGATGCCGCGGTTGCCGCCCTGGAAAAGGCCGGGCATCCTGTCGTACGAATCACTTTGCCGAACACTTATACTCTCGGCCAGGAATTTTTCCGCTGGGAAATCGCCACGGCCGTCGCGGGCTCTATCATTGGTATCAACGCCTTCAACCAGCCTGACGTCGAAGCCAGCAAGATCGAAACCAAAAAATTGACCAGCCAGTACGAAGCGACCGGAAGCCTTCCTCCAGAAGTTCCATTTTTCGAAGCCGGCGGCATCAAACTCTTCGCCGACGAGAAAAATGTAGCCGCAGTGCACGGCCCGACTCTTGTTGCCGTTCTGAAGGCGCATATTTTGCGGCTTAGGGCGGGCGATTATTTTGGCGTCCTCGGCTACATCACTATGAATCCGGCAAACGACAAACTTTTGCAAGGTATTCGCCACGCCGTTCGCGACAAGAAAAAAGTCGCCACCGTTCTCGGCTTCGGCCCGCGCTTTCTGCATTCCACCGGACAAGCCTACAAGGGCGGCCCCAACAGCGGCGTCTTCCTGCAGATTACCTGCGAGGATGCCCAGGATCTGCCGGTCCCCGGCCAAAAGTATACGTTTGGCATCGTGAAAGCCGCGCAGGCCCGCGGTGACTTTGCCGTTCTCGCCGAACGCGGCCGCCGCGCTTTGCGCGTCCACCTTGGAAAGAATCTGAAGTCCGGGCTCGCCACTCTAACCAAGGCCGTGCATAAAGCGATGGCCTAGAGTTGCAAGAAATCTCAAATTCGCGGAAGGCTGAGGAGCGCAGACGATGCAACTGGGGATGATCGGATTGGGCAGGATGGGCGCCAATATGGTGCGGCGCTTGCAAAAAAACGGTCACAAGTGCGTCGTCTACGACCGCAGCGCGGACTCCATTCAGCAACTTGCAGGCGAAGGCGCCACCGGCGCGGCTTCCATCGATGACTTCGTCAAGAAACTCCAAAAGCCCCGCGCCGTCTGGCTGATGGTGCCCGCCGCCGTGGTTGACGCCTCGCTCGACGATCTAGTCGGAAAACTTGAGAAGGACGACGTCGTCATCGACGGCGGAAATTCCTACTACATCGACGACATTCGCCGCGCGAAAGAACTCTCCGCCAAGGGCATTCATTATTGCGACGTGGGCACCAGCGGCGGCGTTTGGGGCCTCGAACGCGGCTATTGCCAAATGATCGGCGGCGAAACGGAAGTCGTGAAGCGCCTCGATCCAATTTTCAAAACGCTCGCGCCCGGACGCGGCAACGCCGAACGCACTCCGGGCCGCGAAAAAGTCGCCGGCACCGCTGAAGAAGGCTACCTTCACTGCGGCCCTTCCGGCGCCGGCCACTTCGTCAAAATGGTCCACAATGGCATCGAGTACGGCTTGATGGCGGCGTACGCCGAAGGCTTGAACATTCTCAAGCACGCCAACGCTGGAAAATCCCACCGCGAAACCGACGCGGAAACCACGCCGCTCCGCAATCCCGAGCACTATCAGTATGATTTCAATCTCGCGGACGTCACGGAAGTGTGGCGCCGCGGCAGCGTCGTCGCCTCCTGGCTGCTCGATCTGACCGCCATCTCTCTACTCGACCAGCCCACGCTCGAGCGCTTCTCCGGCCGCGTCTCCGATTCCGGCGAAGGTCGTTGGACCATCCTCGCGGCCATCGAATCCACCGCACCCGCGCCCGTTCTCACCGCTTCTTTATTTCAGCGGTTTACTTCGCGCGGCGAAGATGACTTTGCCGCGAAAGTTTTGTCTGCGATGCGCTTCCAGTTTGGCGGGCACATCGAAAAGAAGTCGGGCCATTAGAAAATTTCAAGAGTCCTTTGACGCCTGAAGACAGAGAGTCTTTTTCATGAGCCTAAATCATCTGGATATGAACCCCGCGGCGGCCCCGTGCGTAATGGTTATTTTCGGCGCCACGGGCGACCTCACTAAACGCAAGCTCATTCCCGCCATTTGCAATCTCGAGCAGGACAATCTTCTTCCCGAGCAGTTCGCTATCGTTGGCTTTGCGGGCAACGACTACACCACGGACAGTTTTCGCAAGATGTTGACGGAAGAGATTCCCAAGTATGCTCCAGCGCCGGTCGACCCGAAGTTCTGGAACGAAATCTCCCAGCGCATCTACTACGTCCGCGGCGATTTTCAGGATGCCGAAGCTTACAAGCGGCTCAAAGAGCAAATCGAGCAAGCGGACAAGCTTCATGACACGCAAGGGAACAGATTTTTCTATTTGGCGGTGGCGCCCAGATTCTTTTCTCCCATCGCCGGGATGCTGGCCGATTGCTGCTTGGCGAAGGAAGAAAGCGGCCATTGGGCCCGGGTGATCGTCGAAAAACCATTCGGCCATGACTTGGAATCGGCCAAGCAGCTCAACGCGGATTTAAAGCAGGTTCTGACGGAGCAGCAGATCTATCGTATCGACCACTATCTCGGCAAAGAGACCGTGCAAAACGTGATGGTCTTTCGTTTTTCGAACAACATCATCGAGCCCCTCTGGAATCGCAACTACGTCGACCACGTGCAGATCACCGCCGCGGAAACCGTCGGCGTCGAGCATCGCGGCGGCTTTTATGAAACTGCCGGCGCCCTCCGCGACATGGTCCCCAATCATCTTTTCCAACTCCTGACCATGACCGCCATGGAGCCGCCGATTTCGTTCGACGCCGATCAAGTCCGCAACAAACAAGCGGAGGTGCTGCACGCCATTCAGCCGCTCAGTCCTGAAGACGTGCTGAAAAACATGGTGCGCGGCCAGTACGGTCCCGGCACCGTGGATGGCCAGCGGGTCGCCGGCTACCGCAGCGAACCGGATGTCTCGCACGATTCGAACACGGAAACGTTCGTTGCCCTGAAATTGCAAATCGACAATTGGCGCTGGGCTGGCGTTCCGTTTTATCTCCGCACTGGCAAGCGCCTTGCGCAGCGCACCACGGAAATCGTCATCCAGTTCCGTCGCACGCCTTTCGTGCTGTTCCGCAACACCACGGTGAAGAATCTCGAAACCAATCGCCTGGTCATCCATATTCAGCCCGAGGAAGGCATCTCCCTCAGCTTCGGGGCAAAAGTTCCCGGCTCGATCATGAAGCTCGGCTTAGTGAACATGGATTTCGACTACGGCACCTATTTCGGTTTGGAGCACAGCACCGGCTACGAACGCCTGCTGCGCGATTGCATGGCCGGCGATGCCACGCTCTTCCAGCGGTCGGACATGGTCGAAGCCGGATGGAACGTGATTCAGCCCATTCTCGACGTGTGGCACGCCCTCCCCGCCCGCGGTTTCCCGAATTATGCAGCCGGCTCCTGGGGGTCCATCGAGGCCGACGACTTGCTGGAACGCGACGGCCGCTCGTGGCGCCGCATCGGCGAAGAAGAAGTGGACAAGCGCGGCAGGATTGCCGTCCCGGATCGCACGGGAATCATCACCTGAAAGGAACGAGCGTGGAGCGTGAGATTCGAATCCTTTCCGACGGCTTGGCCATCGCCAAGCGCGCCGCGCAGGAATTCCTTCAAGCTGCTGCTGAAGCGGTACGCGCTCGTGGCTCGTTCAACGTGGCCCTCGCGGGCGGATCGACCCCCAAAGCTCTTTACAGCCTCCTGGCAAATGATTCCGCGCTGCGCTCGCAAGTTCCGTGGGACAAAATTCACTTATTTTTCGGCGACGAGCGCCATGTCCCGCCAGATCATCCCGACAGCAACTTCCGCATGGCCAGCGAAGCGATGATCTCGAAATCGCCGTTGCGGCCAGAGCAGGTCACTCGCATCAAAGGCGAATATCCCAACGCGGACCAAGCCGCCCTCGAATACGAAAAGGCTCTGCGTGATTATTTCAAGTTGAAAGCGGGAGGATATCCGTGCTTTGACCTCGTATTAGTCGGGATGGGCAACGAAGGCCACACGCTCTCGCTTTTTCCGGGAACCAAAGCCTTACACGCCGATGCCCGCCTGGTGGTACGAAATTGGGTCGGCAAATTGTGCACCGAGCGCGTTACACTAACTGCGCCTGCAGCCAGCAATTCCGCCGAGATCCTTTTCATGGTGACGGGCGTGGATAAAGCCTGTGCCTTGAAATCTGTTCTGGAAGGCCCATTCGAACCCGACCAACTGCCTGCCCAAGCCCTTCAGCCAAAAAACGGCAAGCTGCTATGGCTGGTGGACACTGCCGCCGGCAGCATGCTCACATCGGGCATTCGAGATTAGCGGACTGCCTCGCAGTCACAGTACAATAGAGGTCATCGCCGAGTGAACTGAGGAGAAAGAAATGGCCACCACTTTAGCATCAGGAAAAATCGAGACCTACCTTGGCGCAAAAGCCGAATCCCTGCTGGGATTCAAATCGCCGAAAATCGCGAAAGAGCGCCTGCATCTTCCTGGTCCGGATTTCGTTGATCGCGTCTACGCCGCCACTGACCGCAACGTCCGCGTGCTCACGAATCTCCAGCGCTTGTTCGGCCACGGGCGCCTCAGCGGCACCGGCTATCTCTCCATCCTGCCCGTCGACCAGGGCATCGAACATTCCGGCGGCGCCAGCTTCGCCAAAAATCCCGATTATTTTGACGGCGGCAATATCGTCAAGCTCGCCATCGAAGGCGGCTGCAATGCGGTGGCTTCCACTTTTGGCGTCCTCGGCTCCGTCGCGCGTAAGTATGCTCACAAAATTCCCTTCATCGTGAAGATGAATCACAACGAGCTGCTCACCTACCCCAACAAGTCCGACCAAATTCTGTTCGGCACCGTGCAGCAAGCCTTCGATATGGGTGCATCCGCCGTCGGCGCCACCATCTATTTCGGCTCCGAGCAAAGCGGCCGCCAAATCGTCGAAATCAGCCAGGCCTTCGCGCACGCCCATCAACTCGGCATGGCCACGGTCCTCTGGTGCTATCTCCGCAACAACGCTTTCAAGAAGGACAAGGACTATCACCTTTCCGCCGACCTTACCGGCCAAGCCAATCATCTCGGCGTCACCATCGAAGCCGACATCATCAAGCAAAAACTTCCGGAAAATAACGGCGGCTACCAGGCTCTCAATATAGGCGATTCCAGCTACGGCAAATTCGACAAGCGCATCTACAGCGATCTCTCCAGCGATCATCCCATCGATCTGACTCGCTATCAGGTCGCCAACTGCTACATGGGCCGCGCCGGCCTCATCAATAGCGGCGGCGCTTCCGGCGCCAACGACTTCGAGGAAGCCGTCGCCACTGCCGTCATCAACAAGCGCGCCGGCGGCACCGGCCTCATCTCCGGCCGCAAAGCCTTCCAGCGACCCATGCACGAAGGCGTGCAACTCCTTAACACGATTCAGGATGTCTACCTAAGTGCCGACGTCACGGTCGCCTGACTTTTCGCTCTGCAGAGGAGGGGCCATTCCCCTCCCTCTCTTACTCGCGTTCGCGCTCCAAATCGCGTCGCACCCAAATTTGTTCTATTCTTAGCAAGTGCGCGCTTCTACCTCTCAAAACATCGCCGTTCCACCGCCAAGCGCTTTCGACGCGGAATCGAGCGAACACTCCAAAAAAGTCCGCCGCCTTTTATTCATCGCTTTCGGCTGGCTTCTCGTCCTGCTAATCGGCGCAGGCACCGACGCACTTTTCTCCGTCCGCCGCCTCGATCGCGCCTCCCAGGAAGTCAGCCAACGCTTCACCGCCCATAATCGCGCTCTCGGTACTATCGTGGTTTCCGTCCGCGTCTACGACGACCAGCTCGAACGTTTCCTGCTCCAGGATCAACTCCAGGAATCAGCGCCCGTTCCCGCTGACATCACAACCAAAATCGCCGCCGTCCGCGCAGCGCTCGTGAATTTCCCGCAGGACCGCGATCCCGAAGAGCAGTTCCTGCTCGCCGCCATGCTGCAACAGCTTCAGGAACAGGAGACATCCTGCGCCGTGGTCTTGGCCTGGCGCTCCGATCTTCGCCAGCAACGCGCCTATCAATTCATCGGTCAGCAGCTTATCCCGTGGCGCACACGCATCTTCGAGCTCACCGCCCAAGTTTCCTCCTTCGATGAACACAAGCTAGCTCTCGAAAACCTGGCTGTCGCCGAGCGCTTTCAAGCCCTCGAATCCCGCCTCGTCTGG
>DATKHV010000100.1:0-8290 GCA_035510055.1 Candidatus Cybelea sp. | reverse complement strand
GAACGAGAGCGCACAGGCAGGTGTGCAATCCGGCGCGCTGGCCAACACCAAGGAAATTTCGACGATGCTCTTCAAGGACTTTGTTTATCCCTTCGAACTGACTTCGTTCCTCATCCTCGTGGCGATTCTTGGCGCGATCGTCCTCGCGCAGCGGGAGAAAAGCTGAAGATGGTCCCGACGAGCTACTACCTGATCCTCAGCGCCGTACTGTTCGGTCTTGGTGTTGTGGCGTTCGTTTTCAAGCGCAACGTCATCACCATTTTCATGTCCATCGAGCTGATGCTCAACGCCGTGAATTTGGCATTCGTCGCGTTTAGCCAGGCGCGGCATCAGTCGGACGGCCAGGTGTTCGTGCTGTTCGTCATCGTGGTCGCGGCGGCGGAAGCGGCAGTGGGCCTGGGCATCATCATTCTCACGGCGCGCAACCGGCAATCGCTCAACGTCGAACGCGTGGATTTGCTCAAACTCTAATGCCCATACTCGATCATTTGTGGATCATTCCGCTGCTGCCGCTCCTGGGCTCGGCCATCAACGGCCTCTTCGGTGCCAAGTGGCCGAACAAGATCGTCAATAGTGTCGCGCTTGGAGCGACGGGGCTTTCGTTCGCGATTGCGCTCGAAGCGGTGCGCGAGTTTCTCGGTCCAAACGCACAGGCCTTGGTTCACAATCATTACTTCGATTGGATTTCCGCGGGCAAATTCACCGCCGGCTTTGATTTGCAACTCGATCAACTCACGGTCGTCATGCTGCTCGTCGTCACCGGCGTCGGCTTCCTGATCCACATCTACTCCACTGGCTATATGGCGCATGAGGGCGGCTACTACCGCTTCTTCTCGTACCTGAATTTGTTCATGTTCTTCATGCTCATCCTGGTGCTGGCCGCGAATTACGTGCTGCTCTTCGTCGGGTGGGAGGGCGTGGGCCTTTGCAGCTACCTGCTCATCGGTTTCTACTTCCTGAAAAAATCCGCATCGGACGCAGGCAAAAAGGCCTTCATCGTCAATCGCATCGGCGACTTCGGCTTCATGCTCGGCATGTTCCTGCTGTTCCGCACGTTTGGCACGCTGGATTTCAACGGCGTCTTTGCGGCTGCGTCTGGCCCGGGATGGGGCAGCGTGCATGAGACGTGGGGACAGTTCGGCACCTTCACCATTGCGTGCTTGCTGCTCTTCATGGGTGCGACCGGAAAATCGGCGCAGCTTCCTCTTTACGTCTGGCTGCCGGACGCGATGGAAGGCCCCACACCTGTCAGCGCGTTGATTCACGCAGCGACCATGGTCACCGCCGGTGTGTATGTCGTTGCGCGCTCACATGTCCTGTTTTTGCACTCGGAAACGGCATTGGTCGTCGTAGCCGTGGTTGGTTGCGCCACCGCTTTCTTCGCCGCGACCATCGGTCTCGTGCAGACCGACATCAAAAAGGTTCTTGCGTATTCCACCGTCAGCCAACTCGGCTACATGTTCCTCGCCTGCGGCGTCGGCGCCTTCTCCGCGGGCATCTTCCATCTGATGACCCACGCCTTCTTTAAAGCGCTTCTCTTTCTCGCAGCCGGCTCCGTGATTCACGCCATGGGCGGCGAACAAGACATGCGCCACATGGGCGGCCTCAGCAAAAAAATCAAGTACACCTACTGGACGATGCTGATCGCCACGCTAGCCATCGCCGGCATTCCACCGCTGGCGGGTTTCTTCAGCAAAGACTCCATTTTGCTCAGCGCGTTCCAAATCGAAGGCGGCCATCCGCTGTACGCCATCGGATTGCTCACCGCGCTGCTCACTTCGTTCTATATGTTCCGGCTGATTTTCCTGACGTTTCACGGCAAGCAGCGCTATGACGAGCACCACGTGCATGTCCACGAATCGCCGTGGAGCATGCTTGGCCCGCTCGTAATTCTCGCCATACTTTCCGTGATTGGCGGCTGGCTCGCTGCGCCCGCGCTGTTTGGCGGTACGGATTATTTTACGAGCTTCCTGGCGCCCGTTTTCGCCTCATCGGCGTCCGGAGCGGAAGCGGTGAACGAAGCTGCGGCGCACAATCTCGAGTGGATTCTCGCGGTCGTCGCCGTCGTCTCCGCACTCATCGGTTGGGCCGTGGCTTACTGGCTGTACCTGCGCCAGCCGGCCAAACCTGAACAAATCGCCAAATCCATGCAGCCCGTCTACAAAACGCTGCTCAACAAATATTACGTCGATGAGTTGTACAACGCAGTGGTCATCGCGCCGCTGATGTGGATTTCCACGAACGTGCTCTGGAAGATCGTCGATGTAGCCGGCATCGACGGGGCCGTGAATGGGATTGCCAAGGGCGCGACGGAGATTGGCGACACGGTGCGCCACACGCAGTCCGGCAACACGCGCAGCTACGCGGTGTGGGTGGTCATTGGCGCGCTCGTGGTGATCGCCGTTATCTTCTTGTGGCCTGCCGCTAAACCGGTCGTCGGGATGGTGCGCTGATGCCCGCTGGACCTTTGCTCACGATTCTGATTTTCTTGCCCGCCGTCGGCGCGCTCGCATTGCTTTTCCTGCGCAGCGATGACCACGAGTGGATTCGCCGTCTCGCGTTCGTAGTCTCGCTGGCCGAATTTATCTTGTCGGTGTGGTGGCTGCTCCGCGGCGTGCCGCTCGGTAGCACCGGCTACCAACTGGAAGAGTTTCATCGTTGGATATGGCTCGGCGCGCACGGCTCCGCGCCGCAAACGAACATCAACTATCATCTGGGCGCTGACGGCATCAGCATGTTCCTTGTCATCCTGACGACCTTTCTCACCGTCGTCTCTATTCTCTGTTCGTGGAGCAGCATCCAGAAGCGCGTCAAAGAATTTTTCATCGCTCTTCTTCTTCTGGAAGTCGGCGTCGTCGGCGTCTTCCTCTCGCTCGATCTTTTCCTCTTCTTCCTGTTCTGGGAAGTGATGCTGATTCCGATGTACCTGCTCATCGGCATTTGGGGCCACGACCGCCGCATTTACGCTGCCGTCAAATTCATTCTCTACACCATGGCTGGCTCGATCTTCATGCTGGTCGGAATCCTGTGGCTTTATAACGCTACCGGCAGCTTCGATCTGCCCACGATTCAGCAAGCCCTCCAGAACGGCACCTTAGTTCTGCCTCGCGCCACCGAGACGCTTCTCTTCCTCGCCTTCTTCGTGGCCTTCGCCATTAAAGTTCCGCTCTTCCCGTTCCATACCTGGCTGCCCGACGCGCACGTCGAAGCGCCAACGGCCGGTTCCGTGATGCTCGCCGGCGTACTCCTGAAAATGGGCACGTACGGCATGATTCGTTTCTGTTTGCCGCTCTTCCCCAATGCTTCGCACCGCTTCGCGCCCATCGTCGGCACGCTGGCGATTATCGGCATCATTTATGGGGCGCTCGTCGCGCTCGTTCAGCCCAATCTCAAAAAGCTGGTCGCCTATTCCAGCGTCAGCCACTTGGGTTTCGTCGTGCTTGGCATCTTCGCCTTCCATCAAATCTCGATGCAGGGCGCCGTTTTCCAAATGCTCGCGCACGGCATCTCCACCGGCGGCCTCTTCCTGCTCGTCGGCATGCTTTATGATCGCCGGCACACGTTTGAAATAACGCAGTTCGGCGGCCTGGCCACCCCAATGCCGAAGCTCGCCGCCTTTTTCCTCTTCGTTGTGCTTTCTTCGCTTGGCTTGCCCATGCTGAACGGCTTCGTCGGCGAATTCCTGATTCTGCTCGGCACCTATCAAGTTCACTGGAACTGGGCCGCCTGGGCCGCCACCGGCGTGATTCTCTCGGCGTGCTATCTCTTGTGGTCTTACCAGCGCGTGTTCTTCGGCGAAATTACTGTCGAGAAAAACCGCGCATTGCCGGACCTTTCCTCTCGTGAGCGCGCCATTCTCGTCGCGATGGCTGTCATCACTCTCTGGATGGGCATCGGCTCCGTCTTCATAACCGGCCGCACGGCCACAGCGAGCGATTCCGTCATTGAACAAATGAACCGCCCGCCGCGCGCAGAAGAAGCGAAAGTCCCCGTCAAGCTCGCGCCGCAGGTGGGCCCACAATCCGACCGTTCAGCAGCCGGCGTCGCCCCTAAAACTAACTCACTGGAAAGGCTCGGAACCCGTTAAATGTCCGCGTTCCCCAGCTCCGCAGACTTGCTGCTCGTTTTGCCGGAACTCATCTGGTGCGGCTTCGGCGCGCTCCTCATGCTGCTGCAGCCGTTCATTCGCAGCCGTAGCGCCCTGACAACCATCGCAGTGATCGGAGCCCTCGCCGGTATCTGCGGCAACTTCTACGCGGTGCACAATCCGGGCTCAGCGTTCTCCGGCCTCGTCGCCGCCGACCCCTTCAGCATTTTCTTCAGCCATCTCGTCGGCCTCGTCGCTGTACTGGTCATTCTCGCCGCGGCGCCCTATCTCGACCGCGAGCGTCTCGCCGACGCCGAGTTTTACGCGCTCATCCTCTTCGCCACCGCCGGAATGGGCGTCCTCGCCTCCGCGCAGGAACTCCTCACCGCCTTCATCGGCCTCGAGCTGAGCTCCATCTCCAGCTACATCCTTGCCGGCTATCGCCGCGACACGCTCAAGTCCGGCGAATCCTCAATGAAGTATTTTCTGCTCGGCTCCTTCGCCACGGCCTTCTTCCTCTACGGCATCGCGCTCGTCTACGGCGTCACCGGCACCACCAATCTCCTGCGCATGGACGTAGCCGCCGGCCCCGATAGCACCAGCACCCTTCTGAAGCTCGGTCTCGCCCTCATCCTCATCGGCCTCGGCTTCAAAGTCGCCGCCGCGCCGTTCCAGATTTGGACGCCAGACGTCTACGAAGGCGCGCCCACGCCCGTAACCGCGCTGTTCTCGGCTGGCCCCAAAGCCGCCGCCTTCGCGCTGCTCCTGCGCATTTTTGCTGACGTGCATGCCGCCACGCAGTTCTGGTTCTGGGCCTTCTGGATTATCGCCGCGCTCACCATGTTCGCGGGCAATCTCGGCGCGCTGCTGCAAACCAACGTCAAGCGCCTGCTGGCCTATAGCTCCATCGCCCACGCGGGCTACATCCTCGTGGCCTTTGCCGCTGTCACGAATCTCGCCAAGGATCAGGAAATCGGCGCCAGCCCCGCATACGCGGCGGTCCTGTTTTATTTGCTGACCTACGCCCTCGTGAAAGTCGGCGCCTTCACCATCGTCAGCCAATTCGGCGGCGCCGGCGAAAAGCACCTCCAGCTCGACGACTTCGCCGGTCTAGGCGAACGCCAGCCCGTAGTCGCCGCCGTCCTTTCCCTGTTCTTGCTCTCGCTGCTAGGCTTGCCCGTCACCGCGGGCTTCCTCGGCAAGTTCTACATCTTTAAAGCCGCCGTCGACTCCAACCTCATCTGGCTGGCCGTGATCATGGCCATCAACAGCGTCATCGGCGCCTACTACTACATCCGCCTCATCGTGATCATGTACATGCGCGAACCCAGCGCCGAAATCGCCGCCACCGCGCCCGCGCGCTTCCCGCTTTCCGTCAACGTCGTCCTCGCCATCGCCGCCTTCGGCACCATTTTCCTCGGCCTACTCCCGAGCAAAACGCTGAACTACCTGCTCCAGTCCACCCTCATCAACCGCTAGTCGGGCCGTGTCTACCACTGCTTAGTCTCCGTTCGCCAAGGGAGAAATTCTGCTAGGCTAGAATTGAATTCATGCGCCCCCAACCTCTCATTTGTGTAACCGATGTTGAAGCCAGCAGCCGGTGGTATCAGCGCCTGCTCGGCTGCCGCAGCGCCCACGGCGGCAGCCACTATGAACAACTGGTCAAGAATGGACAACTCGTTCTGCAATTGCACAGCTTCGACGTCGAACATCATCACGGCCCCATCGGCGATCCCGCTAGCAGACCCTACGGGAATGGCGTGCTGCTCTGGTTCGAGGTGGATGATTTCGACGCGGTCATGCGGCGCGCGACCGAAATGGGCGTCGAGCTTGTTCTACCGCGCCATCGCAATCCTCCCGACGGCGACGGCGGCCCCAATCACTGGGAATGTTGGATGCGCGACCCGGACGGCTACGCCGTCGTAGTCGCCAGCCCCTACGGCACCGCCGACGGCGACTGGCGCCCCGGCCCCGACCTATTCGCCTAGAATCGACTATGGGCTACTACATCCGCGTTCCCGGCAAGAAACTCGGCATCGAAACGCCTTCTTGCGCGGTGAAGTGCCAGACGGAGCAAAGGTGATTTGACTGGGCAAGTTTTTCGTAGTCTGGCTACGATCAACGGACGATTTTCCTTGACTTTTTTTGATTCTGTGCTAGACTTGTCCTCGTAGATTCTTGCGTGCACTATGGGGCGGCCTTGTGCCGCTTTTTTCGTTTTGGGACTCCCTGCGCGTCGTTCAGCTAGGTCTTTTAGAATGAATGCATCTAGGAAACACCGTGTTCCGCCGTGTTTTACCGTGTTTTCTGGCCCTGCAACCCCTTTAAAATGAGCACTTCCAGGAAGTGGCCACAAGTGTTCATTCTAAAAGGCTTACGGTGGACGTTAAACCCTTTAGAATCCGCGTTTACGAAAAAATGGGGAGGGGGGTAGGGTGCCACAGACTTCAGTCTGTGCTCCAACTTGCCAGCACATTGACCCACACACGAAACCGCGCAACTCCAATCCCCTCATACGCTTACGTCACACTTCTCTGTATACCGCATTAAACCAAGAAGGCCCGGAAGCTCTCGCTCCGGGCCCTCTTAATTCTGTGCGATGCTAACCCCGGACTACAGCTTCAAGTAAAGGAGGAAACCCAACGCGAAGGTGAACAACGTCAGCGTCTCGACGAACACGAGACCCAGAATCATCGCCGCGCGAACACCGCCAGCCGCCCCCGGATTCCGCGCAATGCCTTCGCATGCCGCCGCCGCAATTCGTCCCTGTCCCAAGCCTCCGCCAAATGCAGCGACCGCCACGCCGAACCCAATCGCGATCACGATAGTGGTCGTGTTGATTGGGGGCTTGGCCGCATCGGCTGCTGTTTGCGCGAACGCGCCTGGCGCAAGTAGCAGCACCGCGACGATCGCTACGAACAATACAACTGCGAGCTTCTTCATAACTTCCTCCTCATGAATTGCCGCCAGGAGGTGGTTCCCGGGCACCGTGCAGCCGGGCTCACACTGAAACGGCTGAACAAAATCGTTTAGCCACAAAACTCTTTAGTGTTCGTCCGCAGTTGCCAAGCCGATGTAAACGGCGGGCAAAATCGCGAACACGTACGTCTGCACGACAGATACGAACACGTGCAAAACTATGAAGGCAATAGGCACTAACGCGGGCAGCACGCCAAGGACTACTGCGAGCGCCGGGGATTTTGTCCAACCCCAAACAACCGGCGCTGCAAAGAGGCCGAGAAATAGTCCATAAATCAGATCACTAGCAAAGATGTTGGCCCAGAGACGAACAGTCAGCGAGAGCAACCGAGCGGCTGTACTCAAAAGCTCCACGGGAAAAATGAGCGGCCAGAGCGACCAATGCAGGCCGCCGGTAAATGTTTTCACGTATCCGACCGCGCCGTGGTGTCGCAAACCCTGCCAGTTGAAATAAACGAACGTAACGATGGCGCAAGCCAGCGGCACTGTGGCATTGGCTGTCGGCGAAGTCAGAAACGGAAACGCGCCGAAAAGGTTCGCAAGTAGAATAAACAACGCCACACTTCCTACCATCGGCACGTACTTTTGCCAGTCGTGCCCGGAGTTCTCTTCCAGCACGTCGTTGATGCCGAAGCCCATCGGGTTCGTCAGCAGCAACTCCGCGATCTGCTGGGAAGCTCCGGGCCGCTCAACGGACAGACGCCCCCTTAGCAGGAGCGCTAGGACTGTGCCCACCACGAGCACGGTCAGCGCCATCACGACGTGCTCCGGGATCGGCGTGTCAGGATAACTCGGCGTGATGTGCAGCGCCTTCAGCAGCGCCAAGGCGGGCGCTCCCAGGACTTGGTTCACAAAATGTGTCAGCCAGCTTACGTGATGTTCCATTCCCTATTCCGTCGGACGTAGGATTTCGTACACACTCACAGCGATTGTCGCGGCTCCTAACGCAGACAAACCAACTACCATGCTCGCAATGGGAAATTTCAGAACTTCAAAAATAACATACACGCAGAAGGCTATCAAGCCGTAGCGGAACACCAGCCGGAACCACGTTCCAACGGGAACTCGCGGCTTGGCGAAGCCTTCCTGGGCTGAGGCGACCGCCATCAGCGCGTCCATCCCTCGCCTCAGCCAGCGGAAATTCAGCCAGGCCAGCCCCGCGCCGACCGCCAACCCCTCCGCCCACGCAGCATGGCGCAGGATCGCCACGATGACGGCCGCTGC
>DATKHV010000099.1:0-96312 GCA_035510055.1 Candidatus Cybelea sp. | reverse complement strand
TGAGCCCAAATGACCGGTCAAAGCGCGGACGCGGCTCGCGAACCACTCGGCATAGTTTTCTTGACTCTACAGGTTGTTGAGGAAACCAAGGAGCTTGTCCCCGGATCGGTAGCGCATGAATTTGCCCTTCAACGGTATGGTCTTGCTGAGCGCCTTCTCCTTCATCGCCAACGTCGCTTCCAAGTAAATCTGGGTCGTATCCAACGATTCGTGGCCGAGCCACAGGGCGATCACAGAGCGGTCCACGCCCTGTTCGAGAAGGTCCATGGCCGCGGTGTGCCTCAAGCAGTGAACCGTCACGCGTTTGTCCTTCAATGACGGACAGACCTTGGCGGCGGCCTTGACATGGCGGACCATCAGATAATGTATGCCGTCGGGGCTGAGACGCGTGCCACGGGCATTGGGAAATGCTACCTGCCCGTCGCCGCGCGGTGGTTCGCTGAGCCAGGCTTTCAGTACGGCGACGGTGTGCTTGGCCAAAGGGACACAGCGTTCCTTGCGACCCTTTCCAATCACGCGAACTTAGGTGTTATCAATGCGGCCTAGGGGGTTCGAATCGCACCCGTCTACCAAATTCTTCAGCCAAGACGAAGATGCTCAACAGCCGAAGAAAGTAGCGTCGTACGACCAAATCGGACTTGGAGCGACGCGCAAAGAACGCAAAATCCGGGCAGGTTATTGAACCGAAGCGCGGACAACCGTGATTGACTTGAGCATTCTGACCCAGCGCGCAGGTCGTTTTTCGTGGGGAGCCACCAGCCGAAATGGACCTTGTTTGGCAGCAAGAGGAGCCCCGTCCATGGTGTCCGCGACGATCACCTCGGAATCGACGATACCTAAGTCAAGCTCTGCCAAGGAAAAGACCACGCGGTAGCCATCCTCAGCCTCGGCCACGACGTACGTGGTCATTGCGGGACCCCGCATCTTTTCACCTTGAGGAACCCCCGCTTTCCGGAGAAGTTCTTCGAGTAGCACACCCTCATACACTTCCGTTTTCTTTTCGTGCGGATTCACAACGGAAAGGGTCTTCCGCGGCATCTTCTTCAGATCACTCGCAGTCAAGACGAGGGGCGTCGTAACGGCGCCACTGATGCGGAGTTCTGCGCTGCTTGCGGCTGTCTGCGCACGCGGCTCCGGCACCAAGGAAAGAGGCCCTACGGCAAGAGTCGAGAGTAGGATAACGAACGCGCGGATGTGACGATGCAACATTAAGGCTTATCCCGGCGTTCCTATTCGTACCTTAACGCCACTATAGGATCAACACGCATCGCCCGTCGGGCCGGCACATAACAAGCCAGCAGCGAGACGATCGCAAGCAGGACGGATACGCCTGCGAAGGTTTCGAAATCGGTCGCGCTGATTCCATAGAGCAGGCTGGACATCAGGCGCGCAAGCCCAAACGCCCCGACAATGCCGATAGCAATTCCGAAGCCCGCGAGTTTCAAGCCTTGGCCGACGACCAGCCGGAAGACGTCGCGCCGCGGCGCTCCGAGCGCCATGCGGATGCCAATTTCATGAGTGCGCTGCGCCACCGAATACGAAATTACTCCGTAAATTCCAATGGCCCCGAGAACCAACGCCAGACTGCTAAACAGGCCGAGCAGCACTAGAGTCATTCGCCGCGTCGCGACAGAATCGCTCACTAGTTCTTTCATCGTCACAATCGCTCGAATGGGTTCATCTTTGTCAATCGACTGAACCGCCTCGCGAATCGCCGAGGTCAGCGCCGCAGCATCTGCTCCCGATTTTACGACCAAGGCCATGCCGCTCGTGGGATTCTGTCGAAGCGGTACGTACACTTCGAGCCGAGCTGGATTCGCTAGCCCGTAGAGTCTCGTGTCGCCGACAACACCGACGATCGTGTACCACTTGGGTGGATTCGTCGCTGACGGATGGCCAAACATAAAGCGCTTGCCAACAGGATCCTCGTTTGGGAAAAAACGCTGCGCCAGCGTCGCGTTGATCATCCCCGCGAGCGGCGCTTTTTCGCTGTCGGCATCGCCAAAGGTTCGGCCGCGCAGCAGCGGGATACCAAGAGTCTCCACGTACCCCGAACCGACAATGTGAACATCTGGATGGGGATAATTTCCCGGAGCCGGCTGAGCCATTTCCTCGATCGTAACATCCGAGCGGCTGTGGCTGTCTGTTAGCGGAACCACGGTTCCCACCGCCGCGCTCTCAACTCCCGGCAGCACACGCACTCGATCGAGCAATTGTTGCCAAAAATTCAGCACCGCTGGATCTTTCGAGTATTGCAGAGTCCGCAAATCCATTTCCATTTTCAGCACGCGGTCGGGCCGAAACCCAGGATCGACTTCCAGCAAACGATATAGGCTTTTCATCATCAACCCCGCGCCGATCAGAAGAACCAGCGCGAGCGAGGTTTCCGCAATCGCCAGCGCGGCGCGAAGCCGGTTTTGCGACGCGCTCGCGCTCGATGTGCGTCCGCCTTCTTTCAATTCCGATTGGACATTTGGCTTGGTGGAATGCAAGGCAGGAGCTAGGCCGAAAATGAAGGCGGCCAGGACGGCCACGCCTCCGACAAACACGAGGACCGCACCATTTAGATTCACCGTAGCGCCAGACAACATGTCCGTGGAAATCAGCTGGGCCATGCCACGAATCCCGCCCACCGCCAACGTCACGCCCACAACTCCGCCGAAGCAGGCCAAAAGGAAACTCTCGGTCAGCATTTGGCGGATGATGCGACCACGGCTTGCGCCAAAGGCAATGCGCAGTGCAACTTCCTTGGCGCGGCTGGCTCCGCGCACGAGGAACAAGTTCGCTACATTCGCGCACGCGATCAGCAGCACAAACAATACCGCACCAAAAAGCACAAGAATCGCCGTCTTCATATCGCCGACGAATGCTTCGCGAATCGGCTGGAGCGCCACGCTGAATTGATCATTGCTTGCCGGATATTCTTTCGCGAGCCGCGCTGCGATGCCTTCCATTTCCGCGCGGGCTTGCGTGATTGCGACGCCCGGCGCTAGCCTCCCAATCACAACCATGTCGCCGCGAGCGCCTCGCTCCTTGACCTCTTCCGGATTGTTGGTAATCCATGCGCCGATCGGCAACACCACGTCGGTGGTGTCGACTGAACGGTAGTTCGAGGGCAGCACGCCAACGATCGTGAAGCTGCGACCATCGAGCGTAATTGCTTTACCGACAGCGTTCGGATCGCCGCCGAGATGTGATTGCCACAAGGCATAATTCAGCAATACCACTGGCGCCGAGCCAGCTTTCTCTTCCGATGCATCAAAATCTCGGCCCAGGAGCGGGCGGACACCCATCATGGAAAGAAAATTCGGCGAGACCGCGTCCCCGCTGATGCTTTCCGGCTGAGTTATGCCAGCAAGATTGAAATCGAGGGAGTGGACGGCGGCCATCTGCGAGAATGTGTGGCTCGTGGCGCGCCAATCAAGAAAATTCTGATACGAAACAGAGACGTTCCCAACCTTTGGCGTGGCCTCGTTCAGCACAACCAAACGCGACGGCTCTTTGTACGGCAGCGGACGCAGGAGAACGGCGTAGACCACGGAGAAGACCGCGGCGTTGGCGCCAATACCGAGTGCGAGCGTGAGGACTGCAACGGCTGTGAAACCAGGGTTTTTTCGCAGCAAGCGTAGGCCGAAGCGGAGGTCCTCGAGCAGCTGCTCGAGCCAAATGAGACTCCAGACGTCCCGCGTCTCCTCCTTGACCTGCGTCACGTTGCCGAATTTGCGCATGGCCGCATAGTGGGCTTCTTCTGGCGACATGCCGCGCTCGATGTTGTCCTGCGTTTCCCGTTCGAGGTGGTCGCGGATATCCTCGTCGAGCGCTTCCATCATGCGCTTGCGTCTCATGATTCGCCCTCCTGCTTCGTCGGCCTCAGAATCCGCGCGATCGCTCCGGCCAGCTTGTCCCATTTGCGGGTCTCCAGCATAAGTTGGCGTTTGCCCTTGGGCGTCAAGCGGTAGAATTTGGCTCGCCTGTTGTTCTCCGAAGTTCCCTCTTGGACCGAAATCCATTCCCGCTTGATGAGCCGGTGCAACGCCGGATACAAAGATCCTTGCTCGACCTGCAAGACCTCGTCGGAATTGAACTCGATCGTCTTGGCGATAGCGTGGCCGTGCACCGGCCCCAGTAGCAGCGTGCGGAGAATCAGCAGGTCCAGGGTGCCCTGTAGCAGTTCGATGCGTTCGCGTTCTTCTTTAGTAGACATTCTAGGCGAAGCTACACGGCTTCCAGTAGAATGTCAAGGTGAACAGGTCGACTTGCGGGGTTCGGGATTGCGCGGGTGCTGCAGCCGCACCCTGCGGCTAAGAGCGATTCCCTTTTACTATTCTTTGTGCGTGTTTCTGCCCCGGGCGGAACCGAGGCGCGCCAGGGAAGCGGCGTGGTTCAGAGCGTCTGAAATCTTTCTTTGACTTCGCGGACAAATTCCAGAAACTTAGAGGAGTTGGTGATGCCGGGATGCCAGCACAGGTCGCGCTCGATCAGATCGTAGGTCTCCTGAATTCGTGCACCCGGAACAATATTCCCTCCAGCATCGCGATCGCGCCCCATTAACCACAAATGGTCCGCCACCGTAGCCGCAGCGGTCACGTCGTGAGTCACAACGATGATGGTGTTCAGCTCATCCAGGCAGGCAATCTCGTTGATTAACTCGCAGACCTTGCCTTCCATGACCAGGTCGAGGCCGGAGAATGGCTCGTCCATCAGTAGAAAATGCTCGCTGCATAGAAGCTGCTGGGCGATGGCGATTCTCTGGCGCTGGCCGCCGGAAATCTGCGCAGGGTAAAGCTGCGAGCAGTCGAGCATGTCCAAGCGCTTCAGGTACTTCAATGTTTTTTCATGGGCGGTGTCGTTATTTTTTTCGATCTGCTTCGCGGCCAGGATCAAATTGCTGAAAATCGTGCGATTTTCGAACAGTGGATAATTTTGCGCGACTACGCCAACCATTCCGGCTTTGACGGGAGTGAGCGTGGAATTGACCAACACCTGTCCCGCAGTGGGCTGATTTAGTCCTGCGATGATTCTAAAGAGCTGGGTCTTGCCGATGCCCGAGGGGCCGAGAAAGCCGACGACTTGGCCCTGAGTACAGTCAGCACGCACGATGTCGCGAATCTCCGCGTTGACGTCGCGAAGAATGACCTTGTCGTCGTAAGACAGGCTGACGTGGTCAACCTTGAGAAGCGTGTCGGTATATTTACATCGTTCGGGCAAGCGTTATCCCCACAAATCCTGAAACCACTACCTCTTTTCCAATTGCAAGTCCGCGTAGGGAAAGAGGAATTTCTTGGCCAAGCCCAGCGCATAGTCTTGAAACAAGCCAATCAGCAGGATGGCGATTTGAATGGCGAAGACGGCTTCGAGGCGAAAATGTTTGTTCTGATTGAGAAGTAACGCGCCGATGCCGCCCTCCGAGCGCGAGATGCCTTCGACCATTGTGAGCATCATCCATCCCATTGCGGCGTTTTGGCGCATGGCATCGAAAGCCGCGTCGGCCCGGCCGAGTACGATCACTTCCCAAACGACCCGCCACTCGCCCATACGCAGGGTGCGGGCCAGATCAAACTTTTCCTTCGGCACCTGCGCCACCACGTCGATCATGCTGGTGACAAAGAAGACGGCGACTCCGAAGACGAGCAGGCTTACTTTCAAGCGGTGCCCACTGGCGAAAATGATGGTGAAGAAAAAGGTGAGTCCCACCATGCCGAGAAACCTGCCCTTGGAAACTGCGTGGGCGATGGGTTGGAAGACCGGAACAACGGTCAAATAGGCAAGCCCCAGTGAGATCACCGTCGCCCAGGCCATGGCTTGCACGTTCAAGAGGAAGCTGACAATCAGCTCCTGGCCCAAGCCCTCATTGTTCCAAAGGTCAACAAAGGCGCGCCAAACATCCAGTGGCTTCGGCAGGAATACATAGGTCGATGTCGCCCACACCAGCAGCAATACCGCAATCTGGAAGACCACGATGAACCGGAACGCCGCTTTCGAAATCACCCGGTTCGGAGAAAACGCACCGAGTACGTCGTGCAGGAAGCTGACCCGTCGGCCGACTGCGGACGCACTTGCAGCAATACTCCCGGCCGCCGGCTTCATGGTGATCACCGAGGGTTTCCTATTCCTTGCCCGACAGAATGATTTCTACGCGTCGGTTCTTTGCTCGGCCTTCGGCTGTAGCGTTCGATGCCAGTGGCTTGGAGTCGCCATAGGCATGAATGCGGAAACGGCTGTCGGGGAAGTTCGCGGGAGCTTTTCTCTGTAGCCAATCACGGACGGCCTGGGCGCGCCTCTCGGCCAAGTCCATGTTCCCTTCGCGAGTGCCGGTATTGTCGGTGTGCCCGTTCAAGGTGACGAACAAAGCGCCGGCAATCGCCAAGTCGTCTTTGATCTCGTACATCTTGCGTTCACCGTCAGACGTGAAGGAAGCTTTGCCGGTGTCGAATTCGATGCTCCAGTCGCGCTTCGAAACGACGGTGCCAGTGTCCCCGCTTGAACTGAAGCTGGCGACGTCGGCTTCGGCGCCAGTCTGCGAGAGCATCGATGAGGCGCCGAGAACATAGGAAGTGTCGAGAATCTCTTTCACGTCGGGAATTTTGTTGGCATCCTTGAAGAGTGCGGGGTATTGCTGCGTGGCGATATTTCCGAACACCGTGTAGGTGGAGCGAAAGTTGTTGTTGGCACCGGGCTGCAAACCAAACAAAAGCAGATTGTCGTTCAGATTGTTGACCGCAGAGCCACCGAGGTCCACCATGTTTCCGGTTTTGTCCTGCTCGCGAGTTCCCTGGTAGTACTTCAGCCAATACTCGCCGTTCTGCTCGTTGTATACCTTTGCGCTGATCGCTGCTGCGCGCTTCAGAGCTTCCGGATAAGCCTTCAATTGATCCGCAGCTTCGAAACTCGCCGCCAGCATTCCTTGAACTTCGTTGCGATGGTCTTGATTAAACTTCTTGATGCCAATAATGACGTCGGGCATCTGCGAGCGGTACTGCTTCGAAGAGACGATGGAGACAAGCCCGCCACGTCCGTGGGCCACGTTTACGTCGCCCGGCGTCCAAGTGACGACGCCGTTGACACAGACGTTTTTTGATTCTCCGGTCAGCCGACCATCGTGTACCACTTTGCGGTCTTCGCAGGTATTCGCGTTGTAGATTTCCGCGGCCTTGATGTAGTCCGGAGCATTGACCCAATTGAGAGCGTCGGGGTCCCATGTTTTTTCGTCTGGATTGTTCTTGATCTGGTTGTCTGCGGCCCACTTCATGGCGATATTCCAATCGCCGTCGCGAAGGACTCCAGCAACCAAGCCGCCCTTGGCGGCTTGCGCGTCCGACTTCCATTCCGGCGGGCCCATCAGTTTGTCTTCACCGCGGGAGTATCCGGTGGAGCCAATGACCTGCGCGATATATTCGCCAGCGCCGTTGTCGAGCTTTTTAAGTTGGGGATTGACGGCGGCAAAAAACTGGCCGGAGCCGTCACCCATAATAAGAACGTAATTTGCGCCGGCGGAACACTGGCTTGCGCCGTCGTGGAGCTCCTTGGCGCAGGCAATCAAATCGTTCTGCATCTGGCTGGTGTCATCCTGACGGATTAACTTCACGTTTGCTCCGTGCTTCTCCATCAAACTGTTCCGCGTGGTGTCCGGGCCGCCATTGGCATAGATATAGTTCATCTGGGCGTTCCAAGCCCATATTTCGGTGCGAATCAGCGGCGCTTTCACTGACGCCGTAGTTGCTTCTGGGTACGGCGCTGGCTCGACGTTGGCCACGACCGCTTCCTTCAAGTCCGGCAGAGCGGCCTTTGAGGGAATGAGGGCCTTGGCAATGCCCGGGGCAGGAATCCAGCCGCGGCTCACGGCCGTCCGGAAACCGAAGAACAGGACCGCCCCGAGACCCAGGAGCAGAACAATCTTTGCTCCGGGCTTCAGCCGATGCCCCGTTGGTGGTGTCGAAATTTTATCGCTAAACATTTGAACTTTCCCTCCGCCTACCAATTACTTGATCAAATCTCTGTAATCGTCTTTCTTATTAGCGGGCACAGCCGAAGACTGCTCCGGTACGCCGCCCGGCACTGCGGTTACCGATGCCGGCAAAAGCTTTTGCTGAAACTCTGACAATTGCCTGACGGCTTCGTCATTGATGGCCCCGGTTTCCAAATCCATGTTGGTCATCAGTTTGTTGGCAAGCCGATTGAAATCTTCCATCTCTCCCAGCATCTGCCCGGCGTCATCCGCCAGATACTCCAGCGTCTGGTCGTAAATCTGGTTGGCCACTGGATCGCCGCGAAAGATCTTCTTCGCCGCCTGGAAGACGGAATAGGCCTTTTTCAGCGCCTTCCGCCGCATCTCTTCTTCGCTGACGCGGTTTTCTTTGTCGGTGACCTGGAACTCTGCCGTGGCCCTCCAGCGGACAAGCTGGTCATAGAGAATCTTCAGCTTGTCGCGCAGATCAGTGAGCGACTTATTGATATTGATCAGGCTCGCGGCGTGGCGCTGGTTGGTGACCTTGGCAGACACGTACTGCTGCTGATCGAGGGAGGTCAGCCCGCCGCTAGCCATCTTCTTATCGGCCTGGTTGGCCAGCGCCATGCTGTGCTCAGCATCTTTTTGGTTCGCATCGATCTGATTCTGGAGCGTGCGGATCGAGCCATTCAGGTTTCCGAGCTGCTCGTCCATGATGGCGAGATTTTTTTTCATCTCCCCGATGTAGTTCTTGAGGATGCCGATGGGGTCCAACTCAATGAACAAGCCCGTCAGATACCGCATAACGCTTTGGAACATGAGCTTCGCCAGCGTTCGGACACGCTTGTCCGTGACGATGAAAAGGAACACTAAAATTGCCCCGATCAAAAGGGCGAGGTGCAATGTATCGGTCGCCGCCGCGATTAAGAACGGGAGGATCTGCACGAAACCGTACGCCACCGCGATGCCGCCGAGGACCAGCACGACTTTCCCGACTGTTCCTTCGGGCCGTTGCCAGAAATTCTTCAAGCCCTGCAATACCGGGGAACCTGGAGTGGTTGCCATGGTGTCTCCCTATCCCAAAATCGTTTCGAATTCCTTGCGTTGTTGCTGAATCTCGGCACGTCGGCGTTCCAGCGCCGCCGCAAAATTGCTCTTCGCCTCTTGCAGTTTTGAACGCGATACTTCCGTCTGCGATTGCAGAGATTTCACTTGCTGCTGGAGGTCGGCGATCTCTTTCTGTTTTTGCTGAATGGTTTCATTGACATCGCTGATCTGGGCAATCTTGGCATCGACTTCCGTTCGTGACACTTCGTCGGTTTGCTTGTTGAACGTGCTCGCCGAGGAATTCAGAACATTCAGTAAAGCGTCAAAGCCTTTCAAGATCGCGTCTTTCGTCAGGCCACCCTGCGATTGGGCTGTGGCCAGGGCCGCCTTGTACCTCAATGCTTTATCCGTGATTACGGAGGCCAGTGGCGCAGCAAAAGCTTCGATCTTGGCCAGTTCCGGAACCGCAGAGAGGTCCGTCTGCTTGGCCAGCCGAGTGTAGAACTGGTTGTCGCGCGTACCCATGGGGGCATAGGAAGGAGCTGCCGGCTCGAGGGGCCGCGCCGTTCCTGAACTGGTAGCTGGCTTGGCAGGCTGCTGGGCCAGCGGTTCCTCTTCAAAAATGGCCTTCTTGATCAGGTCCATGAAGGGCATGGGTCACGTCCTTACTTCTTTTGTCCTGCTCGCGGGGCCGAGGAGCACACCACTTCACGACTCCGAGGCCCAGCACGACCGGACTTACGTTTCCAAATCAGTCTACTGTCCGCGTGCATTGTATCCTATAGATAAGGAAACCTTTGTGTTCTATGCGAGATACGCGGCCATCGTAGACTGTGCCAGCATGTTTTTTCAATAAGGAAATTGCCACCTTATAGCATTTAATAAAACTGGCCGTCTCCCTTGTCTTGACGACGCTATTTTAAACCGCCTATAGGGAAAGCATGCAATTCAGTTACAATGCACACTTTCACCGTTCAAAATGATGCCTTATTTGAACGGACAGACTCACAATAAAGGAACAGACTGTGGCTGCAAAGACGCTACCCAACGTACTGAGCCAGATTGTGGAGACAAGGGCCGAGTACGACACTCGGCTGTTGGCGCAGCAGCTTGGGACGAACTATCGCTCCTTGATGTATTGGCTCAGAGGGGATCGCCCCATCCCAGCAGAACTGCTGCCGAAGATATGCGTTGTCTTGAAGAATTTCGAAGCTTTAGATTTCCTCGAATCGCAGGCGGGACGAGTGGCTTTCAAGATTCCAGATCCGCAAGTGACATCGGAGAAAGAGTTTTTAGTTATCTCCCACCTCATGAAAGATGTAGGTTCGGCACTGGAGAGCATTGCCACCACTCTAGCGGACGGGGTGGTGGAGGAAAATGAGTTGCACGCCACGATCCCGAAGCTGGAAGCCGTAATCCAGGAATGCGCGTCGGTCAAATACCTGCTTGAGACGCTCTATAAGAACAGAAGACGGAAGATGAAAAAGTAGGGTTTGGATTTGCGGGCGAATGCGATCTTGTGTTGCTTGATGAAGTCAAGCGATCGCAGACAGCGCGAGTCACGCCGAGCCAGAAATAAAACACGAAGTACAACAACTGATAGGAACCCTTCGGGCCGAACCGGACTGGCGTATGGTCGTGATCGCGCAGTACGTTTGACCATGCCGCCGCTAAGCAATCCGCAAGCTGCAACTTTACGCGTCTTTAACACTCATTTTCGTCCCGAATTCTGCACCGACGGTCGATCTTCCGCTCGAAAATGCAGTGGGTCTCTGAGGCTTTGCAATTCCCTGTAATAATAGAGCGCTGTGGGGCGCTTTCCATTAAACCTCAGCTTTTTTAGAAGCTCTATTTCTTCTGAGCTGGCACTCCCGCTCAAAGAACGATCCTTAAGGAATTCTTTGAACCCTGTCTCAACGTCCGGTTGGTCAGGCGCCGTTTCCACAAACGCAAATTTCCTCGGATCCCCCGAAGCGATTCTCCGATTTAGCACAATTTCCATCGCGAAGGTCGTTAGATCGACATCCCAAGACTCAATCAGCGGATCCAGGAAGGAAACACAGTTTTCAGGCGACAAGCTGAATACATCCGTATCCAGGAACTCCAGGAGAGTAACCCGCATCTGTTCATAGCTTCGGCCGGCGAGTCGAGCAACCAAGTGAACCCAATTTTCGCTTCTCAATTCTTCTTTGACGACATTCTTGATCACATCCAGAAGCTTTTGTGTGACGAGGCGTTCGAGTTCGCCGAAGGGCTGCTTCTCAAAAATCGCACGCACCTGTTTTTCTTTGTCGGGTACGCATTTACGGACAATCAATTCTCGAATTTCCCGAAACATGGGCGCGGGCGGACCCACCAAGTCCCGCTTCAATTCTTCCCGGCGTTGGAGTTCAGCGAGCTTTGAAAGCCTATCGCCCGGGAGCTTCAAGAACTTCGCCATTTTCCCATAAATATCTGTTCGGTCAGGCGCCGGGGGAAGTTTCTTGCGAGCCAACAGCTGTGAAATATAGGACTCCGTAACCTCGGCGGCCGTCGCTAGATCCTTTTGCTCCAGCCCCAATTCATCCAATCGCCGTTTAATCACCAAGCAAACGTCCAGAAGGCCCTCCCAGCGACTTAACTCACAAAATTAACCCACCAAAATAATCTCAAATTCTACTTGACAAGTCAAGTTAATTAACCCAGTATGGTTAACAGACTGAGGGAGTCTTCAGAGTATCTGAACCAGCAGTGGTTATCTGAATCGCCCCTTTGGCATCGAGAACCAAGGAGAGCGCCATGTTTGCACGAAGAGTTTATATGCATCTGAAGCCCAATAGCGTTGCGGAGTTTACCCAGAGGCTGGAGAAGGACATCCTCCCCCTGCTTCGAAAACAGAAGGGATTCCAGGACGAAATCACGTTCGTTGGACAGAGCGGGACGGAAGCCTTCGGAATCAGCCTGTGGGACAAAGCGGAGAATGCCGAGGCTTACAACCGCGCAACCTATCCAGCAGTGACAAAATTCCTCGCCACCGTAGTGGAGGGAGCCCTTCAGGTTGAAACCTATGACGTCGCCAACTCGACGTTCCACAGGATCGCCGCTACCGTAGCGGTCTGAAGCCAGCAGCTCCTCTCGATTGGAAGGGGCGGGTTAGGTCCGCCCCTTGCGTTGTCCGGCGGCAGGGAAACGCAAGAATGCGCGAGATTTGCAATGCTTATAGAAACCAGGGAACGGGCCGCGAAGGAAGGTAAGTCCCGAAATCAGCAAAAGGAGAATTGTATGTATCTCTTGTCGTGGATCGTCGTTGGGTTGGTTGCTGGCTGGTTAGGAGGAAAGATTCTTAAAGGTGATGGATACGGTACGGTCATGGACACGGTAATGGGCATCGGCGGAGCAGTGGCGGGCGGCCTTCTGATGCAATCGGCAGGCCTGGGCGGACGCTGGGAAGCCATCAGTACGACCGTCGTCGCCATGATTGGGGCAATCTTCCTGACGCTCCTCGCGGGTTTCGTCAACGGCAGAAGGCTGTCCGCGCAACTCTAAATTGTCACGCAGCAAATTGGAAAACTCAAATGCCAGACACTCATGGAACAAAGACCATTTTGATTAGGGAAGCGACACCTTTGCCGGCGGGCTTGTCGATTGCAAGTGAATTCTTCTTGCCTGGCTGGAGAGTCGCTAAGAATCTTGATCGCTCTACGCTGGCCCAAAGCATCGAGGGTGCGCATTGGAGCTTTTTCTACCTGGCCGGTGAAATGCGAGCCACCGTCTTGGGTGGCGACCAGCTAGGGACCCTGCGCCGAGCAGTGAAGCGTGTTCTGGCGAAGCAGGAGGGGCAGAAGTTTAACTCGCTAGAGATTACCAAAGCCGTTTCGAAACGGTTCCTCGGCATTCCTTTTATGAGCGTTACCGCTCATTCTCGACATATCCAGCAAGGTATTGGCTTGGTCCCTGCAAAGGATTTTGTCTTGAGAATGCCTGCTGCTGCGAACGGAGAAGTGGCCACAAGGCAACATGTTGCTCTGATTTCAAGTTCTTAGGAATTCGTAGGAGATACGAAAATGAAAACGATGCGCAGTTCGGTTCTTTGTTTTGTTGTCTTGCTTCTTTGGGCGCCCTTGCTTCGTGGGCAGGATCTTTCCAAGTATCGGCACTTTACCCTCGGGATGAGCTTGACCAAAGTGCTGGAGCGTACCGACCAAAAGATGACCGATGTGAAGTTGATTCATGGCCGTCCAGCGCTGCTTCAAGAAGTAAATTGGTGGCCGCCAAGCCTCCCCGGGATTTCGTACCAATCGGATGCCGTTGAACAGATTCTCTTCTCTTTCTATAACGGCGAGCTCTACAAGATGTCCGTGACTTACGATCAAACCGCCACCGAAGGGCTCACTGAGGAAGACATGGTGAAGTCCATTTCGGCGAAATACGGCCCGGCGGCATATGTTGCTTTAGCGATCGACTTCCTGCCGAACGACCGGTCTGACGTGAAGCAAACGCCGGTCGCGTCTTGGGAGGATGCACAATATTCCTTCAATCTTGTCCGTTCTTCCTTCACCGACCATCTTGGGCTCATCATTTACTCCAAGCGAGTCAATGCCGAGGCTGGGCTGGCCATTGCGGAGGCAGTGAAATTAGAGGAGCAAGAGGGTCCGCTTCGGGAAGCCGAACGCCAGAAAAAACAAACGGATGATTTGGAAGTAGCCCGGCAGAAAAATCGGAAGATTTTTCGCCCGTAGTGTTGGCCTAGAGCGTCAAAAAGTTGCTTGTTCGAGTTTTGGAATGGATTGAATGGAGGTCAAGAAATGACTGTGAATATCACTCCCCTGCATGACCGCGTCCTTGTACGCAGGTTAGAAGAGAAGGAAACCGCGAAAGGCGGGATCATTATCCCCGATACGGCGAAAGAAAAACCTCATGAGGGCGAAGTAATGGCCATCGGAGCCGGCAAGATTGAAAAAGGCCATCGCATCCCACTCGATGTGAAGGTGGGTGACCGGATCTTGTTCGGCAAATACACGGGCAACGACATCAACATCGACGACCAGGAATACCTGATCCTCCGTGAGGAAGAAATCCTGGTGAAAGTCAGCGGAATCACCAAAGCGGCATCCGGCAAGAAGTAGGTTTTACCCGAGCCGAAGACTTCGGACGGCGGAGAAGTGCTCCATCACCCAGGAGGGTGAGTCCTAATGGCAAAACAAATTGTAACTGGTGAGAATTCACGGCAGGCGATTTTGCGCGGCGTCAATATTCTAGCTGACGCTGTAAAGATCACGCTCGGCCCGAAGGGACGCAATGCGGTGATCGAGAAGAAGTTCGGTGCACCCATCATCACCAAAGACGGAGTGACGGTGGCAAAGGAAATCGAGCTGCAGGACCCCCTCGAGAACATGGGTGCACAGATGGTGCGAGAGGTTGCGTCCAAGACTTCGGATGTGGCTGGCGATGGCACCACCACTGCGACCGTGCTAGCACAAGCAATCTTCCGTGAGGGCGTACGAACGGTTGCCGCAGGCGCCAGCCCGATGGCCCTCAAACGCGGCATCGATAAAGCGGTCGAAGTTGCCGTGGCAGAGATCAAGAGGCTCTCGCGCGAGGTGAAAGGCGACATGATCGCGCAGGTTGGCACCATCAGCGCCAACACCGACAAGCAGGTGGGCAGCATCATCGCCGAAGCCATGAAGAAAGTCGGCAAGGATGGCGTCATCACCGTCGAAGAATCCAAGACCATGGAGACCACCCTCGAAGTCGTCGAAGGCATGCAGTTTGACCGCGGCTACCTTTCGCCCTACTTTGTGACCGACCCGGAGCGCATGGAATGCGTCCTCGAGGACGTGCACATACTGATCCACGAAAAAAAGATCAGTTCGATGAAGGACGTGCTACCTCTGCTCGAACAGAGCGCCAAGATGGGCAAGCCTCTCCTTATTATTGCTGAGGACGTCGATGGCGAAGCCCTGGCGACCCTGGTAGTGAATAAACTTCGCGGCACGCTGCAGTGCGCGGCGGTGAAAGCTCCTGGCTTTGGTGACCGCCGCAAGGCCATGCTTGAGGATATTTCCGTTCTCACTGGTGGCAAGGCCATCACCGAGGAACTCGGCATCAAACTGGAAAATGTGAAACTCGAAGATCTAGGCCGCGCCAAGAAGGTCACGATCGACAAGGACAACACGACGATCGTGGCGGGCGCCGGCAAGGCCAGCGAGATCGAAGGCCGAATCAAACAGCTCCGTGTGCAGGTTGAAGAGACCACCTCGGACTACGACAAGGAAAAGCTCCAGGAGCGGCTTGCCAAACTGGTTGGGGGCGTCGCGATCATCAAGGTCGGCGCGGCAACTGAGACGGAGCTGAAGGAAAAGAAGGCCCGCGTTGAGGACGCCATGCACGCTACCCGCGCTGCCGTTGAGGAAGGCATCGTCTCCGGCGGTGGTACTGCCCTGCTGCGCTGTTTGCCGGCCCTCGAGAAGCTCAAGCTCCAAGATGATGAATCCATCGGGGTGAACATCGTAAAGCGAGCACTCGAAGAACCCTTGCGCCAGATCGCCCAAAATGCCGGGCACGAAGGCGCGCTGGTTGTTGGACGGGTGCGCGAAGCGAAGGATGAGAACTTCGGCTTCAACGCAGAGACTGGTGAGTTCGGTGACCTGGTCAAGGCCGGTGTGATTGATCCAGCGAAGGTCACCCGTCTGGCCCTCCAGAACGCCGCGTCCATCGTCTCGCTGATGCTCACAACCGAAGTCCTGATCGCCGACGCTAAGGGAGAGGAAAAGATGGCTGCGGCTGGTGCAGGTTACGGCGGCAGTTACTAACCCATTCAGCCTTCTTGGCGCAGTTCGATCGTTTCTGGCTCGTGGACTGTGGGTTGGAGATACTGCTAAACGAGAAATCTAATCGCGGCTCAAGGCCCTATGCGTGTCTTGGGGGAAGCAGTTCTGTCGTGAAGCGCAACCAAGGAATCGGCTGCTTCCTAGGACGGTCCTATTGTGAAAGAGCCGCCTATCGCCTTCTCGCCTTTCTGGAGTTGGTCGACGTGGCAAGGAGATAGCAAAGCGAATGTCGTTGCCAAAGACTATGTCCCCAGTAGAAACCGTGGCCCGTATCAATCTTAGTTCCCTCACCGTTGAGGAGGCGACACCCGCAGTAACGACCGCACAACCGCGACCGGCGCTTCCAAGTCGCGTCGCCGTCATCGGGAATTATCTTCCGCGGAAGTGCGGCATCGCGACATTCACGACAGACCTATGCGATGCGATCCACGCCGAATATGGCGCGACGGAACTTCTGGCGTTGCCGGTCAACGATACACAAGAAGGCTACCGTTACCCTCGACGAGTGCGATTCGAGCTTTCCGAAGATAACCTGGCGTCATACCGTCAAGCGGCGGACTTCCTGAATTTCAGCAACATAGACTTGGTTTGTCTTCAGCATGAGTATGGAATCTTCGGCGGTCCGGCAGGCGCTCACATCCTAGAGCTTTTACGCAGTCTCGAGATGCCCGTGGTTACGACGTTGCACACGGTCCTTCGCGAGCCCAACATCGATCAACGCACGGTGATGGCGGAAATTGTGACTTTATCGGATCGCCTCATCGTCATGAGCCAGCAATCCGCCGATATCCTGGAAGAAGTGTTTCACGTTTCTCCGGACAAAATCGATATCATTCCCCACGGAATTCCCGATGTGCCGTTTACCGATTCCAGTTTCTACAAGGACAGCTTCGGAACCGAAGGAAAAGATGTGTTGCTCACGTTCGGCCTGCTCTCCCCAAACAAAGGCATCGAAAACGTAATCCAGGCGTTGCCGAGGATTCTCTCGCGGCACAGCAATGTTGTTTACATGATTTCCGGCGTGACGCACCCGCATATTCTCCGGCGAGAAGGCGACAAATACCGGTTGTACTTGCAGAACCTGGCGAGGGAACTGGGGGTCCAGGACAGCGTGCTCTTTCGTAACCGGTTCGTCAGCCCTCGGGAGCTAGTGGAACTGATCGGCGGAGCCGATATTTACATCACGCCTTACAAGCACAAAGGACAAGTCGTTTCGGGAACGCTTGCCTATGCCTTGAGCGCGGGAAAAGCGATCATTTCCACGCCGTACTTGCACGCCATCGAGCTATTGGACGACCAACGCGGCGTGCTTGTTCCCTTCGACGATCCACAGGCGATAGCCGAGAAAACGATCGAGCTGTTAGACAATGGCACCGCGCGCCATGCCATGAGGAAACGCGCTTACCTCTATTCTAGGAACATGGTTTGGGATCGCGTGGCCCAACAGTACATGGGGAGCTTTGAACGCGTGTACCACGAGCGCTTGCGGAATCCACGCGCCACATTTTCGGCGCAAAACAGGGAAAAAATTCTCGACCGTCTTCCGGCCGTAAAGCTGGATCATCTGCGGCGGATGACCGACCACACGGGAATCGTAGAGCACGCCGTATTCACCGTGCCAAACTATCCGGAAGGATATTCGACGGACGACAATGCGCGCGCGCTCATCGTCGCGATTCTAATGGAAGAATTGGGAACCAGTATTCCACCGGGTTCGTCGGACCTCGCCGCTCGTTATTTGGCCTTTTTGTGGCTGGCATTCGATCCGCTAACCAAGAGATTTAGAAACTGCCTCAGCTACGAACGCCAGTGGCAGGAACCGGAAGGCTCGGAAGACAGTCATGGCCGCGCCCTATGGGGATTAGGAACCGTCCTCGGCCGATCCAAGAATGCTGGATTGCGTGGAGCGGCGGGCCGTCTTTTCGCACTGGCGATTCCCGCCGCCGTTGAGTTTAAGAGTCCGCGCTCGTGCGCTTTCGTCTTGTTGGGACTTCATGAATATCTCGATTCCTTCCCCGGGGATCGCGCTGCTCTTGGCGCGGCGGATGAACTTGCGAAGCGCCTTCTAAATTGTTATCGCGCAGTACATTCGGCAAGCTGGAAGTGGTTTGAATATGGCCTGGCGTACTCCAATGCTCGCCTGCCACAAGCTTTGATTCGCGCGGGAATGCGCGGCGGCAACGACGAGATGATTTCAGCCGGCCTTGAAGCGCTCGATTGGCTGGGGACAATTCAACGCTGCGAAATAAAAGGTCATTTTGTGCCTATCGGGTCACATGGCTTCTATTCGATGAAAACGGAAAGGGCGCGCTTCGATCAACAACCGGTCGAAGCTTGTGCCGTGGTGTCGGCTTGCTTAGAAGCTTACCGCGCTACGGGTAGAAGCCGCTGGAGGAAAGAGGCGTGGTCCGCCTTCAATTGGTTCCTGGGAGATAACGACTTGCAGATCGCGCTCTACGATGAGACGACCGGTGGATGCCGAGACGGTTTGCATCCGGATCGCGCCAATGAAAACCAGGGCGCGGAATCGACGCTATCTTTTCTGATGGCACTACTGGAAATGCGCAAGCTGGAAGAAGCGGGCGTTACGGAGAGCAACTCGCGATGAGCATTCTTGCTGAAAAAAGTTTCGACCGTCCGGTCATGTATAAATACGAGACGCTATTTCACCGGCATCCAAGCAATCCGATCCTTACCGGAAAAGATTGGCCGTATTCCATGAACAGCGTTTTTAATGCGGGCGCTACGTTGCTGCCCGACGGCTCCACTCTTCTCCTTTGTCGCGTGGAAGATCGCCGTGGCCTCTCTCATTTGTGCGTGGCGCGTTCGGCAAACGGCGTCGATGGGTGGCAGATCGATCGCGAACCGACATTCATCCCAGACGTTCAGCGGTTCCCCGAGGAGTTATGGGGCGTCGAAGATCCGCGCATCACGTATATGCCGGAACTCCAGCAATATGCCGTGGCTTACACTTCCTATTCGCGTGGCGGTCCTGGAGTGTCCCTAGCGCTCACGAAAGATTTTCGGACATTCGAGAGACTCGGTGTCGTAATGTCGCCGGACGACAAAGATGCGGCCCTTTTACCCAGAAGGATTAACGGCTCTTGGGCTCTGATTCATCGGCCCATGACGCCGCTCGGAGCTCACATCTGGATTTCGTACTCGCCCGATCTGCGGCATTGGGGCAATCACAAGCTCATGCTGGAAGCCCGCCGAGGCGCCTGGTGGGATGCCAACAAAATTGGAATGTCACCGCCGCCGATTGAAACGTCGCGCGGCTGGTTGATGATTTACCACGGCGTTCGACGCACACCGTCCAGTTCCATCTACCGGTTGGGGCTGGCTCTGTTCGACCTTGTGCAGCCGGAAAAATGCCTGATTCGGGGGGATTCTTGGATGTTCGCGCCGGAAGCGGAATATGAGCGTCATGGCGACGTGCAGGACGTCGTGTTTCCTTGCGGCTATACCGTGGCATCAGATGGGGACACCATCAATCTCTACTACGGTGCCGCTGATTCGAGCATTGCGTTGGCGCACGGCAGCATTCGCAGTCTTCTGGCCTGGCTGGACGCCAATGGCCATTCCGAACATACTCACGACCGCCGGCTACGCAAGTAATCCTCTGTCACAACGTGCAATCATCACGCCGGATCAACCGGCACGCAGCTGTAGTCTCCCAAGGATGGAAAGAGTTGTCGGGTAAGAGTTAAAAATAAAAGAGCTCATGTAAGCACTAACTCCTTTAAAGGCAACACTTACAAGAACGGGGGGCCGGTCACTGTTCACTAGAAAGCCTGGCGAAGTGCGGCGACCGGCCGCCGCTTTTTCCTCCATCCGGTCGACTCCACCAGCCCTAGAGATGTTGCCGCAATCCGTGACACCAGGAAGCGTTGCGTCGGAGACTCTTCTATTACCCAAAGACAAGAAACTTCTGCGTCGCTCCCTCAATTCTCCTACAATCCTCCGGTAAGCGGATAACAGGCGTCGGCGGCTAGATCTCCTCGGAGGACTGTGTGACCTCGATCGACCATTTCGACCTGATTGTGATCGGGTGCGGCCCTGCCGGCGAAAAGGCCGCCGCGCAGGCAGCCTACTTCGGCAAACGCGTTGCAGTCATCGAACGCGCCGCGCATATGGGCGGCAGTTGCATCAATACCGGAACGGTTCCAAGCAAGACGCTCCGCGAATCCGCTTTGTACTTCTCGGGCTTGAAGCAACGCGGCCTTTACGGTATCGATTATTCGCTCAAGGAAAATCTCACCATCCACGACTTCATGCACCATGAGCGTGAAGTCGTGGACCTGGAGCGCCAGCGTATCCTTAAGAATCTCGTCCTCCACCAAATCGAGCTGGTGCGTGGACAAGCGGTTTTTCTAGACGCCCACACTGTCGTCGTTTCCGGCGGGCAAAGCAAACGTCAGCTAAGCGGAGAAGTCATCCTCATCTCCACTGGCTCCAAACCGCATCGTCCTTCGGAGATCGCTTTTGACGACATTCACACTTTCGACTCCGACACATTTCTTCAGATGGATCGCATTCCCAAAAGCCTCGCGGTCATCGGCGGCGGCGTGATTGGTTGCGAATACGCTTCAATTTTCAAAGCGCTCGGAGTGGACGTCACTCTCGTTGACGGCCGCGACCGGCTTCTTCCCTTTCTCGACAATGAGATCTCAGATCGCCTTCGCGACCGCCTCGCCGCTCTTGGCATGCATTTTTGGTTTAACGAACGCCCCGTCAAATCCGAAAATTCCGCAAAGGGTGTACGCCTAACCATGAAGAGCCGCAAGGTCCTCGAAGCCGAGTCCGCCCTCTTTGCTGCCGGCCGACGCGCTGCCGTCGATGGGCTAGCTTTGGAAAAAGCTGGTCTGGCTATCAACGATCGCGGCTATATCGCCGTCGACGAACACTATCGCACGGTTGTTCCCCATATTTATGCCGCCGGAGACGTCATTGGTTTCCCGGCATTGGCCTCCACTTCCATGGAGCAAGGCCGGGTCGCTGCCTGCCACGCTTTTGGTTTGAAGTACAAGGAACGCGTTGCTTCCCTGCTCCCTATGGGCATTTACACGATTCCGGAAATCTCCGCCGCGGGTGAAACCGAAGAATCCTGCAAGGAAAAGAAAATCGCCTACGTCGTCGGCCGCGCGCTTTACGAAAATAACGCTCGCGGCCACATTATCGGCGATACCGCCGGCTTGCTCAAGCTCATCTTCGCTCGCGCTGATAAGAAACTCCTCGGCGTCAGCATTATCGGCGAAAACGCCACCGAACTCATCCACGTCGGCATGATGGTCCTCGACCACGGCCTCACCATCGACGAATTCATCGAACAAGTCTTTAACTACCCGACTCTGAGCGAGCTCTACAAATACGCCGCCTACGACGGCCTCGGTAATCTCGCCGGCCACAAGCTTCGCGAAGGTTAAACATGAAAGTCCTTCTAGTCTGGTGGTTTCTTGTCTGCGCTCTCTGTTTCTCCGCGTTAACTTTTTCCTCGGCGCTTTTCATCGCGCCGCCAAACCCTCAGGCCACTGCAGAGCACTCGCGTTCCTACCTGGGTTTCGACCGCAACATTTATCCAGGTGATGCCGCGCTGCCCGTTCTTCGCAAAACCTTCACATTCAGCAGCTACTGGCTCAGTCCTCCGCCTGGCGAAAGACGGAATACCTGGAAGGGCAAGCGCGATCTTCTTGCCTCTCACGGCTTTGGGTTTTTGGTTTTGTATCGCGGTCGCGATAGCGGTGAACTCAAGAATGAAATTGCTGCAAAAACCAAAGGAATTCGAGATGCCAGCGCCGCCGCAACGGCTGCGAAAGAAGAGGGCTTTGCTACTGGAACGATAATCTTTCTGGACATTGAGGAAGGCGGCCGCCTCCCCGACACTTACCACGTTTATCTGCGCGCCTGGCTGGAAGGACTCAAGCGCGCCGGCTTTGCCGCCGGCGTCTACGGTTCCGGCATTCCCGTGAAGGAAGAGCCCCGCGTCTCCATCACCACCGCGGACGATGTCAGCAATCACGCGCCATCCCATGAGATGGTGATCTGGGCTTACAACGATGCGTGCCCGCCGTCGCCTGGCTGCGCATTCCCGGAGAATCCGCCCGCACCTTCAGCGAGCGGCATCTCCTACGCCACCGTCTGGCAATTCGCGCAATCGCCGCGCCGCAAGAACCTTACCGCGCATTGCCTCGAGAAGTATGCTCGCGACGGCAATTGCTACGCTCCCGGTGACACCGCGCACAAGTGGTTCCTGGACGTGAACAGCGCCACTTCGTCCAATCCTTCCGGCGGTATAAAATGAGGGGATTCGGAAAACAAAAAAGAGGCAAGCTTTTGCCAGCTTCTTCTCACTATCGGTAGTCGGCGCTTAGATTTGTCCCAGCCCGCCGTCGACTGGAATTTCCGCGCCAGTGATGAAGGACGCATCTTGCGACGCGAGGAACGCCACAGTTCCGGCGATTTCTTCCGGCTGTCCGATGCGCTTCATGGGCACCTGGGAAATAAAGCCTCCAACCATTTCGTCCAGCGCTTCTTTGGAGAGCCCCGTGCGGGCAAATCCGGCGGGTGTCTCGATCGGTCCCGGCGCGACAGCGTTCACCCGGATGCCGCGTTCCACTAGTTCCGCGGCCATCGAACGGGTGAACGAACGCAGCGCGGCCTTCGTAGCTGCATACGCCGTGCCGTTCGGTACTCCAATTTCGCCCGCCACCGAAGTATTGATAATGATCGAAGCCCCGTCGTTGAGAAACGGGACGGCCTTTTGGATGGTGAAGTACACGCCTTTGGCGTTGATGTCGAACAATTCGTCGTAGAGATCTTCAGATGTAGCCGCCAAAGGCGCGAATTTGTAAATCCCGGCGTTCGCAAACAAAATATCTATTTTGCCCAGCTTCTGTGACACCGTGGCATAGAGCCGGTCCAGATCCTTCGCAACGGACACGTCCGCTTGCACCGCCACTACGCCGTTGCCAATCGTCTTTACGGCTTCGTCCAGCGTTTTCTTGCTGCGGCCCGCGATGGCTACTTGCGCGCCTTCTTCCTGCAAGCGCTTCGCCGAAGCCAGCCCGATGCCGCTGTTTCCGCCCGTGACTACCGCTACTTTCCCTTCGAGTCGTTTCATTTGGATCTCCGTTTCTTTGGCCAAATTTGACTGAAAGCGGCTCTTCGGCGGCGAGTCCGCCCCGCCTCTCGTAGCGCTTTCTTGATTACGACATTTAGATGAGTATCGAACTACTTGGTTATATCCGTGGAGGCGGTATTTTCCGGCCGCGCATTCTGGTGGCAAAGTGCAAGCGAAGTCCGTTACACTTTCGAAAGGACTGATGGACCACTCGCAGATTGAAAAAGTATCGAAAGCTCTCGCCGACCAGACCCGCCTCAGAATCTTTGAGGCTATTTCCGCCAAAGGCCAAATGAATTGCGGTGAAATCGTTGCGATGCGAGGTGTAACTCCGGCTACCGTTTCACATCATTTGAAGATTCTGAACGAGGCTGGATTGGTGGTCTGCCGCCGTGAAGGCCAGTTCGTCTACAGCCAGGCCGTTCGTGGAGCCATCGAAGAGTACGCTCGCGCGCTTACGAAAATCGCCGTCAGAAAGAAATCGCCGCGCCGATGATGATCTTTGGAAACTAGTTGGTGGGATTTCTCGGAAACTTGAAATAGGGCAACCGTACGCCTTGGTCCATGATTTGGTCGGCCCGAATGTTCGTAGGCGCCTCGAACCCGGCGGTGCCGCCATTGGTTACGTAGTCGTCCTCGTCCACTCCATCACCGCTCACACCCAGCCCGGCTACCAGAGCGCCGTTTCTGAATAAGCCCGCGCTTCCCGGGAAGAAAACAATTCCGCTCTTGTTCGCGTTCGCCGCGCCGCCCTGAAATCCTTGCGTGCAAGGATTTGCCAGGTCCATGGTATAGAGATTAAAAAATGGCCCAGCACTCGAACCATCAATTCCCGGAGGATAAAGAGGCTGTGCGCCAAAACTAATGGTGCGGTTTGTTACTGCCGTTCCCATGGGCACGCCGTTCAAATCCGTCGCCGTTCGAGCGGCGCTGTTGAAGTACACCATATTGCGCGCCTTGGACACGGCGACGTCAATGCTGAAAACGGTGGAATCCTGCATTCGTCGCAAGCCGATGATGGTTCCGTCCAGGTCGGCCACCGCCATCACCATGCGAGCTTTGGATCCAGGGGGCAATCGAATCGCGGCTCGCGTGGTGTTCGCCATTGCTTCGGCGTTATCCAAAACTTGCTTCACATCGGCGGCGCTCAAACCGCCAAGCGGTCCAGGCGCTGGCGGAATCAAATCGCCCTCGGGCGGTTGCCCTTGGCTGTTTGTCGCCGCCACAAAATAGCTACCCACGCCCGCGACGGGTCCCGCGGAAAAACCCGCGGGCCGCGACGTCTGGCTTACGAACGGCAGCGCAAGGCCTCCGATAAAAACCACTCCCGGAGCCGCGGGCGTTGGCCCAAACGTGTCGTTGGCGCCGCTGCGCGCCGTCGTCGCGCCGGCGAACGCCGCGTACTCCGCAACATTCAAATTACTCGAGGCCGTCACCACGCCGATTCCGCCAAGCACGATGTTCTTGTAAAAAATCGGCACGCCGCCGGGATTCACCGCCGCCGCGTTCGAGTCATTCACGTCGGCTTTGCCGGTAAGCACTCCGAGTCCAAATCCTCCGCTCAAGGCCAGCGAAGGTGGAATCTTGCTCTGAAATGCAGCGTCATTGATCAGCGTGCAACCACGATTGGTGTTCTCGATCCCATACAAATCCGCTGGCGGTTGGTTCATCACGCCAGGCGGAAAATGGATTCCGCTGATGAAGCGCACGGTTCGCGATGACAGCGGCGCTTGATCGTTACTGAAGAAGGCACCTGTTCGCGCCAGCGCCACAGCGACTTCGTTTGCATCTTGGATTTGTCCAAAATTTCCAGTGGCTGTGGCCGGCGCGTTTTGAGTTCGAAATACGCCCAGCACAAATCCAGCGCGGTCGACGATAGCAACTGCCATATCCACATTCACGGAATTTACCGCTGCTTGCACGATGTTCTCTACATCGGCGGCTTGCAATGCTTCGACGGCCGCAGCTGGCGGTGCTACAACGGGTGCGCTACTTCCGCCTCCACAACCGGCAATGATCATCACGAGCGCTAACGCGATTCCCAAAGCAAGGAAAACGCCAAGCGCCAGTGTTTTTTTTTGGTGCCGCTCGGCGCGCCGGGATTCCATTGGCCTACGCAGTGTGAGAGTCGTTTCCATTGTTCGAGTACTCTCGTTGGTAGCACACTCGTTTACGGTCCCTCAACGCATTTGCCGGAGACTAGCAGCGAACTGGTGAACGGCCGCGGTGCTTCGCGGCGTTATCGAATGTCTCCATTGCTCCGGGAAAAGTGTTGCCTGCTGCTCGTCGATATTGTTAGCTAGTACGCGATTCCTTTTTCTTTCTCTGCTCCGTTCAGGCCGAAGGCATGATCTTTTGTTCTCCGCGGGAATATCGTCGCGCGTTCGGCGCGGTTTGCTGTATTTCGGCTCTTTCCGCCGCTGCGACCACCGGTGCCAACCCGCAAGATCAACCGCCGCCCAACACGCAAGACTCCACAAAGAAATCCGCCGAGCAGGGCCCCCCACAGCGCATTCCGCGTCAGCAAGCCCAGACCAGCGCAGCGCTTGATGGCGTGGTGCACGACCGAAGCGTGCCCGGAGAAACGCGCCCGGTTGCAGCGGCCCTGCTTACGCTGCAACACTTGCAATCCGGGCAAGTCTTCCGTGCGACGACTTCTGATGAAGGAGTCTTCCGAGTTTTTCCGTTGCTGCCTGGCCGTTACCAGCTTCGCGTCGCCGCCAAGGATTACGGCCCGTTTGTTCTTACGGATCTGGTCCTGGAGCAAAACGAAGTTGTAACGCTGGAGATTTTTCTTCTGAATTTCGCAGCTATGGAAGAGCGCTCACGCTTGCCGCGCTTGCCAGAACTTGGCCCCGCTCCTTCTGGCGAAGCGCAACCTTCTTCGGGGACTTATCGGGAATTTCGCCATCGACTCGATTCCGACCCGCATTACATCGAAAATATTTCCTCAGACACGCTTCCGCCAGTCGCCGATGTTTACAATACCGTTCCCAACCGCTGGGAGCTCGAACAACCTGACTACCGCCGCTATCCGCAAAAGGGCGAGTACGTTTATGCAAAGTCCCATTGGTACGATCCGTTCCATCACAATCGCTTGAAAGGAGACGAACCTATTTGGCCGGGACTGCTCGGGCAGCAGGTTTTTCTGAACGTCACTGCTTCTTCTGAAACTTTTTTCGACGGCCGACGCGTTCCGGCACCAAGCAATGCGAGCAGTGCGCGCCCAGGCAGTTCGGATTTTTTTGGCAAAGGCGAACAAGCTTTCGTCGATCAAACAGAGCGCTTTGCTTTTGACTTATTTCATGGCGACGCAGCTTTCAAGCCCGTCGATTGGCGCATCCGAATTACTCCGGAGCTGAGCTTGAACGATTTGCATGTTCGCGAACTGGGCATCGTCGGCCCCGATCCGCGCAGCGGCACCAACCGTTTCGACGATCATGTGGGCTTACAGGAAGCCTTCGTGGAAGTGAAGCTCCACGACCTCGGCCCCAATTATGATTTCGTTTCCGCGCGCGCCGGCATTCAGCAATTCAATGCCGACTTTCGCGGGTTTCTTTTTGTGGATGAACAACCCGCCCTGCGCATTTTCGGCAACCTCCACAGCGATCGCATCGAATACAATCTTGCCTATTTCCATTTGCTCGAAAAAAATACCAACAGCGGACTCAACACCTTTGTCCGCCGCCACCAGCAGGTTCTTCTCGGCAACGTTTATCTCCAGGACTTCTTTTTTCCAGGCTACACGGCGGAATTCGCCGCCGCGTGGAACAAAGACGAACCCAGCCTCCATTACGATGACAACGGCTTTCTGGTGCGACCTTCGCCGATTGGAAATGTCATCAACCAGAACCCCAACGGCGGCGCGATCCTTCATGGCATTCGTGCCGGCTATTTCGGCTGGCTCGGCAGCGGACACATCCGCAAAATCAATCTTACGCACGCTTTCTACCAAGCCATTGGTGAGGACACCTTCAATCCCATCGCCGGCCGCCGCGTCACAATCAACGCGCAGATGGCTGCCGCTGAAATTTCGTACGACAAAGATTGGATCCGCTATCGTATTTCGGCTTTCTACACTTCGGGCGACCCCCATCCCCGCGACGGGCGCGCACGCGGATTTGATTCCATCGATGACCTTCCGAATTTTGCCGGCGGCTTGTTCAGTTTCTGGAATCGCGAAGGCCTTCGCCTGCTCGGCTCAGGCATTCTGCTCACCACGCCGGGCAGCTTGATTCCTTCGCTTCGCGCGAGCAAAGAAGAAGGCCAGGCTAATTTCGTAAATCCTGGAATTTTTCTCGCGAATGCGGGGGCCGACCTGGAGATCACTCCCAAGTTGCGGGGATTTGTCAATTTCAACTTTCTGCGCTTCGAGCGCACCGAACCGCTGGAATTTCTGCTTTTCCAATCGCCCATTCATCACACCATTGGCGAAGACTTCGGCATCGGTGTGGAGTACCGCCCGCCCTTGACCGAAAACATCGTCCTCAGCGGCGGCACTTCAGCGCTGCAACCTGGCCAGGGTTTCAAAGACATCTACACCAGCCGCACGCTCTTCTCGTTTTTCGGATCGGTGAAGTTTACTTTCTGAACTTGGAGATACCAGGATAGACTTTCGCTCCGGTAGTTTAGTGGGGAAGCTTGATAGAAGTTCATAGCGCGATTTGCCGCCTGCACCGCAAGAATGAGATTAGCGACCTCGAGAAGAAAGGCGCTGTGGCTCGTCTGCGATTACTAAGCCTGGGCTGGAGAGAAATTCTTCCCGGCGAACAGATTCGTGAATTGGCGGCGCCATCTGTGGATAAATATTCCTTGCGGGCGACTGATAGCTTCGAACTCGCAGCGTCCTTGATCTGGTGCGAACAACGTCCGTCAAGGAGAACCTTCATCTGCGGCGACCGCCGATTGTCGGAAGCCGCGGAGTTGGTGGGATTTTCGGTCCTAAAACTTGCCAACGCGGTCTATTCGCCATGAACAGGAAACACCAATCGGTTTCTTCTTCTCTCGGAACGCTCTGCGCTCTCTTGGTCACGGCGCTATCTTTTTTCTTTGCTCTGCATGCAAGTTCGGAACCGCCAGCGCGCGCGACACAAGAGTCAGCGCCCTTCCGCGGGCAATCGCAAGAAGAAGCAGACCGCAAATCCTCGGGCTGCATCTCTTGCCACACTTCCACTGACGAGCCCACCATGCATGCCACGAAAACCGTTCCTCTGGGCTGCACGGATTGCCATGGTGGCAACTCCGCAGTTTCGGTGGCCTCCGGAGCGGCGCCGAATTCTCCGCAATACAGTTCCGCGAAGGAAAAAGCCCACGTTCAGCCGCGCGATCGTTCGTTTAAGAATCGCTCGGCAATTCCGGAACGTACTTATACGAAGTGGCTGAAGGAATCCGCCGAGTACATAAAATTCGTCAATCCCGGAGACCTGCGCATCGCTACAGAAACTTGCGGTGTCGACGGATGCCACGCTTCCGAAACACGCGCCGTTTCGACCAGCATGATGACCCACGCGGGAATGCTGTGGGGCGCTGCGCTCTACAACAACGGCGGCTATCCGGCGAAAAATACGCGCTTCGGCGAAAGCTACAGCCGCGACGGCTTGCCGCAATCGATCAAGACTTTTCCTCCCCCCACGACGGAGGAAACCCGCGCTAAGGGCGCAGTTCCCGAACTCGATCCGCTCTTTCGCTGGGAAAGTTCGCAACCCGGCAATGTCTTGCGCGTTTTTGAACGCGGCGGCACCAAGAAAGGGGAAATCGGCAATCCCAATGGCGAGGAGGAGCCGGGGAAGCCGGATGACAAGCTGAGCGAACGCGGCTTCGGCACCGGACTGCGCACCGATCCCGTTTTTCTCGGCCTGCAAAAAACACGCTTGCTCGACCCCGTCCTGTCGCTTCCCGGCACGAACGATCATCCCGGCGACTATCGCGGCAGCGGATGCACCGCGTGCCATGTTATTTACGCAAATGATCGCGATCCCGCGCATTCGGGGGCGTACGCGCGCTTTGGCCACTCCGGTTTCAGTGCTTCTTGCGATCCGACGATTCGCAAGAACGAGTCCGGCCATCCCATCAAGCACATTTTGACGCGCTCCATTCCTTCGAGCCAGTGCATGATCTGCCACATTCATCCGGGCACAAACATGGTTACGACGTATTTCGGTCTCACCTGGTGGGACAACGAAATCGATGGCGACATGATGTATCCGAAGGAGCAGCGCAATCCGACTGAAGAGCAGCGCTATCAATCTTTCGAACGCAATCCGGAGGGAGCGGCCGTTCGCGGCCTCTGGAGCGACGAGAAATTCCTGGAAAGTGTGGGCAGCCCTGAATTCAACAAGCAGTTGAAGACTACGCAGTTCGCCGATTTTCACGGGCACGGCTGGATTTTCCGCGCCGTGTTCAATCACGACCGCAAAGGGAATTGGCTGGATAAGGATGGAAAGCAGATCGCCTTCGATGATCCGGAGCGCTTCGGCAAAGCCGTACACCTGGCGGACATTCATCTAGAAAAAGGAATGCAGTGCAACGATTGCCACTTCGCGCAGGACAATCACGGCGATGGGAAAATTTACGGCGAACCACGCGCGGCAGTCGAAATCGACTGCATCGATTGCCACGGCACGATTCGCAAAAAAGCCGCTTTAGTAACGTCCGGCCCGACAGCACCGGAAGGCGGCCGGCACCTGGACGCGCTACGCACACCGTGGGGATTGCGGCGGTTCGAGTGGCGGGACAACAAGATTTTTCAGCGTTCCATGTCGGAAGAAAACAAAGAGTGGGAAATCGTTCAGACCATCGACAGCATCACGCCCGGCAACCTGCATTTCAACGAGAAATCTCGGCGGGCGAAATTGATGAACAAGGATGGCAGTGTGTCTTGGCAAATGCCGAGCGACGACGCTCCTTTGGCACACGCCAATAACAGCATGACTTGCTACTCCTGCCACACTTCGTGGACGCCTACCTGCTTCGGCTGCCATCTGCAAATGACCGCCAACGCGCGCAAGCCCATGCTGCACAACGAAGGCTTGCTCACGAAAAATTACACCAGCTACAACTTTCAGGTTCTGCGGGACGACATCTACATGCTGGGAGTGGATGGCACGGTCACCGGCCATCGCATCGCACCCGCGCGCTCTTCGTGCGCCGTGCTGGTGAGTTCGCAAAACGCTAATCGTGATTGGCTCTACTACACGCAGCAGACGATTTCGGCTCCTGGTTTGTCCGGACAGGCGTTCTCGACGTTTGTGCCACATACGGTGCGCGCCAAAGAAACCAAACAATGTAGCGATTGCCACGTTTCCGCAAACAATGACAACAATGCATGGATGGCCCAGCTCTTGCTGCTAGGCACCAACTTCATGAATTTCATAGGACGATATGTTTTCGTCGCGACCGGCAAGCAAGGATTGGAAGCTGTCGCTGTTGCCGAGCACGACGAGCCGGAAGCCATTTATGGCAGCGACCTTCAGCGCATCGCGTATCCCGACAATTACAAAAGATTCTTACAGCACGGCCGCGAACTCAGCGCCGCCGCGGAACATTCCGGCAACGTCCTCGACATCCAAGCCCGCGGGGAATACGCCTACGCGGCTCTCGGGCGCGGCGGACTGCGCGTTTATGACATCGCCAACATCGACAACAAAAGCTTCTCTGAGAAAATCACGACCGCGCCGGTCTCGCCCATCGGCCAACGCTTCTACGTTCCCACCAAAAATGCGCTGGCAGTTGCCTCACCAACGACCCTGGGGATCGATCCTTTGCGGCAGCAATTACCGGAAAACGAGGAGCAGCCCATTCATCTTCTCTACGGCTTCCTTTACGTTGCCGACAAAGAAGAAGGCCTGGTCATCATTGGCGATCCCAATCTGAAATCGAAAAGTCCTGGCGTAGGCACGCTTTTGGACGGCAATCCGGCCAACAATTTCCTGAAGCGCGCCCTGGTGTTCAATCCAGGCGGAGCACTCACGGGCGCGCGCCGTATCGCCATCGCCGGAACATTTGCTTACATCCTTACCGACAAAGCGCTCGTCGTCGTCGACCTCGATAAGCCCCTAGCGCCCAAAGTTACCGCGACCATCGGCGCCCCCGACCTGGATGATCCGCGCGGGATTTCGGTGCAGTTCCGGTATGCGTTTGTGGTGGACCGCTACGGGTTGAAGACGCTGGAGGTAACGGATCTGGCGCATCCAAAGATGACAGAGACGGGACGAGTTTCGCTCGGAGATGCAAGAAATGTTTACGTAGCGCGGACCTACGCCTACGTCGCGAACGGAAGATTTGGAGTGTCCGTCGTGGACGTTGAAAATCCAGAGAAGCCGCTTTACGACCAGATGTTTGGCGGGAACGGACAGTTGAACGACGCATACGACGTGAAAATCGGAATGGTGGCGGGGAGTGCTTTCGCGTTTGTAGCCGACGGAGTGTATGGCCTGCGCATTTGGCAGATCGTTTCGCCGTGGGATGACGCCGCGCACTTTTCCGGATTCAGCCCGCGCCCCACGCCAAAACTGATTGCCACGGCGCACACCCACGGCCCGGCGCTGGCGATCTCGAAAGGCATCGACCGAGACCGCGCCCTCGATGAATCCGGCAACCAGCTCGCCGTGTTCGGCCGCCGCGGTGCTCGGCCGCTCAATCGCAATGAAATGCGCAGCTTGTACATCCACTCGGCTACCGGCCAGCTTTACGCGGTTACTGACGAGGCCGTTGAGAGAGCTGAAAAACCTCGCCCCACGCCCGTTTCCTCTTCTGCTTCGACGCTCACTTCCCTGTTTTCGCGCATCCAGGCTTGGTTGCATTCTTATTACTGAGATCATCGCCATGAAACGCCGCAAATTCCTCTCCCAGGCCATAAAAACCGCTTCGGTCGCCGTTGGCTCTCAACTGCTTCCGCCGGCCTTAGGAGCCTCTGCTCTTTCACAAGGCCCGGCGCCGAAAACTTCTGCGAGCAGTTCCCCGCGGCCCCAACTGGCCCCGACCTTCGATGATCCGACGCTCTCGCTCGGCTCCATCCTGCGATGGCCGGAAGCCAATCGCCGCATTTTGCAGGCGGTTTCTGACAAAGGTGTCCGCGCCGCCCTGTTCGTTTGCGGCATGCGCGTGGTTGATGCCGACGGCGCCAAATTGCTCTCCGCCTGGGATCAAGCGGGCCACCTCATCTGCAATCATTCCTACTCACACAAATTTTACGGCGCGCAAACGAGTTACGAGGATTTCGCCGCCGATTTTCTGAAAAACGAAAAAGTGATCGCGCCGTATCACAACCGCACGGCATTATTTCGTTATCCCTTCCTGAAGGAAGGCGACACCGCGGACAAGCGCGATCGCTTTCGCGCTTTGCTCAAGGAGCGCGGCTACCGTGTCGGACACGTTACGATTGATGCTTCCGACTGGTACGTCAACCAGCGCTTCGTCGACCGGCTCGGCAAGCAGGCAAAAGCTGCTGTCGCTCCTTATGGCGATTACTTAATCGCACATCTCCTGGATCGGGCGGCGTTCTATCGCCAACTTTCTCTCGACGTTGTTGGCCACGACATTCGTCACACGCTGCTGATGCATTACAATCCTCTGAACGCTTTCCTGCTGAGCGAAGTCATGTCGGCCTTCGAAGCCGCCGGGTGGCAATGGATTGATGCTTCTCTCGCGTTTGAAGACCCCATCTTCGGCAGACAGTCGCAAATTGTGCCCGCCGGAGAAAGCCTGGTGTGGGCCCTGGCAAAGGAGACAGGGCGCTTTGAGGACCGTCTACGGTACCCGGGGGAGGATGACATCTACGAAAAGCCGAAAATGGACGCCCTGGGCCTGTAATCGGTTTGCGGAGGGCTTCCGGAATGATGTTGAGTTGTCGGGTTCGAGCCTCTGCACTATTTTCACTTTTTGTTCACCTTCGCTATCCCCTTCATAGCACTGAATTTGCGAGAATCTGTGGCCATCCGGGACACCCATCTCCTTTCCTTTGTGCCTTTTACGCCTACGCGGCATCTAACTGAGGTATAATGAGTTGTTCACATTTTTAACGCATAGCACCCATCAAAATAATTCGTGGGGCGGTGTGAGAGGAATGCAGTTAAGGTGTATTCAAAGAGGTGAGGGGGCTTCCTGAGGGCGGGCTCACCGGGAAAAGCAATAAGGAGTACTAGTACATGATCAAACAATTTTTATTGGCCAGCGATTTTGACCAGACGCTTAGCTTCAACGACTCGGGAGTCGCGCTGAGCGAATTGATCGGCTTTCACGGCTTTCACGACAAGGTCAGGGGCCTGTCGGAGATGAATCTCGTTCAGCAGGGCGCGGAACTCAGCTATCTGATTCTGCACGATCCAGACTTCCGCAAGGTTCGCCGGGAGCATCTGGTCGAAACCGGCAAACGGATACGCCTAAAGCATGACGTCTCTCTTTTGGCGCGCGCGCTTGATAACCTCGCGGACGGCTGCAAGTTCCACTTCCACGTGATCTCCGCCGCGCCGCAAGAAATCATCGAATCGGCGCTGGCAGGCATCGTGCCGCCGGATCACATCTTCGGCACGCGCTTCCGTTACAAAGAAGGCACCGGCGAAGTCGATTCCATCATTCGTGCTTCGGCTGGCTGGGGAAAGATAACCGTGCTGGAAGAACTGCGCGCGACCCTCGGCATCAGCCACGACAGCATCATCTACATGGGCGATGGAAGCTCAGACATTCCCGTGATGATGCACGTCAATCAGTACGACGGGCTTACCATCGCGGTGAGCGAAGCCAAGTTCATAACGCGCGTCGCCAAGCGCACAGTTCTTAGCGATAACGCCATGAGCGTCCTGGTCCCCGTGCTGGAAAAAGTCCTGCGCTGGGATTCCGCTCGCATCCGGAGGCTGTTCGCGTCCTACGGCTTGACGTTGCTGGAATGGGACAAGATGCGCACGGACCGGCTCACCATCCAGGATGCTGGCGAGCACGTTTCCGCAGCTACCGCCTCCCATCTGAACGCCCAATAAAAGTGGTCTTCTAGAGGCCGGGCTTCAGCCCGGCCTTTCTTTGTTTGTTTTCTTGGGGCAAAATCCTTCATCGCTTGGTGGTTAGTGGCGAGAGGAGGACAGCCGATGCTACACACCCGTCTGAGATTCTTTTTCACTATCGTTGTTTGTCTCCTTCCCAAACTTCTATTTGCGCAAACGCGGCCCTCAAAGATCGACCTTACGCAGCTGCAGGACTATGTTCTCAAGCGTGTTTCGAGCGCGGATCCCACCGGAGCAAACGCCGATTTTCGCCAGATTGAGCCAGGCAGCACACTCACGGTGATGGACGCCGACGGACCGGGAATGCTCACGCACATTTGGTTCACCGTGGCTACTCGCGAGAGCTATCACTTGAAGAAACTCGTCTTGCGAATTTATTGGGACGGCGAAACGGCGCCGAGCGTGGAAGCGCCCTTGGGAGATTTTTTCGGCCTCGGCCTGGGTGAATATCATAAGTGGGAGTCCGAACTTCTTTCTGTCGGCAGCGACAAGGCCTTGAACTGCTTTTTCCCGATGCCTTTTCAAAAGCACGCGCGTATTACGGTCTCGAACGAGAGCCAGCAAAAGGTGGGGGCCTTCTATTCTAATTTAGACTATCGCGCTTACGGGCAGCCTCTCCCGGCGGGAACTCTATACTTTCACGCGCAGTTCCGCCAGGCTCAGCCCAACCACGGCTGGACCTCCGACTGGCAGAGCAACGACGATCCGCAAGTCGACAAGAAGACCAACCTGGATGGCAAGGACAACTACGTCTGGCTGGAAGCGCTGGGGCGCGGGCATTTCGTGGGAGTCACGATGTCCGTGCTGCAAAATCAAGATGGCTGGTGGGGCGAAGGTGACGACATGTTTTTTGTTGATGGAGAATCCCGGCCATCCATCAACGGCACTGGTTCCGAAGATTATTTTCTAGGTGCTTGGGATTTTGGCGGTCATCCCTTCTCCTATCGGTTATATGGCGCTCCGATTGTAGGTGAAGAACGCGCTGGAGGAAAATCGTCGGTGTATCGTTTCCATCTGGATTCACCAATACCGTTTACAAAGTCGCTCCGCGCGACCATTGAACATGGTCACGCCAATCACCGCTCGGACAACTACTATTCCGTAGCTTACTGGTACCAGACCGAGCCGCACGCTGCTTTTCCCATTCTGCCGTCCGTGGACCAGAGAATACCGCGTCCAGAAAAAGTCGCAGGCCCGGGCAATTCCGACTTGACTGTTCCGTGAGCAACGGCCATGGCAACCCAACCGGGGTGGCATAGCCCGAGACTTTCCCTCAGCATCCTATATTGTTTGTTACACTACAGCGCTTTGGGAGGCGGCACATGTCCAAGAAATCCATTCTGATGATTGTCGGCGATTACGTGGAAGACTACGAAGTGATGGTTCCATTTGAGGCGCTTCAGATGGTCGGCCACACCGTTCATGCCGTCTGTCCGGGCAAGAAATCCGGCGAGTTCGTGCCTACCTGCATCCACGATTTCGAGGGCGATCAGACCTATACCGAAAAGCGCGGCCACAATTTTGTTCTTAACGCGACTTTCGACCTGGTCAAGCCCGAAGAGTACCACGCCTTGATGATCCCTGGCGGGCGCGCGCCGGAGTACATCCGAACGATTCCTCGCGTCATCGAGATCGTGCACCACTTTTCAAAAGCCAATAAGCCCTTGGCCGCGATCTGTCACGCTCCGCAAGTTCTGGCCGCCGCGGGAGTCTTGCGAGGGAAAAAGTGCAGCGCCTATCCGGCTACCGGGCCTGACGTTACTCTGGCTGGCGGCACGTACGTAAATCTCCCCATGAACGAGGCCCTGGTAGACGGAAACCTGGTTACCGGCCCGGCCTGGCCCGCGCTCCATGAGTGGCTGGCCAAGTTTCTCGGCCTTCTGGGTACCCGCATCGAAGCCTAGCCGGACATTTCATTGTTGTTGTCGCTGATCAAACTCGGAATTTTGAGTCCCCGCCGGGGCTTGGAAGCGAGTGACTCGGGTAGGCGGCCGGTCCGCTGGTTCGGGCGCATCCACCGGCGACAGCGGAAACCATCAAGCGCAATTCGCTACCCCCTTCTGCTTTGTGCACTCCGCGCGTCGGCGGCAATCCCGGTCTGAGAGTCCGAATGCAATTTCTCGATGCAACGAACGATTTTTTCAGCTTCTTTGAGTCCGACAAAAGAATGGGGTTCTCCCCTTCCTAAAAACTCCTGCAAAGGAGATAATTTCCAGTTCAACATCTCTTAAAGGGGCGACTCTAGACTCATGTCTAACATCAACACCAAGAAAGGCGTCATTGGCATCCTCACGGGTGGCGGCGACGTTCCGGGTCTGAATCCAGCCATTCGCGGTGTAACCCTTCGCGCCATCCGCGAAGGTTATCAAGTCATCGGCATTCGTCATGGCTGGGCCGGCCTCGTCGATATGGTTCGCGAGAAGAACTACGACAACTCCGATAATTTCCTCCTGCTCAACGAAGAAATCGTCGATCGCGCCGGCCGCACCGGCGGCACCTTCCTCCATTCTTCCCGCACCAATCCCGGTCGCGTGACCAAATCGAGCGTCCCGGCTCATCTCAAGAACAAATTCAATGCCGAGAAAAACGATCTGACTCCGGAAGTCCTCCAGAATCTCGCCTGGCTTGGCATCGACACGCTCATCCCTATCGGCGGCGATGACACTCTTAGTTACGGAGTTCGCCTCCACAAGGAAGGCTTCAAAGTCATTGGGATTCCGAAAACCATGGACAACGACGTCCCCGGCACCGACTACTGTATTGGCTTCAGCACTTGCGTCACCCGCACCATCCAGATGGTCAATAGCCTCCGCACTTCCGCGGGCTCCCACGAGCGCTTCATGGTCATCGAAGTCTTCGGCCGCTACGCCGGTTTCACCGCCATGCTTCCCACCTTGGCCGGCGCCGCCAATCGCTGCGTCATTCCGGAGCACAAGTTCAATATCGAACATCTCACTGAACTGCTGGTCGCCGACCGCCGCAAGAATCCCAGTCGCTACTCCATCGTCCTGGTCTCCGAAGGGGCCATGTTCGAAGGCGGCGAAATGGTTTTTGAAGGGGAAGCCACTGACGCCTACGGCCACAAAAAGCTTGGCGGCATCGGCGAAATCGTCGGCGAAAAAATTAAAGACGTTTCCGCTAAATTCAACAACGGCAAGAAAATCGATGTCATCAACCAGAAGCTCGGCTACCTCGTCCGCTGCGGCGATCCCGATGCCATTGACTCCATCGCTCCTATGGCCTACGGCAATCTCGCCCTGGATCTCCTTCTGAAAAAAATTAGTGGCCGCCTTGTCGTCCTCAAGAATGGTCACTACGACAACATCCCTCTGGAAACTGTCACCGCCACCAAGAAGGTCGTCAACGTCAAGGAACAATACAATACCGACCGCCTCCGCCCCGAATACGCCAGTTTCGAAATGCGTCCCCTCTTCCTCATGACCAACGAAGTGAGATAGTCTCTCTTCCAAGAACTCGTGCGAGCGGCGCTTTCGTCGAGGAGGCTCTATCAACGTACTTGGGATTGACGTTGGCACCGGAGGCACCCGCGCGCTTATCGTCGACGGCCTGGGCCGCATCGTTTCCTCCGCCACGGAAGAACACCAGCCCTTCGCTACGCCGCAAATCGGCTGGGCGGAGCAGCAACCGGAAGACTGGTGGCGCGCTTCATGCATGGCGGTCCGGAAAGCCGTCGCGGGCGCCAATCTGCGCGTGGAAGATATTGCTTGCCTAGGCTTCTCCGGGCAAATGCATGGCGCAGTCATGCTGGACGTTCAAGGAAGCGTCGTGCGCCCCGCTTTGATCTGGTGCGACGTGCGCACGGAAAAACAGTGCCGCGACCTCACCGCCAAGATCGGGCAGGAGCGTCTGATCCAACTTACCTGTAATCCGGCACTGGCCAACTTTACGCTTACAAAACTGCTTTGGGTCCGCGAGAACGAACCAGAGAACTGGAAACGCGTACGCGCGGTCATGCTTCCGAAGGACTATGTCCGCTTCCGCCTCACCGGTGAGCTCGCCACCGACATGGCGGATGCTTCCGGAACTTTGCTGCTAGATGTCGCCCATCGGCGCTGGTCAAAGGAAATGTTGCAGGCCGCCGAACTTGATGAGCGCTGGCTTCCGTCGCTCCACGAATCTCCGAGCGTTTGCGGAGAAATTTCCGCCAAAGGCGCCGAAGAATCAGGTTTGCGCGCTGGCACTCCTGTTGTTGCGGGAGCGGGGGATCAAGCCGCTGGCGCGACCGGCATGGGCATCGTCGCTTCTGGAACGGTCAGCGCCACGATCGGCACTTCTGGCGTCGTTTTTGCCGCAACCGATCGCCCCGCCCTCGACCCTCGCGGCCGCGTCCACACTTTCTGCCACGCCATCCCAGGGCGCTGGCATGTCATGGGAGTGACGCAGGCGGCCGGCCTCTCCCTGCGCTGGTTTCGCGACACCTTTCTAACCCGCTCGAGTGGCACGCGCGAATCCTACGACCAGCTCACCGCTGAAGCCGCCAAAGTTCCTGCCGGCTCCGATGGCCTTCTGTGGACGCCCTATCTGATGGGCGAGCGGACTCCGCATCTCGATTCGAGCGCTCGTGGCGCGCTCGTCGGCCTTACCGCTTCGCACACGCGCGCCCACATTGTTCGCGCCATCCTCGAAGGCGTCGCTTTCAGCCTGCGCGACACGTTCACTCTTTTCCGCGAAATGAAAGTCCCCGTCGCCAGCATCCGCCTCGGCGGCGGTGGCGCGCGTTCATCGCTCTGGCGCCAAATCCAGGCCGACGTGTATGGCCATGCCGTCGAAATCGTCGAAGCCGAAGAAGGCGCCGCCTACGGTGCGGCACTGCTTGCCGGTGTTGGCGCAGCTGTGTGGCCCACGGTCGATGCCGCCTGCGCCGCCACCGTTCGCGTAGCTTCCCGCGTTAATCCCCAGCCCTCCGCCGTCGCCACTCTCGCTGCTTCCTACGCGGCCTACCGTCGCGTCTACCCCGCCACCCGTGAAATCTTTGCTCACCGCTAAGTTAGGGCCTCGGCTGGTTCTATTTCGTTAGCCCAGCCCGCATCGCAAGAGCGGTGCGGCCTACGGTGCCCCGTTCACGCTGCATGTCTTGGGCGCACGAGTTCCATCACCTGCTCGCTGAGCGTATTCAAACTGTTCACGATGCGGCCCGCTTCCACGTTGACCAACGCATACCGCTCGATCATCTGATCGCCGGAGCGCACCAGTGTGAGATGATCCTCGCGCAGGTCCGGGAACTCTTTAATCTGCACGCGCTGGCCTCTTAGCGCCGCCGAAAGCAACTCGAGCGTCTTCTTCACATGCGCCGCAAAGGTGGGAAACGCCGCCCGCGCCGGAACCGCAGCCGTTTGCAGCCCGTCGGCGTCCAGCACCATCAGCGCATGCACAAGGCGGTGCGAACTTGCCAGCAGCGCATTCAATTGATTGATCTGCTCCGCGCTAGTCCCTGGTTCCGCCCGCAGTCGTTCGATCGATGCTTCCAGGTTGGTACGTGCCAGGCGCGCATTCAGCCGAACGCGGTCGAGTTCGCTCGGCTCGACGTTGTTGTTCCGCATATAAAACTCCGCCAAGCTGTGAAGATACTCCCGGTAGGCGTCCAGCATCTCCGCGATCCTCTCGGAAACCTGAGTTCGTTCCCAGGTCGGCCAGATCCAGTACGCTAGAAGCGCGAGCACCCCGCCCGCCGCCGTATTGATCCCCCTGGCCCAGATCAGTTCCTGCGGAGAAACTCCCGTGATGGCGATCAGCAGGACCACCAGCGCGCTGATGGCCACCGCGAATATTCCGTAGTTGGCGGGACCGAACCAGCGCAGTAAGAGTGTGAAAACGAAGATCAAGATAATCTGGAGCGCGACGCTTCCTGGAAGGAAGTGGAAGAGCAGCGTGGCCAGAAAAAGTCCGGCAATCGTTCCGGCAATCCGCAAAAGACCGCGGGTGAACGTCGTGGTGAATTCCGGTTTCAGCACCAGAACGATCGTCATCGGCAGCCAGTAGGAACGGTGCCAGTAGAAGGCGCGCTCCAGAGCGTTGCCGAGAGCGACCATGACCGCCAGTCGAATGGCGTGACGGAAGGCCGATGATTGCAAGTTCAGGTTTGCTGGTAGCGTCGCCATTAATCCGCCGAAGCGCATGCGCCACGGCTGTCGCGCTTCCTTCTTCGCGAACTCAGCTTGGCCCGTGGGCGTGGCATTCTCGGCTAGGTCCAGGGCCGCCCGCAGTTGGCCGTTGAGCGCATCCATTTGGAAACGCGCGTCTTTGGCCACGGCGGCGAGGAAAGAGGGCGGCAAGCCATCCGTTTTTTCCCGCAACTGCAGCGTATGAGATTCGCACGCGGCAAGCGGTTCCTTGCCCGCATCGGCGGGACTTCCAGAAATCAGGGAGTCTCCGATCGCTTCGAGAGTCTCTGCGGCGTTCTTTAGGTAGCCGCCGAGAATCTGCACTCCGGAATGCCGGGGACTCTCGCGTTCGATGCGCAGGTGCAATCGAGAAAGCACTAGCAGGCTAAGACGTATGCGCTCCGCTTGGCTGAGCAAAGCGCGATAGCGCACGGCTTCTAAGCCCGTTTCGAGATCGAGGCCGGAAAGGGCTTCTTGCGCTTGCGTGCTATGCATCGTCGTCGTAGGCGCCGAAGTCGCGTTCACCGGCTGTTTCGCCGCACTAGCGAGTTCGTGAAAGAAGGTCGCGAGTGCTCGCCGTTCTGGTTCGTAGCGCCGCACCGGCCACAGTGCCACCGAAAGCGCCGTCTGCAAAAGCCCGCCGCCAAGCGCGAGCGCCGAGGAAATCAGGGCTTGCTTGGGGGTCAGCGGCTGCACCGCATAAATCATCAGCGTCACCAAGCTGATTGCTCCGAGATCGGCAGCCGTGGTGCCAGCGGCGACGAGCATTCCCGCGGCAAAGGCCCACAGGGTCGCGATGATCACTGCCGGGGCGTTGTGGCTGCCGGACAATACTCCGAGAAGAACGCCCAGCGCACACAGGACGCTGGAGGTCAACATGCGCTTGGCGCGCTGTGCGTACGGATCGCTCCGGTCGGAATACGCGACGTTGAGGGCACCGCTGGCCACCACTACACCGCCTCGCGGCATGTTCAGCGCGAATCCCACGGCTACTGGCAACAGCACACCGACCGAGTTGCGCAGCGCCATGTACGGAGCGAGCTTTGACGAGTCGAAACGCGTCAGCGTGCGCCAGAATGCGCGTGCCGCTCCTTCATGCACTGGAGGCGCCTGGGAAACGGGTGCAGCCAATGGCGCCGGAACGTTTGTTAATTGGGAAGCCATCAAGGAGTCACTTGAGCGCCGGCACTTTACGCGCGCCCGTTTTCATTGTAGCGAAGGGTGTGGGCTCCTGTTAGTAGCATAATTTGTACCCGAAAGTGCGAATGTCTCATCCAACCTAGTAAAATCTCAACGAGGAGAATTTTATGCAACAGCGTCAGCTTGGCAAGAATGGTCCACTCGTTTCCGCACTGGGACTTGGCTGCATGGGCATGTCCTTCGCCTACGGACCGGCCGATGAATCGGAATCGCTCCGCGTTCTGCGCCGTTATATGGAACTCGGTGGAAATTTTCTGGATACCGCCGAAATCTACGGGCCCTATACCAATGAAGAATTGCTTGGACGTTTTCTGCGCGAGGTTCCCCGCGATAGCGTGATTATCGCCACCAAGTTTGGTTTTCGTAGCAAGCCCGATGGGACCAGAGGGGTCGACAGTTCTCCTGAAAATGTGCGGCGCGCTTGTGACGCCAGCTTGAAGCGGTTGGGCATCGATACGATCGATCTCTTCTATCAGCACCGCGTCGACCCGAAAGTTCCGATTGAGGAGACTGTCGGGGCCATGGCCGGATTGCTTTCCGCCGGAAAAGTTCGCGCCCTCGGGCTTTCGGAAGCCGGACCAGAAACATTGCGGCGCGCCGCCAAGGTTCATCCGATCGCAGCGCTGCAAACCGAGTATTCGCTGTGGTCTCGCGACGTGGAAACGAATGGCGTTCTGGCCACTTGCCGCAAATTGGGGATTACCTTTGTGCCTTACAGCCCGCTGGGGCGCGGCTTTTTAACCGGTGCGATCCAAAAACTCGAGGATCTTGATCCCACCGACTGGCGCCGGACAAATCCGCGTTTCGGGGAGAAAGCATTGCAAGCCAACCTTAAACTGGTGGGGACCGTAAAAGAGCTTGCCAAAAAGAAAGGCGCGACACCAGCACAGTTGGCTCTTGCTTGGGTCCTCGCTCAGGGCCATGACCTCGTCCCCATCCCCGGCACGAAGCGCGTTGGCTATCTCGAGGAGAACATGGGAGCGCTCAACGTGAAGCTCACCGAAAGCGACTTACAAGAGATCAGCGCCCGCCTCGCACAAATTCAGGTGTTGGGCGAACGCTACGCACCCGATATGATGGCGCTTGTGCAGCACGCATAAAGCATTGCTGATCGAAATTATTGTAGCGGCGCACCTTGCTGCGCCCCAGATGAGCCCCCCTTTGCTTCCACTTCATGCAAAGAGGGGCAACCGCAAATTACAAGTGAGCCTCAGCGGCCGCCGGTGGCAAGTCCTGGCAACGTAAATTTTGGCGTGACTTCCTTCCGCCTCGACCAATCGTGATACGTATGGCACTCGAAGCAGCGCGACTCTGCATGCTCCGGCCCCGGCGCATGGCACGTTTTGCAAGTCGCCATCCCCGGCAGCAAGATGTCGCTCGACTCCGTGCTGGTCAGCGCTTGGGCGTGACAACTCACGCAAGTAAATCCTTCATGCGCCCCGTGATCAAATTTCGCATGCGGCATCCAACGCAATGTGGTGTTCGCTTGCGCAACGTTTGGCAATCCAGCCGAGGTGCCGGGGAGCTTGTCCGCGTCGCTCGCCCCGGCACTCAATAGTTCGGTTTTTCCGCGCCGGCTTTTTGCGGGAGATATCAGGGTGTGACACTGCTTGCAGGTTTTTCGCCAGAGCAGATCTTCTGCCTCCACCGTACGCTCCATCACCCATTGTGGGGGAGTAAGTGTGCGAACTTCCGGGGGCACCGGCTTACCCGTAAGGTCGCGGCTCGGCTCGCGCGGAACGCGCAATTCGCTGGCGTGCGCGGAAATGTATTCACGAAATGTTCTCGCCAGAAATTCGCGTATAACCTCCGGCTTGTCGTGCGGAACGCCAAAGTCGAAGCGCTTGTCAAACGTCAGCAAATGGCAGCCAGCGCAAGCATTCGCGAATTTCACGGGTGCCATCCACTCGCGCCCGGTTTCTGAACGCGGAGGCTTCAGACTTTCGGCGTGCCCAGCTAAATACTCGTCGCTATCTTTGTAGCTGACGGCTGCAGCGCGGTACTTCGCATCCGAGTAGGTCATGTCCATGGCCGCAGATGTCGGACGGTGGCAGTTGCCACACTCGAGCTGAACGTTGGGCCCATTCGGCCGACGTCGAATGGGCTTCATATGGATGGCATGATTCAGTTTGATCGTGCCGGGATCGCTCGGCGCGATGCCTGCAACGGTTCGCAAGGGGGTGAACTCCGGGTGGCCGTGTTCGAAACTATCAAAGCGGTCCCAGAGCGCCTTGTTACCGGATCTTGTGACCGGCCGCGCATGACACTGCCCGCAGCTTTCGTTGCTTGTGGCCACTAAACTGATTCTTCCACGATGTTCCATGTGGCAAGTCGTGCAGTTCGGGGCATAAGCCTGTTCCGCATGATGAAGGGGGCCGTCGTGACAGTCGAGGCAAGCGGCGTCGCCCGCTTTCGCGGAAAATGCTCCAGCGGTTCGCAAGTGGCAAGCACCACAATCCTTTTCCAGCACCGCATGTGCTTTGCTCATGCGGCCGCTTGAATAAACGCGAGGATCATCAGAAACGCTGCGCCAGGAAATCCAAATCACTGCGAGCAAAGGCAGCACGAGACTAAGCCAGAATTTCGCGCGCTTCAGCGGCGTCGGCTTCTTAAAATAGTTGAGGTCGATGCGCTGGGCCAGTTTTTTAGTCGTGCGGGTGCGAGCCACGTTTTTTTCTCGTGTTAATAGTGTAGAGCCATCACCGCGTGTACAGCGCCAAGCAAAACCAATGTCAGCGAAAGCGGGATGTGCAGCAGCAGCCACCCATGCAGCCAGTGCTGCAAACGTTCCTGACGTGCCAGCTGCCGCGCTTCGTCACAAATGTCTTCAAGGTCAAAAAGCGTAGCGTGCGCTGCGGCAGGCAATAGTGTGCGCAGCCCCGCGAACGCGCTGCCCGCTTTCCCGTTATCGCCCAGACGCTGGCCGCGTTTTCCCGGCTGCTCCAGAAACGGACGCATCTCCTTCAAGTAAAACCGTCCGAGCCGCGCACTCACTTCTTCACTCAGCAAACTAATTTCGGCAGCCGCAGCAACACCCGCACTCGCGCCCGCGCTAACCGCCCCAGAAGTGCGCAGCGGAACCGCTGAAGCGGCGATTGTCCGCAACGCCGTGAACCCACCCGCTCGAAGGCCTTCTTCGTTCGAATGTTTCGACAGCCCCAAATTCCCGCAGAGTGATTCCATCGCGCGATCGGCTTCCTCGCGTAGCAGCGTTCGGACGCGACCGATCTCGTCGTAAATCGTTTCGAGCGGCACGTCCACGGTCATCAGGCGCGGAATGTAATGTTGCAGCACCGCGCCAAATACGCCGCTGAACACCGTAATCATCAGCAGCCACATCAAGACGCTCGTAAGCGTCCCCCCGAAATGAAATCCGCCGTGAAAAAGAATCATCGGCAGGGCCAGAAAGCCGAGCCACAGGTGCCCACGCATCCACGCTTGCGCGCGTCCCACGCGCCACGTAGGAACGCGTTTCCGCGCGCCCAAAAGCGCCGCAAATAACATGAAGCCGAAGCCCATGATGCCGAAAGCGACTCCGATAGTACTGCCGCCAAGCGGACCCAGCGGAGATTCGAGCGCGTAAGCACCGTACACGACGCCACAAATCGTCAAGATTCCAAGCGAAGCGCAAGCCCAGCGGAGTTGCGTTTTGTCCATTCTCATTTCGATGGGGCCCGTTCCAGCATGGCGGCGAAAAATGTGCGTGGGTCAACACGATGCGCGGCGTCGTGCGGGCAAGCGTAAACGCAGCTCGGCTCTTGCAAGTGCGTGCAAAGATCGCAAGAGGTCGCCTTTTGCTTAATGACAGCTTTTTTTCGTCCAACGCGGTCGGGATCGTCCACCAGCACTTCAAACGGATGCAAATTGATATTGCCGTAAGGACAATTTTGCGCGCAAAGCCCGCAGCCAATGCACCAATCCTCAATGATGACTTCCAGCGAGTTTCTCCTGCGGATCGCGCCGACCGGGCAGCCCACCATGCACAGCGGATCGCGGCACTGCCGGCAACTGGTGGCCACCAGATATTGATCGAAGCGCAATCCATCGCGCACCAAGCGCGTGACCCCTTCGTGCGCGTCGGCGCAAGCATTCACGCAAGCGTCACAACGCGTGCAATTCTGCAAATCCAGAATCAGCAGACTCTGCGCTTCCATCAATCCTTGCGAGAGAAATTGATCGATGGGAACGTCGTGTAGCATCTGCAAGCGCTGCTGGTTTGCGGCGCGCCGCTCGGCGGCCGCGGCTTCCAGGCCGCTTCTCACGCTGGGAAACCGCGCAACCATGTCGCGGAAATCCTCGCCGGAGATTCGCACGAGCTCAACGTGATCGAGAGCCGTGCACGTCGCCGTGCGAACACCGCCGCCGAGAAGCCCTATTTCCCCGAAATAATCGCCGCGCGAAAGATAGGCCAGCACCAGTTCGCCACCTGGATAATTTTCCGAAACTTTCACGAAACCGATTCGCACCAGATAGAAACTGTCCGCCACCGCGCCCTGCTGAACGATCACCTGGCCGGGCCCGAAGCGCTGCAACTCCACGCTTTCCTTCAGGTGCGCGATGAATTCCTGCGAAAGATCCGCGAACATAGGCACGCCGCGAAGGTGATTCTCGAGAGCCCGGCGGCGATAAGTCTGGTCCAGTTGCGCTCTGAAAGTCTTGTTCTTCAACATGATGTCGAGAACATTGCGCAGCATCTCAAACGCCACAACCTCCGAGCCGGCGATGACCGTCGCCGAACGCGGATAAAAATTCATGCAAGTCATTTCGCCGAAGAGGTCGCCCGGTTCAAGTTCAGCGACAGGGTTGCCGTAAGCAAGATCCACCGGTGCATCGATCGGAATCGTCCTGTCGCGCGCTTCCTCTTCGCGCCTATCTTCTTCTCGCGCGACGAGTGTGCTGGTCAGCCGCTTGAAAAATCCTTTTGCGCCGCCCTGCGTCTTGACGTGCGCGATCGGAGTGGAAATCGAAACCTTGGCCCGGCCTTCGACAATGTAGAACGCTGTCGAACCGAATTGTCCTTCGCGGCAGATGATTTCGCCTTTGCTGAACCGCCGTTTGACGATCGCCCCGCGATTCAGCGCGAGAAATGTCCCGGATACCCCCTTGAAAACGGGAATCTGCAAAAGATCCTCGGCTTCTAATCCTTGCGCGTCCGGACCCGACGCAATCGCCGTGCCGACGACACTCTTGTTGGTGAGTGCGCCCGTCGGACAAGAAACCATGCACTCCCCGCACGAGATGCAAGTGGAATCGCCCATCGGCGAATTGAGATCGAACGCAATCCCCGCGGAATAACCTTTGCCCATGCGGCCGAGGACGAAATTGTCTTTGATCTCATCGCAGCCGCGGATGCACCTGTCACAGAGAATGCAAGCGTCGTGATCCACGGCGATAGCCAGGGAAGAATCATCTTTACCGCGCGCGACGGTGTGTTTTCTAAAGCGTGGCGGCAAAGCGCCCGCCGCCTTTGCGAGTGTCTCCAATTCGCAGTCGCCGGAATTCTGCTGGCGCGCGCAAGGGGAAGGATGATCGCTCATCATCAGTTCCAGCAAGGTTTTGCGCGCTGCCAGTACTTTTTCTGAATTGCTGACGACTTTCATGCCCGGCTCGACCGGGCGGACGCAGGATGCAGACAAAACGCGCGCCCCGGTGTCCACAACACACAAGCGGCAGACGCCCACGGGCGTCTGGCTCTGCAGGTGGCAAAGCGTAGGAATGTTGATCCCATTCATGCGCGCGGCGTCAAACACGCTCGTCCCCGCCGGCACTCGCACGGGTTTTCCGTCCAGTGTGATGTCCACGAACCCCGCAGGTGTGCCGGCAGTCGTCATACTAGGGGCGAATCCCAACTCGCTGGGCTTCCCCGGCGCGCGATGCCGCGGTAAAGCAAATGCCGCTGGGACACTGGCCCTTTAAAACGTGCGCATCGATTTCGGTGCGAAAATGCTTCAGCACCGACTGAATCGGCGCAGGCAGGATCTGGCCGAGGCCGCAAATGGAAGTGAGGCTCAGGGCTTGCGAAAGTTCGTCAAGCAGCCCGAGATCGGCACGATATTGCGATTCGCTCAAGCCGCCTTGCGTCCAGCGCGCCAGCAGGTCCGCCACTTTTTGTGACCCAACCCTGCACGGTACACATTTTCCGCAGGATTCGTTGCGGTAGAAGCGCACCGCGTTCAGTGCCATGTCCAGCATGCAAGTGGTGTCATCGCAGACGACAATGGCGCCGGAGCCCAGCATCGAGCCAGCTTCGGCCAGCGCCTTGAAATCCAAACGCACATCGACCATCGAAGCGGGAAGATAGCCGGACGATGGCCCGGAGGGCGCAAAAGCTTTCAGTTGACGGCCTCCACGAACCCCGCCCGCGTGATCGAAAATGACCTCACGCACGGGCACGCCCATGGCGACTTCGAAAATGCCCGGCCGTTCAACCTGCCCGCTCACCCCCACGAATTTCAATCCGTGCGAGCCGCCGGTGCCTTGGGCCACAAACCATTCGCTCCCGCGAGCGAGAATTTGCGGAACGTTAATAAACGTCTCCACGTTGTTAATGACCGTAGGCTTTTGCCACAGCCCGATTTGCCCGGGGAAAGGCGGCTTATTCCTCGGCTCCGCGCGATGTCCTTCAAGGGCTTCGATCAGCGCGCTTTCTTCTCCGCAGATGTAGCCGCCTGGACTCACAAAAACTTCCAGGTCGCAGTCGAAATCGCTGCCGAGGATTTTTTTTCCAAGAAGCCCCGAGCGATAACACCGCCGAATCTCTTCGCCAAGAATCTCTTCTTGAAGATGATATTCGTGCCGGATATAGAGGATGCCGCGTTTCGCCCCCGTAACCAGGCCCGCGATGATCATCCCTTCGACCACCAAGTGCGGCAAATTGGTCAGGATGAAGCGGTCCTTGATGGTCCCCGGCTCGCTTTCGTCGGCGTTGCACACGATGTATTTCACCGGATCGGGCTGTTTGCGGACGAGCTCCCACTTCACGCTCGTGGGAAATCCCGCGCCGCCCAGGCCTTTCAGTTCAGCGGCTTTGAGTTGTGCGAGAACGCCGCCCCAATTTTTGGATTGAACCAGCTTGCGCACCACGCCGTACTTTTCATCTTCCCCATAGGGATCAGCTTTGCAAACGATGCGTGCCTGCGCGGGATGTGGCTCGTGAATGTCATCTCCGCGCATGGCGCTGCGCGCGAGCTGCTCGGCATGCACCGCGGTCACGTCCGTGAAGATCTGGTCGTTGATGGAAATCGCCGGAGCGTGATCGCAACGGCCGAGGCAAGAGACATCACGAATCTGCACATCATCCGGCTGAGCACTCGCAAATCGTCGTTCAAGATCGGCACGCAATTCACAAGCGCCGTTCAGATGGCAGCTCATATCGGCGCAAACGCGAATCTCCACCTTGGACGGTGGCACGAGATGAAAATGTGGATAGAAACTTGCCACGCCGTGGATTTGATAGAGCGGGGTCTGGGTGCGTTGTGAAAGCCCTTGGAGTTCCGCTTTGGGCAGGAAGCCGTAGCGAAGCTGAATGGCCCGAAGGTCGTCGAAGATCACGGCGCCCCGTCTCGCGCGAAAGGCGCCGGGCAATTTCTCGGAAAGGATGCGCGGCGCAAAGTGGCGTGCTGAGTCCTCTGCATACTACTGGCAGCAGAGTCTGCTGTAAATAGAATGCGTTTGCCTTTTTGCGACGCGACGCGAAAAAGACAACGCGGCCCGTTGACTTCCGCGCGCCGCACACGATATAAGCAAGCAGACTCACCGGCACACCGAATGCGCATCGCCTTAAACTCCTGTTTGCTCCGCGTGCTTGCTTGCGCATGGTTCATGACGTTTCCGGCGCTTCTTTCGGCGCAAAATGAACCCATCCAATACATCGGACCGGGTTCGTGTGCGGCGACGAGTTGTCACGGAAGCGTGAAGCCCATCGCCGACAGCCGTATTTTGCAGAATGAATATTCCACCTGGATCATCCAGGACAAACACAGCCGCGCTTACCAAGCGTTATTGGGCGATGTCGGCGAGCGCATGGCCCGGATCTTGAAGCTCGGAGCGAAAGCAGAAGAAGCGCCGAAGTGCTTGGCGTGCCACGCGCTGAATCCCCGAGTTGAGCAGCGCGGTCGGGCGTTCGAAATTTCCGAAGGCGTGTCCTGCGAAAACTGCCACGGTCCGGCATCGGCTTGGCTAGGACCGCACGCCACAAGAACCTGGGCGCATGAAAAATCCGTCGCCTTGGGAATGCACGACACTCGAGATGTGATTCACCGCACGGAAAAATGTCTCGAATGCCATCTCGGAACGAAAAATAAATTTGTGGATCACGAGATGCTCGCTGCCGGGCATCCGGATCTTTATTTTGAACTGGACTCGTTTTCTGCGGTAATGCCGCGTCACTGGAAATCGCCGCGCGAGTCAGATCCGGGCAAACCAGTCGAGGATGCCGCATGGGTCGGAGTGCGCGAGTGGAGCGCGGGCCAAGCCGTGCAATTGCGCGCGGCGATGGACCGCTTGACCTGGCGCGCGAGAAATGAGCGCTTCGACAAAAAAGATGTTTGGCCGGAATATTCCGAGCTTTCCTGTTTCGCGTGCCATCACGCGCTAGGCCCGGCCAAAGAGAGTTGGCGGCAAGAGCACGCCTACATCGACCGTCGCCCGGGCGATCCGGCCTGGAACAGCTCCCGCTATGTGGTTTTCCGTCTGCTCGCAAAACAGATTGACTCCGCGAGTGCCATGGATCTGGATCGTCAGTTGCTCTCCGTTTCCGACGAAATGAGCAAGCTGAATCCGGATCGCACCGTGGTGGCCGCCGCCGCCTCAGCCGCCGCACCTTTGGCTCAGCGAATTGCCGAGCGGTTGGCAACCATGCAATACGATCAGGCCGTAGCTCTGCGCTTGCTGCAACGCATCCCCGATGATGCCGAAAATATTGCCCTGGCCGACGAGCGCGCCGCCGAGCAAGCCGCCATGGCCATGGATTCGCTCTACATCGCCTACGGCAAAGACGCCAAGCCCGCCAACGCCTCCGAAGTCCGCGCCGCCATCAACGCTCTCTTCCAGCAACTCGAAAATCCCTCCTCCTATAACGCCGACCAATTCGCTTCCGCTCTCCGCCGCATCCGGACAATGCTTTAGCTATACTTGTCAGGGGACCGCATGGCAATTCACCAGAAAGCGTTTCCGCGGATCACCAGCAATCCGGGGCCGAGGGGAGGCGTCCCAGGTATCCGAGGCCTCCGTAGGCCTGTTGCCAGGGTCGCTTCGACTTGGCGAGTGGCCAACGGATGAAAATCGCCAAGATGATTAATTCTCGAAATCCAAACTTTGGACTATGAACGCCTATGAAACATGGTTTTGCGGGACGCGGCTTTGGCGATGGTTGACGTGGCGGCAAGTCTTGCCCTGGATTTCAAAGGGCTCCCAGCTAGGCGAGCACATTCTGGAGCTGGGTGCCGGATTGGGAGCCGCCACGGAGGAGTTGGGGCGCCTCGCTGGCCGCGTGACGAGTCTGGAGTACGACCACGCATTTGCGGCCAAGCTGGCTGTGCGCGTCCATTGCACGGGTGTGACGGTGATTCAGGGCGATGCCGCTACTCTGCCGTTTGCCGATGGGACTTTCTGCTCGGCCATTGCCATCTTGATGCTCCATCATTTGCGTTCGAGCGAACTGCAAGATCGCGCTTTTGCGGAAATTTGGCGCGTGCTTCGGCCTGGAGGCGTCTTCCTTGCGTTTGAAATTCCAGATGGATGGTTGCATCGAATCGGGCACATCAAGAGCACCTTTGTGCCGGTGATGCCGGCGTCCGCCTTGGCAAGATTGACGGCCGCGGGATTTTCAAAGGTGACGGTCGATCTCCGCCGCGGCGGCTTTCGGATCCGCGCGCTTCGCGCCCGCGAGACCTCCTGCGATTAAGAATTTACGCGCGTTGACGCCATCCGAACGCGGGCTTAGCATTGCTGTATGTGGAGCTCGAGCCACAGAAAATTCCCCGCCGGTCCTGCTGAAGGGCTCGGACGCTGGTCGCTGGGCCCGCTCAACAACAAACCGCTTGAATATTTCTCCAGAATCGCGCGCGACTATGGCGATATCGCCGGCTTGCGCGTTCTGAATTTCAAAACGATTTTCATTAATCATCCGGATCTGATCGAAGAGGTGCTGGTTATCAATGCGCGCCGCTACATCAAGGGCCGCGTGCTTCGCGCGAATCGCCACGTCTTCGGCGAAGGTTTGCTGACCAGCGAAGGCGATTTCTGGCTGCGCCAGCGGCGCCTCGCGCAACCCGCATTTCACCGCGCGCGCATCGCTTCCTACGCAGAGACGATGGTCGAGTATGCGGAACGCTTGCTGGAGGAATGGAAAAACGGAGAAGAACGCGACGCCCATCGGGAAATGATGCGCTTGACGCTGCAGATCGTGGGAAAAACGCTGTTCGATGCGGACGTCGAACGCGACGCGCAAGACGTGGGCAAATCTCTGGAGCTGCTCCTCGAAATCGGCGCGAATTTCCGCCGCACCATTTTTGTCCCGCATTGGCTGCCCACGCCGGCGAATTTGCGCGTAAAGCGCGAAGTGGCGCAAATCGAAAAAATCCTTTACCGCATTATTGCCGAGCGCCGCGCTTCCGGGCGCGATGCAGGCGATTTGCTGTCGATGCTTCTCCACGCGCAAGACGAAGACGGTTCGAAAATGACCGACCGCCAGCTTCGCGACGAGATGATAACTTTATTCTTGGCGGGACACGAAACAACTGCGAGCACGCTTTCCTGGACGTGGTGGCTACTCGGGCAGAATCCCGCTGCCGAAGCAAAGCTGCATGCGGAATTGCACGCCGTCCTCGGCGACCGCCCCCCCACTTTCGACGATTTGCCCAAACTTGTTTACACCGGGCACGTCATTTCGGAATCGCTGCGGCTTTATCCGCCGGCCTGGGGACTCGCGCGGCTGGTGGTTGAGGATCACGAAATTGCGGGGTACCCGGTTACCAAGGGCATGGGGGTCGCCATGGCGCAATGGGTGGTGCATCGCGACCCGCGCTGGTACGAAGCGCCGGAAGAATTCCTGCCGGAGCGTTGGGAGAATGATCTGATCAAACGGCTGCCGCGGTTTGCTTATTTTCCGTTTGGCGGCGGGCCGCGCCAGTGCATTGGAAATGCGTTCGCGCTGATGGAGGCCACGCTGGTTCTGGCGACGATCGCGCGTAAGTTTCGACTGCGGCTGGTGGCGGGTCATCCGGTGGTGCCGCTGGCATCGATTACGCTGCGGCCGCGGCACGGAGTGCGCGTCACGTTGGAGTCGCGTCGCCGCAACGAAGCGAAAAAGCTTTTCACCGCGGAACAATCAGCCGTTGCGGATTAAGTTCTTTATCCTCCCAAGAAGAAGCGGCTAGAAAAGTTCGGCGCTCACCGGCACAGCTATCTGCTCGTGGCCAAAGGACGGAGTTCGGTGCGCGTTTGCATCACGCGGAGAATGGAGTCGCGCGTGACGATGCCGACGATTTGCGGCGCGCCGTCGCTGGCTCCGCTCACCACGGGCATTTGATTCACATCGGCGCTCAGGAGTCGTTCGAGCAAACGCAGAAGAGGCTCGTCGGGCGAGGTCCAGAGAATTTTCTCGCGCGGGATCATGGCGGCTTGCACGGAATTGTGCGCCCACTCTTCGCGCGAGATGGCATTGAGGGTGTGAACGTTCATCATGCCCACGAAACGGTCGTCGTTGACCACCAGATGGACGCGGCGGCCGGTGCGCAAGACTTCGGCGCTGTATTCTTCGAGCGTGATGTGGCCGGGAACGGTAGGAACTTCCTTGCTCATGACGTCGGCGGCACTGAGCCCGGATAACGTTTCCCGGACGGCCACCTGAGCTACGCTCTCTTGCGCGGCGTTCAGAATGAACCAGCCGATCAAAACCGTCCACAGCTTTTGTATGTCGCCATGGAGAACGCCCCATACGCCAAAGAGGATTATCGTGTAGGCGATGATTTTGCCGCTGGCGCCCGCGACGCGCGTTGCTTTGTCGAAACTCTTGGTAGCGCCCCAAACAATGGCGCGGAAAATTCTTCCACCGTCGAGAGGGAATCCCGGCAAGAGATTGAAGAAGGCCAGCAACGCATTCATACCGCAGAGCCATGTAGCTAGCGCGCTGACCGTCTCGCTAGAAGAGAAGAGCAGGGTCAAGGCAAAAAATGCGGCGGAGAGAAAGCCGCTGGCCAACGGTCCGGCAATGGCGATGTTGAATTCCTGAATGGCCTTGGAAGGATCTCGCTCGATGCGCGCCAAGCCTCCGAAGAGAAAAAGTGTGATGGAAATGACGCGAATCTGGTAATGCTGGGCCACCACGCTGTGGGCAAGTTCGTGGAAGAGAACGGAGGCGAAGAAGAGCAGGCTGGTGATGACGCCGACAGTCCAATGCTGCATGTCTGACCAAAGCGGGTGGGCCTGCTTGAACTGCGAGGCGATGATATAGGTGATGGCGGCAAAAATGAGAATCCAAGTGGAGTGGAGATAGATGGGAATACCAAGAATTTTGCCGATGCGCAACCCTGATCCGCGGTTCATGAGTGGTCTCACGAGTAAGCCTAGCACAAGACGAGGAGGGAGCGGTGAGCACGGGACGCGCGAAGTAAAAAAATAAAAATGTAGCGAACTGGTGATGAAACGAACAGCAGCGAGAGGAGTTTTTGGTTTGAAAGACGTGGCCCCCACCCGCACCCGGTGTTTGGCATAAAGAGTTCGGAATTGCTTGAAAAGAAAAGGGTTGCGTTTTTCTCGGGTGCAAAAGAATTTGTAAGGATATGAAACGAAAGAACTTGCATGAGGAAGCGAGCTCTTGCTTTCCTATCCCTCGTGAAGTCGCGGCAACTCCGTAGAAAACACTGGAAATGCATTCCGAAAATTTTGTGAACCGCATGGAAGAAGCTCCCGGGGAATGCACGAACACCCATCTTAGGTACCCTGGATTCGTTTTCCGTTTCCTGAGATTCCGAACGATCAGCAAAGCTCGGACCCCTGACGCGTCATTTACAGAAAAGCGTGAACCGCTACTTGCAATCAGGCGCTGCGGGGCCAAGGTTGATAACGTCTGATGGATAGCGGCGGGGCCCTGCGGGTGCCTCGAAGTAAACAAGCCCCGCCCCTATGGCGAAAAACGGAAAGAAAGATGGCGACGGTGCGGCGACACCGGGGACGCCGTCGGAAGGACGCCGCTACCGGTTCGCAAGACCTGGCCCAAGTGGACAGATGGGCTTGGGCAGAGGATAATTTCAAGTCAACAACTCGAGGGTCGTAGCGATAGCGCATGAGGGGTCGCAGCTATCGCATGAGGGGTCGCAGCTAATCTAGAGGAGGAAGTCGATGAGCATTTCTCCAAACATACCGAGCCCGGAGGAATCGTATCGCTACGAAACGACGGGGACGCCGCGGTGGATCGCGGTGCTATTTGGCGTAGTGATTGCCGCGCTGGCGGTGCTGGGCTTTGTGGGGTACACCACCGAGACGCGGCTGAGCCAGGACTTGGCGAAGCAGCAAGAGCAGAACAAGATTGTGACGGCGCAACTGGACCAGGCCAATTCGCGCATCGCGGATTTGAAGAGCCAGATGGAAATTACCGCGCAGCGAATGGGCTTGACGCAATCAGAGATCGCGCGGGCCAAGAGCCGCGCGGAAACGATCGTCAAGGAGCAGCAGGAAGCGGACCAGAAGTTGACGGCGCAGCTGAGCCAGGCGCAGAAAGAGAACGACGAAAAAATCGGCGCGGTGGCCTCTGAAGTGGGCGGGGCGAAGAAAGACATTGAAGCGACGAAGAGCGACCTGGAAACGACAAAAGGCAAACTGGAGCGCAGCCTGGGCGACATGAACGTGATGAGCGGACTGATCGCGCACAACCGCGACGACTTGGAAGACTTGAAGAGGCGCGGCGACCGGAACTATTACGAGTTCACGCTGCAAAAATCCAAGACGCCGCAGCGCGTGGGGCCGGTGCAGATGTCGCTGAACAAGACAGATCCGAAAAAAGCGAAGTACACGGTGACGGTGATCGCAGACGACAAGACCATAGAAAAGAAGGACAAGACTTCCGGCGAGCCGGTGCAGTTTTACGTGAAGGGGAGCTCGAGGATGGCGCCTTACGAGATCGTGGTGTTTGACGTGGGGAAGAATCAGATTACCGGATACCTGGCGACGCCGAAAGAAGGCGGGGCGGCGGTGGCTCCGGCGGCGGCCGCTCCCGCGGCAGCGGCACCTCCGCCAGCGGCTACTCCGACAAAACCGTAGAGATTTAAATACCGCAATTTTGCTGGATAAATATCGCTATTTTGCTGGACCGAGGTGAAGCCCTGTTCGGCGTTCTGGAAACTCAGAGCGGGACAGGGCTTCTGCCGTTTGGGGAGGCGCGCTAGCATGGAAAAGTTGGCCCTTTCCTTAGCGCGTTGTCATTGGAGACTTCTGATGAAAGCATTGAGACTTCGAATGGCGTGGCTATTGCCGATGGCGGCGCTGGTGTGGGCGGGTGCGGCGCGAGCGCAAGCTCCGCTGGGGCCGGCGCAGATGTCAGCGCGGACGCTGTTCTACGTGACCTGGCACGGTATGCCAGGCGGGGAAGCAAGAAAGGCAAACGCGCTGGCGGCGCTGTGGGACGATGCGGATTTTGCGCCGGTGCGGTCGGCAATCGTGGCGGGGATGCTCAGTTCGTCGGAAGAAAAACCGGCGGCGGCGAAATTGACGCCGGAACAAGTGAAGGAATTTGCGGGACTGCTGGAAAACTCGTTCACGCTGGGATACGTGAGCGAACCTGTGAGACGAATGCTTTCGAACGGGGCTGTTTCAGCGGATACAAAAAGGCCGGCGTGGAACGGGATGTTTTTTGTGTATGACCGCACCGGGAAAGAGTTGTTGCTTGCGAAAGCGATACTGCGTATGCGGGCGGAAGAGAAGGAAGCGCCAGTGCTTTCGCAAGTCAGCATCGGAGGCGTGCAAGTTGTGAAGTCGGAAAGCAAGGGCGGCGCCACGTATTGGGCGGAGCATGGGAAGTACGCCGTCAGCGCGGGTGAGCGAACAGTGATGGAAGATTTATTGGGGCGGCTCGATGGGAAAGCTAGCGGCGGGGCGACGCTGGGGCAATCCGCGGCGTATCAGGAGGCGAAGGCGAACTTGGAGAGCGGCTCGCTGGAATTTTTTCTGGCTGTGCCGGATCTGAAAAACCTTGCGGCCGATTCGAAAGCTGGACCGCTCGAGGTCAGTCCATTGCTGGAAGCGGCGAAGCTGGACGCGGTGCATTCTGTGAGCGGGCGCGTCACGTTCGAAGGAGCGAAAACGCACGTGCAAGCGGCGATATTGGGCGATGCTTCAGGCGGAACGCTCTTTGACATTTGGTCCGCGGGGCAGCCGAGGCCTGCGTCCCTGGCTTTCGTGCCGGCGGAAGCCGTTTCGTACAATTCCATGCAGCTTGATTTACTGGGCATCTACGCTACCGTCGAACGTGTGGCCGGCGCCGCGTTTCCGCAGACGCAGCAAGGGGGCGTGGGTTTGCTTGATCTGATGGCGCAACAAAAGCTGGGAATGCCCGTGCCGGAGGCCTTGGGATTACTGAGCGGAGAGTTTGCTTCGATGCAGACGAGTCCCGCGCTAGAGATGGGAAAGCAGGTTTACTTTTTTGGAGTGCGCAAAAAAGCGGAGACCCTGAAACTAATGCGGACGGTGCTGGGCGAGCAATTGACGGCGGAGCGGAATGAAGGAGATGTGACGTTCTTGAAGATTTCGCTGGAAGGAAAAGAAGGAAGCGCGGGAACGGCGCAATGGAATTTCTTTAATGTGGCGGTCACACCGGACATGCTGGTGGGCGCCAATGGCGTCGAGACGCTTCGTGAAGTGCTTGCGAATCGTGCGCACGCTTCCGCGGCCGCGGGCCTTGGCACCGTGCCGCAGTTTCGGACGGGACGCGCGGCTTTCCCGGAAAATGTCAATGGACTGAGCTATTTCGATTTTCAAAAAGTCGATTGGCAAGCGGTGAAAGCGCGCTGGGTGGCGGAAGCGAAGAAGAGTGCGGCGGCACAAATCACGAATCTTTCGACGGACGCAACGAAGGACGTCCGGCCGTCAGCGGCTGCGGATTGGCTATCGCAGATAAATCCGCAGGTCTTCGCGCGGCATCTGCATTACTCTTCAAGTGTCTCGTGGAAGGACGCTAGGGGCATTCATTGGGACCAGTGGGTTCAGTAGAGGAGTGATGAACTTTTATCGTTTTCTTGCTGCCGCGCTGCTGGTGCCCGCCGCGCTATGCTGGTGTTCTCATGCCGAAGCTCAGGAAACTCCGCAAGAGCCAACACCAGCGATTCAGGTCAACGTTGCGCGGGTCAACGTAGGTGTCATTGTTACCGACGCCAGCGGGCACTTCGTCGAGGGTCTGCGTCGCGAGGATTTCCGCGCCTTCGACAATGGCGTCGAGCAACCCATCACCGGATTTCTTTCGATTGACGAACCAGCGCAAGTTCTCCTTCTTATCGAATCTGGTCCCGCCGTTCTTTTTCTGGGGAAGAGCCACATACATGCTGCGGACACCCTTTTGAACAGTCTTTCTCCCGGCGACCGCGTGGCCATTGCAAGCTATTCGAAAAATCCGGAACTGCTCTTCGATTTTACCCCGGACAAAACGATGGCCCGCTTGGCGCTACAAAATTTGAATTTCATAGCTGGTTATGGCCAGTTGAACCTGTCTTCCAGCCTTGCGTCGGCCATCGACTGGCTCGCTCAGTCGCCGGGGAAGAAAACGGTTGTTGCCCTTTCGACCGGTGTCGATACTACCTCGCCGTCAATGTGGCAAACGATTCAGCTAAAACTCAGGACTTCCGATGTTCGCATTCTGGCGGTCTCGCTTTCCGGCGACTTCCGGAAGTATCCAAAGTGGAGGAAACTCTCCCCGCAGGAGCGCGAGGATCGTGTTTGGTTGAAGCAGGTCTTCGCTGGAGGCGACCAAGCGTTGCATGAGCTTTCATTGGCGACCGGTGGACGTGTCTACCTACCGAAAAATGAGAAGGCCTTCGACCGCGCGTACTCTGAAATCGCGCAACTCGTCCGCCATGAGTACAGCATTGCATTTACCCCACCTGCCGACGATGGCCAGGTTCACGCGATTCAAGTCAAAGTGAAGCGCTTCTCGTGCCGCGTGGATCATCGCCAGGCCTACCTCGCGCCTCCGCCCCGGTAGCGACTCGGCTTGTGAGTTGGCCTTCACGCGGAGTGCCGCATTCCCTTACTACCTGAATTTGCTTGTGAGCCTAGAAAGCTTCATTCGATATTTTCGGCGGCGTCCGGCTTTGGCGCACGGGATTCGAAGCGAATCTCCGGGAGGTTTGTTCCGCGGAGCCGCTGGTTCAAAGCGGTCAGGTCGCTGGCTTTCAGCGTGGCCCACTGCTTCATGATCGCTGAGAAAGTCTTCTCGGTTTCGGTCATGGCGTTTCCTTCGGCGACCGTCGGCGTCGCGTCGGCACGGCCCACTTCACCGTAAAGCGCGGCGATTTCACCGCTTACGCTGCTGATGGTTGGGACGGGCGAGGCGACTCCGCGTGGCCCTCCGCCGCCACCGCCAAGAACAGCGGCTAGCTTTTTTTCGAAGGCGGAGATCGCATCGGCTACCGCTCCACTTGCTTGTTGGGCTTGCTTCTGCAACTGCTCGCGCGCCGAGCGAGCTTCCGCCAAGGCTTCTGAACTCTCCTTCATCATGGCCGCGAGGCGCGACTCGATTTGAAACATTTGCGCGAGGCCCGCGGCAGGGGTCTTGACGCGCGGGTCCATTTTCACAGTGAGCGGCTCGGAATAGATGTGACCATTTACCGTAAGCTTCACGGTGTATTGTGCGGGCAAGGCCAGCGGACCCTGAGGAACTTGCGGCGTGTCGCCGGGAACCGCGGAAATGGGATAGTCGTAGCGCGGGGAGTTGGGGGTGGCGTAGCGGAGATCCCAAACCCACCGGTGCATTCCCGCACTGGTCGAAAGCACCTGGGGTTTCTGAATCCAGTAGGTCGGAATCAGCTGTTTGGCAAGTTCTTCCTCGGTCGCCCCGGGCTTGTCGGTGCTGGCGTAGCTGCGCACGAGTTTGCCTTGCGCATCGCGGATCTCGAGTGACACGGGACCATTAGCCGGTCGCGCTAGGAAGTAATCCAGCACCGCGCCATCGGGAGGATTCTGGGCGGTGGGCTCATCCGGGGGGATGGGCGTATCCGGATTGGTGCTGCGACGGACGCGGTAAGCGACACCAGGTTTGAAGATCAAGGCTTCGGCGTTCTGCATTTTTCCATTGATCTGGCGGAGCGGCGTGATGTCGTCGAGAATCCAGAAGGAGCGACCATGAGTGGCGACGATCAGGTCATCGTCGTGAATCCACAAATCGCGCATCGAAGTGTGCGGGAGATTGAGTTGCAGAGTCTGCCAGTGGCCGCCGTCGTCGAACGAGACCCACACACTCGTTTCGGTGCCGGCGAACAAAAGACCCTTGCGGATGGGATCTTCGCGCACGGTGTCGACGGGAACGTCGTCGGGCAGGCCGTTGGTGATCAGGCGCCAGGTCTGGCCGTCGTCATGGGTGCGATAAATGTAAGGATGAAGATCATCGATGCGAAAACGGCTCACCGAAGCGTAGGCAGATTCGTCGTCGAAGTGTGACACGACGATTTGCGTGACTTTGCTCCACGGAGTAAGTTCGGGCGGGGTGACATTTTTCCAATTGGCGCCGCCGTCGTGCGTGGTCCAGATCAGACCGTCATCCGTTCCAGCCCACAGAGTCTTCAAGCTCTTGAACGACGGAGCAAGCGCGTAGATGACGCCACGTTGCTTGTCGGCGTTGGCGTCTTTGCTGGCGGTGTTGCCGAGGCTTGCGGGTATGCCGGAATGCTCGCGCGCGAGGTCCCCGCTGATGGTTTGCCAGGTCTGTCCTCCGTCGGTTGTTTTGAAGACAAAATTCGCGGCGTAGTACAAGACCTGGGGATCGACCGGCGAAAATAGAATGGGCTGAGTGCGATCGGCGCGGTACTTAGGATCGGCGAGAGGAATGGGCGAAACATTTTGTACCTGGCCGGTGGTAAGCGAATATTTCGAGACTTCGCGGCGGCCGGCGCCATAAATAATGTCTGGATTCAGGGGATCAGGCGCGGCGTAACCGTACTCAATCACGCCAACGGGATGCCAGTCGCGAAAGGTAATTTCACCGTCGTTACCGCGGCTCGAAACGCAGACGGAGCCACTGTCCTGCTGGCCGCTGCAAACCAGATAGGGAAACGAATAGCTGGTCTGGACATGATAGAGCTGGGCAGTAGCTTGGTTGTACCAGGAACTCCAAGTTTTGCCGCCATTGACGGTGACGAGCGCGCCCTGATCGCTTGACAGCAGAATGATGCTCGGGTAGTTCGGATTAATCCAAAGGTTTTGATAATCGTCGCCGCCTGGTGCGCCGCGGAGGCTCAGCCAGGTTTTGCCGCCGTCGGAGGATTTCATCGTGACGATGCTCGCGGTGTAGACGACGTCGGGATTTTTCGGATCCACTTGGGGGACTGGGAGATCGCCGCCGCCGATGCGCAGCGCAGGCCTGGTGTCGGTGGTGATGCGTTGCCAGTGCTCGCCCGCATCCTCGGAACGATAGATGCCGACCTCGGAGCCAGGGGAATTGTCGGCGCGCTCGCTCGCAACGGTGGCGTAGAGACGGCTGGTCTGGCTGGCTGCAATGGCTACGTCAATTTGGATAATGCCCTTCGGCAAACCATTTGTCAGCGGGTGCCACGTCTGGCCGCCGTCGGTGGACTTGAAGAGTCCGCCTCCAGTGCCGCTGTATTGATTTGCGTCCTCCCAAGGGCCGAGACGGACTTCCCACAACGAGGCGTAAACGATATCGGGATTGGCGGGGTCGATTTCCACGTCGGAACCGCCGATGTTCTCGCTCTTGTAGAGCACCTTTTGCCAATTCTGACCGCCATCGGTGGAAAGAAAGATGCCGCGCTCGTCGTTCGGGCCATAGGGATGACCGAGCACGGCGGCAAAAACGCGGTTGGGGTCGCGGGGATCGACGGCCAGAGCAGGAATTCCCTGCCCATTCTGTAGGCCGAGGTGCGTCCACGTCTTGCCGGCATCGCTGGACTTGTAAATTCCATCGCCCACGGAAAGATCGGGACGCGCAAGGCCTTCGCCGCTCGAAACGTAAACGATGTTTGGATCGGAAACAGCGACGGCGATGGCGCCGATGGATTGCGTGGACTGCGAGTCAAAGATGGGCGTCCAGGTGCGGCCAAAATCGTCGGACTTCCAGACGCCACCATTGACCGCGCCCAAATAGAAGACATTCGGCTGACTAGCCACGCCGCAAGCGGCGCGAGTACGGCCGCCGCGCGTCGGGCCGATCATGCGCCAGCGCATCTCCTGGTAGGTGCTCTCGGGAACTTGCTGCGCTTTGCTAAAACGAGCGGCAGGAAAGACGCACAGGAGCGCAAATGTAATTTTCAGGAGACCATTCCATCGCATCATGTGGCACCTCGGAGAAAAAGATCTGAAACGCGTAGCGTTCAGGCAAAAGGGGTTGTCCGGACTATTCGAATTCTTTCAAAGTCTTGGCCATGGCGTGGAGGCGTTCGTCCATCAAAGCGAAGACGGTGCCAGGTTCAAATTTCCCGTCGCCATTTTTGCGGCCCGCTGCTGTTTGCGTGAGGATCTCGATGCCATGTTCGACCTTGGACACCGGCCAGATGTGAAACTTGCCCGCGGTCACGGCTTCGAGAATATCTTCGCGGAGCATCAAGTCTTCCACGTTGGATTCGGGCATCATCACGCCTTGCGTGCCGGTGAGACCTTTGATGCGGCAAACGTCAAAGAAGCCTTCGATTTTTTCGTTTACGCCGCCGATGGCTTGAATATCGCCCTGCTGGTTGATCGAGCCGGTTACGGCAATGTCTTGACGGAGCGGCAAGCCGGAAAGGGCGGAGGCCAGCGCGTAGATCTCCGTGGAACTGGCGCTGTCACCATCGACCCCGGAGTAGGATTGCTCGAAGCAGATGCTGGCGGCGAGCGAGAGGGGCTTATCCTGAGCGAACTGGCTTCGCAGGTAGCCGGCGATGATGTGCATGCCCTTGTCGTGGAAGCGACCGCTGAGATTGGCTTCCCGCTCGATATTGATCAAGCCCGCTTTGCCAAGGGCGGCCGTGGCGGTGATGCGCACGGGCTTGCCGAACGAGTAGCCGCCGATCTCGAGGACGCTCAGGCCATTCACCTGGCCGACGGATGTGCCTTCCACATCCACGAGCAGAGTTCCTTCTTGAATCATTTCACGGATGCGCGTCTCGATCAGGTTGTGGCGTTCCATTTTCGAGGACAATGCTCCGCGCACATGGGCAGCGCGGACAACGGATTCGCCGGCGGCAGCGGCGGCGTAATGCGCTTCGCGGGCGAGGTCGGCAATATCGATGAAACGCGCCGTCACCTTATTTCTTCGCCCTGCCTGGCGCACGCCGTATTCGAGCATGGCGGCGAAGGCGCCGCGGTCAAACGGGTAAAGATTTTCTTTTTCGGAAAGCGCGCGGAGGCGTCCAGCGTATTCCGCGATGACGCCGTCGCTCATGGCCATTTCTTCGTCGAACTCCACGCGCACTTTGAAGATTTTGCGGAAATCTTCTTCGTACTCGTAAAGCAGTTCGTACAAAGAGCGGTCGCCGATGAGAATGACTTTTACGTTGATGTCGATGGCTTCCGGTTTTTGCGCGCTGCCACCGAAAGGATAAAACATTTCTAGCGGCTGAATTTCCAGCCGGTTGTGGTTGAGCGTGCGCTTCAGGGCGCGCCACACGCCGACTTCCGAGAGCGCCTCGAGCGAATACATAATCAAGAAACCGCCATCGGCACGGAGGAGCGAACCGCCGCGCAGGTCCATGAAGTCACTGGTCCAGCCGCCGCGCGTGTCATAGGCGCGCTGGATGGTGCCAAAGAGATTGGCATAAGTGGGCGTGGTCTCGAAAATAACCGGTGATTTGTCATCGTTGTCGTGCGCGAGAATCACGTTCACACCGTACACGCGGAAGGGATCGCGCTCCGGGCCGGCTTGCGGCTTGGGAAGGCCGTCAGGAGTTTCTTCGTCATGTTCGCCTTCGCCCTCCCGCTCTTTGAAGGGGTCGAGGTTGTCGAGGAGGTGGTGGCGTACCTCTTCCAGATATTCCGCGACACTGCCACCGGGATATTTTTCCTTGAGCTCTTCGATGACGCCATCGACCAGGACGGAAGCGGCTTCCTGCTCGAGGTAGCTCAGCTCGCTAGCCAGTTCGCGGGAGAGCGTGAGCGTTTTCCGGTAGACCACGGTAAATTCCTGGCGAAACTGCTCATACTTTCGTTCGATATCTTCGGCGATGGGGCTTTCTAGTTTGCCTTCGTGGACCATCTTGGAGATGTCCTCGATGGGCACCATCTGGCCTTCCAGGACGGGGAAGATTTCCGGCAGGGCCACGGCGCCGACCTGCATGTGGCCAAGGGCGAATTGTTCGCGGGCGATGCGGCGGGTAAAGTCATCCATCAATTCTTTTTCACGCACGGTGAAGCGTTCGACGATGCGGCTTTTTTGGCGCTGGAAGGGCTCGCCTTCGAAAACCTGCGGAATCCGCCGGCGGAGAAAGTCGATGCCCGCTTGCATGTCTTTCTTGAAACCGTTGGCTTGGCCGCGGGGGAGAGTCAGTAAGCGCGGGCGGTCGGCCAATTTGAAATTATTGACGTAGCAGCGGTCGAGGGATTCCTTGGTAGGAGGGTGAAGCTCTTCGATCATGCGGGCAATGGTTCCACCGCGGCTGGTGCCAGCCAATCCGCAAACAAAAACGTTGTAGCCGGGCGCCGAAAGCTCTGCGCCCATCTTCAATGCGCGCAGAGCGCGCTCCTGACCGATGAAACCTTCGCGCGGCTCGGCTTGCGCCGTTGTTTCAAAGGGGATGCGCGAGAGTTCGCACCTCCAGCGCAGTTTCGCGGCGGGGAGTTCCGTGTGTTTCGGGGCAGGTTTGGTGGTCATGACTTTCCTTCGAGCGCGTTACTCTAGCACAAACAAGTGGCGCGCCCACGGCGAGACCATGGACGTGTTATCGAGCCGTTATGGGCCGTTCCATGTAGACGGCCAGGACTCCGGCGGCCGTGGCGACCAGGATTGGCCCTAGGACCAGGCCTAGCATTCCAAACAAGCCGACGCCGCCAACTACACTGATAAAGATGACCAAGCCGCTTAATTCCGTTCGTCCGCCGAGCAGCAGCGGGCGAAGAAGGTTGTCGACGATGGCGGAAACACCGGCACAAATGACCAGCAGGAGAATAGCCAGTCCCCAGTGTCCCGTGAACCCGAGCCACAACACCGCCGGAACGAAGATCAAGCCGGAGCCGACAACTGGGACAAGCGAAAAGAAGGCCATGGCTACGCCCCAGAAAAGAGGCGCCGGCAACTTGACGAGCAAAAATCCCAGTCCGCCGATGACGCCTTGAAGCGCCGCGAGGACTAAACTGGTGGTGACGCTCGCAGAGATAAGGTCGCGCGTTTGCTTCATCATAACGTCTCGATGCTCGGCATCAAACGGCAGAACGCTGCGAATTCCGTGGATGTATTGGTCCGCGTCGCGGAAAAAATAAAACATCGCGAAGATCATCACGAATAGATCGAAGAGGAAAGCCGCGATATTGCCGAGGATGGTGCCGAGCCGCTGGGCGAGAAAGCCCGCCTCTTTTTGGACGCCCTGCTCGACCATTTCCGTAACTTTGGCGTTGGGATCGAGTCCCGGAACGTGCTCGGCGATCCACGCCCATTTCTTCGCCACCATGGGCGCGCGTTCTTCCACGATGGAATGCTGCACGCCGCGGGAAATCGAAACTGCCTCGCGCACGAAAAGAGTGGTAACCAGAATGGCCGGCACGATGAGCAGGATGGTGACCGCCAGCGTGCTGAAAAGCGCGGCGCGCCTGGCGGAGAGTTTGGCCGCCAGCTTGTCGTGCATGGGATAGAAAAAGATCACCAGAATGGCGGCCCATCCTAGCGCCGCGAGGAACGGTTCGTAGATCCGGAAGACAAGGTAGATGAGCAGCAGCAGGACACCGTAAGAAAGAACGGTGGTTAGACGGTCACTGGTGGTCGCGTTGGTGGAAGGGGCAGCGCTCATGGAAGTAATATACTGTTGATAGGCCGAGCGAAGGTTGATAGTTTCTCGTCGAAGCTCCACCAGGTCGCACGGGTCATCGAGCTAATTCACCATGCCGACGAAGTCCATTCCGCTTACTAGCTACCAGATTCGTCTCCTTGCTGTACTTGCTTTGATCAATTTTGTCAACTTCGCCGCGCGGCAGGTCTTCGTGCCGCTGATTCCGCTTTTGCGTGAACATCTTCATGTTACAGACGCGGAACTGGGCTCGCTGCAGACGTTTCTTTTGCTGGTTCTCGCGGCCGGCAGCATCCCCTTGGGGTTCCTGGCGGATCGTTTCAGCCGCAAAACCATCATTGGCATCGGAATCCTATTCTGGAGCGTCGCGACCTTTGCCGGAGGTCTGGCCTCCAGTTTTCTCTTTTTCCTGATTGCCAGGTCCGTTGTCGGACTTGGCGAAGCAGCGTACGCACCCGCGGCGCAATCCATGATTTCCGGGGCTTTCCCGCAGGAACGCCGAGCCGTCGCGCAAGCTATTTTTGCGGTGGGCATGCTGCTGGGAGGCGCGGCCGGGCACGTCGCGGGCGGCATCATTGGGCCGAGATACGGATGGCAAGAAGCACTTTTCATCGTGGCTCTCGCTGGGATTTTACCGGGGATCGCGCTTTTCTGGATTGAGGAGCCGCCGCGCGGACCGCGTTCGGAAGTGGTGCCGATCGGAAGGCTTTTGCAGGTGCCCGCATTTGTGGCCATGATTTGCGCCGGGATTTGCATCACTTTTTCCAGTGTCTCGTTGCTGACGTGGAGCACGGACTTCGCCGTCAACTACAAGGACTTTAGTTTGCGGGAAGCTTCCGTGTCACTCGCAGTTATCGGCCTATCATCGGCGCTTTTAGGCGTTCTGACCGGCGGGTTCGTGGCCGATCGCTTGCATCGGACCTTGTCCTACGGGCGGATCATTGCTGTCGTAGCGGCATTTCTGCTGGCGGCGCCCTGCCTGTTGGTGGCCATTCAGTCGGAAGAAAAACCGATTGTCCTCATCGGTCTCGCCATCGCCTTCTTTTTTATGTCCTGGTATCACGGACCGGTCACCGCCGTTCTGCATGACATGATGCCGCGCCGGGCGCACGCCACTTCCGTCGGCGTATACATGTTCGCGACGCAATTGCTTGGTGGCCTGGGCCCGCACGTGGTGGGCAGGATCTCTGATCTTCACGACCTGCAGCTGGGCTTGCAAATTGCCGTTGCCGTTCTGGTTTGCGGGGCCCTGCTCATGCTTCTGGTAATTCATTTCATTCGGCGCGACGGCATTCGGCATCCAACGCTTGACGCTTTTCATGCCGAACCCGGCGACTGAATTTGGAATGCGGCGGCTTGCGATCGTTGGCCATCGCACACAATTCTTGGCTGGGATGTGAAGTTGGGAAGCGCAAGGAAAAGCGGGAGCAAGCTCCCGCACTCCAAAGCTACTTGATGCCGAGTTGGGCGATCAGGCGAAGAACATCATCGTGCGCCACATCATAGAGGGGCCGCACATCCCCTTCTTCGAGACGTTCGCGCAAATATTCGGCGGCTACGAAGCTGGCTTCGCGATCCGTCAAGTCGCGTCCGGCTCTCTCGCGGAATTTGACGAACGCGGTGTGCGCCAGTCCGACGACGTGGGCCTCGCCATCGACAAAAAACTTGGTGTCAATGGTGTCCGCGTGGCGCGTAGCGATGCCGTTCCACATGTGAGAGAAGCGGCAATGATAGGTTTCACCGTTCAATTTGCAAGTAACTTCGAAAGCGCCGATGAATTGGCTCATCGCGCCGATGTTGGCGAGTGATGGGCGTGTCGTCACGTGGTCTCCTCGGCTTAATGCTCGCTTAACGGTTTACGCTCCAGATGCGTCGCTCCGCTCAGCATGATAAACAGCGCGCCGAGCGTCGACGGTTAACGGCTGACAGCGGCGGCGGTCTCCACTTGGGAATAGCTCCGAATGGCCGCGCCCACTCCGGCGCCGCTGGGGACGCGGAAGCCCTGATCAAGCAAGCACTTTTCTAGGGCCGCCAGGAACAGCAAGACGAACGGCTTCTGGCTACAGTAGCCCATCAAGCCCACGCGCCAAATCTTGCCCTTGATTGGGCCGAATCCGCCGGCGATTTCGATATTAAATTCGTCCAGCAGCTGATTTCGCACTTTTACATCGTCAATGCCACCGGGAATCATAACTGCAGTCACCGTCGGCAAGCGGTCTGCCGGATTTTTCACCAGCAGATGCAAACCCATGGCCTCGAGACCTGCGATCAGTGCAAGTTGATTCACGCGATGCCGCTCCCAGCGCGCTTCCAAGCCTTCTTCCATCACCAACCTCATGGCTTCGCGTAGCGCAAAAATCAACGAAATCGGAGGCGTGTGATGATACAGCCGGTCTTTACCCCAATAATTCATCGCCGTGGTCAGGTCGAAATACCAGCTCTGGACTTTCGTCTTGCGGTTGCGAAACACTTCCTCGGCAGCCGGGCTCACGGTGATCGGCGACATTCCCGGAGGCGCGCTGATGGCCTTTTGTGAGCCGCTGAAGCAAATATCAATTCGCTGCTTGTCTACGTCGAGGGGCACGGCCGCGAGCGACGCAACGGTATCCACAATCAGCAGCGCCCCCAGCTCGTCCGCGACTTGGCGATAGGCATCCACGCCAGTGATTACGCCGGTCGAGGTTTCCCCCTGTGCGAACCCGATCATCTTGATCTTTTTGCCCTTACCCGCTCGTCGCACATCTTCGGCGTCCACGGGCTCCCCGTACGGCGCTTCCACCTTGACGACTTTCGACGAGGCCCGCGTCGCAATTTCGTACATGCGCTCGGAAAAAACGCCGTTGACGGCCACGATGCCTTCATCGCCTTCTTCCAGCGAATTCAGCACCGACGCTTCAATCCCGCCGGAGCCCGAAGCGGAAAGCGGCATGGTGATGCGATTCTCGGTCTGGAAAATCTGCCGCAGCAGGATTTGCGTTTCATCCATGCAGCCCTTGAACCAGGGGTCCATGTGTCCCACCAGCGGTGTAGCCATTGCGCGATAGACGCGCGGATCAATGGAAGACGGCCCGGGGGTCAGCATCAACCGCACCGGAGGATGAAGTTCGCCAACTTGTTCGGTCATGACGTTTTGCCCTTCTTTATACTTGCGATTGATTCTCGCTTGCGAAGCTCGAACCGCCCGCGAAAACGCTCGGGGACTTTTCCTGCCACGGCGGGAACACTAATTTTCGCGCAATCCCCACACCCACGCAACCGACAATTTGGCTGGCCAGCTGGCAGAGGGCTGTTATCTCCAAACGAGCAGATTCGGAATTTCCGTCACAAGAGTTTGCTTCTTGCGATTTCCGGAGGGGACACCAGGCCTGAGTCGGCCGATTTACTGATACGCGGGTCCAAGAAAGGCAGCCAGTGGCTTGGCCTTGCTAAGTTTGACCGGCAAGTAATGGCGGTTCCTGATTGGGAAGAATACCCCCACACCCCCGGTCGGTGGCAAACAAAGGGCCTGTGGTATACCGAAGTTGGAAGAGCGTACGGAAGATGGCAGACGAAGCTAGTTTCTCCTGAGGTTCTGAGCCATCAACTGACTGTAAACGGCATTCAAATAGCCCTGCCATTGGCGCGTTTGGTCCGAATTCGTTTCCTTCTTGATCATCGTCGCGAGAATCGGCTCCAGGAAGCGGCCGTAGGCCTGCAATGTCGCGGCGTCCTGAACGGCAAACGCCGTCTCGACTGCTTTTTGTGTTGCAGGCGTGACGAGTTCCAGCCGGCCCACAAAGACGCGCACGGTTTGCGCGGGAGCAGGTTTGATGGAGAGTGGCAGCACTTCGTTCACGAACGCCGGAGGAACGACGTATAGTAGTCGGCTGCCTTCCTCAAACCAGGAATTGCGCCAGGTTTCGATCATGGCGTGGGCTTCGTCTTGATAGAGACCTTGGGCAACCAGAATTCCTTCCAAGTCGCGGCCCAGGTCATTGATCGTAGCGGTCAGATCGGGCGCATCCAGAATGGCTTCGTCCTGAAGCGGACCGCCGATGCGGTAGCCCACTTTCTCGCCGCGACGCTCGAAGAGAATCGTCGTGGGGATTTCTTGATCGCCGCGATTTTTGACTTTCAGCTTCCCTGGTGCATCCGGCGTTGCGGAAAGCGGCACGGAAAACGTGGAAACGCCGCGGTAGAAAAGAAATTTCTCCTGCTGCTCGCCGGTGGCGGTTTTCACTCGCAGCGGCGTCGAGGAAGTCATGCGCGCGGCGAAATAGTGATTGTTTCCATCTCCAGCTGGGAGATCCGGCCTCCCCGCTGGCACAAGGGTCACGGAATCCCACGCGATGGCTCCGCTGGCGGCTGGTGGATGGAAATTTTCACCGTAAAGATTACTCGCGGACTCGACACGGCTGGCATGTGGATACCATTCCGTGATCACGCCTTTGGAAAACGCCACCCTCACCGAAACAGTCTCTTCCCGCGAGTCATAAAAATAGAGGACCGGCGTTTCCATTCGGACAGTGCCGCGCAACCCCAGTTTGTAGCCCGGATCGCGAAAATGTTCGACAAAAGCGGGAAGGTCCGTGGACCCCGTCAGGGGCGACCATTCGACGGCTAGCCCATCACTCCCGGCGATGGAAGTGAAGGTGCCCCATTCATGGGCCGTGAGGCTCGAGTAGACAGGGCGCGCCTCTCGGCCTAGCGCGTGAGCCCGCGGGCGATGTAGTGAAGGGTCTTCAGACCCGCCCAGCGTAGGCAACGATACGGTAAAGCAGCAAACGAGCAGAGCGTAAAGTGCTAAGAGAAAAGGTTTTCGTGGCATGGCTCGCCTTCCTGACGCCCTCGACGTTGGGTGTTCCGCTTACACCCAGCCAAGACGCAGAAAGGCCTGCAGGTGTTAACAAATTCCTGGAGTGCCAAACGTGATGGACCTTGCTTCGTTAGGCCGCGATGGTTTCTGGGGTGAGCAGGTGCGCGGGGACTTTACGGAGGTCCCAGACAATGCCCAGCCAGGACATGACCTTCAGCGTGTAGTAGGTGATGTCGATCTCCCACCAGAAGAAGCCCTGGCGCGCCGAAGCCATAAAGTGATGATGGTTGTTGTGCCAGCCTTCGCCGAGGGTGAGCAGGGCAAGGAACCAGTTGTTCCGGCTGGTGTCGGTGGTCTCGTAGCGGCGCGAACCAAAAAGGTGAGAGAGCGAATTGATGGTGAAGGTGTCGTGCCACAGCAGCACGGTACTCAAGCAGAAGCCCCAGATGAACAGCGGCAACCCGCCAATCAGCCAAAGGACCACGGCTAGTGTGACGGGAGGCACCATGTGGTACTTGTTCAGCCAGCGCAGCTCGGGAAACTTGGCGAAGTCGGCGATATATTCGGTGCGGGTGTCGTTGTACTTATCGGAAATAATCCACCCGACGTGCGACCAGAAGAAGCCGAAAAGGGTGGGCGAATGCAAATCCAGTTCCTGGTCCGAATGACGGTGATGATGGCGATGATGGGCCGCCCACCACAGCACGCCCTTCTGCGAAGAGGTCATGGCCATGAATGCGATCACGAATTGGAATACGCGGCTGGTCTTGAACGAGCGGTGCGAAAAATAGCGGTGATAGCCCGCGGTGACAAAGAACATGCGCACCACCAACAGGCCCAGGCACGCCACCAAGTAATACCAGTGAAAGGTCATGAAGAAAATCAGCAGCGAGGCGAGGTGCACCAGGGCAAAAGGCAAGGAAAGAATCAGGGAAATCCGCGAGCCATTCGGCAGCGGTATCGACAAATAACGAGAAGCTGAAGCCATCCGGCAAAATCCTCCGCGTCCAGGTTGCGACGCTTGTGAAAGCAACTTTCCGCGAGCGCAAGAGGTCCGGCCGGAACTTCGCGCCAACGAATCTACAATTTCAGTGTACGGTTGCGTGGAAGTGGGGTCAAGCGCAACAAAGTACAAGGTGCCTTAACTGAGATGCCCGAGAGTACAGGGTGGTTGCCAAAGAGTGTGGATTAGATTGCTGCAGGAAATTGGGTTAGGCACTTTGACAGCTAAAGGTCACAAGAATTCCTGCCAAGGAGTGTGCTATCGTCGCTAAGCACCAACAAAATCAGGAGTATTGGCCCGAAATGCTGAGGGCCACAAGAGAAAAATGGCGGAACGCCCCGTACTGGTTGGACTGATCCCGCAAGTCGTGGTGATCGAGGAAAGCGACCAGGTTTCCTGGATCTCCGACGCCGGCAATTTGCGCGTGGAATTCGACGTGAACCGCTGCCCGTTTTCGTCGAACGTTTTTCAAGCGCCGGCGGGTATGCGGCTATTGAGCGGCCCGCCGCGTGCGGGCAGTAAAGCAGCCACCTACAAATACCGCTTGTGGCTGAACGATCAGCTTGTAGGGCAAGGCGAAGTCATCCTGCGCGAAAAATAAAGCGCCAGAAAAGCAGTCCAGCAAATTTTTTGCCGCGGTTGTAACGCTCCGCCTATTAGTAGCCAGCCTTGATGGCATCCGCTTCGGTCATGTACCTCCCTTGCTTGGTTTTTCCGTACCAGTGGTGTGCCTGGTTGGTGATACACACCCGAATCCGTATTGACCCACACCATGCCTCGGCTCTTCGCAGGCGGGTTATGTTTGGCCGCATCGGGTTTCGGCGCTGGAGAGTGGCCCCCGGCTGCGGCCGATGAAGCAGCGCCGACGGAGCATGTGCAACGACGTTACCGGCAACCAGCTTCGCGGCCATCCAGAAGGCGCGGTATGAACTCTTCGCATTTTTCATTTGGAGATTGTTTCTCTCGTATCCGGCTCGGCGAAACACGCGCCGAAGGAATAGATTAAATAAACAATAAATAAATATTATAGTACACGAAGCTCCCGGGCCTGCCGACAAGCGGGCACGTTGGCGAAGCTACCGGCGGGAACTTTTCTGTCCCATCGGAGGAAACTGTGGAGGGAGGAAGTTTGTGCTAGTCAAGGACGCTCCGACGGCGTTACTTTGAGGCTTAGGATTGCGTCTTTACGCGTGAGCAGTGACCTAGCAAAGGGGATCGTCATGAAGGAGTCCGGGAAGCTATTCAGTCGATTGAGTTTGTTGGCGTTGCTTTTTGCAACTGCCAGCCGGGCGCAGTCGCCAGCCGCTGCCACCTCGGGGCCAGGTCAAGAAGCGGTAACAGAACGGTTGACGCAGAGACCGGAAGACGGGCGGAGCCTGCCGCTAATCGGGAAGATCAGCGCTATCAATAAGGAATCGCTGCAGCTGGCAAAGCCGGACGGCTCAACGGCTACCGTGAAACTTACGGATAAGACGGAATACCACAGGGACCGGCAAAACGCGAAGCTGACGGATTTCAAAGTCGGCGACATGGTGTTCGTGCGCGGGGAGGAGAACGCGGATCATAGCGTGACGGCGCAGCTGATCGGCGGGCGCTCCGGGGGCGGGCCCCAGAGCGGCAGCAGATTTTTTGTTAACGGCGGCGGTTCCGGAGAACTGGGAAAGGATTTCGTAGTGGGTGAAGTGAAATCCGTCGACGCGCCAAACCTCACGGTGCTGCGGCCGGACAATGTTACTCAGACGCTGGAGCTAAACGAAGAAACCTCGCTGCGGAGAGGGCGCGAAAGCATCACCATGGCGGACATCCAGGCTGGCGACCACGTGGTGGTGCGTGGGGGCGTCCAGAACAATACCTTCATTCCCAAGAATGTGCTGGTCCTTTCCGACGAGCAATGGAAGCGCCTGCAAGAGATGGGCGGGATGAATGGAAAGGGCCCCGCGCCCAATGCGCCTGCCGCAAAACCTGCTGCCGAACCAAAAAGCAATCCGCCGCAGTCCTAATTTGCTCTAGGGAGACCCCGATTTGAAGTCGCTTGCTCGCAGCCTATTCCTACTCTCTTTCGCCGGTGTTTTCCCGGCGCCGATTCTGCTGGCGCAAGATGCGGCCGCGCCTCCGCCGGCACAAGCGCCGCAACCCGCAACTACTCCGGCCACAACTCCGACGTATGAAATCAATGGTTCGGCGCGAAGCGGCAAGACTCCCCTGCCGGGAGTGGCGGTTACGGCGGCCAACACGTTGACGGGCAAAAAATATTCCAGGGCGACGAATTCCGAAGGAAAATTTGAACTGTCAGGCATGACGCGCGGAAGGTACGTGGTGCGCGTCGAGTTCATGGGCTTCGCCGCCTTTACCCAGGAAGTAGTGCTAAATCCGGAGAACCCTTCGGCAAAGGTGGACGCCGAGCTGATCCTGGCTTCCCGCCAGCAGGAACAAACGAACAATAACAATGCGGCGATGGCCGCGGCAGGCCGGGGATTTCAAAACCTGGCGATGGACAGCGCGCTTTCTGCCTTGGCCGGCGGGAATTCCGGCTTAGGCGGCGCCGGCGCGCCGGGCGGAGGCCAGGGCAGCGGCGATCTTTCCAGCCTGCCGCTGAACGGAGCGGGTGCCGAAGGGCCAACGGAGTCGGTGAGCATCAGCGGCGCGCAAGGGCGGACGCAGGATTTTGGCGGCGGCAGCGAACAGGATCTGCAGGATCGCATCCAGGAATTTCGCGACCGCATGCAACGTGAAGGCGGCGGTTTCGGGGGCGGCGGTGGCGGCGGCTTTGGCGGGGCTGGGGGCCAGGTCATCGCGATGGGCCGGCTGCCCAAGGGATTCAACATCAATCAGCCGCATGGCTTTCTGTATTTTTCGGACGATACCTCCGCGCTGGATGCGAGATCGTATTCGCTGACGGGAATCGAGTTGCCGAAGGCAAATTACAACCAGTCCCGCTTCGGCGCGAACGTCGGGGGGCCACTGAACGTTCCCAAGATATTCAGCGGCGGCAACAAATGGTTCTTTTTCGCCGGGTGGAATGGGTCGCGTGGCAGTTCGCCTTACGATGCGTTCTCGACAGTGCCGACGCCAGCCGAACGCGGGGGCAATTTCTCAGCTGCGACTTACAATGACGGCCAGCCGGTCCAAATTTTTGTTCCGAATGCCAGCGCGGTGATTAATCCAACAGTCTGCCAGCCGGGCGGGACGAGAAACTCCATCTCGAGCAGCTGCATCAGTTCGGCAGCCACGGCGCTCTTGAACTTTATCCCGATGCCGAACATCGCCACGACGGCTTCCGGGCAGAACTTCCATTACGTCACTTCGGCGGCGAGCAGCTCCGATACGGTGATTCTGAGATTAGTCCACAATTTCGGATCAAGCAGCGGTCCGGGATTCGGCCCGGTGGTGATGGGGGGCGGTGGAGGAGGCGGAGGCCGGCGGAGCGCGCAGAATAATATCAATTTTGGGCTGAACTGGTCGCGCAGCTCAAACACCATCGTGAATCAGTTCCCCTCGCTGGCGGGAGGAACGGGCACGCAAGGGCTAAACGCCAGCGCGGGGTGGACATACAGCAAGGGCCACGCCTCAAGCATCTTTCGCGTGAACTACAACCACAACCACGTTTCGACGACGAACCTTTATTCGAACGTATTGGACGTTGCCGGGCCCGGGGGCGCGGGGATTGGCGGGATTTCCAATAATCCTTTTGATTGGGGACTGCCCGGAATCAGCTTTACCTCGTTCGGAGGGCTAAGCGATCCCCTACCGCGCCGAGAGCTGGATCAGACGTATACCTTCTCGGAAACCGTTTCGTGGAATAAGGGAAAGCACAACCGGCGGTTTGGCGGAGACTACCGCCGCATACTGCAGAGCTTCCGTTCGGCAAGAAACGCAGAGGGGAGTTTTGTTTTTACCGGGTTTGCGACTTCCGAGTACGCGACGGGAAGCCCGCAGCCGGTAGCCGATACGGGGTACGATTTGGCAGACTTTCTGCTCGGGCTCCCGCAGCAAACCTCGCTGCAGTCCGGCGCTACGTCCTACAACTTCCACTCCAACTCCTATGACCTGTTTGTGCAGGACGATTGGAGGTTCCGCCCGAACCTGTCGTTCAATCTGGGACTGCGCTACGAATACAACGGACCTTACACCGAGGCGAACAATCAAATCGCTAATCTGGATGTGGCACCGGGATTCACGTCCGCGACAGTTGTGCTTCCGGGACAAGCCGGATTTCCGGCCTCTTTGGTGCGGCCGGACCGCCACGATTTCGCGCCGCGCATCGGCATTGCTTGGAAGCCGCAGAAGAAAACGGTGGTGCGGACGGGCTACGGAATTAACTACAACCTGGCGCAATACGGCACCATGATCCAAAACTTCGCGTTTCAACCGCCCTTCGCAAACACCCAGACAAATACGACTGATGCCACCGGTCTTAGTGGCGGAAGCCCGTTGACACTTACTAGCGGATTTCCGCCCGCTACTGGAAATACGGTGACCAACAACTTCGCCGTCAACCCGGACTATCGCCTCGGATACGTGCAAATCTGGAATCTGGATATCCAGCGCGAGCTTCCCGCCGGAGTGATGATGAATGTGGGCTACAACGGTGCGAAGGGGACGCGGCTGGACACGGAGCGCGCCTTGGTCGGCGCCGGCAATCAACCTTTTATTTACGAGTCCTCGGAAGGAAATTCGGTCTTGCATGCGGGTTCGGTACGCTTGCGCAAGCGCATGGCCAAGGGGCTGGGCCTCGGCGCGCAGTATGTTTATTCAAAGTCCATTGATGATGCTTCATCGATTGGCGGCGGAGGAAGCGTCGTGGCGCAGAATCCTTTTGACATCTCGGCGGACCGGGGACTTTCCAGCTTCGACCAGCGCCACAAATTCACAGGAAACTGGATTTACGACCTGCCCTTCGGCGAAAACCGGCGATTTGCCACCAAGGGAGCGGGAAGCCGAATTCTTGGAGGATGGCAGTGGAGTGGTGACTTCACGATTGGAACCGGGCTGTATTTTACTCCGCGCGTGCTGGGCGGGGCGCTGGATATTAGCCGGGGCGTGAGCGGATCGCTGCGGGCTAACGAAATCGCGGGCCAATTGCTTTCCGTAAGCAATCCGAGTGTGCTGAAATGGTTCAATACGGCGGCTTTTTGCGCGCCCAACCCCGCTTGTGTCAGCCTGAGCGGATCGAGTTTTGGCGACGCCGGGCGAAATATCATCGAGGGGCCAGGGCAAGTTTCCTTTGACATGACGATAAACCGAACGATCACCATCAAGGAATCCCGCACGCTCGATCTGCGCATCTCGGCAAACAATGTTTTCAATACCGTGCATTTCACCTCCCTCAATACGGTGGTGAATTCATTGACATTTGGAGAGATAACGGGGACTGGCAGCATGCGGCGGGTAACCATGCAAGCGCGATTCCGGTTCTAAGGGGCAGGAGGCCATGCGGCTACGGAGAAAAGCATTTTCGATGCTCACCTCGGCAGCGCTGTTATTCGAGGCGGTTGCCCCATTAATGGCCCAGCAAAGCGGGCAAACCGGCAAAGCCGCCGCGAATGAACCGCGCATTGAGGTCACCAGTGAACTCGTGCTGGTAAATGTCGTGGCCCGCGACAAGAAGGGCAACCTCGTTCGTGACCTGCAGAAGAGCGACTTCACGCTCTTCGAGGAGGGAAAGAAGCAGCAGATTTCCACTTTCGATTTCGAAAATGTGGACGAAATGGCGAGCGCTGGTCCAGCGGAAACAACTGTAACAGGCGTGACGGGAGCAGGAACGCTGCTGCGTTCCGCCAAGAAAGCGCCGCCGTCGTTGGACGCGCGCGATCGCCGGCTAATCCTGCTCTTTTTCGATTTTTCAGCGATGGACCCGGAACAGATTGACCGCTCCGTGGAGGCCGCGAAGAAATTCGTTGGCACTAAAATGCAGCCGGCCGACTTGATGGCGCTCGTGTCCTTAGCCACGAACATGCACGTGGATCTGGATTTCACGGACGACAAGACCAAGATACTGGCGGCGCTGGCTGCCTACAATTCGGGAGCAGGCCAGGGCTTCGAGAACGGCACCACGGGAAGTTCGGAAGGCGCGGCGGAAACGGGCGGGTCGTTTACGGCGGACGATACGGATTTCAACACCTTCAGCGCCGACCGCAAGCTCCTGGCGTTGCAGTCCCTCATGCAAGCGCTGGGCAAGCTTCCACAGAAAAAGAGCCTGATCTATTTCAGCAATGGAATCGCGCAGTCGGGCGTGGACAACCAGTCGGCGCTGCGTGCGACGACCGCGGCCGCGGTAAAAGCCAATGTCGCGATCTATTCGCTGGATATTCGCGGCTTGCAGGCGTTTCCGCCGGGAGGAGAAGCGCAGTCCGCTAGTTTGCATGGTCAGTCGGCCTATTCTGGCGCCTCCATCCTCAACGATCTCAATGGGAACGCCGCTTCACAGGACAGCCTAGCGACGCTTTCCTCGGATACTGGCGGAAAAGCGTTCTTTGATTCGAATGACTTCGGCGCGGTATTTTCCCAAGTGCAGAAGGACAGCTCAGCTTATTACGTCCTGGGCTTCACCAGCAACAATCCGCTGAAGGACGGAAAGTACCGCCGGCTGAAGGTGCAAGTCAACCGGCCAGACTTGAAGCTGGAGTTTCGCGCGGGCTATTACGCGGGAAGAGACTTTGAACACTTGAACCGCGCCGACCGCGAGCAGCAGTTGGAAGACGAACTTGCCGTGCAACTGCCTCGCGTGGACGTACCGGTTTATGCGGGAGCGGCATTCTTCCGCCAGGACGACTCTCACTACTACCTGGCGGTTTCCCTGGTGGTGCCAGGTTCGCAGATCCCCTTCGTCACGGAGAAGGAGAAAGACAGCGCGACCATCGACATCATCGGTGAAGTCCGGGAAGGGGGAAAATTCCCCGTCGGGCATTTGCGCGACACCGTAAAACTTGCTGTTGAGAGCACCCGGCAGGTCCGCCGCAAGAACGTGCAGTACAATACGGGTTTTGTGCTTGCTCCGGGAAGTTACCACCTGAAATTCGTCGTTCGCGAGAATCAGACCGGGCGAATCGGTACTTTCGAGACGGACGTGCAAATCCCCGACCTGCGCAAAACACCGCTAAAAATGAGCTCGGTGGTACTGAGCAGCCTGCGCACTCCCGCCACGAGCAAGAAAGGCGGCGGGAATCCGCTGGTGCGGGACCAGATGGAGCTGGTTCCCAACATCACCCATGTTTTCGCGCCGGACCAGCATCTCTATTTGCAATACGAAGTGTACGATGCAGCTAAGGGGAAGAATCCGGCGCCCGCCGCTCCCGCAGCCAATGATCAGAAGGGGGGCGGGAACGGAACGGCCAAGGACGCGCCAGCGCCCAAGGCGGCGAAAGACAGTATCCGGGTTTTTACGAGCATCGAGTTCTTGCAGGGCGCCACGAAGATTTACGAATCCAAGCCGGTGGTGGCGAACGAAGTCACGGCCCCGGAGCGCCGGGCGGTCATATTCCAGATGGATTTACCGCTGCAGTCGTTGAAACCCGGGTTTTACGTGTGCCAGGTAAATGTAATTGACGACGTCTCGGGAAGCTTTTCGTTCCCCAGGTTTCCGCTGCTGATTCGCGAAGCCGCGCCAGCCCCAGACAAAGCAGCCGATTGAAGGCCGTCAGGCGCTGCCTGATTCGGAAGGAAAACTCTTTAGAATAAGAAGGTTAGAATCAGTCGCCGGCGGCTGCGCTTCGGGCAATTTCAACGGATTCCGCCAAACCACGGCGCATGGGACCGAGTACGAAGGCGGGCACTTCGCGCTCTGGAGCCAAAGATACATTCGTGGCCTTGCGGGGGAATTCCGCGCGGCGATCCAGGCGCAATCCCGCGTCCTTCAGAAACTCAGCCGAGAAGCCCAGATCCTCAGCGCGATCTACACCCCAAAACCAGAGCTTTTCTTCCTGACGCTGCAGGAAATCCAGGCAGCCTTCGAGCTTCTTCATGGCGCGATCGAAGGAAGAAGCCAAAAAATAGACCCCCAAGTTCCAGGCGTGCCGAGGGTAGTGTACTTGAACGCGGACGCAGTATTTGCCAGATTGATTGCGCTCGATGCTGCAGCGGTAGTCATTGCGAGAAACAGAAGTACGAGCAGGCATATTCGTATCACCGATCATTGGAGTTGTGGCGCTGGGTAGCCATGATTGCTTGTGTTCCGAATTCTCGTCTCTTCTCCTCGAGAGCAGTACCCAACACCGAACGAGCGTTCGGAGGCAAACTCTGCTGCAAAGAGACACGAATAGGGTAGCGAGACACGGGGGGAAAGACAAGTGCGCCGTTCTAGAACAGCAACTCGTTTATTTTCTGTGACTTAGACTAACCGAAAGTACCAAAGCCCTTTAATTTTTCGGGCATGAGCTTGAGCTTGCCCTCCAGTTTCAAGCGTTTATCCAAGGCCGTCCGGAAGGCTTCAAAAGCCAAGTTACGCTTGGAATCGAGGAGTTCTTTTGTCAATTGCGTCTTTTGTTTGTCGAAATCGGCGAGGTTGGCTTCGGTTTTTTCGGCCACGCGGTAGACCAGCCAGTTTTGTCCCAAGCTCAGGGGTGCGCCAACATCACCGGCTTTCAGGTTGAAGGCCGCGCCGAGCACCTTTCCGCTAGCCGCGCCGGGGATCGCGCCATCCCGCGCGATGGCGTCACTTGTCTTCGGATCGAGACCGAGAGCCCGAGTGGCGGCATCGAACTTCTCGCCGGACTTGACGCGCTTGAGTAGCTCTTCGGCTTTGCTCTTGGCCACTTCGGTGGATTTTTCGCGTTTTAGCTCGGCGATCACACGTTCGCGAACCTCTTCGAGCGAACCTGGGTGCCCAGGCTGGATCGCCTTCACCGATAGAACCACGTAGCCGCGATCGGTCTTGACCGGGACGCTCAATTCCTCCGGCTTCAAACGAAAGATGGCATCCTTGGCTTCCTGGGAATTAGCCAGCTCCAGCAAGGGGTCGGTCGTGCCGATGGGGCGGGTCTCGCCCACGGTCAAGTGGTATTGCTTGGCGAGATCATCCAAAGAAAGTTTGCTGGACCGGCGGATGGCCGCGGACAACTGGTCGGCGGTGTCGCCCGCCAACTTATCCGCTTCGGAAAGCAGGAGAGGTGCGCGTAGGGAATCTTTCACTTCTTCAAATGGTTTGGTGTGAGCAGTCTCCTTTTCGAGCACTTTGATGATGTGGAAGCCGTACTGCGTCTTGACGAGATCCGAGATCTGGCCGGGGTTCAGGGTGAAAGCTGTCTTTTCAAATTCCGGGACGGTCTGCCCCTGGGTGATCCAGTTCAAGTCACCGCCTTTGTCTTTGGAACCGGGGTCTTCGGAGTATTTCTTCGCCAAGTCTTCGAACTTTGCGCCTTTCTTGGCCTGATTCAGAACATCCTGGGCCCGCTTCTTGATCTCTTCGACTTCGGCATCCGTTTTCCCCACGGTCATAAAGAGGATGTGCTCGACGTGCACGCGGTTTGGCACTTGATACTGCTGGATGTTGTTCATGTACTGCTGCTTGAGCATATCGTCGGAGACTTCGAGGCTCTGACGGATCTGGTTTACGTCCACAAGCGCGTAGCGTACCACGCGCCGTTCCGGTATCTGGTATTTGGACTTGTTCTTTTCGTAGTACGCACGGATTTCCGATTCGTCCGGGGATAATTTGCTCTCCAAATCTTCCGGCTTGATCAGCGCGTAGTCCAGCTTCACTTTTTCATTCTTGTAGCGGAATTCATCCTGAAGGTCGGCGGGCCCTACGCTGATCCCGTCGGTCACAAGCTTACGGAATTTCTCCTCGAGCAAGCCCTGACGCAAGAGTTCTTCGAAGACCGGCACAGTCAGTTGAAAGCGCGCCTGCACTTCGGCCGAATAGCGGTCCATGCCGACAAAAGCGCCGCCATTAAAGGCCGTCGGTACGTATTGGCGAATGCGATCGGCGCGTTCCTGATCGGTGACGGTGATGCCGAGGCGCTTGGCTTCGTATTCGATCTCTTTTTCAAACACCAACTGCTTCAGGATCTGCTGAGCGTAGAGGCTCTCGAGAGGCTTCATCTGGGGATTGTGCTGCTCGATCTGGTCGAGCTGCTGGCGCACATCTTGCACGCTAACCGACTCATCCCCAATCTTGGCCACCGTGTCGGTGGAGACCTCGCCGCTGACCGGCGATTGTGGAACGAGGTAGAGCAGCATGCTCCCTCCGAGGACCAGCACTACGGCCCCCAGGAGGATGCGGTACCCCAACTTGCTTTTATCTTTTGCGCCAGCCATCCGATGAGTCTCCCCCGTCAGTAGACAAACTCGAGATTATAGGAGATATAGGCGCGCGTCTCAAACACAATCGTCGGCGACCCAGGGTACCTGGTTACTTCTTAAGCAGACGGCGGGGATTTCCGCGGCCCGCTCCAACCCTCTAAACCACGACATACGTTTACGGGCAGAAGCGAGCTACCACCGGACGCAGGCCTGGCATCCTAAATGGCATGTCGAGCCGCGCCGGACAGAAAATACCTCTATTCCTTGTTTTCATTGGCGTCTTTGCGCCAGTCCTGTTCTGGCGAAGCGGAACGTTTGCGCAATCCCCGCCCGCCAATGCCCCGACCTTCTATCGTGACGTCCTGCCGATCTTGCAGCGGCACTGTCAAACTTGCCACCGCGCGGGCGGAATCGCCCCGATGCCGTTCGAAACCTATGAAGAGACCCGGCCCTTTGCCGGAGTGATTCGCCGCGCGACGCAGGAAAAATCCATGCCCCGGTGGTTCGCCGATCCGAAGGTAGGGCGGTTTTCCAATGATCCGTCGCTGGCTCCGGCGGAGATCGGCACTCTGGCCACCTGGGCAGAAGCAAAATCGCCCGCAGGAGAACGAAGAGATGCGCCGCCGCCCCGGCACTGGGCGCAAAGCTGGAGCATCCCCAAACCCGACCTGGTATTGAAGATGCCGCAGGCCGTGCCCCTTCCGGCGAGCGGAGACATTGCGTACACCTATGAAATTGTTCGTACGAATTTCGCCGAGGATCGCTGGGTGCAAATAGCGGAAGTCTTGCCGCTGCTCCGTGGGAATGTGCATCACGCCGTTTTGTATGTTCGCCCGCCGGATTCGCGCTGGCTGCGGCATGCTCCCGTTGGCGTTCCCTTCACTGCTTCGACCCTGACCGATGCCGAGGATCGTCGCGGCACTCATTGGACGGACAGCGACATCCTGCTTGTCTATGCGCCCGGGAGTTCGCCGGATGCCTGGCCGGAAAAAATGGCCAAGTTCATTCCCGCCGGTTCCGACCTCGTTTTTCAGATGCACTACACCGCCAATGGTTTCGCGGCCGCTGATCAAACAAGCATCGGACTTATTTTTTCGAAACATGTTCCCGAGCAGCGCGTGCTGACGCTGCAACTCACGAACGACCATTTCGTTATACCTCCTGGCGCACCCGATTACCGTGTCGAGGCGCGCGGCACGCTCCCCAATGACTGCACGCTGCTCAGCTTTTTTCCACATATGCACCTGCGTGGAAAACGATTCGAATACAATTTGATTCGCAAGAAAACGAGCGCCGATGGCCAACCGCAATATGAAATCGAGCCCTTACTTCGCGTCAACTATCACTTCCACTGGCAAATGAGCTACCAGCTGGCGGAACCGCGACTCCTAGGATCAGGAACGGAGCTTCAAGCGGTGGCTTGGTACGACAATTCCAAAGCGAATCCTCACAATCCGGATCCGCAAGCCGAGGTGCGCTGGGGGGAGCAAACCTACGAAGAAATGATGGTGGGATTTTTCGACGTGGCGGTTCCTGCCGGGGTGGACAAGCAGCACTTTTTCATCCGAAAAAATGAGCCCTAACCCGTCCGCCCCGGAGACCTGCACCAAGGGACAGGGGCAAGGCCAGGGGCCGTGGTGCTATTTGCAGTTTGACTACGCGCAACTCCGCAATCCATGCATCCGGGGACTGCTGTGCTAGATTGAAAAATTGGAGCTTTGGCAACACATTCAACGGTGACCACACAAACACCAGTCGATCCGAAACTCACCCAGGCCCATCAAAAAGGGGCGCACGTCGAAGTGTATTGGAAAGCGGTCACTTATAAGACGGTGATCGCTTACGGGTTTTTGGCGGTAGCGATTATTGTTGGCGGACTTTTCGTTGCCAAACCCGACTTGTATAAAGTGGTGCTCCAGAAGATCAGCGAGAAGGTAAGTGACCCGGAAGGGGAACCAGTCAACGCCGATCAGCGGCACGCCAAGTTCGTCAATCTAGACGGAAAAGTCGAAGTCAAGAAAGTCAATTCCGTCCAATGGGTTGACGCGGACTTCCGAACCTCCCTCGACAAAGGCGACCAAGTAAAAACGGGAGCGGATGCCGACGCACGTATCACTTTCGCGGATGGCACGATTTATACCGTCAAGCCCGATACGCTCGTCACGGTCGAAGAAAATTCCACGGAAAGTGACAAGCCGAGCAGCACCGTCATCGACATCAAACATGGTTCGGTGGATCTGGCGACGCCAAACTTCAGTTCACCCGAGTCGAAAGCCACCGTCAGCACCGAGGACGCCAACGCGCAGTTACATTCGAACAGCCGCATGGCGGTGAAAAATGACCCGGAGAAGAAGCAAAGCGAAATCGTGGTCTCGAGCGGCAGTGCGCAAGTGCAGCGCGGCGCGGAGAAGATCGACCTCGCTGCCTTCGAAAAGGTCACCATTCCAAACGGCGGGGCCATTCAGAAATCAACCGTGCTAGCGCCACCGGATCTGGTCGAGCCTTTGAACCTCGCGCCCATCATCTCGGAAAACCCCAAGGTGTCGCCGGTGCGATTCGAATGGAAGCCGGTTCCGGATGCGGTGTCGTATACTCTGCGCATCAGCACCACGGCGATGTTCACAAAGAATGAGAGGGATGAGACGGTTAAAGGAACGGCCGTGGAGATCACCGGCTTGGATCCCGGCGACTACTTTTGGACGGTAACGGCAACCGACGGAAAAAAACAAACGAGTGAAATCAGCGTAATTTTCAAATTTACCTTGGTGGCTCAAGGCAAGACCCAGTCGATGCTGTTGGAGATTGACTCCACGCAGTTGCATGGACGCGTCGTGGAGATCGTGGGCCGCACCGAACCGGGAGCGGCGCTGATCGTAAACGGCCAATCAGTGGCAAACATCTCGGCGGACGGAACTTTCCGGCACTTCACTGAGCCGCTCGAACCGGGACAGCATACGATTTCGATTATCGGCTCGAACCGCCGCGGTGGAACGGCGATTCATCCGGTATCTATCGTGGTGCCGAAGTAAGAAATCCGAAGAAAGACCGAAGCGCCTTTGCGCTGGTCGCGGTGTCCGTAGACAATGGAGGTTAGGGCTGGCGGCAATGAGGCCAGTCGATTGCCGAGCGGACAGCGGAGAGTCTTTCTCCGCGGGGGGATGTAGGGATGAACAAGAACGGTTACAACATGAGGTCGGTGTTCAGTCTGTTTTCCTCCGACCTAGCCATCGATCTAGGCACCGCCAATACCCTGGTGTTCGCGCACGGCAAAGGCATTGTCGTCAACGAGCCCTCGATCGTGGCCATCAACAAAGCCAGCGGCGAAGTTGTGGCCGTGGGCCGCGAAGCCAAAGAGATGCTCGGGCGCACGCCCGGCAACGTTGTCGCCATCAAACCGATGAAGGACGGAGTCATCGCGGACTTCAAGGTCACTGAGAAGATGCTGACCTATTTCATCCAGAAAGCCCACAACCGCCGCGTGCTCGTGCATCCCCGCATCGTGATCGGGGTTCCCAGCGAGATTACTCCGGTGGAAAAGCGCGCCGTGCAGGATTCCGCTTATCGAGCGCGCGCCAGCGAAGTTTTCCTTGTCGAGCAAGCCATGGCCGCGGCGATTGGCGCCGGGCTGCCGATTGAAGAACCGTCGGGCAACATGGTTGTGGACATCGGGGGCGGCACTACGGACATTGCGGTCATTTCCATGAGTGGCATCGTTTACTCGCGCTCTGTGCGCGTGGCGGGCAACGAGATGGACGAAGCCGTAATGCAATATCTGAAACGAAAGTACAACTTGCTCGTCGGCGAACGCACCGCGGAGCAAATCAAGATGGAAATTGGCTCCGCCTATCCGCTTGAAAAACCGCTCACGATGGAAGTGAAGGGGCGCAACCTTATTGAAGGCGTCCCTCGGACGGTCACCATCGACGACAGTGAAATCCGCGAAGCTCTGAGCGAATGCGTCGCGACCATTCTCAATGCCGTACGCGTGGCCCTGGAGCGCACACCTCCGGAACTCTCCGCCGACATCAGCGACCGCGGCATCGTCCTGACCGGCGGCGGCGCACTGCTGAAGAACCTGGACAAGCGGATTCGTGAAGAGACTGGCTTGCCGGTTTCGATTGCCGATGATCCGCTGGCTTCCGTGGTGCTCGGCACCGGAAAAATGCTCAGCGACTTCAAATTGCTGCGGCAAGTTTGCATTGATTGAGGAATTGGCTTTAACCGGGCAGAACATGCCGCCTTCGATGGTACTTGTGGCCATGAAACAAAATTCTTACGTTTCGAGTCTCCAATTTCGGTTTTCCAATTTCGGAACCTAAATGGTAGGCATTCCTTCTCGACACAAATCGCTGGTCCTGCTAGCCGGAGTCATGGTGCTCCAAGTGCTCATGTTGGCCGTGCAGATCAAGCGCGACTCCGAGGGCCGGCTCATTCGCGTCTGGACCGTCGGCGCCGTTTCCCCCTTTGAGCGGGCTGGCTCCAACGGTTTCGGATGGATTCGCGACACCTGGCGCCACTACTTCGCTTTGCAAAACACCACCAGAGAAAGCGAGCAGATTCGCCGCGAAAACGACGCGCTAAAACTGCAAATCTCCCAGCTCCAGGGCAAAGCCGCGGAGGCCGACCGCCTGGCGGCCTTGCTGAATTTCCGGCAATCGCACGCGGAAGTCCCCATGATCGCCGCGCGCGTGATTGGCGTGGGAACCGCAAGTCTGACCATTCAACTCGATCGCGGCGAGCACGAAGGCATTCGAAAAGATATGGGAGTGATCACACCGGATGGCGTGGTCGGCAAAGTCGTCGAAGTCTATCCGAATGCGGCGCAGGTGCTTCTCCTGACGGACAAGGAAAGCGGTGTCGGCGCGATGCTGGCTGATTCGCGCATACAAAGCCCGGTCGGAGGGCAGGGCGAGCCTTTGCTGGTCATGAAATATGTTCCCAACGACGACGAGGTCAATCTTGGAGAGCGCGTCATCACAAGCGGCATGGACCGCATCTTCCCGCGCGATCTTCCGGTGGGCACCGTGGCGGAAATCAAGCCCGGCAACCCGTTTAAACAGATTCGCATTAAACCGGCTGCCAATCTCGAACGGCTGGAGGAAGTGCTGGTTCTCCTGTCACTTCGGTCGCTGGAGCCGAAAAATGAAGAGAATCCCGCCGCCGCGAAGCCTTCGGCGCCCGGTGCAACCACTCCTCCCCCGGCAGCAAGACGATGAACGAAGCATTCGATATTCATAGTGAATCGCACATCGAAGTTCATAAGTTTCGCACCGGCGCGATCATCATCTCCACGTTGTTGGCGCTGGTGATCCAGGCGTCTTTCCCTATTCATTTTGCAAAGGCGGCCCTTCTCGATTTGCCTCTGCTGGTGACGATTTATTTTGGGCTCAGCCGCCGCAATCCTTCGACGGGGCTGCTCCTGGGGATGTTGATCGGCCTCTTGCAGGACAGTCTCAGCGGTCCTACGGTGCCGCTGGGACTTTACGGCATCGCGAAAACCATCATCGGGTATCTCGCTTCTTCCATCGGCGCTCGGCTCGATACGGAGCATCCCGCCGCGCGCTTCGCGCTCACTTTTGCGTTCTTCATAACGCACCAGGGCTTGATCGTGATTACGCGCCGTATTCTACTCGCGCAACCGGAACCATGGTTTAACATGCACCTAATTGTCGCCGCGCTCGTCAACGCCCTAGTCGCCGTGTTCGCTTTCCTGCTGCTCGACCGCCTCCGCAAGCGCTAGTGATTTGCCACTCCTTCCCGAGAACTTCCTCGCTTCTCAAGGGGTGAGAAGAAACTGTTTGAATTCCTCGTAAGAACTTGAAACGGGAAGCGAAAGTTTGTCACGTTTCAAGTAAGCGGCAAGGCGATCGGGTAGCGGCGGCGCTGTGCCAATGGCCTTTTTCACGACGTCGGCAAATTTCGCTGGATGTGCCGTCGCTAGCACTAAGCCCTGTGCAGGATCGGGATGCTGGCTCTTGTACGCCGCCCAGCCAAGCACTCCAACCGCCGTGTGCGGGTCAGAAATGTAGCCAAACTTATCGTGGAGCATTTTCATCGCCGCAAGCGTTTCTTCGTCCCCGGCTCCGTGGCCCCAGATTTCCCTTTGCACGTATTCCAGGCGGTTGCGGCACAAATCCAGCAAGCGCGGAAAATTGTTTGGATTGCCAACATCCATGGCATTCGAATAGGTGGCCTTCGCGGCGCGGGGACGATATTCTCCTGACCGCAAATATTCCGGCACCACGTCGTTGGCGTTTGTGGAAGCCACATATTTGGCCACCGGCAAGCCAATGCGTTTGGCGAAAATACCCGCGGTCAGGTTGCCAAAATTCCCGCTGGGCACGGAAACAATCAGCGGCACGGAGGCCACTGGCAACTGACGGTAAGCGGCCACGTGATAAAACATCTGCGGCAGGAGCCGTCCGATGTTGATGGAATTCGCGGAGGTCAGCCAGGCGCGCTTGTTCAACTCGGCATCGGAAAAAGCCTGCTTCACCAACCGTTGGCAATCGTCGAATGTGCCTGCCACTTCCAACGCGGTGATGTTTTCACCAAGCGTGGTGAACTGCTTCTCCTGGGCTTCGCTGATACGCTTCGAAGGATAGAGAATCACCACGCGAATTCCCGGCACCTCGAGGAAACCGTGCGCCACGGCGCTGCCGGTGTCTCCGGAGGTCGCCACCAGCACAGTAAGCATGCGCGTCTCTCCGCGCACGAAATAACCCAGCAACCGCGCCATGAAGCGCGCGCCGAAATCCTTGAATGCCAGCGTCGGCCCGTGGAATAGCTCCAGAATGTGCAACCCGGGCGAAAGCGAAACCAGCTTCACTGGAAAATTGATTGCTTCGCTCACGATTTGCCAAAGCACTTCTTCGGGAACGTCCGGTGTGGCAAAGGGACGCACCACGCGAAAACACACTTCCGTGAACGGCAGCCGGCGAAACTCTTCCAGCTCTTGCGGCGAATGTCGTCGAATCTCCACCGGCAGGTACAAGCCGCCGTCAGGGGCGAGCCCGCGCAGCACCGCTCCGCGAAGTGAAGTCAGAGGAGCCTTCCTTGATGTGCTTCGGTATCTCAAGGCACACTCATCGCGCGCTTCCCATTTGGTCTTGAATCATTTTCAGAAACGCCGCCGCGTCCAGCGCTGGATCGCGTAACCGCGCGACTTCGAGCTTGCAGTGCGCGAGCGCTTCATAACTCTGACGCCGCGCGGCAATCAGCGCTGGATAACAACGCGTCACGGTCTCGCGCGGTTTTTCATCCGTCTTTGGCTGAAACGCCCCGCGCCACAACACTGGCTTGGGATCATTCAAATATCGTTCCATCAGGGTCTGCTGCTCTTCCGGCGAAGCCGCCAAGTGCACGACGGTCATTTGCCGTCGCAAGCGCATGAGCAAATTGTTCCCGGTATAAATCACGCTTCCGGTGGTGTCGAGCACCAGGGATTTCTCCGGTTGCTTTTCGAGTTCCGTCAGGATTTCATCCAATGTATGAATCTCTTCGGCCAGATACTCGGACTCCCGTTGTGTGTAAGTCGCAGAATCGGGCCAACCCATCCATGCCGCCACGCCGTTGATGCCCGCGTATCCCCCGGCAGCCAGGCGCAGCCTAAGCTTTTGCTCGATCCTGTCGTCGCAGGAAATCGCGGAATACCGGCTCGCCGCTAACTTCTTTGTCCAGAAGGTCTTCCCGGCGCCGGACATCCCAATCAACGCCAGCCGCAGCGGCTTTTCCCTGTTCGTTCGAGCGCTCATAAATGAATGGCCTACGATAGCGTGATATCCACAGCCACGGCAACAAGGGTAACGCCGCTTCCGCGATGGAAAACCAATGCATTTCTGGAACCTGTCCTAGAGGACGGCTTGCGGCCCACTCACCCAGGTGATACGTTAAAAAAGACTTCTGCTGCTCAAGCAGCTTTAGTCCGGCGGTGATTCGGGCGTTCCGGGAGATTTTTTCGGTTCCCAGGTTCGAGGAAATTTTCGACGGACATTTTCGGCGAGGCCCTGTTGGTTAATCAGGGTCCACTTGAAACCCACGCTGCAGATTTTTCGTGACGCGAGTTTAGTCCGGCCAGTTGAATCAAATTGGGCCAGACCGGGCGGAAGCCCTGGGAAAAACTACTCGCGCGCGGGGTTTTCGTGTCGTACTGGTTCCGCAACGACAATCGATTGCCGCAAGCGCGGCTGGCCATCGCTTCCTACGTCATCGTGGGAATGATCGGCGTGTTGCTGCTCGGCTTCTGGAAACTCCAGGTCATTGACGCTGATAAGTACAGCTCCCTGGCCGAGCGTAATCGCGTGCGGTACATCCCGGTGATCGCGCCGCGCGGCCGCATGCTGGACCGAGACGGCCGTGTACTCGTGGACAATCGCCCGTCGTTCAGCGTCCTGCTTCTGCGCGATGAGCCGGCCCAAGTCGAAAAGCACCTCGCGGCCATTTCCGATGGTCTGGCCATCCCTCTCGATGATTTGCGGGAGCAGCTCGCCAACACCAAGAATCTGCCGAAATTTCAGCCCATCATCATCAAGCCGGATGCTTCGTCCGCGGACATCGCTTTCATTGAATCGCACCGCTCGGACATTCCCGTCCTGGAAATGATTCCCGTCTCACGCCGGCGCTATTTGCCTGGCGGCTTCCTCTCCCATGCAGTGGGTTACGTGGGTGAAGTCAGCGAGCAGCAAATCGAAGCCAGCAATGGCAAGCTCCGTCCTGGCGACTTCGCTGGAAAAACCGGCTTGGAACACCAATACAACGATCAGCTTCAAGGTACCGACGGCATGCGACGCGTGGTGGTTAATAGCATCGGCAAGGAAGTCGATCGCCTGGCGACGCAGGAAGCCATCCCTGGCAAACAAATTCAGCTAAGTATCGATTACGACTTGCAGCAGGTCGCGGAACAGTCTCTAGGCCAGCGGCCCGGCGCCGTGGTTGCTCTTGATCCACGCACCGGCGAAGTGCTCGCCATGGTGAGCCGCCCTACTCCGGATCCCAATGCTTTTGCCGTCCGCATTGCAGCCGAAGAATGGAAGCGGCTCAACGACGATCCCCTGCATCCGCTATTGAACCGCGCGATTCAGGCGCAGCTAGCGCCTGGGTCGGTCTTCAAGATCGTGACGGCAACGGCAATGCTCGAAGACCACGTTCCCCCAGAGAGTTTCACCACCTTTTGTCCAGGCTACGGCACGTTTTATGGACGGCAGTTTAAGTGCTGGGTCTATTCCGCAAAAACGGGCCCCCGCTCGCACGGTACCACCAACCTTCACGAAGCCATCCTCAAGTCTTGCGACGTCTTTTTCTACACCGTGGGCATGCATCTGGGGATCGACCGCCTTTCCTACTATGGCAGCAAACTTGGAATCGGCCACAAGACCGGCATCGATCTTCCTTCGGAGGAAGCCGGGCTAATGCCCTCGGCGGAATGGGTCGAACGCGTTTTTCATCGCAAGTGGTACGCGGGCGAAACGATTTCCGTGGCCATTGGTCAAGGCGCGGTCACTACAACGCCTGTGCAGCTTGCTCGCACCATCGGTGGCATCGCTTCCGGCGGCGTGTTTAAGCAGCCGCATCTTTTGAAGGATGCCCAGAACGTGGGCGAAGAACGCTTCGCTTTATCGGAATCCACCCTCGAGAAAATCACCGACGGCATGTACGGAGTCGTGAACGAGAGCGGCGGCACCGGTGGACAATTGAGGCTGGCGGGGATTGAACTCAGCGGCAAATCCGGAACCGCGCAGGTCATCGGTTATGACACCCGCGCACGCGTAGGCAAGGAAAAGAAGTTCGAGGACAACGCCTGGTTCGTGGGATACGCGCCAAAGCGGAATCCCGAAATCTGCGTCGCAGTCCTAGTGCAGGAAAGCGGCAAACACGGCGGCGAAGCTGCCGGGCCGGTCGTGAAAGACATCATCAAAGCGTATTACGGCAAGAAAAACAAGAAGACGGATGGTCAAGTTACCGCAGAAAACAAGCGCTCCGATTCCCGGAAGGATTCCGTACCCCCGGCACCCCGCGCTCCCCGCGCCGCCTTGAAACCGGAAGAAAGCGCCGCTGTGGTGCCGGTACGCGCCAATGCCGATCCTCGGCACTAAGCATTTTATGATTTGGTCTTATGAAAGTCGAAAGCGTGAGGCAGGTGCACACGGCGAGGCCCGCTTTGCCTTTCGCTTGGGACTTTCCACTTTGATAACTTTGAACTTTCGACTCTGGTCATGAAAGACGCACCCGGAACCCGCGATTACGACTGGTGGCTCCTCGCCATCCTCGCCGCCATTTGTGCGCTCGGCGTGATGGAAATCTATTCCGCCACGCATGGCAGCTCCCTCGCAGGCATGCACATGAAGCAAGTGCGCTGGCTGGTCATCGGCTTCGCCTTGATGTTCGCGCTGTCGCGCCTCGACTACCATCTAATTCTCGATCAGGCTCCGCTCCTCTATTTAATCGGCATAGCCGCGCTGGTGGCTGTTCTGGCGGTTGGCCATACGCGGTTTGGCGCCAAGCGTTGGATTAACGTCCCGGGTATCGGAGAGCTTCTTCAGGTGTCAGAATTAGTTAAATTGATTATAATCATTGTGCTGGCGCGCTTCTTTGCCGAAGTGCGCTCGGATCAGCTTGATCTGCGTGATCTGATTAAGGCAGGATTGTTGGTAGGTGTTCCGCTGGTATTGATACTCAAGCAGCCCGATTTGGGAACAGCGCTGGTGCTGATCCCCATGCTAGTGGTTGGCGCCTTTCTGGCGGGCTTGCAGTGGCAACACGCGGCGGTGTTTTCGCTGGCCGGGATTTTGCTTGTGGGTGCTGTTTTCTATCCGCCCGTTAGCAGGCGAATCCTAAAGCCGTATCAGCGGGAAAGAATTACCTCTTTCCTGCACCCGGAAGAAGACGCCAAAGGCTCCGGTTATCAACTCTTGCAATCGAAGATTGCCGTGGGCTCCGGAGGCTTCTGGGGTAAAGGGTTCAAGAATGGCACTCAGAATCAACTGGGCTACATCCCCGTCCGGTATTCGGATTTCATTATGTCGGCGTGGGCTGAAGAACAGGGGTTCAAGGGCGTGCTTCTGGCTCTCGGACTGTATATGGCGCTGCTGCTGCGTTTAGTGCAGAATGCTCAACGCGCGAAAGATCGCGCGGGAATGTTTCTGGTCATGGGCGTCGCAGCGGCGCTTGGGTTCCATGTGTTGGTGAACGTGGCAATGGTCATCGGCGCTATGCCGGTAACCGGCATCCCGTTGCCGTTGATGAGCTACGGGGGTTCTGCCACGTTGTTTGTTTTCCTGGCGATTGGCCTGGTGATGAATGTCCGGCTCCGCCGCTTTGTCAACTGACCGAGCCGCCAGTGCCGTGTGACGTCTCCGCTTCCTAAGGAGCGCACCGGAGAAGAAATTGGAATTGTTGATCCCGGCTCGGCCGGGGTCGCAACTAAAAAGGATTTTAGAGTGAGGACAGCATCGTCCGCCGATCGCCCGGCTCGTTACCGGCGACGGACCAGCCTCGACAGACTGAGGAATTTCCTTCCCTCTGGCTTCGAACGCCAAGCCACTTCCCTAGAAGTGTGGCCAGCGTGTCCCGGTTTCAACCGGGACGGCGCCGATTTTTCGGAACTCCGACGGGCAAAGCTCGCGGCGATGCGTCCTGTCAGTCCCGGCCGAACCGGGCCTGCACGAAAGGGTGATTCCGGCCTCGCCGGGATCGCGCATAAGGAGTTTTCATGTCGAAAGAATTGGTTATTTCCGCGGCCTCCCACGAACGGCGTGTCGCGATTCTTGAAGAAGGCCAGCTAGTCGAAATCTACATCGAGCGCGAAAAAGAATTCGCCCTCGTCGGCAGCATTTACAAAGGAAGAGTCACTCGCGTCCTGCCTGGTATGCAGTCCGCCTTCGTGGACATCGGCCTCGATGGTGACGCTTTCCTCTACGTCAGCGATGTTTTCGAGAACCTCGAGGACTACGATCACGGGCATCCGCTCGAGCAGCCGCAAATTTCGGCGACCACCCTTTCCCCTGCGAACGGTTCTCCCGTCGAAGTTCTGCCCGGCGAATCCCTGGCCCGCGCCGCCGAACATCACGAAGAAGCGCACCACGAAGAATTCCACGAGGACGAAGCGCACCACGAGGATGAGCGGCACGCTTCCCACGAGGAAGCGCACTCCATAGAAATGGACCATCGCGAGGAGCATCACGAGGAAGTGCCGTCCGCTCCCATGGGAGAACCGCACGCCGAAGGCCTAGAGGAGCGTCAGCCGGATTCGAATGCTTCGGCGCCACAAAATTTTGCTACTCATTACAATCCCACGCAAAATTATCCCGCCCGCGGCGCCAATGACCGTCCCGGGCAGAATTTTGGCCGCGGCGGTGACCGCGACCGAGGCGGGGACCGGGGTGGGGACCGGGGCCGCGGCGGCCGTTGGGGACGCCGTGGGGGACGCCATCGTGGCGGACGCCCGCAAGGTGGTCCGGGCGGGCGCAATTTGCCTCCGTCGAAATATGCCTCCCCGCAAGGCGGTGAGTCCCGCGGGTATGACAATCGCGGCGGTCAACCGCGCAGTTACGACAATCGGCGCGCGGAAGCTCCACGCAGTTCGGCGCCTTCGGCCCCGAGCATTCCCGAGGAAGAGATTATTCTTCCGGGTGAATCGCTGGCAAAATATCGCGCTCGGCCTGCCATCGCGCCCGCGCCCGTTACCAAGGTTGAACAAGAGACCCGCGAAGAGCAAAACGTTGTCGACGAAAGTGCGCCGCGCGCAACCGGCAACCTGCCGGCCACGGCTCCGGGCGGCAGCAACGTTCCTCGCCGTTTTTCCGGCGGTTTGCCCCGCTGGCTTCTGGCCGACACCGGTACCGAAGCAGAGGCCATCCCCCCGGGGGAGGGTGCCGTCGCTGCCGAGGAGGAAACACCTACCGCGAGTGGCGCGCTTGTCGAGTCTTCACGACACCCAGTTGCTGAAAGTCTGGAAACTGGCCGGAATGACGCTGAGCTAGACGAAGATCAAGTCGCCGCGCTTGCTTCCGGTTTCGTCGAAGCCAAACACGAAGAAACCTCGGAAGAAGCGGAAGCCGACGCCATCGTCGGCGGTGCCGACTTCGACGAAGAAGAGTCGGAAGAACAAGGGGATGAAATTTCCGAGGAAGCCGAGCAAACTCCCCTCGCCGAGGTTTCCGGACTCTCCGAACAAGAAGTCGCGGAAGTCGAAGCCGGACGCGCCGCCAACCGGGCGGAATTCGCCGCTGACGTTGCCCAAGAGCACGCCGAACATCACGCCGAACATGGCACTCATGAGCAAAGCGAACACGAAGGTCTGGAGCTCGAAGACAGCGAAGCAGAACACATTGAAGAAGTGATCTCTGCGGCCTCTGGCGAAGCCGTCGTCGAAAGCACAGCCATCATCGAGAACGACGTGATTCTTCTCCCCGGTGAGACCCGGGCTCCCCGCACTGGATCATCAGCCCCACTTGAGGATTTTCCGCGCGACTCTGCTCGCATCGGCGGCAATCCGCGCTCACGCTTCCAGCGGCCATTCCGCAGCGGTGGGCGTGACCGTGGCCGTGGCGGTCGCCCGGATAACCGCGGTGGCCGTCCCGACAGCCGCGGCAGTCGGCCGGATCGCGGTGGTCGCCCCGGCGGTGGACCGCGTTTCGAACGCCGCGGGCCCGGTGGCCCAAGGCATGACCGTGGTTACCAGGGAGGCCGTTCCGGCCCGTCGCGCCGTCCACAGCTCATTTCCGAAATGTTGAAGGCCGGCCAGGACGTCGTCATCCAGATCGCCAAGGAACCTCTGGGCAAGAAGGGTGCGCGCATCACCAGCCACGTGGCCTTGCCCGGCCGCTTTCTTGTCTACATGCCCACTGTCCATCACACCGGTGTTTCGCGCAAAATCATTTCCGCCGAAAACCGCTCGCGCTTGCGCCGGTTAGTCAGCGAAGCCGGAAACGCTTACCCCGGCGGCTTCATTGTACGCACCGCTGCGGGCGGTGCCACCGATGACGAAATTCGCGCCGACATCGAGTTCCTCGGCAGAACCTGGAACGAAATCAAGGAGCGCAGCGAGCAACGCAAAGCCCCGGCTCTGCTGCACCGCGACCTCAACCTCGTCGAGCGCATCTTGCGCGATTACGTCAGCGATGATTTCACCGGCATTTGGATCGACAACGAAGAAGAATACGGCAAGATCGTCGAGTTCGTCAGCCGCTTCCAGCCCAAGCTTGTCAACAAGGTCAAGCTCTACACCAAGGAAACGCCCATCTTCGAAGAGTTCGGCATTCAGCACGAGCTCGACAAAGCGCTGCGCGCCAAGGTTTGGCTCAAGTCCGGCGGCTACATCGTCATCAACCACACCGAAGCCCTCGTGGCCATCGACGTCAACACCGGCAAATTCGTCGGCAAGGGCTCTACGCGCCTCGAGGACACCATCGTCAAGACCAACCTCGAAGCCGTCAAGGAAATCGTCCGCCAGATTCGCCTGCGCGACCTCGGCGGCATCATCGTCGTCGACTTCATCGATATGGAAGAGCGCCGCAACCGCGAAAAGGTTCTCTCCGCGCTGCAGCAGGCTCTCGAGGAAGACAAAGCCCCCTCAAAAGCGCTTTCCTTCAACGAGTTTGGCCTCGTCTGCATCACTCGCAAGCGCACCAAGCAAGCCCTCGAGCGCGTCCTCTGCCAGCCTTGCCCATATTGCACCGGTTCCGGCATGGTCAAGTCCGTCCCCACGCTCTGCTACGAAATCCAAGCCGAGGCACGCAAGATGGCCACCGCCGACCACGAAGGTCCGAACCTCACCATCCGCGTGAATCCCGAAATCGCCAAAGCCCTGAAGACCCGCGAGTCCATGCTCATCGACGAACTCGAGCAAACCTCGCACAAACACATCATCATCCAGTCCGACGCCACCCTCCACTGGGAGCAGTACGATATCTA
>DATKHV010000098.1:0-2262 GCA_035510055.1 Candidatus Cybelea sp. | reverse complement strand
CTGAAAACCATGATCTATTCGCCGGAATTTTGGTCGAAGGACGCCTATCGCGCGAAGGTGAAGACGCCGTTCGAACTGGTAGCGAGTACGGCGCGGGCGCTGAACGCGGAAGTGACGATTACGCTTCCGTTGGCGCAGTGGGTCGGACGCATGGGCGAGCCGTTGTATCTCTGCCAGCCGCCCACGGGTTATTCGGATAGGTCGGAGACATGGGTGAACACTGGCGCGCTGCTGAGTCGTTTGAATTTTGCGCTGGCTTTTGCGGGAGACAAGATGGGCGGGGCGACCGTAGACTTGGAATCCATATTGGGTGACGAAGCTTCCAGGGATCCGAACGCCACGCTCGCGCGCTCCGTTCAGGAATTTCTGGATGGGCAAGTAGCGCAATCCACGCAGGACACCTTGCAAGCGCGATTGAAAGATCCGCAAATTTTGCCGGCGAGTGCGGATGATCCGGTGAAAGAAGTGAACGAAGGCTTAGTCGTCGGCTTGGTGCTTGGCACGCCTGAATTTCAGCGGCGCTAGTTGTTCGTTGAGCGTGACTTGAGCGGCTTGAGATCGATGGGAGAACTGCAATGACAATTTCGCGGCGATATTTCTTGAAGAGCGGCGGGATCGCGATGCTGGGAATGGCGGCGCTGCCGTCGTTTCTACAACGCGCCGTTGCCGGTACTCCTATGCCGAACAAGAAGAAGATGGTCGTGTTGTTCCAGCGCGGCGCGATGGATGGTCTGAACGTCGTGGTTCCGTTCGCCGAACCAAACTACTATCACATGCGCCCGACCATCGCGATTCCTGCTCCGAAACGCGGCGGCGCTGAAGCGGCGCTCGATCTGGACGGCTTCTTCGGTTTACATCCCAGCCTGGAACCAATGCTTCCTGTTTTTCGCAAAGGGCAGCTTGCCGTGGTGCAGGCAGTTGGCTCGCCCGACCCCACGCGTTCGCACTTTGACGCGCAAGATTTCATGGAATCAGGAACGCCGGGGCTAAAAGCCACCGACGATGGCTGGTTGAACCGGGCGCTGCAAACGATGCCGCAAGAAAAGCCGTCGCCTTTCCGTGCGGTAGCGTTTGGGCCGTATCTGCCGCGAACGTTGCAAGGTACTGCGTCCGCGGTCGCTATCCCGGACCTCAAGCAATTCAGGATGAACGGGCCGCAGCAGACGACCGAGGGCGGTTTTGAGGCCATGTACGCGCAAACGGTGGATCACGCGCTGCGCGGGGTCGGCACCGAAACTTTCGAAGCCATCGATCAGCTCAAGAAAATTAATCCCGACACATACCAGCCGGAACATGGCGCGCAGTATCCGAAAAGCCGCTTTGGCCAAAGCCTGCAGGAAATTGCGGAGCTTTTCAAGGCGGACGTCGGCCTGGAAGTCGCGTTCCTCGATAGCGGCGGCTGGGATCATCACGTCAACGAAGGCGGCGTGCAGGGACAACTTTCCAATTTGCTCCGCGATCTGGCGCAGGGAGTCGCGGCGTTCCATCAGGACATGGGTGACCGCATGGGCGACGTGGTGTTCGTCAGCATGTCTGAATTTGGCCGCACAGCGCACGAGAACGGTAACCGCGGGACCGATCACGGCCACGCGAATTGCATGTTTGTGATGGGCGGCGATATCAAAGGTGGGAAGGTCTACACGCGTTGGCCGGGGCTTGCCGACGGACAACTCAATCAGGGCCGCGACCTTGCTGTCACCACCGATTACCGCAGCGTGCTGGGCGAAATCATCACCAAGCATCTCGGCGACCGCGACCTCAAAACAGTGTTCCCAGGCTTCGCAAACGACCCTCGCCAGCATCTGGGCATCGTGAAGACTTAAATTGTTCCAGGAAACAAAAAAGGAAGGCCAAAGCCCTCACTTTGTCTCCGCGAGGCCGAGTCAGAAACCCTATGGGTCAAACACGTACGGCGGGCCGGGTGTCGGCTGGGATGCGTCGAATGAAAAACAATAATAACCGGAAGGGTGAGCCCATACCGACGACTGGCCGTCCTGGGGGCTCGCTCCGGAAAACGTCGCGCACAACTGATATTTGCTGTTCTCTTTCGGCCGATATCCGTAGGCGGAACGGGTAACGGGATCAGCGAGCACAACGCCTTGAAGTTCATCTAGGTGCTCCGGAAGCTTCTGCTTAGTCGTGTTCCAATGCACGTTGATCTGTTGGCTCAGCATGAATAGGTCCTGTGTGCGTTTCGAATCCGCTCGCTGAGTGCGCTGAGTTTTTGGCGGTCCCGTAAATCCAAATCCAAGAGCTAGCCCA
>DATKHV010000097.1:0-24278 GCA_035510055.1 Candidatus Cybelea sp. | reverse complement strand
GCTGCTGTCAACAAGAACTACCGCTTCATTGTTTTCGCTGACCATCTGGTCTTACGGCAAGTCGCTCAAGTGCGCCACGCACGCCGCCGCGGTAAAGCGCACCAGGTCCTTCTCATCCTCGAGCGCCGCGGTAATCTCAGGCAGCAGTGACCGGTCGCCTCGCTCGGCGATGGCCTCCAACGCCGCCTCTCTCACCGCCCAGTTTTTGTCGGTGGTTGCTTTTACCAGCGCTTTCGCGGTGCCTGGGTCTGGATCGTGGGCCAGTTGTTTTGCCGCTGCCGCGCGCACCGGAGAAGAGTCGTTCTTGGTCACCGTCTTGAATGCTTCATAACCCATTCCCGCAAAAGGGACAAATCCGATCGCTTCTTCGAATCCAAGTTTTGCCAATTTCTTTTTGTCTTTGACCATATCGAGCTGCTCTTTGATCAAGCCCTTGGTGGCGTGCCTTTCACCAGTCAACACGTCGTAGTAAAGATCGTAGCCCTCGTTATCATGGAGCAGCAGCAGCGAATTCGCCGCCGCGAGCGCCACCGCTGGCTCGGAGTCCAGGAGGGCGCCTTCCAATTCCAGTTTGGCACGCTGCGCTTGCATGGATCCTAGCGCTGTGGCCGCGGCCAGCCGCACGTTCGGCTTTTTATCCTGGAGCGCGTTTTTTGCAGCTGTTTCTGCCTCCGCGTTTCCTCGCAATATCCCCAGGGCCCGAACTGCCTTGGCGCGCTTGTCGGCGCTGTCAGCCTTAATTCCGTCGCGCAGGATTCCCCAAGCCTTCGCGCTGGGTGTTGGCACAACGGTTGTCGCACTTGTCGCTGCGGCTTTAGACTCGGCCGGTTTCCCCGGCGCCGGAGGCGGAGCCTGCGCGAATAGAGAAACCCCCAGCAGATAAGGCACTCCGAAGACCACCGCCAGCCGCGGAAGGGATAAGAAAGTGTCCCATAGTCCTTCGCTCATTAGCTTTATCTCCCTTGCCCGAGAAAAGATGACTATACGCAAAGAAATACGCTTCGTGGGGATCCTAGGCGCCTTGGAATGGCAACCGCCAAAAATAGGCACCTCGTTCGGCGGCCCTCAACTCCGTTATTTCATATAATCTGCCTCTAAATTTAGACAACGGCCTGCCGTTACGCCCCCCAACTTTCCCATTTCTTAGCATCCGGCTCTCCATCCGGATGCCCTACCCCAGCCATTTCAGGAAACCTTTTAATGAAATTTTTCGTTTGAATAGAAAACGCTCAGCGAGTTATTACGTCTATACAGCCTAAGGGTGGGCGTCTATGTCACCGGAAGTGATCTCCATGCGAGAACCGGATGAACCGACGACTTCGGAGCGGATACTCCTATCGTCTGGGCGATACGTCCTTTTTGGACCGTTTCGCGTTGACCAGCAGCGGCAGGAAGTGACCCGCAACGGGTCCCGGCTCAAGCTACAAGGCAAGGTGTATCAGGTGCTGATGGCGCTCCTGGAAAAACCGGGAGAAGTCGTCACCCGCGAAGAGCTGCGCAGCCGGCTGTGGCCCGCCGATACCCACGTCAACTATGATGCTAACGTAAACACCACCGTCAATAAACTTCGTCAAGCGCTTGGCGATTCTTCCGATAAGCCGCTCTATATCGAAACCATCCCCCGCAAGGGTTACTGCATTCTGGTGCAACCGGAAGTCTCCGACAAGCTGCCTCGTTCCCACTTCGCCCAGCACGAATCAGCTTCTGACTCTACCCAGGAATCTTCCGGTAACTCCAGAAGCCTGACCCTGTCGAAAGCGGACCTTTGGGTAGTGCTCGGTGTAATCGGGCTGATTCTTGCCGGCATGCTCCTCGGAGCCGGAATCACCCGGCTCTGGATTTCTCACGCGGCGTCAAGCGTTCAACATCCTTTGATGATGATCTTTTCGCGCGCCTCCGCGACTTCCTTTTTCTAATCTCTACTCCTTGGCGGCTTGGCCCGACCGGAACTCCGTCCACGGGCCGGCTTTCATATCCCGCAGATAAGGTTCCTCCCAAGCATACTCGGTGTGGGCCGCGAGAAACGGCTTGGCGAGGAAATCCCCTCCGCAGGGGTGGCCCATGCGAGCCATAATCCGCATTTCTTTTGTCATCGTCGCATCGGTTGCTTTTCCTTGCACCGCACCGCCCGGATAGTACGGTAGCCACTCCCACTCTTTCACGCCCCGAGGTGATCCATCCACGTGCCCGCAAAGCGTCCGCTCGTTGGCATCTTCTTTCTTCTCCGCGCTGTCGGTGTGGTCTCCAAGCATTTTTTCCGCAAGCGCGACGTCAATTTTCCCCTTGTTTTCCGTTAGCAGTTCATCCCAGCGCGCTCGCCGCGCGTTCGGCGAACTCTCCTTATTACCCGGATCAAATTCCGGCGTGTCTTTCTTGAGCACCTGCGGGTCGCGCGCCCAGTTTGATCCCGCAAGCACCCCGTCTTTCGTCCTCCAAAGCTTGTAAGCCTCTAACCCCAGTTCGAGCTGGGCGATCTCGCCGGTCTTCCGGTCGCCTAGCAGCCAGTCGTTGGCGTATCCTCCGTTGTTTCCTTCCAGCATGATCTTGGTGTATTCGTCGATCGAGCCCGCGTACTGCAGCGCTTTCCGTGCGCGCACGAATTCGGCTTTGCCGTTCGGGTCCCATCCTTCAAATTGCGTGATCGTTGTTTCCGTCACCATCAACCCGTCGCTGTTGATCCCGAAATCGTCGTCGCTCGCGATCACTCCTGGGAAGCCATCCATCAACATTCGGTAACCGGTCTTTGGCGCAATGTCGAACACGATACGCCAGCGTTCTCCGTTGCGGTAACTCGTCCAGTTGTTGTGCGCCATTACGATCTGTCCGTCTTTTGTCCAGCTTCCCGTGGCCACAAAAGCGCTGCAATTCCCCGGGCTTTTCAGGTTCGGTGCATTCGCGGCTTTTTCCCGCTTGTTCAGCCACGGCACGTAATAATCCGGAAGCTCTTCGAACGCATTGAAAGCCACAATATCGTCTAAATCCAGTTTTGACGCCGTGCGTGCTCGCAGCCCATCCACGATGCCTTGCAGCTCTTGCTGATACTCAGCATCGATCTTTGGCCAAAGCATTTCGTGCGCGGCTTTCCGGAAAAACTCCCAGTCGCGCTGCGTGGAGTGCCGCATCCCGGCGCTCACCGCCCTGAACCCATCCTCGATCTCCGGCGCTAGCAGGTACCCGTGTTGGTAGCCCATCTCGCCCGGAGCGCCTTCGAGGTGCACGTAAATCCAGCCGCCTTCCTCGAAACGCCATGCTCCTTTTAGCCGCGGATCGTTCGCTGCCGCTCGCTCGCGCGCCGCTGCCATCGTCGCCACCAGGGCGTCATTCGCCGATGCGGCAGCAAATGCCCCGCTTCCGGCCCACCACAGCGCCATCCCTCCCAGGATCAACAGTAGAATTGCCCCTGCCCGCCTCACCGAATCATTCATCGCGCTTCCTCCCGGTCATCCGCTAGTGGCCTAGAGTCTATTCCGCCTCTCTGTTTCCTTCAACGTTTCGTCGCTTCACTTCGTTCTCATGTAAACTCTGTAGAAAGCAGAATGCTCACTGCCATTACACGCGCCGTCAGTCCCGCCATCGTCCACTGCGAACTTTCTTTCATCGAACGCAAGCCCATCGATCTCGCCACTGCCCAAGAGCAGCACCATGCTTACGAAAAGTTGCTTGGCAAATTGGGCGCTCACGTGATTTCTCTGCCAGCCGAGCCCGATCTTCCCGACTCCATGTTTGTCGAAGACCCTGCCCTCGTCCTCGATGAATTGGCGGTCATCTTCCCGCTGGGAACGGAGACCCGCCGCCGTGAAGCGCCGTCGCTCGCCGAAGCTCTCGCAAAATTTCGTAAGCTGCAATACGTTTCCCTTCCTGGCACACTCGAAGGTGGCGACGTCCTTAGCATCGGCCGAAAAATCTTTGTCGGCCTCACGAAGCGCAGCAATGCCGAAGGCATCCGCCAGTTAGCCGCCATCCTTGCGCCGCACCACTATGAAGTCATAGCCGTCCCCGTCACCGGGGCCCTCCATCTGAAATCAGCTGTAACGCATCTCGGCCGCAACACCCTACTGGCGAACCGCGCTTGGTTTGACGCTTCGCCGCTAGCCGGGCACGAATGGATCGACCTCGATCCCGCCGAACCTCACGCCGGCAATGCCCTGGCGCTGGCAGGCACCATCATTTTCCCCGCCTCATTTCCACGCACCCGCGCCCGCATCGAAGCGCGTGGCTTTGACGTCACACCACTCGACATCGGCGAACTCCAAAAAGCCGAATCCGGCCTCACCTGCTCCAGCCTTCTTTTCGAACACCCGATTCCGGTTAGTTAGTTCTTGAAGCGGCGAAACGAAGAAGACGCCCGGCAAGAACTTGCCAAGGTCTTGCGGCAAAAAAAACGGCCACGCGGATTGCTATCGGCATGGCCATCTTCGCACCTGAGACTCGTTCCGGAACGACTATGGATGGAAATTGAACTCCAGTTGTGCGGTGGTCTCTCCGCTACTGGGTGCGTATTTCCAGTTTTTCAGCGCTTCTTCGACCGCGTTCACTAGCACCGGGTGCCCGCCCACGAAGCTCGTTTCCTTAATCCGTCCGTCCGTCCCAATCAAAATTTGCACCTTGACGGTGCCGACCAGCCGCATCCTCTTGGCCACTTCTGGGTACGCCGGAGCGGGATTAGAAAGTGCCTTGCGGCCTTCCTGCGCTTCGAGATTCCCAACGCCTAGGCAAAGCGCCACCGCCAGCAATGCGCCACCCAGGATTCCTCGCTTGTTGCGTTCCGTGTTCATTTTTAATCTCTTTTCTTTTCTCCTGGCGTTCAGCAATCTTCCGAACGCTTTTGGATTTGCCACTCTGGGACACTTGTCCAAACTACCGGGAATCCCCGGCTTTCACATCCTTCTTGCGGAACAGGTGTTTCTCCGCTAAAACTGTCCCCCGGGCCTAAGGAAAAAGCTGTAGTTGGGTCAGGTAGCCGCTTCGGGTATCCCTAATCTCCTCGAAAATCATGACTTAGTCGCAAAATCAAGGTTTCAAGGACGATTCTGTGCTGCCATTCCCGGTGCCTGCAAATTTTGCCTTTTACAAGGAGCCAGCTTGTGCTATTCTTTTCTCGCAATGTTCTCTATCGCCACTAAGCGAATTACCTCGAAGTCGTCCATGTCGATTACCTCGACTACGACTAAGAACACTATTTCCGCTTCTGGCGCGTGGAGAAACAGCTAGCCAACTAGCAAAAAAGTTTCGAGCCCACCGCCAGAAGCGATCTGGCGGTGGGTTTCTTCTTTTAAGCCCCCTCCAGAAAAGCTCCCGCGGTTGGCATCAGAAAAGGATCCAGGAGCAGAGGTCATGAGTCTTGAAAACGTACAGGAAGAACCGGCAGCGGAAGCAAGCCCCGCCGCTTTACACCATCGCGTGCATGGCGCCGGCGGGGTAACCCAACAGCCTCCTAACGTCGTGGCCTTCAAGTTTGGCGGCAGCTCTCTGCTCGGCGCCGGCCGCATGCTTCATGCCGCTGGCCTTGTTCGCGCCGCCACGCTGGCCTCCCGCGTCACCGTGGTCGTTTCCGCCATGAAGGGCGTCACCGATCATCTTCTTTCCATTGCCCGCGCCCTCGCCGATGGCAAACTCGCACCCGCCCGCCGTGCCGCCGAGTTCGTCCTCGATCTTCACCTTGATGTGCTTCAGGATCTGCGTCTCCGCGAAGTCCATGACCGGCGCGTTCGCCGCGAGCTGCAGCTGCTGGGACGGGATCTTCTTCACGAAGTCCCCGTTCACGCCAGCGTCGCCGTCGGTGCGGATCTCTTCGATCGCCTGGCCTCCTTTGGAGAGCGTTTCAGCGCACGGCTCTTCGCCGCCGCGCTCGAAAAGTCCGGCGTCTCCGCGGTGCCCGTCACCTCCTCGGATTTTGTCCTCACCTGTGACACGTTCCGCGAAGCCCAGCCCCATCTCGAACAAACCAGGCAGCGTGGCCGTGAAGTTCTTCTTCCGCTCCTAGAAGCCGGAATCGTGCCCGTCGTTACCGGCTTCATCGGCGCCACTCCCGATGGCCGCATCACCACTCTCGGCCGCAACAGTTCCGATTTTTCCGGCGCCATCATCGCCCACGTCGTAAATGCCGACGAGCTCGTTATCTGGACCGATGTCGACGGGATCTACACCGCCAATCCCAATGAATCCGCCGAAGCTCGCCTGCTCCAGGAGCTCAGCTACGACGAAGCCCACGCCCTCGCTGCCAGCGGCGCGAAAGTTCTTCACGCCAAAGTTCTGCCTCTCGCCGCCGAAACGGAAATGGTCGTCTGGGTGCGCAACACTTTTAATCCGCAAGCGCGCGGCACACGCATTGGTTCGCCGCGTTCGCCTGGGGATTCCCGAATAGGTTCGGAGGATTCCCTTCCGCAGTTTTCGGTTTCCTCGCGGCCAGGCAGTGCGGTATGAATTCTCCATCTCAAAACTACGGAGCTCACAACATGCAGGCCAAGCAAGCGGAGAAAAAGTGGAAGGCAGGAGTCCTCGGCGCCACGGGTGTGGTCGGTCAGCGCCTCGTTCAAATGCTCGGCAATCATCCCTGGTTTGACCTCACCGAAGTCGCCGCCTCCGAGCGTTCTTCAGGCAAGACCTACGCCGCAGCCGTTCGCTGGCATCTCGACGCGTCCATCCCCGAATCCGCCCGCAATCTCGTCGTCAAGGGCCTCGAGCCCGCCCTCGACTGCGACTTCGTCCTTTCGGCGCTCGATTCTTCCGTCGCCGGCCCTGCCGAGGAAGACTTCGCCCGCGCCGGCTACCCGGTCGTCAGCAATTCACGCAATCACCGTATGGATCCCGACGTCCCTCTGCTCATTCCAGAAGTCAACGCCGCGCATCTCGACGCCATTCCCCGCCAGCAGAAAAATCGTGGTTACGGCCCCGGCTTCATCGTTACCAATCCCAACTGCTCCACGGCCGGCCTCGTCCTGGTCCTGAAACCTCTCGCCGACGCTTTCGGTCTCGAGAAAATCTTCGTCGTCACTCTGCAAGCCATCTCTGGCGCCGGCTATCCCGGCGTCCCCGCGATGGACATCCAGGGCAACGTCGTCCCCTTCATCAGCGGTGAAGAGGAAAAAATGGAAGCCGAGCCCCAAAAGCTTCTCGGCAAGTGGGATGGCTCGCGTTTCGTCGATGCCGGCCTCGGCATCAGCGCCCATTGCAATCGCGTCCCCGTCGTCGACGGCCACCTTGAATGCGTCTCCCTCAGCCTGAAGAAAATCGCCTCCCTCGACGAAGTCCGCGAAGCCCTGCGCACTTTTGAAGTTGACGCCGAGCTCGCCTCTCTCCCCACCGCCTTGAAAAATCCCGTCCTCGTCCTCGACGATGAAAATCGTCCGCAGTCGCGCCGCGACGTCAACGCCGGCAACGGCATGGCCGCCGTCGTCGGCCGCGTCCGCGAATGCCCGCTCCTTGACGTAAAATTGACTCTTCTCTCTCACAACCTCGTCCGCGGCGCCGCCGGTGCCGCCCTGCTCAACGCCGAACTCCTCGCCGCTCGTGGCTTCCTAAAACATCGCTCGGCCGTGCCGGCTCAAACCGATGCCGAACCCGTCTCCCGCTGACCAGGCGGCTCGGTTGGTAGCGGCGACTTTATGTCGGCCATCGTTCTTAGTTAGTTTAGTTAGGCCGTCCGCTCTGCTTGCCTGAACGCCATAGGGCCTGCGCTTTCTAGCAGTTATACGCGAACCATCCGCTAGCGGCGCCCTTCACTGGCAGCCTCTCTCTTCATTTTCTCCGTTCTCTTTCCGTCTTTCTTGCCCTTTTCTGTGCCTCATAGCCTCCTCGCGCCTCAGTGATTTCCCTGACCACGAAGGAGGGGTATCCCCGGATTGTTCAGCCAACTCCACTCATGTAAAACACCCCTGTAAGTGCCCCCGCGCCCCCCAACTCGCAGCGTCGCGCTCTTGCCCGTCCCCACATCAGCTCATGCGTATACTGTCGAAAATAGCCTTTTCATTTTTCATTTGCCCAATCCTCGCCGCTGCGCAAGGTCCTCCCCCCGCCCAGCCTGACCCGCCCGGACAGAGCATCCAAGAGCCACCAGGTGCTTCGGTCGTTTCAGACCCGTCGGCGTCGTCTGCAACTCCCGATCCAATATTTCCCGTGTCCACCGAAACCCACCCGCTCATACTCCTCAAGCCCATGAACAAAATTCCCCGTTACACTGCGTACGGTCCCCAATTGAAAGTCAGCATGGGGTATTCCGTTACCGATCTCGGGATGCCTTCGGCAGGCCGGGTCGCTATGAACGGCGCCAACGCTACCATCTCCGCCGATTCCGGCAAGCGCTATGGAGCAGAGTTGGATCTTGGCTTCTCCAGTGCCCTCAACGTCTTCAACAGCGGACATTCCATGCACATGCTCAGCTACCTGGCTGGCCCACAGTTTTACACTTCGAGGGGCAACTCGGTGACCACCTATGTTCATTTACTGGCTGGCGGCGCCAGAGTTGCCGGGCCCCTTCCGGTCGCAACTGGTGGATGGGTAGCAGGCCATGTTAACTATCCCGCTTGGGGGGCTGGCGGAGGCGTGGAATGCTATCTTTCCCGCGCTTTCGCGTTGCGCGTCGCCGTCGACTATCTCCACACCCATTTCTACAACTCGTCAGTATTCGTTCGCGGCCAAAACGACATCAGCGTTGTCAACAGCCTCGTCTACTATCCCGGCATGCTCTCCCCCAGAAAGCACCACTGACCGGCACTTCCGAACTCTTTTGCAAAAACACCCGGGGTGGGGTGGAAGCATGTTTTCTTGCCTAGCCTTCCTTCTTCTCTGCGCCTTCTCGGAACGGTGTTTACTCCGGCCCGGTGGGGGTCTTGATTCCGTCTATTCCGTCTCTATCTTTTGACTTTCAAGCTTCGAACCTCCCCTTTCCCCTCAGCAGATCCTCGAAGTCGCACATCTTTTCCCCGAGCACGTTCAATTTCCGCGCCAAGCCCTGGATCTCGGCCTCCGCCCGCCGGTTCACGGCGTAGTCCAGTTCGCCGCGCACACGATCTTTCATGTCCTGCCGGTTTTGGCTCATCATGATCACCGGCGCTTGAATCGCCGCCAGCAGCGACAAAATCAAATTAAGCAAGATAAACGGATACGGATCCCAAGCCGCCTTCTGCAACCCTACGTTGATCGCCGTGTAGACGCTGCTCAGAATCAGGAAACCAATGATAAAGGTCCACGACCCGCCGAACTGCACCATGGAGTCGGCGACGCGCTCCGGCCAAGTCGATTTTTCCTCGATCACTTCGTTGGCATTGCGCGTCGCGCGCAGCCGCACCAGTTGCTGCGAAGCGTGGTACTGCCGCCCCAGCACCGTCAGCATGTCCATTCCCGCGTGCGGCTTGCGCTGCAGCAGCGTTGCGATGTCTCCGCGGCTCACTTCCAGGCATTGCGTATCTTCCGCGGCCGTCGCGTTGGTCTGATGCGGCGTCTGCTCCAGCATCGAAGCAAAGCCGAAAAACTCTCCGTGCGCCGGCTCGTCGACCACCACCTCTTGCTGGTCCTCGTCCACCGTGGTGACGCGGACTTTTCCAGCGACCATCACGTAGGCTTGCCCGCCCGGGTCGCCTATCTTGTAGATGCGCTGCCGGGGCGCGAAATTCTTGAGCTGCACCTGCGCCGCCAGCACCGCCGTTTCGTCTTCGTCGAGCAGCGCAAACAGCGGAACGTGTTTCAACACTTCGGGATTACAAGCCATCGGCCACCTCTTCTAAAATGAATCTGGATCGTTCCTCAGTTTTCCAAGAGTTTGCTTGGAGCGCAACAGGCAATCATCGCGCCCCTAGTAACCACCTAGCTAGCAGCTGGCGGCTTCGGAGAAGTATTCGACAAACCGGGGAAGCCTTCGGCGCGGCGCATCGCCGCGAGCCGAGCGGAAACGTCAATAGATGATTTGGCTTTCCACGTCTTGCGCCGCGGCATGTTGCGTTAACAGAGCGGACAGTCGCTGCGCCCAGCGCTCCAGCCCTTCCGGGCCGCCAAAAGAAATAATAATCGCCAGCACTTGTTTCGTCGCGCCCGTCACCATGGTCCGTTCGGAATCGCTCGTCGCGCTGCCGTGCGGCCCCGCGTCGTCCGCGAACAAAGGCAGTCCTTCCAGATTCAAATCGTACTTGCCAATGCCCTTGTATGTTTCGCCCGCGCGCCCCGCGCGAAAAATAATTTCGCCAGTCACATGCCCCAGGTCGTACAAACCAACCGGCAGCCGGCTTTCCACCGACACCAGATTGATGACGTCCACCACGGCGTGGATTTCCGGCAAGCCCTTCCCCGCGACCACGCGCCGAAGGAGAGCTTCCGCCGATCCGCGGTAGCGCGACGGATCTTTTCCCAGCGCTTTGTACGCCGCGCGCGTCGCCTCCACCTGCGGCGATGCCAGCAAGCCGCGGGGAAAAGGCAGCTTGTGGATTTCGCCTTCACGTTTTTTTATTTCTTCCACCAGCGCCGGTGGCGATGGCCCCGCTTCCACGCGCGCTATCACGCACGCGAGCGCCGTCCGCGGGCATTTCGCTTTCAGTTTTGGGTCGATTTTAATTTGCATGGGGGCGTCAGTTGGAAATGGGTTTTAGTTTGGCGGAGAAGTGCCGCAGAAATTTTGCTTGCTCGATGATTTCGTAGCCGCGAATCCGTTCGCGCTTGCCCCAAACATCGAGAATCACTTCGACGACGTATTCGATATGGCTCTGTGTATAAGCGCGCCGCGGAATCGCCAGCCGCACCAGATCCATTTTGGCGTGCTCGCCGAACATCAGCGTCCCGATTTCGACGGAGCGAATCCCGCCTTCGAGATACAACTCGTTGGCCAGCGCCACGCCCGGAAATTGCGCCGGCGCGACATGCGGCAGGAAGGCCCGCGCATCAATATAGATAGCATGGCCGCCCGGCGGCTGCACGATGGGCACGCCTTCTTTAGAAATGTGATTGCCGAGAAACGCGGTGGAAGCGATGCGGTATTTTAGATATTCCTCTTCGAGCGCTTCGTTCAATCCGACGGCGATGGCTTCGAGATCGCGGCCGGCAAGTCCGCCGTAGGTGGGGAAGCCTTCGGTCAGAATCAGCAAATCTTTTTGCTGCTGCGCCAGCGTGTCGTCGTTGGTGCAGAGAAAACCGCCGATATTGGCCATGCCATCTTTTTTCGCGGACATGGTGCAACCATCGGCGTAAGAAAACATTTCACGCGCAATTTCCCGCGGAGTTTTATTCGCATAGCCTGGCTCGCGCAATTTAATGAAGTAAGCATTTTCCGCGAAGCGGCACGCATCGATGTACAGCGGGACGCCGTGCTTCTTGCAGATGGATTTCACCGCGCGAATATTTTCCATGGAAACGGGCTGGCCACCGCCGGAATTATTCGTCACCGTCAGCATAACCAACGGAATTTTATCGGCGCCTTCGTGCTCCAAAGCCGCCGACAATTGCGCCGTGTCCATATTCCCTTTGAAGGGATGGATAAGAGCTGGTTCTTTCGCTTCCGGGATGGGAATATCCAGCGCCCGCGCGCCGACAAATTCGCAGTTCGCTCTAGTAGTGTCAAAATGCGTGTTGTTCGGAACCACCTCGCCTTTTTTGCACATCACGTGGAATAAGATGCGTTCCGCGGCGCGACCCTGGTGCGTGGGAATCACGTGGCGGAAACCGAAGATGCCTTCGACGGAATCGCGAAACCGCGCGAAGCTCGGTGAGCCGGCGTAGGATTCATCGCCGCGCATCATGGCGGCCCACTGCTCGGTGGACATCGCGGCGGTGCCCGAATCGGTCAGCAAATCAATCAGGATGGCTTCGGAAGGCACCAGAAAGAGATTGTAACCAGCGGCGCCCATGAGTTTCTGGCGTTCTTCTCTCGTGGTGCGGCGGATGGCTTCGATGCTCTTGATGCGAAACGGCTCGATAATGGTCTTGACCGGCATGCCCGGGCGGCGCGCTCCCCGGACACGCTACCACATCGAGCATAATTCATTTTGAAAACAAACTGCCGTGTGGGCCAGGGTTTTCTATTTACTCTCGTCTCCGAGCGATGGAACGTCCGCCAACGTTCTCACCATGCTCGTAGAGTTGGAGCCACAGCAGGCCGACCTGGTGGATCGAATTTGCTGAGGGCGGCTGATTTAGGAAACCGCGTTGAAAGCCGCAAGCGCGTTCGTGATGAAAGATGCTCCCAAGCCGCGGAAAGCCCCCAGAGGCGCCGCCCTTTTCGAGTAGCGCCACACCACTTGTCAGCTTATATTGTTCGAGGTCGGACATGATTTCTTTCTCGCGCTCGACACAAGCAACGTGGCGGGTCCTGCTGATTAGCTTTTTAGGCGCCTTCGCTTCGCAAACGGCCACAGGGCAGCAAGCTGGCGGCCCGTCTGCGGGGGAAGCTCCAGCTTGTAAGGCTGGTGGGCCACTGCCGATAAGCTGGACGGCGGAACAAGACCATCAGAACATGATGGAGCAGCTGGGCATCCAGGCTCTCCGCCCAGCTCCGAGCGGCGAAGAGAAAGCACCAAACCACGCCAATTACGACGAATCCAAGGCCAATCCCTTCCCGGATCTGCCTGACGCTCTGACGCTCAAGAACGGCAAGAAAGTCACGACGGCCACAGAGTGGTGGCAGCAGAGACGTCCGGAGATCGTCGAAGATTTCGAGCGCGAAGTGCTTGGCCGAGTCCCGCCCAATGTGCCTAAAGTAGCCTGGACCGTCGCGAGTACCGTCAACTCGAAGGTCGGCGTCTTTCCGGTAATCGAAAAGCAACTCGTCGGTCACGCCGACAACTCGTGGTGTCCGCCGATCAGCGTGGATATCCAGATGACGTTGGTCATTCCGGGCCATGCAAACGGTCCGGTGCCCGTGATGATGATGTTCGTCAGTAAGGCCTTGCTGGAGCGCATGGCCGAGATGATGGCCAAGCGGCCTGAGCTGAAGGCCATGATGGGGACGGATCCGCCCGCTACCGAGCAATTGATCGCTCACGGCTGGGGCTACGCGTTCATCGACCCGGGCAGCATTCAAGCAGACAACGGCGCGGGCCTCAGGAAAGGGATTATCGGTCTAACAAACAAAGGCCAGCCGCGCCAGCCGGAGGATTGGGGTGCGCTGCGGGCATGGGCCTGGGGCGCCGCGCGCGGTCTCGACTATCTTGAAACCGACAGGGCCGTGGACGCCAAGCGCACCGGCATCGAAGGGGTCTCGCGTTTTGGGAAGGCCGCGCTGGTGACCATGGCGTTTGATTCGCGCTTTGCCGTCGTGCTGGTCGGTTCGTCCGGGGAAGGTGGCGCCAAACCGCACCGGCGCAATTTCGGCGAGGAAGTCGAGAACCTCACGGGCTCGGGAGAATACCACTGGATGGCCGGCAACTTCTTGAAGTACGGTGCGGCGGAGGCTTCCTTTGGGAGCAAGAATGCCGGGGACCTGCCGGTCGACGCGCATGAGCTGATAGCGTTGTGCGCGCCGCGGCTGAGCTTCATCAGCTACGGCCTCCCGGAGAAGGGTGACGCGAAGTGGCTGGACCAGCAGGGCAGCTACATGGCAACCGTGGCCGCGGAGCCGGTGTTCCGCCTGCTCGGAGCGAAAGACCTCGGAGTCACGGACGACTATCATTCCGCGAAAATGCCGCCGGTCAATACCGGACTTCTCGAAGGCCAGCTCGCATGGCGGCAGCATGACGCGGGCCACACCGACGCACCGAATTGGAAGTACTTTATTCCGTGGGCGGACAAGTTCCTGAACTACCAAGCGGCCGCTTGGCAACTTCCGGCCGATCAGCCGGTGTTCCGGACGGATGCGAACTCGTTGGTTGCTCATTCCCAACTCGTGGCGAAGGCAAAGCAAGGCCAGACCGACGTCTATTTCGCGGGCGACTCGATTGCGCGCCGCTGGGGCGCCACCGACTATCCTGAGCTGCTGGCCAATTGGAAACAAAATTTCTTCGGCTGGAACGCAGCTGATTTCGCATGGGGCGCCGATCAGACACAGAACATTCTCTGGCGACTGGAGAACGGCGAACTCGACGGAGTGAATCCCAAGGTCGTCGTTCTGCTCGCCGGCACAAATAACGTCGGTAACGCGCCGGTGCTTGGTGATGCCGATAGGAGGGCCGACGAAGTCACGCGAGGCCTTCAGGCGATTGTGCGAGTCATCCAGACCAAGGCGCCCGCGGCGACGATTATTGTGACCGGACTCTTGCCACGAAACGACAACATGAACTTCATGCCCGTCATTGACCGGATCAACGGCAATCTCTCGAAAGCCGCCGACGGCGAGAAGGTCCGCTATTTAAACATCAACGACAAACTCGCCGATGACCACGGCAGACTCTTCGATGGGATGATGAACGACGGGGACAAGCTGCACCCGACCGTCAAAGCGTATCAGATTTGGGCCGACGCATTGAAGCCGGTCCTCAGCGAATTGCTGGGTCCCCGCGCCGCCGTGGATCACGCCCCACCACCCACGGGCGATCCCCGCGCGTCGCGCTGACTCGATAATTCGCTACTTTTCCGGAGGAGCATCTGCGGCGCTAGGCGGTGAGTCGGGCGATGGCGATTCGACGGGCGGCACGACTAAGCCGGCACGTTCCAGGGAGCGCAAATATTCGGGGCGGGAGTGGCGGTAGTGACTGGCGGAAATTTTTCCGTCGAGCCAGGCAGTGTCCATGGGGTAGACGAGGGGATCGAAGATCACCAGATAAAAATGCCACAGCAGAATGGAGAAGGTGGCGAGAACAGCTTCATACCAGTGGACGGCGGTGGCGGCGTCGGTAATCCACTTGGGAAAATGGCGCAGAGTAAAACTATTGAACCACAAGAAAAAACCAGAGAGGCCCATCACCGCGGTGCCCCACAAGAAAGCCCAATATTCCAGCTTCTCCGCGTAATTAAACTTCGCAAATTGCGGTTCCTCTTTACGCAAGCCAAGATTGTTGAGCAAGACGCCGATTAAATCGGTGACATCCTTGAACTTCGGAAGCATGGCTTGGAGAAATACACGGTCGCGCCTGTTCGCGGCCAGGTGAACGAAGTGATACAGGGTTGCGGCAATCAGGACCACGGCCGCGGTGCGATGCAATTCGCCACGGAATGCTTCGTGCTTTCCCCAAAGCAGAAAAGGCGCCGACCACCAACTGTCCGGGTACTTGAGAGCAAATCCGGTGAAGACGAGAGTGGGGAAACTGAGCATTACGCCCCAATGCGCGATGCGGAGCCATAAATTCATGCGCACGACTTGCTGGCCGGAATCCCCGAGCACCCCGCGCCGCTTGGCTTTCGCGAAGAGGTCCAGCAGGTTGTGAAAAACCATGAAGCCCAAGGTCAAGGGAATCAGCAGCCAGTAGACACCGCGAATCCACTTGACGACTGGATGCGCGGGACCGCTGGCGGTCTGAACGTGCACCGGTCCGATGGCGAATTTTTCATTTACACCGGTATGGCATTGGCCGCAAGTTTTGGCAAGGTTTGCGGCGTTGACGGTGGAGCGCGGATCATTGGAAGGGAAGATGTTGTGGATCCCGTGACAGGAAGCGCAGTTCGCCGCCGTCAAGGAGCCTTCGCGCTTCGCCAAGCCGTGGAAACTCTCCGCGTAGGAGGGAACGCGGTCGTCGGGAAGGTCGTACCGCCGCGTCAAGCGGGCGTCGCCGTGGCATCGGCCGCAGGTGTCCACGGAAACGTGCGCCGCGTTGACCGGGGAAGCGGGATTGTGGGGTTCGAGAATCAGATGTTCGCCGTGGCAGTCCGTACAATCCGGCGTGTCTTGCACACCGGATTTGATAGCCTGGCCGTGCACACTTTCTAGAAACGTTCTTGCAATTTCCTGGTGGCAATTCCCGCAGGTCTCGGCCACGTTCCAATGACTTACGCGCGAGCGCGTGTCACGCGCCGGCAAAATCCCGTGACTGCCATGGCAGTCCGAGCAGGTGGCGGCGTCTTTGCCGGCGAGGACGGCGCGCCCGTGAACGCTTTGCAGGTACTGCTCGACGGGGTGCCGCACGGGAATCTTGTGCCGGGAGACGAATCCAGCATCGGCATGACATCGCGCACAAGCGGCCGGCTGATTTTTTTTTGCTACCGAGGACGCAGGAACGCTCGAAGCCAGAATTTTGTGCACCGGGCCGTGGCACGAAGTGCAGATGGGCGCGTCCGGATCGCCAGCCTGCGCGGCACGGCCGTGAACGCTTTGCGCAAATTCGTTTATTTCCGGAGCGTGGCAGTCAGCGCATTTTGCCGGCTGCACTTTAGCGGCTGCAGCAATTTCGTGGACGTTGCCATGACAAGAGGTGCAAGCGGCTTCGCCCAGGACGCCATGGATGCTCTTCGCGGCAACGGCTGCTTGTTCGGCGTGGCAGGACGAACACTGGACTTTGGAAATCTTTGCCGGGTGCGGAAATTCCTTGATGGCCGTGTGACAGTCCTGGCAGCCGAGGATTCCGTGAACGCTGGCGGCGTGCTTCTCCGGGCGGATGGAAATAGCGGCGCCCTTTTCCGATTTCATGTCTGCCTGGCCGTGGCAGGCCAGGCAGGCTTCATCCTGTTTCAGGGGTTGCGCTGGTCTTTCCTGTCTGCGGGCGAGCGCGGGAAAGCAAAAAAACGCGGAGAGCATTAGCAGCGCAACGGAAACCGCGGTCCAAGCGGAACGATTCGAATGTCCGAGATCTCTAGCCAGCACTTTCCGTACTCCCCAGGAGCGAGTCGGCATCCCGCGACTGCGGCGAGATTTCTCATCGGCTATTTCACGCCGAGATCCGCGAGAACCTTGGGATTCTGCTCCTCGACGGCCAGCAAGTTATGACAAGCCGCGCAATCATTGGAAATGGTCTGGCCGTCCGAACTAACGTGGCTGCCGTCATGGCAACGGAAACAGCCGGGAAAATCGTTGTGGCCGAGGTTGTTGGGATGCACACCCCAAGTCATTTTCATGTCCGGAAAAATGTTGCGCAGATAGATGTTGGCAACGTTTTCGGCGGATTGCTCGACTAGCGCGCGGCGTGAATCGTAGACCGCCGGATAATTGGCGCGGTAGAAGGATTTTAGACCGTCAACGATGTGCTGGTGAGCGCTATCGCGGTCCGCATAGTCGGCCTTGAGCAATTCGACGGCTTTCTTACGGATGAACGGCAAATCGGGGCTGATGAAACCCGCGGCCATCTGTTTGTTCACGGCACTTTCCGGGAGCTCGAAAGCGTGGGTGGGGCGGTTGTGGCAATCCACGCAATCCATGGAGCGGTGTTCGCCAGCGGCGAGCTGCTGTTTGGTAGCTTGAATGTCGCTGGAGACAAACTCGATGGTTTTTCCCTGGTCATCGGTGTAATACACGACGGGGATGACCTGGCGTTGATCGTCAATGGAGATATAGCGAATGCGGGAGCCCTCGTCGAGATGCCTTCCGTGAATGCCGACGGAGCCCTGCCAAGTATGCCCGCCCACTTTGATCAGCATTACAGTCGTCAGCGGAGTGTTTTTTTCATCGTCCTTATAGGTGGTCTTGACCACAAACTTGTCTCCAGTAAAGCGCTGCGGCCAGTGGCACTGCTCGCAAGTTTCGCGAGCCGGCCGGAGATACTTCACGGGGGCATGGATGGGACGCGAGTAGGTATGAAAGGTCACGGCAAAGACCTGGCGGACGCCGGAGAGTTTGGAGCGCACAAACCACCCGGCACCAGGGCCGATATGGCATTCGACGCAATTCACGTGGGCGTGCGGAGAGCCCTGGTAAGCGAAAAATTCGGGCTGCATGACGGTGTGGCAGGTTTGCCCGCAGAATTGCGTAGAGTCCATGTATTGCACGCCCCGGTAGGAAGCCGTGCCGAAAATGACGAAGTTCAGAAACGTGGCTATAGCCACCAAGGCAAACCCCTGGCGGACCATGGGCTGCTGAAGGTTGATTTCCGGATAGACGCTGAGAAGCTCGCCCGCGGCCAAGAGCCGGCGGCGCCTAAGAAGGATGCCAATCGGAATGAGCGCGAGCCCGATAAGGAAAACGCCCGGCAGGATCAGGAAAAGCAGGATGCCGATGTAGGGATGCGGCGGACCAGGGAGTAGAAAATCGTAAAGCCAGAACGCAACGAGAGTGACGCCGCCGCTGGTGGTAAGCACCGCCCCCGCCAGGGTGATGGTATTTTGTCCGAGGAAATAGAGAAACCGCGCCCAGCCCCGGACGGAATCGCGGAGGGTCTTGATGGCCACTTGCCGATCTCCTTTTCTGGTACGGACATTCCGGCGAAGCGGGAAGCGGCGGCGAACAATGCGCCAGTCTTCGCGCAGGAGCAAACGTTAAATCGCCGGGGACCGCGGTCCCGGGAGCGCTACTTTTTGCAGAAACCGCGAATGTACGCCACCACGTCCTTGATTTCCGCTTCGGTGATTTTCTTGTCGTAGGCGGGCATCTTGTTTTTGCCCTTCACGATAATGGTGGTCCACTCTTCGTCCGTTTCCTTTTTCACTTCATCGGAGCAGAAGTCGCGAGACTTGGTCGCTTTCCCGGCTGGAGTGGCACCCACACCATCGGGGCCATGGCAGGTGGCACACTTTGCTTTATAGACCGCTTCTGCTCCGCCTTCGGCGTTCACCGGCGTGCTGAGCAGATACACGGTCGTGAGTAAAGTGCCGCACAGAAATAACACCTGCAAAAAGCCGAGTCTTTCCGTCATGTGAATCCTCCCAATAGACACTTCTTCTGCAGAGCCAAAAGCACACCCCCAATGCAGGATTCCCAGCCGCGGTCTACTTCTTCTTTCCGAACGACCGCACGTAACCCACGAGATCTTTCACCTGATCCGGAGTGAGCGTTTTGTAGGCCGGCATTTTGCCCTTGCCGCTGGTAATGGCAGCGGTTAAATCCGCGTCGCTCATTTTCTGCACATCTTCCGACGCGAAATCGCCCGCCTTCATCATTTTGCCTACGGACGTTGCGCCTTTGCCGTCCGGGCCATGACAAGCAGCGCACTTGGCCTTGTAGGTGGCTTCAGCGGTGTTGTCCGCTTTCGCCGGAGCGCACAGGAAGACGATGACTGACAGTACCATCGCCCCCACGGTGATTTTCGCCATCCACGGCAACTTTGATTGCATCATTTTCTCCCTCGTGAGATTTGAGCCGGAGTCTCCATCGCCAGGCACTCAAGTCCAGCTAAGCACATATCTTAGCGAAAGCCTTAACGGATTGGCCCCGAGATGCTGCGCCGGGGTCAATCGATCGAGGAAGCCGTAAGGCCCTACTCGACCGATGGTGTGAAGTCTCATTTTCATTGGTGCAGAAATTCCGGGCAGTGACGGCCGTCACTCATCGCCGTGACGAGATGCCAGACAGCCTCGATTGCCATGGCACGACCGATCAAAAAGCGTATCGCAGCGAAAGCGTAACCAGGTTAGCCCGGAAATTGCGCGGGGCCAGGGCATCCTGGACGACGCTGCTGGCGTCTTCATGGTAGCCGTAATAACCCCGATAGGCCTTCTCAGTTCAGCTATTGGAAAAGCGATAGTCAAACCCTCCGAACGGCTGAAGGTATTTGGAGTCGAGCGATCCGGGGCGCGTTGGGAGTAATGCTAATCAGAGCGCTGCCGGAAGTGCCGGTGAGATTGGCGCCGAGCCGTGCGGTCAAATGGGGGAAAGGCGTCCAAGAGGCATCGAAGCAGCCGAAATGGGATTTGTTGGCGTAGATGGAGGTTTCCTGGGTGAGGCCGGGCAACCCGGCGCAGCCGACGGTGGAGGGGCCGGGACCACATTTCGAGATCTCTCGGGGTGGAGACGAGGCATCTGCAAGAAAAAATACCAAATGTGTAAGATGTCCAATCAATTTTTATGGACATGTGTACGAATAAGAGGTTTTAGATGGAGAGAGAGGGCCTTTTCCAAGCCACAAAACAAAATTGGAGCTGATTTCGTTTCATTATGGAATGAAAGCTCCAGTCTGTTTAGCTCCATAAGCAGGGGGCTTTGTTCATGATCTAGTCAGCTCCGTACAAGTTGCTTGCGGAGCCGAGCGAACTATCCTCTTTCAGGAGCGCGAGCAAGGTTATGGGCGAAAAGTGGCGCTGTGCCGGTCCACTTTGTTGCGGCAGTCATGCTAAACTTGTTGAACTTTAGGCCCGTAGCTCAGTTGGTTAGAGCGCTACCTTGACACGGTAGAGGTCTGGGGTTCGAGTCCCCACGGGCCTACCATCCTCACCGGTGTGCCACCAGCATGCCACTGGGTCAAAAGTGCAGTTATACTACGGGTATGAAAACTGCTGTTTCTATTCCGGAAGACGTCTTCAAAGGGGCCGAGCGCCTGGCTCGCAAAACCAAAAGATCCCGCAGTCGCCTTTTTAGCGACGCCCTGAAAGAATACCTGGCCCGCCACACTCCAGACAGTGTTACCGAGGCGATGAATAAGGCTTGCTCCGAGCTGGGCGCCGCGAAAGATGAGTTCGTTTCCTCCGCGGCGCGTCGCGTTCTTGAGCGCAGCGAATGGTAATTTCCCAGGGCGAAATCTGGTGGGCGGATCTACCCGCTCCGACGGGGTCCGGTCCAGGTTTCAGAAGGCCAGTGATCGTCGTGCAATGCGATGCACTGAATGGGAGCCGCCTCGCCACAACAGTCTGCGTTCCGCTGACCAGCAATCTCAATGGGGCACGGCTCCAGGAAATGTGACCCTCTCAGCGCGTCTCACGGGGCTACCCAAGGATTCTGTAGCCAACGTCTCTCAAATCGTCACCGTGGACAAAGATCTCCTAACAGAGCGGGCTGGGAAACTCCCGCGTCCAAAGCTGGAGTTACTGCTTTCAGGAATCGACGTTGTGCTTGGGAAGTAGTCCTTGCGCCGTTACTCTCGCACCTGACGGGTCCCGCTTCCAGTGGAGAGGCGTCAAGAGTTGTGGTTACCCTGCCCCGAGAACCTCAAGTGTAATGTACCTGCAATGTACCTGCGCGTTGACCTTCCTCTTCATCGCACCTAACATGTCCACCCAGTGTCCACTCCGTCACAGCCTATCGGTCAGACGATCTCGCATTACCGCATCCTCGGCAGGATCGGCGGTGGCGGCATGGGTGTGGTGTACGAGGCGGAGGACCTTAAGCTGGGCCGCCACGTTGCCCTGAAGTTCCTTCCCGACGAACTCGCCCACGATGCACAAGCCCTCGGGCGTTTCCAACGGGAAGCAAAGGCCGCGTCCTCCCTGAACCACCCGAACATCTGCACGATCCATGAGATCGACGAGGTCGATGGGCGAGCGTTCATTGCCATGGAGTTTCTCGACGGGCAGACGCTGAAGCACCGCATCGGCGACCGTCCCGTGGAACTGGAGACGCTACTCTCGCTCGGCATCGAGATTGCAGACGCCCTTGACGCGGCTCACGCCGAAGGCATCATTCACCGTGACATCAAGCCTGCCAACGTTTTTGTAACTAAGCGCGGCCACGGCAAGATTCTCGATTTTGGTCTCGCAAAGGTAGCTTGCAAACCATTGTCGGCAACCGAGGGGACTGCCGCGACACTCGACGTGGAAGAGCACCTTACCAGTCCGGGTACGGCTCTTGGAACGGTGGCTTACATGTCGCCGGAACAGGTCAAAGGCAAGGACTTGGATGCGCGAACCGACCTGTTTTCATTCGGTGCGGTGCTGTATCAGATCGCTACCGGGCAGCTGCCGTTCCGAGGCGAAACGTCGGGAGTGATCTTCAATGCCATACTGGAGCGGCCGCCGACTTCGGCAGTACGGCTGAATCCTGACCTGCCAGTAGAGCTAGAACGCATCATCAACAAAGCACTCGAGAAAGACAGGAACCTCCGCTATCAGAGCGCGGCCGACATGCGAACGGATTTGCAACGGCTGAAGCGAGACACGGAATCTACCCGTCTGCCAGCGGCTACGAGCGCAGTAACTGCTGTGGTCGGCCAGCGAAGAATCGGGTGGAAAGTGGTCGTTCCCGTTGTGCTCGTAGTTGCGATGGTCGCAGCCGGTAGTTACTTCCATCTCCATCGTGCTCCGAAACTGACTGACAAAGACACCATCGTGCTCGCGGATTTCGCCAATTCCACCGGAGATCCTATCTTCGATGACACGTTGAAGCAGGCGCTGACGACTTCTCTTAGGCAGTCCCCATTCTTGAATGTCCTTTCCGATAACAAGGTCAGCGCGACGCTGCAGCTTATGACACGCCCGGCGAATACGCGCCTCACGCCGGAGATCGCTCGCGAGGTTTGCCAGCGTGCAGATAGCAAAGCATGGATCGGAGGCTCAATCGCGAGCATTGGCAGCGAATTCGTTGTCGGACTCAAGGCGGTGAATTGCCAAAATGGGGAGACGCTTGCGCAAGGACAGGTGACCGCCGCGAATAAGGAGAAGGTTCTCGATTCCCTGGGCGACGCCGCGAACAAACTTCGCGGCGAACTTGGCGAATCCTTGGCAACCGTGAAGAAATTCGATGTGCCGCTCTCGCAGTCGACGACGTCTTCGCTGGAAGCCTTGAAGGCCGCAAGTCTGGGAACCCGTACTCTCCACGAGAAGGGGCTGGCTGCAGCGGTTCCGTTTTATCAGCACGCGGTTGAACTCGACCCCAGTTTTGCGAGCGGCTACCTCTATCTCGGCAAGATGTATAGCGGCTTTGGCGAAGAGGAACGCGCCAAGGAACTAATCACGAAAGCGTATTCCTTGCGCGACCATGCCAGCGAACGCGAAAAGTTCGATATTGAATCCATGTACCACGCATTTGTAACTGGGGATTTAGAAAACGCAACCCGCGTATTCCAAGAATGGATAGGCAGCTACCCCAGAGATGATGTCGCGGTCGGCAATCTGGCAGACATTTATGGTTCCAAGGGTCGATATGAGCAGGCAGCTGAACTTAATCGCGAAGCCATGCAATTGGGTCCTAACGACGTGGTCGGATACGTAAATCAGACCTGGTTTCTTACGGCCCTGAATGAGTTCACGGAGTCAGGCAGAACGATCCAGGATGCCTTCGATCGCAAACTGGATAGCGAGGAATTGCACTCTAGTCTTTACTATCTCTCATTCCTCTCTGGAGATGCGCGGGGAATGGCGGGGCAAGTGTCTTGGTTTGAAGGGAGGCCCGAGGTCATCTCTGATTTTCTGTCACTCGAAGCCTCCGCGGAGGGTCATTCCGGGCATCTTCGAAAGGCGCGGGGGTTGAACCGGCGGGCGGTCGAGTCCGCGGAGCGCACGGGGAGGAAAGAAAACTCCCCATCCTTCCGCATGGATGGGGCGCTGCGCGAGGCCGCCTACGGCAATCTGCCGGAAGCCCGGCAGGCAGCTACTTTGGCTCTGAGCCAGGCGCCTCTCGGCCAAAATGCCGGAGCAAAGGGGGCGCTCGCGCTCGCCCTGAGTGGCGATACCAGGCAGGCTCAATCGATTGTGCAGGGCCTTGCCAGGCGCTTCCCGCAAAATACCTTGCTGCAATCGGTTGCCCTGCCCACGGTACAAGCACAGATTGAACTGGTAAGTGAGAATCCCGAGAGAAGCATTGAGCTTCTGCGCACCGCCGAACCGTATGAATTGACCAACTCCTCCTTAAGGGGTTGTATGTATCCAGCTTACGTGCGCGGCGAAGCCTACCTAAAAGCGAAGCAGGCTGCCGCCGCTGCTGCAGAGTTCCAGAAAATCCTCGACCATAAGGGGCTAGTAGGAACTTGCGAGACGGACGCACTCGCACATCTCCAACTCGCCCGCGCCTATGCCATGCAGGGTGACACCACCAAGGCCAAGGCGGCCTATCAGGACTTCCTCACGCTGTGGAAGGACGCCGACACAGACATCCCCGTCCTCATCGCTGCCAAGGCAGAATACGCGAAGCTGAAATAGCCCAATCGTCTCTAGGCGGTAGAGGTCTGGGGTTCGAGTCCCCACGGGCCTACCATATCAGCCAAATTTGCCGAGGCCACACCATAACATCACCCCTCAGACAGGCGGTTGCGGTAGGGACGCCGGTTACCCGGCGCCCTGTTTCTAAGGAAGTAGACCGCTTTGCCCGAACTGTGTGAGTATTGGCGCCGCCGAGCCCAGGAAAACCGCACCCGAAAGTTAAGAAATGGGGTCTCATGAAAGCACATCGAAAAATCATCGTGTACATTGCGACAAGCGCCGATGGCTACATTGCCAGGCCAAACGGTGATGTCGAATGGCTGAATCGTCGGCCTCGCAAATTCGATTACGGTATGACCTCGTTCTACCGGACGATTGACACCATCCTGTGGGGCCGAAAAACCTACGATTGGGTTCTCTCCTATCACAAGAAGAAAGGCCAGAAAGAGGGGATGTTCGACAGAAAGGTCAACAATTACGTCTTCTCAAAGAAGCCGCCG
>DATKHV010000096.1:0-77028 GCA_035510055.1 Candidatus Cybelea sp. | reverse complement strand
GCCGGGCGGACTGACACTCAGCTCTGCGGGCCAGATCTCTGGGACACCGACAAGCGCCGGCACGTTCAGCTTCACCGTCAAGGTTACCGACGCTGCGGCGCAGACGGCTACAGCATCCTTGCAGATCGCCATTGCTCCGGCGCCATTGATGATCACCACGACAATCTTGCCGAACGGCCACGTCGGCGCAACCTATTCCACGACGCTTGTTGCTACCGGTGGGATAGCGCCATACACATGGTCTCTGTCGTTGGGCACACTGCCGATGGGTTTATCTCTGAACGCATCAACGGGTGCGATCAGCGGCACACCATCACAGGCTGCGACTAGCACGCCACTCACTTTCAAAGCGACTGACTCCACGAGCCCGACCGCACTAACGCAAAGCGTAAATTTGACGCTTACCGTTTCAAACATCAGCGTCTCTCTGTCTCCCAAGCTTGGTGGGGTTGCCGTAGGTCAACAACTCCTATTCACGGCGGTGGTCACCAATGATATCGGAGCTGCAGGCGTCACCTGGACAGTAACTACCGGCGGAACGCTCACCGGTCAGACAACCACAACAGCTTCGTTCAGTTCGGCGTCGGCTGGTGTTTACACAATTATAGCGACAAGCTCCGCCGACGTGACCAAGAGCGCCTCTGCAACCATCGCCGTTACTGATTTGGCCGGCGTGCTGACCTATCACAATAACCTCTCGCGCGACGGCACGAACGTCAAAGAGTACGCCTTGACGACAGCACTCGTGACGACCACGACGTTCGGCAAGCTGTTTTCGTGCCAAGCAGACGGCGCTATCTACGCGCAGCCGCTCTGGGTGCCGCGCGTGACGATCAACGGACTGCCACATAACGTGATCGTGGTAGCCACCGAGCACGACAGTGTTTATGCCTTCGATGCCGACGCCAGCCCTTGCACCACGCTCTGGCACGCCAATCTTCTCGATTCGACGCACGGCGGAACTGGGGGCGAAACCACTGTCCCCTCCGGGGCCACCGGAGGACTTGTTGGCAGCGGCTATGGCGACATTACTCCTGAGGTGGGAGTAACGGGCACGCCGGTCATCGATCCGAGCACGAATACGATCTACGTTGTCAGCAAGTCCGTGAATGCCAGTACCCAATTCTTCCAGCGCTTGCATGCCCTAGACCTGACTACGGGAAATGAAAAGGTCACACCGCGGAGCATCGACAGCTCCATTTCGGTCGCGGGAACCGGCGATGGGTCCGTGAGTGGACAACTGGCGTTTGACCCCAGGAATGAGAATCAGCGCCCCGGCTTGGCGCTCTACAACGGCGTGGTCTATGTCGCCTGGGCCTCGCATGAAGATCACGATCCTTATCACGGTTGGTTGATCGGGTTCAGTGCTTCGACACTCGCGCCGGCGACGAACGCGGTTTTCAATACGACACCCAATCAAGTCGGAACGTTGTCGTATTCCCGTGGCGGAATCTGGATGGGCGGCGGAGCCCCGGCCCTCGATGCCAGCGGCAATCTCTATTTCATCACCGGAAACGGTACTTTCGACGCGAATACGGGCGGCTCGAACTATGGCGACAGCGTCGTGAAATTGAGCACCGCAAGCGGCCTCAGCGTGGCCGACTACTTTACACCGCTCGATCAAGCCACGCTCGATGCCAATGACACCGATTTTGGTTCGGGCGCCGCAACCATTTTGGTCGATCAGCCAAGCGGGCCGGTGACCCACCTGGTGATTGGCGGTGGGAAACAGGGCAACCTTTTTCTCCTGAACCGCGACAACATGGGCAAGTTCAGCGGCACTACGAACAACGTGCTCCAAACCGTCAACGCAGGAAACGGCATCTATGCCACCCCGGTATTCTGGCAAAACAATTTGTACGTCGCGCCCATCGGCGCGCTGAAGCAATACCTCTTTAATCCGACCACCGGGAAATTCAACGGCGCGGCGTCGTCACAAACTTCCTCGACGTTCGGGTTTCCGGGAGCTACACCTGCGCTTTCCTCGAACGGCGCGGTCGCTGGCATCGTCTGGGCTGCAGACAACAGCCAGTACTGCACGACTGCATCGCCAGCATGCGGTCCCGCCATACTGCACGCCTACGACGCAACAAATCTTGCCACGGAGTTGTGGAACAGCTCGCAGGCGGCGGGAAATCGCGACCAGGCGGGTCACGCCGTCAAATTCACCGTGCCCACCATTGCCAACGGAAAGGTGTATTTCGGAACGCGAGGCAACGACTCGACGGTGCTGGGAGAACTCGAAGTTTACGGATTGCTGCCAAACTAACGCACACACGAACAACTCTTGGTGGCTTAAGTTCAACATCAATGCCCAGAACGCTATCAGTCGGGGTACGTTCGGCCGCGGCAAAGAACTTGTCGCCCAAATCAAACGCTTCGTCCACCACTACAATATTCCTTGCCGGAATCCAACACAAGTTTTGCTGCACTCTTGGTGCACTTTAATCCTTTACTCTGCAAATTAAAGTTTAAGGGCTTTGAATCCATAGAGTTGCAACCAGAAACAGGGTTCGGCAGCGTCACAGTGGACGTGGAAAGCGTCGATGCCGCCCCAAGACCCGCCAAGGAGCCAATGCCGGGTTCTTTTCCGGAGAAAGATGATTTCTGCTTGACAGTCGCCAATCTGGGCGAGAGGTCGAAGACCTTGTTCCCGGCAGAGCCGGTGGTCTTCCCGAGCCGCGGGCGGATTTTCAATTTGGCGGGGGCTGCTTCTTCTTTTCCGCTTGCTCTGCCGCACGCCGGGCAAGCATTCGCTTGCGAACTTCTTTCTGCTGCTCCGGCGTGAGCACCGCGAAAACCTGACTGTTCTCCATACGCCGGTACCCCTCGAGGAACGCCCCCTTCTGATCCGCGGTTAGCTTTTCGTTCTTGGCCAGGACATCCATACGCGACTTCATGTCCTGATGAATCTGGTCAATTTTTGCTTTCTGGTCATTGGTGAGCTGCAATCCGGCGAAATCGTCGGTTGGGGGAGTGTCTTCGTGCGGTCGAACCGCAGGCCGGGCACTGTGCGGATCCTGCACCGGACTGGCCGGACTGCTCTGCAAGCGGGTCAGCCCTGGTGCCGCGCACAGAAGAGAGAATCCAGCGGCAATCGCGAATCGGCTTTTCTTCACGTGGATCCCTTTCGTGAGCGGAACTTATCCCATTTTATCATACAGCTCTTCCCTTGCTCGAATGTCGAGCTTGACGCCCGCAATAACCCCGCGGCGTGTATCTGGTAGCAAAGCCGGCGCGCGGTCGAGAATCTAAGAATCGCCTTCCTTTAGCGGGGAGTGACCGGACCATTGACTGCGTACTCCCTCTCGATCCGCTCCTGGTTTCGTCTTTGCTAATCCGGCGGACCAAGCCAAGTGCCGGACCGGACGTTTCCCGCCTGCAAGCATCACCCTCCAGGAAAGCCGCGCGGCCAGGAAGTTGCATGAAGCACTCTCAGCTTAGCCATCTAAAGAGTGCAAGGCACGGCTGCTTTTGAGATTCTCGTGGTGGCGCACTGTGGTTTTCATCATTGACCAATTTGCGTGGTGTGCCATCAAAATGTGACCATGGTATAATGACCATAGCTATTCAGGAGTGTTGGGATGAAGAAGATGGCGGCGGGTTCCTTCAAGACGAATTGTCTGGCGGTCATGGACGAGGTTCAGGCCAAGCGTGAGACGGTCGTGATCACTAAACACGGCAAGCCAGTGGCCAAGCTTGTCCCCGTCAACACAGACAAGGACGAGATATACAACTTCCTCGCAGGCAAGGGTGCTGTTACGGGCGACGTCGTGGGGCCCGCGATTTCCCCCGATGATTGGGGCGAGCTCAAGTGATTCTCGTCGACACGCATGTTGTCGTCTGGCTGGCGTTTGACCAAGACCAGATCTCAAGGAAAGCGAGGACCGTGATCGACAATGCGCGCCGGAACGGAGACGGCTTGGCTATTTCCGATATCACCCTCTTGGAGTTAGCGACACTCGCGAGTAAGGGCCGCATCCAACTCGATATCAGCCTTGAATCCTTCCTTCAGGAAGTTGAGGCCCGGTTTGTGGTCCTGCCGATTAGCGGCCGCGCGTGCGTGCGCGCCATTGGACTTCCAGCGACTTATCCCAAAGATCCCGCGGATCGCATTATCGGAGCTACCGCCCTCGTTGAGGGACTGACTCTGCTTACTGCCGACCGTGAGATCGGTCGGTCCAAAGCCCTTCGGACGATCTGGTGAGAAGAGCATGAATGGTTCCTCGAGAACATTCGCATAACACATTAGCAGCTAGACACAACTCGACAAAAAAGTGTGTCCAGCGATATTTCCAGAGAAAGGACCGCTGCGAAGCGGGCGAACTAGGGGGAGGAAATGAGCCTAAGCATGAGCACGTTTGGCTTGGGGGCGCTGGCGCACTCGGTTGAACTCGAGCTCCCGGTGGTGTTTGTCTTTGGGCGGCTCGTCGGTCCCGATCATGGCTTCAGCCAAGTACGGATATTCGCGCCCACATTCCACACACCAGGCGCGGAAGAACGAGCGTTCCAGAGTCGGCCCGTCCGAGGAAGGAGCAGCAGGGTCCATAGGCTCTGCGAATAGCGGAATGGGGCTCTTGCATCCCAGGCAGTTCACGACCCAATAACGAAGGGAATACTTATTATCGGCCATTTCCTATGCTCCTACAAAAGATGCTGACTGGCGGTTTTGCGCTCGCCATCAGGCGGGGGCAGAAAAGTACCGCAATACGGGCTCGTTGGCAAGCACTTGGTGCGGCGGTTGCGGCGGTCGTGTGGGCCGAGCCCGTGAAAAGGGAGCCGGAGGCGGTTCCAGCTTGCGGCCGTGACGAGAAGCAACAGCGCTCCAGCTCCCAAGCCGATTGGCTGCCGAACATCGTCCCCAAAATGGCCATGTTCGACCCGGCTACTCACCGTAGGGTACCCAGACGTTTTTCACTTGAACGCTGTGCTCGAGAAACCACCGGCCTTCGCCCTGTTTCCTGTCGAACCAGTCGATGACGCGGCCTTCGTTCGTGAACACCTGCTTCAGATTGCCGACTGAGAGCGTTTTCGCCGCTGCGGCGCTGGCTTCGTCGGTAAAACACCAAATCGCGTCGACGTCGTCGTGTTCGGCGAGCGTTTTCAGCAGTTCCGGGGCATGGCCGGTGACTACGTTTACGACGCCATCCGGCAGATCGCTGGTTTCGAAAACTTGATAGAGATCGGCGGTAATCAGCGGATATTTTTCCGACGGAATGGCGATCACCGTGTTGCCGGTCGCGATGGCCGGCATTACCAGGGAAAGAAATCCAAGCAGCGGTGCATTCGTGGGGCACACCACGCCGACTGTCCCGACCGGCTCTTTCATCGCCAGAGTGACATTGCGGAACGGCGGATTATGCACGACACCGTCGTACTTGTCAGCCCAGGCGGCGTAAGAAAAAATGCGCTCGATGCCAAGGTCGACTTCGGCCTCCGCTTGCTTTTTGCCGACCACGGCGGCCAAGCGGGCAGCGATTTCTTCGCGCCGCTGGGAAAGATTTTCCGCGATGTAATAAAGCACCTGCGCGCGATTGTGCGCCGTTGCTTTGCCCCAAGCTCCGGCTTTGCGCGCCGCTTCGACAGCGTTGCGAATATCCTTGCGGTTGCCAAGCGGCGCCTCGCCGAGCAAACGGCCGTCCGCGCCATGCACTGCCATGCTGTAGCCCGAATCCGGCCGCGCTTGCTTGCCGCCGATGTAGAGTTTCACGGTGCGATCAATCGGGGGAGCCGCGAAGCCGGCGGGCGGCTCCGGTGGCTGATCGATCGCCAAGGGTATCGCCCGCACGGGCGGCGCATTCTTAAACCATTGAGGCTCGAGATATTCGAGAAGTCCTTCTCGCCCGCCTTCGCGTCCGAAACCGCTCTCGCGGTAGCCGCCGAAACCGCAAGCAGCGTCAAAAAGATTCGTGCAGTTGACCCAGACCACGCCAGCTTTGAGTTGCGCGGCGACTTGCAGTGAAACATTGATGCTCTCGCTCCACACACAAGCGGCCAGGCCGTACACGGTGTTGTTGGCGAGCTCCACAGCTTCGCGCGGCGTGCGGAACGTCATCGCGGCAAGCACCGGGCCAAAAATTTCCTGTTGTGCCACGACCGAAGTGGGATGCACGTTGCTCAGCAATGTCGGCGGAAAATACAGTCCGCGCGCGGGCACCGGGATGGCCGGCTGCCAGCAGGTCGCTCCTTCGGCAACGCCTTGATCGACAAGGCGCTGGATGCGCTCGAGTTGCACGCGCGCGACGATCGCGCCAATGTCGATGGCTTTATCGAGGGGCGGACCGATTCGCAGCGTATTCATGCGGTCCCGAATCTTGCCGATCAATTTGTCCGCGATGCTCTCTTGCATCAACAGTCGGGAACCGGCGCAGCAAACCTGCCCCTGGTTAAACCAGATGCCGTCCACCAGGCCTTCTACGGCGCTGTCCAAATCGGCGTCTTCAAAAATGATGAAAGGAGACTTGCCGCCAAGTTCAAGCGAGAGTTTCTTGTGGCTCTGGGCGGTAGCCTTTCGAATGGCGCGGCCCACTTCCGTCGACCCGGTGAACGCAATCTTGTCGACGTCTGAATGCTTCACCAGGGCTTCGCCGGTCGAGCCATCCCCCGTGACAATGTTAACCACGCCTGTGGGGAGGCCGACTTCTTGGCAGATTTCGGCGAAGGCCAGCGCCGTCAGCGGCGTAAATTCCGCGGGTTTCAGCACTACGGTATTTCCCGTTGCGAGCGCGGGAGCAATCTTCCACGCGAGCATGAGCAAAGGAAAATTCCAAGGGATGATTTGTCCCACGACGCCGCAAGCGGTGTGTCCGGGAAATTCCTGCTCGAGCAATTGGGCCCATCCGGCGTGATGATAGAAATGACGCGCGACCAGCGGAACATCGATGTCGCGGCTCTCACGAATCGGCTTGCCATTGTCGAGAGTTTCAAGAACCGCCAGCCAGCGGGAATGTTTCTGCACTTGGCGAGCTAGAGCATAGAGGTAGCGCGCCCGCGCATGGGGGGTGAGAGACTGCCAAGCCGGCAAAGCCGAGCGCGCCGCTTTTACGGCGCTATCCACGTCGGCTGGCGAAGCTTGTGCCACCGTTGCAAGTTTTTCTCCAGTGGATGGATCAGCGGTGTCGAAATAGGTGCCCGCCGCCGGCGCTTGCCAAGCGCCGTTGATGAAGTGTCCAAAGCGCCGGGCATGACGTTCGAGCCAGGCGAGAGCCTCGCGCGGATCCTCCGGCGCGGGGCCGTACTCCATGGTTATGAATTTTTCTACGATGCTCATTCGAATCTTCCCGTTTTTTCCGTCATCCAACCTGGATTCTCTCGCCTACGCGAGGGGATGGCGGTAGTCCGCTGAATAACGTCCGGTGGCGTGGTGCTCCAATTGCCGCTCGATATCGGCCAGCATGCCGCTGGCGCCAAACCGAAAGAGCTCCGCTCTAAGCCAGGAATCGCCGAGTTCCTCCTTCATAAGAGCGAGCCAGTCGAGGGATTGCTTGGCTGTTCGTATGCCGCCCGCCGGCTTGAAGCCCACCGCCATTCCAGTTTCTTGTGCGTATTCACGAATGGCGCGCGTCATGACCAGGCTGACCGGCAGGGTGGCGTTGGTGGCTTCTTTGCCGGTGGAAGTTTTGATGAAGTCCGCTCCAGCCATCATGGCGACCATGCTGGCGCGGGCTACGTTACGAAGGGTCAGCAAATCACCGGTGCCAAGAATCACTTTCAAATGCGCCGGCCCGCAAGCGTTTTTGAAAGCGCTGATTTCATCATACAGCGCTTGCCATTTCGCGCCGAAGACGTGCGCGCGCGTGATAACCACATCGATTTCGTCGGCGCCGGCTTCCACCGAGCGCCGGATTTCCGCCACGCGTTCCTGGAAGGGTGAAAGACCAGCTGGAAACCCCGTGGAGACGGCGGCAACGTGGATGCCGCTGCCCGCGATCGCGTGACGCGCGGTTTCGACGAAAGTGTGGTAAACGCAGACCGCCGCGACCTTGATAGCAAGGCTCTCAATGCCCAGTTTTTGCAAAAGCTCCTGCTGAATCGGCTGGCGAGCCTTGGCACACAATCGGCGAACTCGTTCGACGGTATCGTCGCCGGAGAGCGTCGTCAAATCCATGCAGGTGATGGCGCGCAAAAGCCAAGCCGCCTGCCAGTCTTTTTTTACCGTTCGCCGGGTGCCGATGGTTTGGGCGCGGCGCTCGACGGCGCTGGTGTTGACGCGTACCGCGTCCACCCAATCCAGGTTCAGCGGGATGCCGCGGTTGGGCTGTAGGTCACCGCTGCCATAAATGGCGATAGCGGTAACGGAAGCAGAAATCGGGCCTTTTAGAGCTTGCGGCTCCAAGCTGGAGGAGCTAGCGATCCGCGGGTTTTCGCGCCAGGTCATGGGGATTCTCACCGCAAACGGCGAAGCCATCAGGAAAACCCTATCTTAGCACTTTGACAAAGCCCGTTTACAGGCGCCCGCCGCGATTCCGCCACTCCTTTTCGAATTCCGTCCGATTAGAGAAAGATTTTTGGGTTCCCACTTTGGTGGTAGAGAGAGCAGCGTAGAGATTTGCGCGACGCAGAGCCTCCTGCTCGGGCAAGCCTTCGCCGAGGAAGACCGCGAAGCTCCCAACGAAAGCATCCCCCGCACCGGTGGTATCCACCGCTTGCACCTTAAAAGCCGGGATGAGCTCCACGCCGTCCGATGCCGCTACCAGCGAGCCGCGTTCACCAAGGGTAATGACCACTTTGCGCATTCCCTGGCGCAGCAGAAACGCCGCGCATTTTTTCGCTTCGTCGATCGAACGGACCCGCATGGCAGTGATGGTTTCGGCTTCACTCTCATTGGGAATGAAATAGTCCGCGGCGCGCATTTCCTTGAAATCAACCGGCTGCGCCGGAGCCGGATTCACAATGCAGCGAATGCCGTTGGCGGTAGCGAATTTGACGGCGTGGTAGACGGTCGGCAGCGGAATTTCAAACTGCAGGACCATGGTGTCCGCTTTGCGCAAAAGCGGAGCCGCGGCATCCACATCTTCGGGGGACAGCGTATCGTTGGCGCCTTTCACGACGATGATGCGATTTTGGCCGCGGGGGTCCACAAAGATGGGAGCGACGCCGCTGGAAACCCCTTCGGCGATGCCCACGTGGGTGGCATCGATCCCTTGCGATTCGAAATTTCTAATCGTAGCGGGACCAAACAAATCGCTCCCGACCTTCGCGACCATGCCCACGCTTGCTCCACAGAGACGCGCGGCGACCGCCTGGTTGGCGCCCTTGCCGCCGAAGCCGAGATCGAATTTCTTGCCAAAGATGGTTTCCCCCGGACGCGGAAACACATCATTAAAAGTAGTGAGGTCTACGTTGGCACTGCCCACCACCGCGATAAAGGATTGCTTGGCCATCAGTTCTAAAGATCCCGCGGGCGGATTATACAGGAACTGGGCGGGGAAGCAGCAGGAGCCGATGATCGCCAGACGAATTCTTTCGCCATCCGAGGCTAGCAGGGATGACCTGCAAAAATTGCTGGTTTGTCCTTGACAGGCTCCCTTCTGGTGAGTACAAGCAGCCACAGCGATAACACCGCGAATCAGAGTGGCGTGAAACGTTCGTGGACGCGACGAAACAAAGCGTGTCGTCTGTTTGACTAGCGAAGGAGCCGCAAACTAATGTTTGTACCTCACACGTTCGGCATCGCTCTTCTAATGATACTGACCAGCGCGATTTGCTGGGGCTCCTGGGCGAACACCTTCAAAGGCGTGAAGAACTACCGATTCGAATTGTTTTACTGGGACTACGCTTTGGGCATCTTCCTGATCGCCGTCGCGCTGGCCTTCACCATGGGCAATACTTCGAAGGATGCTTCGAGTTTTCTGAACAATATTCGTGCGGCGGACGGTTCGAATTTCGTTTACACGCTGGTGGGCGGCGCGATTTTCAACCTGGCGAACCTTCTGCTTGTCGCCGCCATCGACATGGCGGGCTTGGCCATCGCTTTTCCGGTTTCGATCGGAATCGCCATGGTGGTCGGAGTCGTTTCGAGCTACATCTTACAGCCGAAAGGGAATGCGGCCTGGCTCGCAGCGGGCGTGGCCTGCGCGGTCACTGCCGTGATCCTTGACGGCAAGGCTTACGGAAATCTCAGCAGCGCCAATCGGTCCGTTTCCCGGAAGAGCATCATCGTTTGCGTTGTTTCTGGAGTATTGATGGGCCTATGGGCTCCCTTCGTGACTCACGCGATGACCCAGGGAAACACTCTGAGCCCTTACAGCATCGGCGTTTTCTTAACGCTAGGGGCGCTGCTCTCCTGTTTTATATGGAACATCTATTTCATGAAGAACCCGCTGGTTGGGGAACCCGTGAAGTTCGGCGAATTTTTTCGTGGGCCTGGTCGAGGCCACCTGCTTGGCCTGCTTGGCGGCGTCATCTGGGGAACGGGCACGGTATTCAATCTGGTCGCTTCAAATTTCACGGGGGTGGCCATTTCTTATGCGATTGGCCAGTCTGCCCCCATGGTCGCCGCTTTGTGGGGCGTTTTCGCTTGGAAGGAATTTCAGGGCGCCCATCGACAGGCGAAGACTTTTCTTGGCCTCACGTTTTTGTTCTACATCCTCGCGATTCTTCTGATCGCCAGTGCTAGCACCGGGAGCTGATTGGGAAATAGCTATCGCCCCCGGAAAGAAAACCGCAATGCGGCTCTGGCTGAATCTATGCCGCGAAAACATTGCGGACCATGAACCATAAATTCGCGGGCCGTTCCGCCAAACGGCGCACGAACCATGGATACCAATAATCGCCGTAAGCGACGAGTACGATGGAAGTGCAACCTTCGCCGGCGAGCCGCTCCTGTTCGGCGCGCTGGATGCCGTACAGCATCTGCACTTCAAAATCTTTTTTCGCGAACCCTTCCGCGGATGCAAAATCGGCCAGCCGCCGAATGAGCGACACGTCATGAGTGCCAAAAGCAGCGCGCAAGCACGAATTTGCTCTCTTGGCCTGCAGCAACTGCTTGCCAAGCTCGAAATAACTTTTATCGACATCCGGCTTGCGGGCAAACGCAATTTCCGGCGGTTCGTTGTACGCTCCTTTGACCAACCGGATCGATGGCCGCAGCGGTAGAAGCTTCGCCAGGTCATCCTTGGTCCGGTGGAGGTAAGCCTGCAAGCATAAGCCGGCGTTGGGATGCGCGGCGAGCGTGCGGCGATAGAGATCCAGCGTTAGGTCGAGATAATTGCTAGCTTCCATGTCCACCCAGACGATGGAGTCTTTTTGTGCGCGCGCAATAATGGCGTTCAAATGTTGCAGGCAGAGTTCCGGCGAGAGGTCCAAACCAAGCTGGGTCAGCTTGACGGAGATCTCCGCTTGGAGACCTTCCTGCCTTACCCGTTCCAGGACTTCGCAATAGTGATCGGCGACTTGCTGGGCCTCGCCGCGGTCTTTAATGTTTTCGCCCAAGTGGGTGAAGACGGTCCCAATTTTCTTTCCGCGCAGAATCCGCGCCGCGGCAAGTGCGTCATCTAGCTTCTCGCCGGGCATGAACCGGGAGACAGTACGCCTGACAAAGGAATATTTTGCTGCCCGATGGCGCAGCCACTGATTTTGAGAAGCCGCGAGCAGCATCGATCGCATCAAGCTCATTCTTCTTGGACTCCTCTTTCGGAATATTCGACTATGGCGTCGGACTTGCACTTACTCTCGAATCGCCGCCAAAAGTCAGCCGACGCCATTTCCGCACGGGAAACCTCAGGAAACCGCGAGTACGCGAAGAAGCCCCCCTGCGATTGTCCCACCAATGAGCGGCCCAATTACGGGAATGGGCGCGTAACTCCAATCCGAGCCGCCTTTGCCAGCAATGGGAAGAATCGCGTGGGCGATGCGCGGCCCGAGGTCCCGCGCGGGATTGATGGCGTAACCCGTCGGGCCGCCCAGAGACAGTCCGATGCCCCATACCAGGCTCCCCACCAGGTAAGGGCCGAGTCCCGCCGCGGGTCCCGCCGCCGAAACGCTTTTTGAAAAAATAGCGCCGACCAAGAAAACGAGCACGAAAGTGGCAATGATTTCGCTCAGCAAATTTGTAGCCGCGTTGCGGATGGCTGGCGCCGTACAAAAACAACCTAGCTTCACGGCGGTGTCCGGCGTCTCCTTCCAGTGCGGAAGGTGGTGCAGCCAGACGAGCGCGGCGCCCACAATGGCACCGAGCATCTGGGCCGCCAAGTAGGGAGCGAATTTGGCAAAATTGCCGTCGCGTACGGCGAAGCCGATGGTCACCGCGGGATTCAGATGCGCATCGCTGCTGCCGCAAGCAATGGCCGTGAAGACACCGGCCATCACCGCGAACGCCCATCCGGCGGCGATCGCGATCCAGCCACTGCCCTCCGCTTTCGATCGCTTGAGCAGCACCGCGGCGACAACTCCATCGCCGAGCAAGATAAGAATCATTGTCCCGAGAAACTCACCGAGCACCGGTGATGTCATAAGTCAGATCCTCCGTCAGGATTCCACCCAATCAAACGACCGCGTGACCGCTTTCTTCCATTGCTGGTAAAGTTTTCCGCGTTCTGCTTCGGCAAGATGCGGCTTCCAGGTGCGATCGACGGCCCAGTTGGCTCGCAACTCCTCCAAGCCTGAAAAGAATTTCACCGCCAGGCCCGCGGCATAAGCGGCCCCGAGCGCGGTCGTCTCTTGAATCACCGGGCGCACTACTTCGCGGTTCAAGATGTCCGCCTGAAACTGCATGAGCAACTCATTTGCCACCATGCCGCCATCTACGCGGAGACTGGCCAGCTTGATGTGCGAATCTTTTTCCATGGCTTCGACTACTTCGCGGGTTTGAAACGCGGTGGCTTCCAGAACCGCCCTCGCGATATGTCCTTTGTTCGCGTAGCGAGTCAGGCCAGCGATGATGCCGCGCGCATTCTCTTTCCAATACGGCGCGTACAGCCCGGAAAATGCGGGAACGAAATAAACGCCGCCGTTGTCGTTCACCGTTCTGGCCAGCGGCTCCACCTCCGAGCTCTTGTGGATGATTCCGATATTGTCGCGGAGCCATTGGACTAGCGCTCCGGTAATGGCCACGCTTCCTTCCAGGGCGTAGTGCGCGGGGCGTTGGCCTAACTTGTAAGCCACCGTGGTGAGCAAGCCGAAGTTCGAGGCTACCGGGCGTTCGCCAGTGTTCATCAGCAGAAAACAGCCAGTGCCATAGGTATTTTTCACCTCGCCGGGAGGGAAACACGCCTGGCCCACCAGCGCCGCCTGCTGATCGCCCAGGATTCCGGCGATGGGAACACCGGCGATGGCCCCGCGAGTTGCTTCACCGTAGACTTCGCTGCTCGAGCGGACCTGCGGCAACACCGAGCGGGGAATGTCAAACGCGGCAAGCAACTTTTCGTCCCAATCGAGTGTTAGTAGGTTGAGGAGCTGCGTGCGGCTGGCGTTGGTCACGTCTGTTACGTGCACACCGCTTTTAGGGCCACCGGTCAAGTTCCAAAGGAGAAAGGTATCGATATTTCCGAAGAGTAACTCGCCAGCTGCGGCCTTCTCTCGAGCGCCCGGAATATTTTCAAGCAGCCAGCGCAGTTTCAAGCTGCTGAAGTATGTGCTGAGCGGCAATCCGGTCAGCGCGCGGAAGCGGTCTTGACCTCCTTCACTGGCGAAGCCCGCGACGTCTTGTGAAACTCGTGTGTCTTGCCAAACGATGGCATTGGCAACCGGCTTGCCGGTCTGGCGTTCCCAGAGGACCGTAGTTTCCCGCTGATTGGTGATGCCGATCGCGGCCAGATCCGCAGCGCGCAACCCGCGCTGCTCGAGCGCTTCGGCAATCACTTCTTCGGTGCGAAGCAGAATTTCCAGCGGATCATGCTCTACCCAGCCCGCTTGGGGGAAGATTTGTTCGTGCTCTTTTTGCGCCACCGCGATAATGTGCGCGGACTGGTCAAACACCATAAATCGCGTGCTGGTCGTGCCCTGATCAATGGCGCCAATATAGTTTTTCAAGGGATCGGTCCTTCTCTTTAGTGCCGGAGCATACTAACGCAATTGCTGGCCAAAGCTTCAAGCAAAACATATTCCTCTCCGGAATCCATGGTTCTTGTACGCCTTTTGAGCCCGCTATTGCATCTAAGGAATTGAGGGAGTCTAGAGGAGTCAATTTAATGATGAAGAAAATAAGTGCAGCCCGTCTCGTGCTGCCGTTCGCAGTTCTTACGCTGGTAGGCGGGCTTTTTGCAACCACCGGCGTCGCCGCCGGGCCCGGTACGGTAAGTCTGACGGTGACCGCCGCCGGAAAAAAAGATACCAGCCCACCGCTAGTTACCAAAGAGGACGTCCTCTTTTTTGTGAACAAAGAGCGCACCCAGGTCGTCGATTGGAAGCACGGCGAAAAATTATACCTTGCCGTGTTGATTGACGACTCGTTAGAAAGCAGCATTGCCAATCAGTGGGGCGATCTGAAAGCTTTTTTCGCTGCGCAACCGAGCTCGACCTATATTTCCGTTTCCTATGTGCGGAATGGCACAGCCGCTGTCGCGCAGGATTTCACCAACGATCACGAACTCGCCGCCAAGGCTTTGCGCCTGCCTCTGGGAAACGGAGGCGCGTTCACCAGTCCTTATCTCGCGCTCCTGGACTTCATGAAGAGATGGCCATCTTCGGGGGATCGCCGGTCGATACTGTTGATCTCCTCAGGGATCGATTATTTCCGGGGACAATTTGAAGTTGTGAACCCAGACCTCGATTCCGCCATCAGCCTTGCTGAAAAGGGGAACATCAACATTTGGTCGATTTATGCGCCCGATGCCGGACACCGAAGCCGGGGATTCTTTGTTGCCGGTAGGGCGCAATCGTTTCTCACGCAGCTTGCAGACGAAACGGGCGGCGAATCGTTTTATCTTGGCATTGCCGCGCCGGTCACACTGAAGCCTTATTTGGATGAGCTCGCCTTACACCTCAGCAATCAGTATCTGCTGACCTTTAAACCCAGCGGAGGACCAAAAGGCCGCTTTACTCGCGCCAAGGCTACCACGGAGCTGCCCTTGGTGGAGTTCATGGCGGCTTCAGAAGTCTACCTGCCTGCGGCTAATTGAGCGCTGCACTAAACCTGGGTGGGAAAAAGGGCGCGGACCGAAGGATCCGCGCCTCTCCCTTCGCTTTCGATCGGCCTGGTCTTAGCTGCAGGATGATTCAGTCGTCGGAGCCGCTGAGGATTACCGCTCGCGTGGAGTCGCGAATCACCAGTTCCGGGTTCATTTTGTGCCGCGAAATACTCCAATCGCGCTTTTCCAGCCCGGCGTTCACGCCTTCCATAACGATGTTCACCGCCAGGCTTCCCATCCCTTCCAGCGGCTGCCTGACGGTTGTCAAAGAAGGCGCCGACAGCGAGGAAAGCGGGACGTCATCGAAACCCACTACCGAGCAATTCTCCGGGACTTTCACGCCCGCTTTGGTTAGCGCTCGGATGGCCCCCAGAGCCGTCAAGTCGTCGAAGGCCATCAAAGCGGTAAACCTTTTCTTTCGCTGCAGTAATTCTTCCGTGAACCGGTAGCCGCCTTCGAAACCCGAGTTGGGGTCGAAAGAATCGGGCAGATGCAGAACCAGCGTGGGATCGATTTCCAGTCCGACCGAGTGCGCAAATTTCTGAATTCCTTTCCACCGCGGCGCGCTGTCAATCAGCATTTTGGGGCCGAGGATATACGCAATCTTGTGATGTCCCAGCTGATGAAGATGTTCGAGTGCCAGCCGCGCGCCGGCCTCGTTGTCCACCATTACCGAGCTCACGGCGTTTCCGGGCATCTCCCAGCCGATGGTCGCGGCGGTAATGTTTCTCTTGCTGAGGTCCGCAAGCAGCTGGATGTCCACGAAGAGCCAGTTAGCCACCACGATCAGCGCTTCGACGTGATGCTCGAGGAGCATTTCCAAATACCGTTCGAAGCGGTTTCTCTGGTTGTGGGCGTCGGCGAAAATCGGGACATACGAGGATTGATAGAGCGCGTTTTCGATGCCTCGCAAGACGGGCGTGCAAAACGGATCGGTAATGTCGAAAAACATCACTCCAACGCTGTGGCTTCGCTTGCTCCGCAAGAAACGCGCCATGGCGTTCGGCCGGTAGCCCAGCTTTTTCGCCGCTTCTTCGATGCGTTTTTTCGTGGCCGGCGCGATGTATCGCGCCAGCGGCGCGTTGTTCAGCACGATGGAAACCGTAGCGGGAGAGAAACCGCTGGACTTCGCAACATCCCTCATCGTAATGGTCTGGTTCTTTCCGCTTTGCCGTTTCACAGGAATGGGCGCCTCCGCTAGCAAGACCATCTTCCTTCTAGAGTCGCTCAAGACGCAATGGGCTGTCTTGAAGTGCAGGCTTCATTCCGGAGGCACCTCAAACGAGAGTTTTTCCCGGAATCCGCGTGTTTTCCATGCTCCGAAAGCGATGCCCACGGCCATCCAGAGGCCCCCAATTTTCATGGCCGGATGGCTTAGGTTTAGCCAGAGCAAGAGACAAATGATGAATCCGACCACTGGTGGTATCAGGTTCCATAGTTCTTTTTCTTTCGCGCGCCAGTAATACCGCAGAAATGCCGCCGCATTCACCCCCATGAACGCGATCAGCGCGCCGAAATTAAGCATGTTCAGACCAAGATCATAGGAAAGGAGAAACGATCCCACCAGGGCAATGGCCCCGACGAACAAAACATTGTTTCGCGGTATGCGATGTTTCGGTTCTACCGCCCCGAAGAATGATTTGGGCAGCGCGTTGCTACGCCCCATCCCGAACAGAAGCCGGGCAGCTCCGATCTGCGCTCCCAGGCCAGAGCCGAAATTGGCGACAATCAGTGTGACCCCGACAACTCCAAACAGGGGCGCCCAAGTTCGCGCCGCTGCATAGACGTACGCCGTGTCCTCATTCGGAAAAGCTTGTGAAGCTGGCCAAATCAGTTGCGCGATGTAGACCTCGGCCGCCGACAGGAAACCGATGACCACGCAGGTCAGCACCGTGGCTCTCATGATGTTTCGCCTCGGATTCTCTGCCTCTTCCGATAACGTGGAAATGCCGTCAAAGCCTATGTAGGTCAGCACGGCAACCGACGTGCACCCCAATAGACTGCTCCAGGAAAATGTCTGCGGATCATAAAAAGGCCTGGTGAAGTAGAGGGGGTCGCTCGCGTGTGACGACCCCAAGATGTATCGGATAGCGGTTAGGAAAACGACCACAATGACGGCGCCCATGCCCGCCGCCATGACGCTGTTTACCCGCGCCGAGGTCCTAATCCCCTGAATGTTGAGCAGTGTAAATACGCCCGCGAAGAAGATTTTCCAGCCCCAGACCGGGATGCCCGGCGCGAATTCGTGCGTTTGTTCCGCGCACCAAACCGTGCAGATCAGCGGATTGAGCATGTAATCCATGACCATGCTCCACCCCGTGACAAACCCGATCCCCGGATTGATCTCTTGCGCGACGTAGGTAAATGCCGACCCCGCGCTCGGATAAGCCCGCGCCATGCGCCCATAGCTGATCCCCGTGAACAGCATGGCCACCATAGCGATGAGTATCGCGGTGACGACGTGTCCATGCCCCCGGTTGCTGAGCACTCCAAAAGCCGACATGGGCGCCACCGGTTGAATCACGATGACCCCGTACAGAATCAGATCCCAAAGCGTCAGTGTGCGTCGCAAGCGTGGCGCGGAACTCGCAGTGCTTAGGTCGCTCAAGCCATCCTCCCTTTTACGGCAGAAACTGCAGTTCCCATCCGGCACCGCTCTAGCCGGGCTTGCGCACGGATTCCGGCTAGCGCATGGTCAGCTACCACGTCTTTTTTCGTCTGTATTCAATCGTTTCAATGCAGTCAGTGTGCGCAATCTTGTTCCCCGGCGCAACTGCTAAAGTTTCCCGGAGCCGTCCGGCTCGTCGCTTTTCCGGTTGCTGCTGCCATTTTTTGCCCTGCCCTTTCGTACAGGTCGCGGAATCCCTAGGACGGTACCTTTTGCTTCACTCCCTCAAGAAATCGCCAGCAACGGAGAAGCTCCCGCCATAGTCTAATAAAGTGGGCCTCGGCCTGGAGAACAAACATCATTTCGCAAGAACCCATGGGCAAGTCTCCTCTCAAAAACGGCCGCAGCAATATCACTATCTTCCTGGCGCATTTCAGCGTTTTTCTTTTTGTCGTTCTTGCTGCTTCCTGGCTGCGCCGCATCAGCTTGCAACCCGACGCCATCCTGCAAGGCTATTTGCAGGTCATTAGCGGTCTTCTGGCTTTCGTTTTCGCGGCCGTAGCTCTGGTCCGTTTCCAGGGCACTCAGGACCGTATCTCTCTCATTCTCGGCGCCGGATTTCTTCTCTCTGGTGCCGTCCTGGCCGCCACCAGCGTTCTCTTTTTTCAGTTTCTGCCGGACGCCCCTCTGCGCCTGCTTTGGGCCCCCATCGCCTGGTGGATTGGCCGCATGGTATTGGCGCTTTTGCTTCTCGTTGCTCTGCTGGTCGAGCATTTCACTCCGCGCTCTCGTCATCCGCGGCGCGAAATCACGGGAGCGCTGCTGGCGGTGATCGGGCTGACTTACGTACTGGCCGCCGCCCTTCGCGGTTTGCCGCCGGAAGTCTCCCGGCATCCCAGCGCGTTCTTCCCTAATGCGGAGCAGTTGTTGCCCGGCGGCATTTTCCTCGTGAGCCTCATTTGGTACCGCCGCCGTCTAGCCATGGAAGATTCCTCTTTCGACCGCACCATTTATGCCGCTACCTGGTTGAACGTCGCCGCGCAACTCTCCGCCGCCCAATCGGCCCGCTTGCTGGACGCCCCCTTCGTTTTCGCCCAGGCTCTCATGGTGTTGGGTTATACCGTTGCCCTGGGAGGCGCGCTTCTTGAAAACGCCCGGCTGTTTGAACAAGTTCGCCATCTCGCCGTCAGCGACGCGCTCACCGGCCTCGCCAACTACCGCCGCCTGCTCGACGTCCTTGAGAATGAAACCGAGCGCACCAATCGCACCGGCCGGCCGTTCTCCGTCCTGCTTCTCGACCTCGATGGCCTGAAGAAAATCAACGATAAGTACGGCCATCTTGTCGGCAGCCGCTCCATCTGCCGTCTCGGCGCCATCCTTCGCATTCACTGCCGCGCGGTTGATACCGCCGCGCGATATGGCGGCGACGAATTCGCCCTGGTCCTCCCCGAATCGAGGGAGGAAGATGCGCATCGCGTCGCGAATCGTATCCGCGAAGTTCTCGCTACCGACACGGAACAGCCGATCCTCTCCGCCAGCATCGGCGTCTCCGTCTATCGCGGCGATGGCGAACGTATCGAAACACTTCTTTCGGAAGCCGATCAGGATCTTTATGCGGAAAAGGAAAAGCGGGCAAGACACGCTCCGGCGGCTGATCCCCGTCGTCGTACTCCGAAAACGTAAACCTGCTCGGAGAGCGATTTGCGCCAGGGGACAAATCTTTTATCGCTAGTTCCTGTTATCGAACGGGATTGCCGTCGGCGTCCACGACGTGTACCGTGCCCAGGTTGAGCTCGCGAATCCCGGCTTCCACTTTTGCCAGGTCTCCCACCACGACCCAGACCAAGCGGTCGGCGTTGAGGAAGGACTTCCCCGCGGTCGTCAGAGCGTTCGGCGTTAGCGCTTGGACCTTGGATGCATACGTTGAGTAGTAGTCTTCGGGCAAACCGTATTCCACGATATTCTCGATCGCGTCTGCGACCTCGTTCATGGTTTCACGAGAGCCGGCCAGCCGAAGCGTTCGATTATCCTTATCCTTGTTCAGTTCGTCCTGCGAGATGGGCCGCGCGCCAAATATGTCGCGCAACTCTTTATTAATCTCCACCAGCGATTCCTTGGTCTTGTCCGTCTGCACCGGCGCTTGCGTCAACCAGATGCTGTCGCCGCGCGCAAACTGAAACCCTGTCCGGGCCCCGTAGGACCAGTGCTTGTCCTCGCGCAGGTTCATATTCACCCGCCCGCCGAATGTCCCTCCCAGAATGTCGTTCCAGATTCCTAGCGCGATTTCCTGCGGACTGTTGCGCGGCGGTGCGATGGTCCCCGCCAGGATAAATGACTGCGCCGCGCCGGGTTTATCGATCAAATAGACTTCCGCCTGCTTCGGCGGCGCTACTTTCGCAATGCTTTTCTTGGGCGCATTCCCTTGCTTCCAGGAGGCAAAAGCCTTTTCCAGCTGCGGTTTAATCTCCGCCAGCGTTGTGTCGCCCACAATCACCAGCGTGGTGTTATTCGGTTTGTACCACGTGTCGTGGAATTTGGCGATCGAGTCGCGTGTTAATTTGGCGACACCGGCTTCAGTCAATTCCAGTCCGTAGGGATGCTCTCGGCCGTAAAGCGTGGGCGTCAACACGCGGCTGGCCATGGCGCCAGGAGAAGTCTTGGCCCGTTGAATCGCGGCGATCTGCAGTTTCTGCTGGCGCGCGAAATCTTCCTGCGGGAACGAAGGATGAAGCAGCACATCGGAATACAAAGCCAGCGATGGCTCCAGCTTGCTCTTCAACGCCGAGAGATACACCGTCGAACTGTCCAGCCCGGCACCCGCCTCCAGTTCTGCTCCCAGCCGCTGAATCTCATCGCTGATTTCGAGCGCGTTGTACTTGTCCGTGCCGCTGGTCAACAGCGAAGACGTCATGCTTGCTGTACCCGCTGCCGCACTGTCCGCGGAAGTGCCCGCATCCACCAGCATTGTGAAATTCACCAGCGGCAATTCATGACGTTCCGCCAGAACCACTTTCAACCCATTTGAAAGCGTCATGCGTTCAAACGCCGGCAGCTTCACGTTCGGCGTCGCGCCGACTTCCGGGAGCTTCGAGCGGTCGGCTCCGGCATTCGCGGGCTGGTATTCGGGAAAGGGCAGAACCTCGAGTTGATAGAGGCCGTCGCTCAACCAGCGCCGCGCCGCATCTCGCAAATCCTCGGCCGTCGCTTTGCGCACGCGCTCCAGCGAAATTTGGTACTGATCCGGATTTCCCGTGAATACCTGCCCCCGGGCCAGGATGTCGGATTTCCCGCCAAAGCCTCCGATGCGATCGAGCCCGCGCACCAGATTCGCTTCATAAGCCGCCTTGACGCGTTCCAACTCTTCCGCCGTCGGCCCGTCCTTCAGGAATTTGTCGAGTTCTTCCTGTACATCCTTGTTGATGGGCGCCAGGCTTCCCCCGGGTTTGGCCGACGCGATAACATAAAATTGGCCGCCGATTTCGTTTGGGTTGATGCTGGCGTTCACCGACGTCGCGATTTGCTCGTCATAAACGAGCCGCTTGTAAAGCCGAGAATCCTTACCCGTTGCCAGTACATCGCTCGCTAGATCGAGATAGTCGGTATCGGCCTGCCCATATTCCGGAACATTCCAGACGTTGTACACGCGCGCCGCCGGCACGCGGTCTTGCGCCTGCTCGCGATGCCCGCCGGTCATCTTCGCCACCCAGGAATTCTGGTGCGCCACCGGTGGCCCGGCGGGAATATCCGCAAAATACTTTTGCACCTTTTCACGAGCCGTTTTCGCGTCGACGTCGCCGGCAATCACCAGCGTCGCATTGGAAGGCCCATAATAAGTCTTGAACCACTCTTGCACATCCGCCAGAGACGCCGCGTTCAAATCCTCCATCGAGCCGATCGTCGTCCAAGAATAGCCATGCCCCGCGGGATAGGTGTTCTCCGTTATCAGATACCGCGAAATGGAGTAGGGCTGGTTGTCGCCCTGGCGCTTTTCGTTCTGCACCACGCCGCGCTGCAGGTCGAGCGTGTCCTTGTTGATGGTGTTGTAGAAATGCCCCATGCGGTCCGACTCCAGGAACAGCGCGTAATCCAACGCTGAAGTGGGCACATCCTCGAAATAGTTCGTGCGGTCGGAATTGGTCGTGCCGTTCAGGTCCGTCGCTCCCACGTGCTCCATGGCATCGATGTAGCGCCCCTTGACGTTTTCGCTCCCGCCAAACATCAAGTGTTCGAATAAGTGCGCGAATCCGGTCTTCCCCGGCTTCTCGTTCTTCGAGCCCACGTGATACCAGATGTTCAGAGCCACGATCGGCGCTTTGTGATCTTCGTGGACGATCACCGTTAGCCCGTTCGATAGTACAAATTTCTCGTAGGCGATCTTGATGTCTTGGCCCGAAGCCCCTGCAGCCGCGATCGTCACGAGCGCCAGCGCCGCGATCAGCGCAAACACTCGCGCGGCTCGGTCAATCTTCAATGACATTTTCCCCTCCGGTCTTTTTTTCTAGGGCCCGCCTTCTTTAGACGGGCCGCTGTTCTAGTTGGCCACGCGCGGAATCCCAGGCCAGTGGAGACTATCTTTCCTTACCAGACGCATAGCGCGCCAGGAGGTCTCCAAGCTGCCCCGGTTTCGACGGCGGGGCCGTCAGTATACCGCGCGATTCTGCGTTCTCGCCTTCGTTGCCAGCGAAAACCTCGGCTCGGCCTCGGCGCGGTCCAGCAGCCTCCGGGTCACATATTCCCCCAAAGCTGGCCCATGCTTGAACCCGTGCCCCGACCCGCCGCCCACAAACCACACGTTTTCCATCCCGGGATGCTGGTCAATCAGAAAATCTCCATTCGAAGTGTTTTCATATTGGCAGACTCGCGTTTCGACGATTGGCGCATCCTTTAAAGAAGGAAATCGCCGCTCCACATACGCGCGCGCCCTTTCCCTTGCTACCGATGTGACGATTCGCGATTGCGTGTCTGCATCGACTGGCTCCCCATGCCCGTCATAGGCGATCTTCAATCCGCGGCTTTCGATGTCCGGCATTCCGTAGAAGAGATCCTCTTGGAACAGCCATGTCGGCAGCGCCGGTGCCGCAAAACGCGTGTCGCCTCCCGGTACGCCAAAAAAGAAAACTTCCTGCCGCGTCGGGAAGATACGCGCGCCCAGAATTTCCGGGAAAACTTTGCCAAGCCACGCTCCGCACGCGAAAACAAATTGCTCAGCGCTGAACCGCTCGCCTTGGCTCGTTACTATCTGTTCCAGTCGTCCCGATCCCGTCGGCTTGACGATCCGCGCGCAGGAATACTGTACCCCCAGACGCCGTGCCTCTTCAAAGACCGTCGCCACCGCCCGGCGCGCCAGCAGCACGCCGCTATGCGGTTCAAGAATGCCCATGGTGACGTCTTCGAACGATACTTGCGGGTATTTCCTTTCCAGCGCTTGGCGATCGAATTTATCGAATGGCACCCGGCAATGCCGCAAGGTAGTGGCCGTCCGTTGCAATTGCGAATCTTCTTCGCCGGCCAGCCACAGCACGCCCGTCTCATGAAACAAGGGGGCCTTCGCCGCCTCGAAAAATCTCTTCCACTGCTCTAGCGATTGCTGCGCCCACAGCGTGTAGAGTTCGTCCGCTCCATAGCCCATTCGAATGATGCGCGTTTCGCCCCCGGAACTCGCCCGTGCATTAGCCGGTCCATACGCTTCAACGAGCAAAACGCGTTGCCGCCGTTTGACCAGATGCCAGGCCGTCCACGCGCCAAACACGCCCGCGCCGATCACCGCCACATCATATGCTTTCTGGCCGCTCATCGTTTCCGCATCCTATCGCAACCCGCGCCCCAATTAAAAACCCTTCCGTGCCACACCCCGTAGCGATACCATGCATCGTTTTGTGCCACTAACCCCGGAGGTGCGTGTGAACGTTTCTCGAAGGTTTATGCGGTCCTTAATTTGTGGGCTGGTTTCGCCATTCCTGATTACGCTGCCCGTGCTGGCACAAAAAACCAAGCCTCCGGAAACGGCTAAACCCGCCGACGCTTCTGCGGCCGCCAGCGCCGTTGACCCCAAGACTTACGGCGGCATGAAGTGGCGCCTCATCGGCCCCTTCCGCGGCGGACGCGTGTTGGCCGTCACTGGCGTGCCGAGCCAGCCGAACACTTTCTATTTTGGCGCTGTCGCCGGCGGTGTCTGGAAAACCACCGACGCCGGTAATACCTGGGATCCTCTCTTCGAGAAGCAGACCACCTCCTCCATTGGCGCCCTGGCCGTCTCCGAGTCCGACCCCAATGTCATTTACGCCGGCAGCGGCGAAGCGTGCATCCGCGGCAACATCTCCTTCGGCGATGGCGTGTATCGTTCGAACGACGGCGGCAAAACCTGGAACAACGTCGGCTTGAAGGACACCCGCCACATCGGCGCCGTCATCATCCATCCCGCGAACCCTGAGGTCGCCTTCGTCGCTGCTCTCGGCCACGCTTACGGCCCGAACACCGAACGCGGCATCTTCCGTACTCGCGATGGCGGCAAATCCTGGGAAAAAGTTCTCTATATAGACGACCGCAACGGCGCCATCGACGTTGTCTTTGATCCGCGGAATCCCCATGTCCTGTTCGCGGCGATGTGGGAAGGTTATCGCACGCCGTGGACGCTCAACAGTGGCGGCGACAAGAGCGGCCTCTATCGTTCCACAGACGACGGCTCCACCTGGAAGCGCCTGGAAGGCAACGGCATCCCCGAGGGGCCACTCGGAAAAATCGGCGTGTCCGTTTCCGGCGCCGATTCCAATGTGGTTTACGCGCTCATCGAAGCCCAGAAAGGCGGCCTCTACCGCAGCGATGACGGCGGTACAAATTGGACACTCATCAACGACGATCACCGCTTCCGCCAGCGGGCCTGGTATTTCACTCACGTCTGGGCCGACCCCCAGGACACGAACAAAGTTTACATCGCCAACACTGGCTTGTTCCGTTCCAGCGACGGCGGCAAATCCTTCGAGCGCTTGCTCGCTCCGCACGGCGACCATCACGCTCTTTGGATCGATCCCAAAGACAGTACGCACCTCATCAACGGCAACGATGGCGGCGCCACCATCTCCGTAGACGGCGGCAAGAACTGGTCCACGCAAGGCAATCAGCCGACCGCGCAGTTTTACCACGTCGCTGCCGACAACGATTTCCAGTATCGCGTTTACGGTTCCCAGCAGGATAACTCTTCGATCGGCATTCGCACGCGCAGCGATCATGGCGCCATTCTTACCGGCGACTGGGACGCCGTTGGCGGCGGCGAAAGCGGCTACATCGTTCCCGACCCCCGCGATTCGAACATCGTTTATGCCGATGACGAAGGCCCGATCTTGACCCGCTACGACCGGCGCACCAATCAAGCGCAAAGCATTCAGCAATGGCCGGAGGATCCCAACGGTTATCCAGCCGCCACTCAGAAATACCGTTACACCTGGACCATGCCGATCGTGATCTCTTCGCACAATCCCGACGTCATCTATCACACCTCGCAATTCGTTTTTCGTTCGCACGATGCTGGCCGCACGTGGACCCCCATTAGTCCGGACCTCACCCGCAACGACAAATCGAAGCAGCAGGATTCCGGCGGACCGCTTACCAAGGATCAATACACCGTGGAATATTACGACGTGATTTTCAGCCTCGCGGAATCGCCAAAACAGCAAGGCCTGCTGTGGGCCGGCACCGATGACGGCTTGGTTCAGCTCACTCGCGACGAAGGCCAGACGTGGAGCAACGTCACTCCTAAGGAAATGCCCGAATGGGCCATGGTTAGCCTCATCGAAGCTTCGCCGTTCGATCCGGCCACGGCCTATGTCGCCGTCGATGCCCACAAACTGGACAATTTCAAGCCCCTCATTTTCAAAACCAGCGACTATGGAAAGACTTGGACGAAACTAGTCACAGGGCTACCGGACACTTCCTACGTCCACGCCGTGCGCGAAGATCCCCAGCGCAAAGGCTTGCTTTACGCGGGAACCGAAACCGGCATCTGGGTTTCCTTCGACGATGGTGCACATTGGCAGACGCTGCAGCTTAATCTGCCGACCACTCCCATCCACGACATGATCGTTCATGACGACGATCTGGTCGTCGCCACTCATGGCCGCTCGTTCTGGGTGCTCGACAGCATCGGCCCCTTGCGCCAAGTCAGCGCCTCGATGGCCTCGGAAGACGCGCACCTGTTCAAACCGGATACCGCCTTTCGAACGCGCATGGGCCATTTCAACACGCGCCGCTACCCCATTGGTGAAAATCCGCCCTCGGGAGCGACTCTTTACTTTTACCTCAAAGAAGAACCGAAAGAATCCGCCAAACTCGAAATTCTCGACAGTCAGGGCCAAGTCATCCGCTCATACACGAGCGAAGAAAAGAAAAACGAAGAAGCCCCTGAAGAATGGGAGCGCGACGCAGCCGAAGAACACATTCCCGCAAAGGCTGCTCTCAACCGTTTCACCTGGGACTTGCGCTACGAAGTGCCGGCAAAAATTCCCAAGGCCGTTTATGACGCCGGCGATCCGATCGCCCCGCTGGTTCTGCCAGGCGCCTACCAGGCGCGGCTCACCGTTGCCGGAAAATCCCAGGTCGTGCGCTTCGAAGTTAAAATGGATCCGCGTGTCCAGACTTCGACCGACGATTTGCGCAAGCAGTTCGAACTCCTTCTGAAGATGCGCGACCGCGAGGACGAATTGAACAAAGTGGTTCTGGCCATCCGCGAATTGCGCGTACAGCTCCAGTCGATTGAAAAGCGCGTGGGTTCGGGCGAAGCGGAAAAATCCTTTGTCGCTGCTTCGGCTGATTTGCGCAAAAAGATGAACGCCATCGAGGAAGAGTTGATCCAGGTCAATGGCAAATCCACCGAAGACTTTGCTAACTTTCCCGTCAAGCTGGACAGCAAATTCAGCGCTTTGCAAAATCTCGTTGACAGCGCGGACACCGCGCCCACGGCGGCGGAATCCGCCGTTTTCGCCGATCTGGACCAGCGCCTTGAAGCGCAGCTCGTTAAATGGCGCGAAGTCCAGACGAAAGATCTTCCGGCCATCAACGATGCCATGCGCAAAAACAATATTCAGCCCATCGCTCCGACGACGTTACCGGCGAAATAGCGATTCGCATTGCGCTGGCGAGCCTATTTTTTGGAAATTTCCACTACCGTGAAGTTCCAGATTTAGCGTCATTCCTAGAAGCAACAATAGGATAGAAGAGCGGACGCACTAGGCTCCACCTATTTCTGCTCGCGGCCTTGAAGATTCTGCTGATGGGGAAGTTGCGTGACAGCACTAGCGCCACATCATTCCTTGTTTCGGTTCTAATCGAAACTGCAATTCGTTGCAGGTGATTCTCTGGGGACTCATCTCTTCCTATTCTACTTCTTGAATGCGGCGGCGATGGGTGCGGCCCAGTGCGAGAGATGATTCAGCGATTCCGTGTGCGTGGGGTCGAGGTGCAGAGGCGTGATGGAAACGGCGCCGGAAAAAATCGCGGCGTAATCCGTGTCCGGCTCGACGTCTTTGTCGATTCTTTGCTCGAAGAGCCAGAAGTAGCTGCGCCCCCGCGGATCTTTTCCTTCCGTCAATTGGTTGCGCGTGATTTTTTGCGATTGCCGCGTGAATTTCACCCCGCTATTCCACGGTTCCGGCACATTCACGTTGAGCAAAACCTGGTCTTGCAATCCTTCCTGCAAAATCATTTCCGCCGTGGCCCGCGCCACCCGCGCCGAGTTTTCAAATTTCGCTTCCGCTTTTTTCGAACACAGCGAAATCGCCACCGAAGGAATGTGATGCAGCGCGCCTTCGCGCGCCGCGCCTACGGTTCCGGAGTAGTAGACATTCTCACCGAGATTCGCGCCATGATTGATTCCGGAAATCACCATGTCCGGTTTTTCCGGCAAAAGTCTGTGCAGCGCCACAATCACGCAATCCGCCGGCGTCCCGTCAATCGCCCATTCCCGCTCCGCGATTTTGTTGCAGACGATCGGCTGCCGCAGCGTCAAGGACTGCGCCGCCCCGCTCTGCTCCCGGCTCGGCGCCACAATACTCACCGTGGCGAATCCCTCGAGCGCCGCCGCCAACGCCCGCAGCCCGTCGGCCTGATATCCATCGTCGTTGGTTAAGAGAATGTGCTTCATCATTAGTGGTCATGGACCTACGAGCAGGTGCTTCGCTTTCCACTAAAACTGGCATTTGTCTTTGTCCGACAATTCTTCCTAAGCCTATCGATCATTGCGATTTGCTGGTACAAGAAACCATCTTGGGAAGTATCTAGGGCTGGGATCTTGCAACCAGGTTCGTAGAATTTGCACCACTCTATCGTACCGACCCGTTTGTTGAAGTTCGATAGCCCAACTTAGCGCTTGCGGTCCTGGCTTCCTCGAGAATGTCCCTCGCGAACGACTAGCCCAGGAGCCACGACGAAGCACGCCGCCACAGCTACGATTTAAAGAAATTTCCAAGGTATGACCATGGTCTTCGTGAGAGATGGTCGGGACGACTGGATTTGAACCAGCGACCTCACGCACCCCAAGCGTGCGCGCTACCAGGCTGCGCTACGTCCCGACCGCTAAGCTGACCGCGACAAGCCCACGAAATCAGAGGCCTCGGGGAGGAATCAGCACCTCCAAGGTATCACCGCCGTTCGAGCAGCGTCAAGAAAGCGCGCAGCGTATCACGCAGATCGAGCAGCATTTTGCGGCTCAGCAGCTGCCCCGCGCCTTCCGGCGAACGGCTGGGGCCGCGGCTCTCGGGTTCGTCGGCGACAACATGCTCGCGCAGATGCCGCCGAGCGCCGGCAATGGTAAATCCTTCGTCGTAAAGCAGCCGCTTGATGCGGAAGACCATGTCCACGTCTTCCTGGCGGTAAAGGCGATGGCCGCTGGGGCTTTTCACCGGCTCGAGCATGGGAAATTCCGTTTCCCAGTAGCGCAGCACGAAGGGCTTTAGATCCGCGAGGCGGCTGAGCTCGCCGATGCGGTAGAGTTTTTTCTCGCTCGCGACTTGCGTTGCTGCGCCGTTGTTTGCCATCCGAAAGCCCTGCCGGGAAGGGGGACGCCGCTATCGTAGCAGTTTGCGGGTCATTGATATAGAGGGCGGGGATGTAGAGGATGTAGGGAGAGGCGTTCATTCGTCACGGCCTCCTTCGCTGCCAGTGTCCCGCTTCTCGCGTTTGCGGAGGCGCTGGATGAAGCGGACGGGTGTACCGACGTAATCGAACTTGGCGCGCAGCTGATTTTCCAGGAAGCGCTGGTAGCTAAAGTGCAACGGCTCTTTTTGGTTGGTGAAAATGAGGAACGTGGGCGGAGCGATTTTCGCTTGGGTCATGTAATAGATACGGACGGGGCGCGCTTTCGGCGTGGTGCCGCGCTGCAAGTCGACTTCTTTCTTGAGCCAATTGTTGAGGATGGGCGTGGAGACGCGGCGGCGGCGCGCTTCCCAGCACTGGTTGATGAGCGGAAAAAGCTTGTCCGCGCGCTCGCCGGTCTTTGCCGAGAGAAAAACGATGGGCGCGTAACTCAAGAATTTCAATTTGGCGCGAATCATTTTTTCGTAGTCAAACATCAACCGGCCGGCATCGAAGTTTTCCGGCTTGTGGCGTTCTCCGGGAGCGCGCTTGGCTTTGCCTTTCGCGGTGGCCGCGTCGCGCGAAGCGGCTTCGCGCGCAGCAGCGACGGCGAGATCCCACTTATTAATGACCACGACGACCGAGCGGCTGGACTCTTCCGCGTAGCTGGCGATTTGCGCGTCGCCCTGAGTGACGCCTTGTTCGCCGTCGACAACCAGAAGAGCCACGTCGCAGCGCTCCAGTCCGCGGCGAGCCATCACCACGCTGAGTTTTTCCGCTACCAGCGTAGTCTTGCCCTTGCGGCGAATTCCGGCGGTGTCCACGAAGCGATACGTACGCCCATCGCGCGTGATTTCCGTGTCCACGTTGTCCATGGTGGTTCCGGGAATAGGCGAAACGATGGAGCGTTCCTCGCCGACCAGGCGGTTTAGCAGCGTGGATTTGCCGACGTTGGGTCGGCCGATGATGGCGACCTCGATGCTGGCGGGTTCCTCGGCCGGGGGAGCGGGCGGGGTCTGTCGGCTTCCCTCAGGATAAACGACCCCGGCCCCTAGAAGGGATTCGGATGGATCGCAGGGTGATGCTGGGGGCGCTGCAAGCGCCCCTACGCCGGATCCTGAAGGCCCATAAAACTTGGCGAGGGCGGCGTCGAGGAGATCGTCAACGCCGGTGCCCTGCTCGGCGGCGATCGGAAAAACCGGAACGCCGAGGCGATGGAACACGCCGGCGTTCACTTCTTGCGACAGGGCATCGACTTTGTTGACGGCAATCACGAAGGGTTTGCCGGTGGTGCGCAAGAGCCGAGCGAGTTCCTCGTCGAGGGGCGTGAGGCCCGCTTGGCTATCGACGACCAGAACGAGCAAGGCCGCCTTCTTGATGGCCACATGCGCCTGGCGCAGGATTTCCTGCGGAATCAGGGCTTTGTCGTCGGGAACGATGCCGCCCGTATCGACGACTTCGAGCGCCCGGCCGCGCCACTCGGCTTTGCCGTAGAGGCGGTCCCGCGTGATGCCGGGCTCGTTGGTGACGATGGAGCGGCGCGTGCCGGTCAAACGATTGAAGAGCGTGGACTTGCCTACGTTGGGGCGGCCGACGATGACGAGCGATGGGAGAAGTTCGGGCATTCGTTCCTGAGCCGGACGCACAATCGGGGCCGCGGCGTGTTGTTCAACCTTCCAATGTAGCGCATTCCATGGCCCATCGGAAGGAAAGTGGAGGAGGGAAAAGTGGGCAGTGAACGGTGGACAGTCAAGACCAAGCCGGGAATTTAGCGCTCCAGATCGCCATCAAGAGAGTCATCCGGTCACCGATTACGGGCTGGCCACCCCCGCTTATGGACGCGCCATCGCTAAAGAAGCGGTTTGACTTCTGACTCTATAACGTCGGTGTACTCGAAACCTATGATCTTCTTGCGCAATATTCCCTGGCGGTCATAAAGCATTGTCGTGGGCAAACCCTCGATGCCGCCAAACTTCTGTTTCAAGTCGTCCGAGGCCACTGCGAGCGGATAAAGCACTCCGATCCTTTTTGCAAATTGGGCGGGGTCTTCCATGTCCATCATGGTATCGAACTTGAACCCGATGACGGCAAATCCGCGGGGACCGTAGACGTTGAAGAGTTTTTGGTAACCGGGCATCTCTTTTTTGCACGGCTGACACCAGGTGGCCCAAAAATCAACCAGGAGCACTTTGCCGCGAAAGTCCGCCGATGAGATTTCGCGGCCCTGCAAGTCTTTTACGGAAAACTCGGGCAGGTTTGAACCCCTTTCACGAGCCGGGATTGCGGCTTGCCTGGGCTGTGGGGGACTCGCCGGATGCTGCTGGCATCCGGCGAGAATCAGTCCAGCAAGGCTCAAACAAAACAGCGATTGTTTTAGCATCTATTCCTTCTTCTGCACATCGAGAATCAGGAGCTTCAGGGGCGCTGAAGTATCTGTTTTCTTCTTTCCAGCGGGCTTGCGGTATAGTTCACCGCGGATGGTGAGTACCGCGGATGAATCCGCCAGCGATTGAACGGACTTGAGCAGGTCATTCGGTGTAATCGTAAAGGACTGGTTTGGCGTAACCTGTAACGCCAGGTGGCCAGAAGAGTCCTTCATTATTTTTCCGCGTACGATTACCTCCATCTCCGCCACGCTCACACCGCTGTCGTAGACCGCCTTGAGAAGCTGGAGGGGGTCAATCCGTCCGTCCTCTTTTGGTGTAACGTCGACTTTCCCGTCGATCAAGCTGACTTCTACTTTTTCGACGCCAGACTGGCGTGCGAGGTGTTGTTTCACCCCATAAGCTCAAAAGTTTCAAGTCATGCCTTCGACGCGCATTTCGATGTGCTTGACCTGCGCCTTGGACGCGGGTGTAAACAGAAGGGCGCAGCCGAGCAGGGCCAGTAGCGCGAGTGCCTTGGTGTTCATCGTTGCTCCTTTCCATGGAAGTGCAACCGAAACTGCCGGGTAATTCCGAAACTGACGTGACGGCGGACAGGCATGAACACGGTGTCGGTAGAATGCGCAACGTCCCAGTCCATGCCAAGCCACACATGCATTCCGGGACGCACGCCAACGTAGGTGGTGATTCCGGCGAGCAACTGGTCGCCTCCGCTCCCGCTGTGGGTGACAGCCGCGAAGCGGTCATCCTGAGAATGCCGCCAAGTTATGACCGGCCCGATGAACCATTCGCGGGCTCCCTCACTAGATTCATAAGGGCGGTAGGATAGCCAGAAGCGTGATGCGAGGTCGCTGCCGAGGCGAGTGTCTTCGGTCCCTGGCGAGCGTAATAAGGCGTGAAAATCCTCGTCGGCCACCAGCCGCCGGAGTCTGAAAAGCCCGGTGTAAGTCCAATTCGCGGATACGAAGAAATCAGTTGAGCCGGAACCGGGTTGTAGACTTGCGGGCAGCCTCCTTCCCTGCAAGTCAGCCAAATCCGTCCGGCCGATGGGAATTTTGGGTCCGAACATTACGGAAGCTTGTGTGGTGCCTCGCTGAGAGTCCTGCCGGTAGAAGCGGTATTTTACGAGTACCATGGCGTCGCCAAGTCCCGTTCCGCCGCTCACCGGGCTCCCATTCGCCGTCTGCATTTTGAAATGATCGGTCACCAGGGGCACCAGCACAGTCAGATCGAAGTCGCGGTGGAAACCCCAGGTGAAGTTGAAATCCCCTTCGTGAGAAAACGTTGGGCGGGCCGTCAGGGGAATAGTCCCCGACGGGAGGGACAGCGGGCCGCGGGTGGTGAAAATGGAGTTATAAGAGAGCAGTCCGCCGCCCGGAAAGAGTGGAGGAGCTGTTTCCGGAGCGGGGCCTTGCGCACTGGCTGTCGAAACAAGAAGCCATAGAAGAACCAAAGTGAGCCGATAAGGCCGGCAACGGCCTCTGGCGTTTCGAAATCTCATTATTATTCCTTCCAGTAGAAAGAATGTACCGAGGCACATTCGCCCGCGAAGCCGCGAGACGACTGGAAGGCTGATTAAATGCGAAGAGGTGAAAGTGCCATGGACCGGGAAATGGGCGGCGCGTGGCACTGCGCGGTAAGAACGTTGGCAGGGAAATCCAGGACTTCGGAGGCGCGGAAAGCCGTCAGGGCCTCGACGAAAACCGGCGAAAAGGACAGCGCTTCGGCGGAGGCCGGTTGCAGAAAAGGCGAGTGCATGGAGGGCATCGTCTTGCAGCATTCCTGGCTATGCTCGTGGCCGTCGGACGAGCACGGCATGGTACTGCAACATTGCATGGCCGCATCGGGCGTGGACATGGCTGAGCAGGCGAAAGCATAGGTGGCCAAGGAACTGGCCATCACCGTCAACAGGAGTGGCTTGATAAAACGCATCTGGAACCAACATAGGCGGGTCCCAAATTGAAGTCAAGGGTGGATGGAACACGGCCGACCCATGAGCAAGATCTAGGGAGGGCTTGAAAACAGCGAGAAGACTTCGAGTGCGAGATCTGAAAGGGGTGGACCAGGACGGAGACGGCTGGGTTGACATCAATCCATATTTCTGCAAATATAGAAATATGGAAACGGGCGCGAGCAAGAGGCGGGCGGAACGCGTGGCGAAGTACGCGGATATGTTCTCGGCGATGGGAACGGAGCCGCGCTTGCGGATTATGCAGTTGCTTTTGTCGGCCCATCCTGAGGGGCTGGTGGTGGGGGACATCCAGGGAGAACTGGAGATTCCGAATTCAACGCTGTCGCACCACCTCGACAAGCTGAAGAATGAAGAGCTGGTGAATGTGCAGCGGGAGAGCACGTTTTTGCGGTACACGGCGAATACGGAGGCGTTGCAGGAATTGCTGCAATTTCTGTATTCCGAATGCTGCACGCGGAACAAAGCGCTGAAGCCGGAAGATATCGCGCCAGCTTGTGGAATAGGTGAGTAAAGACAAGGGGCACGCAGCAGCGGCCCGCTTTCCAGAAGGCGGGCCCTACAAACAGGAAATTAGGAGGGCCACATGGAAAGCACAAACATCAAGGAAATTGTTAAGGAAAAATATGGGCAAGCGGCTTTGCGAGGGAAGAGCGGGAGTTGCTGCGGGACGGCGGAGGCGAGCGGGACGAGTTGCGATCCGATCACTTCCAATCTGTATGACGCCGCGCAAACGCAAGAGATTCCAGGGGCGGCGCTCGAAGCTTCGCTGGGCTGCGGGAATCCGACGGCGCTAGCCAAATTAAATCCTGGTGAAGTGGTTCTGGACCTGGGGTCGGGGGGCGGCATTGACGTATTGCTTTCGGCAAGGCGCGTGGGACCGACGGGCAAAGCCTATGGATTGGATATGACGGATGAAATGCTGGCGCTGGCGAATGAGAACAAACGGAAGGCGGGCGCCGAAAACGTGGAGTTTTTGCGAGGGGAGATCGAAAATATTCCGCTGCCGGATAATTCCGTCGATGTGATCATCTCGAATTGCGTGATCAATCTTTCCGCCGACAAAGACCGGGTGTTGCGGGAGGCCTACCGCGTGCTCAAGCCGGGCGGGCGATTTGCCGTTTCAGACGTGGTGACGCGCGGCGAAGTGGATCCGCAAATCCGGCAAAACATTCTGCTGTGGGTGGGCTGCGTGGCGGGGGCGCTGGAAGAAAACGAATATCTCGACAAGCTGGTGTCCGCGGGATTCGAGCAAGTGGAGATTTCGCCGACGCGCATTTACCGCGTTGCGGACGCGCGCGAATTTCTCACGGCAAAAGGATTGGATGTGGATGCGCTTGCGCCGCAAGCGGATGGCAAGTTCATGAGCGCCTTTGTGCGGGCGACGAAGGCCAAGGCAGCGAAAACGACAGAAGCTTGTTGCGGGCCCACGTGTTGTAATGGACCGTCAAAACATTAAGTTTCTGAACGCTTGCAGTTCTAGATTCTTTCCCTCAGGAGCCGGAATCTTCGATCGGGCATCCTCGCCGGATGCCCTCAGAATGACACCCGTCCCCTGAGCCGCGAGATGAAGGATGGCCACGATCGCAGGGCGGTACAACGTTCTGTTTCTGTGCACGGGGAACTCGGCGCGGTCGATCATGGCCGAAGCTATTCTCAACGGGCAGGGTAAAGCATTCTTCACAGGTTATAGCGCGGGGAGTCATCCTTCGGGAATGGTGCGTCCGGAGGCGCTAAAGATGGTTGAGCTGGCGCATTTGCCGACCAAGGACTTGCACAGCAAGAGCTGGGAAGAGTTCGCGAAGCCTGGCGCGCCGAAGATGGATTTTGTTTTCACCGTTTGCGACAACGCGGCGAAGGAAATGTGCCCTGTCTGGCCGGGGCAGCCGATGACGGCACATTGGGGCGTTCCCGATCCCGCGATGGCCAATGGTACGCGGGAGCAAGTGGAGCGAGCGTTTCGTGATGCGTACCTGCTGCTGGAGCGGCGAATCAGCTTGTTTCTGAGCCTGCCGCTTTCGAGTCTCGATCAACTGGCGATCCAAAAAGAAATCAATCGCATCGGCGTCGCTTAGCGTCTCTGTCCGCTGCGTCCTCCTCCTTCGACCGAGTTAGCGTTTGACCGCTGCAGATTTTCTGGCAGAGTGGTAGCGCGATATTGTATACAGCCCTAGGAGAAGACCATGAACAAGCTTATCGAAGTGCTCGCGGTGACCGGAGTGCTGTTTGCCGCGCAAGGGTCAGGTGGAGCGCGGCCGGAAGTGCCGGAAAGCTTACAAGCGCCGGCGGGCGAGCAGGTGATTTTGGCGGCCCATGCGACCGGGGTGCAGATTTATGTCTGCCAAGCTGCGGCGGAGCAAAAGTTTGCTTGGGTGTTGAAGGCCCCGGAAGCGGAGCTGGCCGATTCGACAGGAAAAACGATTGTGCATCACTTTGCGGGGCCCACCTGGAAGAACGTGGACGGCAGCGAGGTGAAGGGAAAATTGGTTGCAAAACAGGACGCGCCGAAGCCGGACGCGATTCCCTGGCTGCTGCTGACGGCGGCAAGCCACACAGGAGCAGGGGTTCTCAGCCGAGTGACAAGCATTCAGCGGATCCATACCGAGGGCGGCTTGGCACCGAGTGCGAACAGCTGCGACGCCTCGGCGAACGGGAAAGAGGCGAGGAGCGCGTACCAGGCCGACTACTATTTCTACACGCCGGGGCGCTGAGGAGCTTGTAAAGACCCTCCAGCAATATTGCTGAATAGGCTCGGATAGCCTAAGCCCCCAAGGCCTGAAGGCCTGAGTTACAGGGCTAAGAGCTGGAATACAAAGAATTTAAGGGCAAGAGTGTTAGCGGAACGGGATTTGCAATGTGTAATATTTGCAGGCCCGGGTGCGTACTAGTCTATGGGAACGCTGAGACCAGGCCGGATGAGCGCGCCGGGAATAACCGAACCGACCGAGGTGATTACCCGTGCCAGGGCGGGTGAAGCCGAGGCTTGGGGCGAACTTTACCGGGAATACGCGCCGGCGATATTCCGGTTCTGCCGGCGGGCCTTGCCGACGCGGGAAGATGCCGAAGACGCTACCATGGAAATTTTCATGAAATTGAAGGACAAGCTGGTGCAGTACGACGCGACGCGGTCGTTCTCGGCTTGGCTGTATAAGGTGTCGGCAAACCACTGTTGGGATACGCTGCGGCGGCGCAAGATTCGCCAAGACAAGGAAACCGAAGATCTGGAAAACGTGCCGCTGGAGCATCCGGACCCCAGCCAACTGGATCAGTTGATCGAGCAGCGCACCAGCCAAGAGGTGCGCAAAGCGCTGGGCAAAATGGGCGGGCGAGCGCGCATGGCGCTGGTAATGCGCTATTACTCGGACATGAGTTACGACGAAATTGCGGATGCGCTGGGAGTGCGACGCGCTTTTGTGGGCGTGGTGCTGCTGCGCGCCCGGCACGAACTGCGGCAAGCGCTGGAAGGCAACGCATCGCTGGCAGCGGGAGGAGCTTCATGAGCGAAATACCAGAACAGAAGCGGAAGCATCTGGACGAAATGACACTCCTGCTATACGTCGAGCGGCAACTAGATAGGGCGCGGGGGCTGGAAGTTTCCGCGCACACCGAAGAATGCGACGCGTGCCGCACGCTGCTGCGCGCGCTGGAGCGCGAATCGCGGCTGCTGACGCGCGCGATGCTGGAAGAAGACGAGCCGCTTCCTTCGCGGCTGGCGCAATTCCAAGAACGTGCCCGCAAGTCCATGCAATGGATTTGGGGATTAGTTTTCGGATTGTCGGCGACGGGCGTTTACGCACTTTATACGGGATATATCCTGCCGTGGCAGACGCAACTGGAAAAAGCGGGATTCGGCGGGTCGAACTTGCTGGGCTTGCTGATCTTTCAAGGCGCAATGTGGAAAGGGTGGCAGTCCATTATGACCCTCCTCGAAGTGGTGGCCATGGTGACACTGGCGGGACTGGGAGCGATGTTCTTCCGCCGGCGCATCCGGCGAGGTTCGGCGCTGGCGCTGGTCTTCGCGGGGTTCTGCACGGTGCTGGCACTGGCGCCGGGGGCCTCCGCGACGGAGAAGCGCAGCGGACAAAACCCCACGGTGGGCCCAGAGGAAACCATCAAAGGGAATGTTTATATGGCGGGCGACCGCGTGCGCGTCGAAGGGACGGTGGAGGGTGACGTGATTGCCGCCGGCAAAGACATCGATATTGACGGGCATGTGACGGGAGACGTCATCAGCGCCGGGCGGTTCCTGCGGGTTCGCGGGACGGTGGACGGCAATTTGCGGTCCGCGGGCAACACCTCGGTGATTTCCGGAACGGTTGGGAAAAACATCATGTGGTTCGGCGATTCGACGACCGTGGATGCCACCGGAAAAGTTGGCGGTACGGTAACGATGTTTGGCGGCACGCTGGAGATTGACGGGCACCTGGGCCGGGACATTCTATTTTTTGGCGAGGAAATCAACGTCAATGGCAACGTGAGCGGCAGCATCGACCAAAAAGGGCATGCCCTGACGATCGGACCGAACGCGCAGGTAGACGGAAAGATCCGCTTCGAGGGCGACCAGCCTGCGAATGTGGCGCAAGGGGCCAAACTGGCGTCGCCAGTAGAGTTCAAGAAAATGCAGAAAAAGCACGATTACCAGGAGAGCGACTACTACGTCTGGCGCGTTATCTGGACGGCCGCGTTTGTTTTGTTCGGCATGGTGCTGTTTTTGCTGGCTCCAAAATTCGCGGGAGAGACCATCACCGCAGCGGAGAGTTATGGAGCACCGATTGGACTGGGCATCCTGGTTTTCTTTGGAGTGCCCCTGGCGGCGATTATCTCCTGTGTGACGATGGTGGGCTTGCCGCTGGGCGTCCTCACCATCGGGTTGTGGTTTTTGATGCTTTGTTCTGCGGAGATCGTGGTGGGAGCAGTGGTAGGCAATTTGATTCTTGGCAAGGCCTCGGATACCTGGGGCATGATCGGAAGGATGACGCTGGGATTCGTGATTGTGCGGGTGGTCTATACGCCGCTGGCGCACGTGCATGTGCTGGGAATGCTGGCCGGGCTGGGCATCTGGATGTGGGGCATGGGCGCGATTTCGCTGGCGATTTACCGGCGCCTGGGACCAGTCATCACGCCGAATGTGCCGCCCGCGCCGTATAATCCGCCAATGCCGCCGAATACGACCATGGGCGGGGTGATGCCGGCTTGAGGAAGAGTTTTCTCTAGACCGTCAGGAGAAAATGGAAACCAGGAAGAGGCAGGTTGGCTTGCGCTGACTCCTCCTGGGACGCCGCCGAGCCGGTATTCGAGCGCAGGAAAGATTACGGGCCGGTCTGAGAATAGCAGACCGGCCCGTGGCCTTTTGCGGAGGCGGAAAAATCGTCGGGGTTAGTGCTGGCGAACTTTGCCGGCGAACACAGCCGGATTCGCCGTATTGGTCGGGTCCTCGATGAAAAGGGCACGCATGGCCAGCGGATTGTTCACAACCAAATTAGCAGTGCTAGAGATGCCATCCAGATTTGTGGTTGAGAAGGATTGTACTTGGGCGGTTCCCGTGACATTGAAGAAAGACGGAAAAGCGTTAATGGAGAATTGCGGGGAGGCAGCGCTGAGAGTATTTGCAGTGAAGCGGGTCCAGCGCAGCGTGACGGTGTCGACCTGGGAGGAAGCGAGGGTCGTTCCGGAAGCGGCGGTGAAAGATGTCAAGTGCACGGCGACCGTTTGGCCGAGATGGATGGCAGTGGTATCGGATTTCGCGGAAAAATCCAGAAAAATTGAATTCCAATTACTCTGCACTGGCAGGTCTTTGGTGTCCACCAGGAACGGATTGACAGAGCTTGCAAGGTTTACCGTCAAGCCGTCGCCGACGTGGAGAGAGCCAATCAAGGAGTTTGTGGCTGCGGGGACCAGATCGGTGACAATCATGGTGAACTGGGTGGTGTTAGCCGTATTGATGGACACAACGAGGCCTTCGACGGTGTCCTGCAAGGTCCCGAGCAACGGCTCCATTTCCTGAATGGAGAGAGTTCCATCGGAGTTGAGAACCACGTCCATGCTCGCAAATTGATTGTTGGATACGCAAGAGGATACCTGCCCCGAAGTGGGAGTAAGGCAAAGTTTTTGAGAAGGGTCGGAATTGAAAATGGTGCTGGAATTCGCGGTGGCCGCGAGGGAGCCACGACCCGTGGCCGTTGCCGCGGCGAGGGTAGCGGTTGAATTGCTGAGGGTGACGACGCCGGTAAAGTCTTCGATGAGGTCGAGCTGGCCAGAGGCCAGATTGGAATTCGCGCGCGGGAGCGTGAAAGCGCTGAGGACGTTGGTGTTGCTGAAATTCACGGCAAGGGTGGGAGTCGTACCGGAAATGGATACGGCGTTGGCGTAATTGAGATCAATGCCTATGCCGGTCACGGCGTTTTGCGTAACGGTGTAAGAAACGGTGGCAACGGGGTTGCTGGATGCGGCCACGATGAAAGGGCAGACGGTATTTGTTGGACAGTTTGTGGTTGCTGAGGTCGTGAGCGTGGTGCCGGTGTCGTTCAGAAAGGTGATATTGGCGTTGCCCGTAAGAACCAAGGTGACGCTGCTATATTGAGCGGCGGGAATGTTCTTAAAGGTTCCGAGAAAGGTGCTGTCCGATTGGAGGCGCATCAGGTCGACGGAAAGAGCCGGGCTGAGGGTCACGGAGTGCGCCGTGCCGGTGGTCGGAGTGAAGGTGATCGATGAAATCGTGACCTGAAAGGTGAGCAGCGAAGGGTGAGCGGGGAGCGTATCCGCGACCATCGTGACGGCCACCGTGCCAGTGCCACCGCCGCAGGCCGCGCCAACGCAAAGAATACTGCCTTTCGGGCCGCTGCATGCGGAAGCGGAAAAAATGGCGAGCACGAGGACAGGAAAAAACGAAAGAGCCTTACTCCGGTTCATGTGGCACCCCGCGCCAGAATCGTCTGCGTTCGCCCGCCTGGAAGAAAAACGCTCTCAAGCCCCCTCCCCGAATGTAACGCGAGACAAGAGCGGGAGTCACGCAAAAAGAGCTGGGGTGTTCAAATCTTAAATGCCGAGAATCAATCGGGTTAGCAATGTCAAGCCTTGACGGGGAGCGCCCTTGGAGGAACGAAGGGGTGTGCTATCGTAATTGGTCTCCTCCCTCCCATTGGGAGAGTGAAGGCGGATTTTCTGGCCAAGCGCGTATCTAATACGGCGGGGGATGCCCCGTGGGCGAAGGCGAAGAGGACGGCGAAGTTTGCCGAACGCGAGTATGTGCCTGCCGAAGGCGACCCCCCGGCGGCCGGAAGCGCGCCGGAAAGCGCTGCGGCAAAGCCAACGATGCGAGAAGTGTTTGGCCCCGGAGGGTTCCTAGAAAAGTGCATGAAGGGCGGTTTTGACCCGACCACGGTCAGCTCCGACTACGAACACCGGCCCGGGCAACTGGAGATGGCGGAAATGGTGCATGATGCGTTTGAAACGCATCATCACGCCATCGTCGAAGCGGGCACCGGCACGGGCAAAACTCTGGCGTACCTCTTGCCGGCGATTTGCAGCGGGCGCCGCGTGGTGATTTCCACGGCCACGAAGTCCCTTCAAGAACAGCTCTACCAGAAGGATATTCCCTTTTTACAGAAACATTTCGCGCCCAACTTGAAAGTGGCGGTGATGAAAGGGCGTTCGAATTTCTTGTGTCTTGCGAAGCTCGATCAAACGGCCAAGCAGTCGCTGCTGCAGGGCATGGACGAGCTAGACGCTTTCGGCCAGATCAAGGATTGGGCGAAATTGACGGAAACCGGCGACCGCGCGGAGCTGACCTTTTTGCCGGACGACTCCGATTTGTGGACCCGGCTGGACGCGCGGCGCGATACCTGCACGGGCAAGAATTGCCCGTCGTTCAATCCCTGTTTTGTGACCGGCATGCACCAGCGCGCGCAAGATGCTGACCTGATCATCGTGAATCACCATCTGTTCTTTGCGGATCTGGCACTGAAGCAGGACGATTTCGGCAGCATCCTGCCGGAATACTCGGCGGTGGTATTCGACGAAGCGCATGAGATGGAAGACGTGGCCAGCGATTATTTCGGGCGGCAGATTTCGAATTTCCGGTTCGAAGAGCTGGCGCGAGATGCCGATCAAGCGATGCGCTTGCTGCATCTGGGAACGCCATCGCTGCTGCGGAAGACGCAAAGAATCCGGGAACGCAGCCGAGGGTTTTTCGAATTGTTTCCGCCGCGCGACGGACGATTTTCTTTCCCGAGCAGCGAACGCGAAGCATTTCTGGAGCAAAACCATGAGGCCTACGAAGCGCTGGTGTCCTCCCTGAAAAGCATGGAGACAGAATTTGCCGCGCTCACGACCAAGCCGGAAGAGCTGACGCGCATCGCGCGGCGCAGCTTCGAGTTGCGCCAGGAGCTGTCCTTCTTGTTCGAATCGAACGAGCGAAATTTTGTCTACTGGTACGAGCGGCGCACGAAAGGCGTGTTCTTGACGGCCACGCCGATCGACGTCAGCCAGATTTTGCGGGGGCAGCTGTTTGAAAAGTTCGACACGGTGATCTTGACCTCCGCGACGCTCACGGTCGGGAAGCGATTCGATTACATTCGGCAGCGGCTGGGAATCGAGCACGCCAAGGACCGCACGCTGCCCCCCGAGTTCGATTATCCCAAACAAGCGCTGCTCTATTTGCCGCGCAAGATGCCGGACGTGCGCGACGCCGGATTCCCGGCCAAGGCCACGGATGAAATCGTGCAGTTGCTGGAGTTAAGCCAGGGGCGGGCGTTTTGCCTATTCACGAGTTACTCGCAGATGAAAGATTTGTTCGAACGGGTGCGCTCGCGCGTGTCCTTTCCGCTTTTGTTGCAGGGAACGGCGCCGCGCTCCGCTCTGCTGGAACGCTTCAAGAACACGGAAGCAGCAGTGCTGTTTGCCACCGCCAGCTTCTGGCAGGGAGTGGACGTGCCGGGCGAGCAGCTCTCTTGCGTAATCGTCGACCGGCTGCCGTTTGCGGTGCCGAGCGATCCGATCGTAGCCGCGCGAGTGAAGGCGCTCGAAGAAGATGGACGCAATCCCTTCGCGGAATTTCAGGTGCCGCAAGCCGTGCTGGCCTTGAAACAAGGATTCGGGCGCTTGATTCGGACGAAAACAGACCGTGGCGTGCTGGCGTTGCTGGATACCCGGCTCCAGCGCATGCCCTATGGTAAAATTTTCTTGGAGTCACTTCCGCGGTACGGGACAACGCATGAACTAGCGGAGGTCGCCCGTTTTCTCGATGCCCGTGGTAATTCCAAACGGCTGGGGGCCCATTCGGCAAGTCCCTCCTGAAGGACCGTGGTCCGGGGAGATCCACAGGAAGCGTGTAGCGCCATTTTTGGAGAGATATGTTTCAAGTCAGCGTAGAAGAAACTTTTTCTTCCGGGCACGCCCTGCGCGGTTACCGGGGTAAATGCGAGAATGTGCACGGCCACAATTATCGCGTGCGCGTGACGCTGGAAGGGCCGCAACTGGATGCCGTCGGGCTCCTGGTGGACTTCGCCCAGCTGAAGCAGGTGATCCGGGAAGTCATGGGCAGGCTGGACCACCAGTTTATGAACGATCTCGAACCCTTCAAGACGGTGAATCCCTCAGCGGAAAACGTGGCGAAGTATTTTTACGATGAGGTAACCCGGCAATTGAGGGATCTGCCGCCGGGAGCGCGGGTTACCGACGTGGTTTTGTGGGAAACGGATACGAGCCGGGCGCAGTACCGGCCCGGGGCTTAGTTTGACGGGAAAACGAGTGAGCTCATGAACCGAGCACTCTTGATTATTATGATTCCGGCGCTGTTGGTGGCGGTGGGCTACATTGTGGTATTGCGGGCCATGGGAATCGCGCCAGGGTATGGGCGACTGATTTTCCCGGTGGTTTTTTTCTTTGTGGCCATTTACTGGTTTTCGCGGAGGACCGGGCGCGGGGTAAATTCCAACCGGGCTTAGATTGCGACGGGCGGCATAAAGCCGCCGCTGCAAAATGGTTATCACGGAAATTTTCAAATCGATTCAGGGAGAAGGCACGCGGGCAGGCCTACCGTGTATCTTCGTGCGCCTGACGGGTTGCAACCTGCGCTGCACTTGGTGCGATACCGCTTATGCGTTTCATGGCGGGAAGAAGATGAGCGTCGAGGAAGTTCTGGCGCGCGTGGATGAATTGGCGTTACGCTCTGGAGAAATACAGGGTGCCAATGCTCTGGTTCCGCTGGTGGAATTGACGGGCGGAGAACCGTTGTTGCAAGAAGAAGTTGTTCCGCTCGCGGAAAAGCTGCTTGCTAAAGGTTATACCGTGCTGATCGAGACCAGCGGAGAACGATTTATCGGAGGATTGCCGCGGGAAGTGGTCAAGATTGTGGATGTGAAGTGCCCCGATTCGGGCGAGCCGGATACCTTCGAGATACGCAATCTGGAGGCGCTCTCGGAAAACGACGAGCTGAAGTTCGTGCTGTCCTCGCGGCGGGATTATGAATTTGCGCGCGATTTTACCGAGCAGCATGGGCTGGCGCGGCGCGTGAAACAGGTTTTATTTTCGCCGGTATTCGACGATCCCCAGGGCAAGTGGCCGGGCCTCGAGCCACGAATGCTTGTGGAATGGATTCTGCAGGATGGGCTGCCGGTGCGGCTGGGGCTGCAACTGCACAAATATATCTGGGATCCGGCGACCAAGGGCGTTTGAGGAAGAGGAAGTAAAGGAAGTAAAGGATACGAACCGCGAGGGAGCGGTGGCGGTGGTGACAGGAATGGAGCAACGGAAAGCCGTGGTGCTTTTGAGCGGGGGGATGGATTCGTGCGTTGCGACGGCGATGGCGCGGGAACGCCATGGCGCGTCGAACATTGCGTTGTTGCACGCCAGCTATGGCCAGCGCACCCAGAAACGCGAGCGGCAAGCTTTTGATGACATCGCGAATTTCTACGTGGTGCGCGAACGGTTGGTGGTGCAACTCGACCACTTCGGCGCCATTGGCGGGTCCGCGTTGACCGACAAGAGCATTTGCGTTCCGGAGAATGAATTGGGCGCGCCAGGGCAGAGCAGCGCGATTCCCGTGACGTACGTGCCGTTTCGCAATGCCCATTTTCTTTCTGTGGCCGTGAGCTGGGCCGAGGCTATCGGCGCGGGAGCGATTTACATCGGAGCAGTGGCGGAAGACAGCTCTGGCTATCCGGATTGCCGTCCGGAATACTACCGCGTGTTCCAGGAATTGATCGCCGTGGGCACGCGGCCGGAAACGCAGATCGAAATCGTAACGCCGGTCATCACCTTGAAGAAAAGCGAGATTATCCGGAGAGGCCTCGGACTAGGCGCTCCTCTCGATCTAAGTTGGTCTTGCTATCAGAGTGAAGACACGGCATGCGGCTTGTGCGATAGCTGCTTGCTGCGGTTGCGCGCCTTCGCGGAAGCTGGCGCGAGCGACCCCATACCTTACCGCCAAAGTGTTTCTGCCGGGCGGCGTTGAGCCTGCCCGCCACTGGCGGGCTTGGTTTCAGTCCGCTGGAGAGGGATAATGGGGCGCGTATAGCCCGGAAACTCCGGGTCGGGCTCCCCGTGAAAAAAGGAGAATGGAGCATGAAGAGTTTTCATAAATCGTGGGTGCTCGCCGCAGTAATGGTGGCGGCGCTGTCAAGCGTACTTGCACCGCGCGCAGCGGCGCAGATGGGGTCGATTAGCGGCACCATCTTGAGCATGGAGGGGAAGCCCTGGGCCCAAGTGACTATTCGAGCAGTGAGCGAACAAGGTGCTCAAGCCGAGGCCAAGACGGACGCTGCCGGCAGATATAGCATTCTTAACCTGCGCACCGGCATTTACACCGTGTTTGTGGTATTCCCGCCGCCGAATGACAAGCAGGCTCCCTACGAAGCCGGCAAGTGCAAGGTATCCAGTGGTGAAGATTCCAAAATAGATGTGGACTTCAAGGTGGTTCTGGCCAAGCAGGGCGCCGCGGCGCAAGAACAGATGAAAAAGCAGGAAGAGGCAAAGAGCAAGATGGAGGGGCTCAAAACGCACTTCAACGCGGGCAACGCGCTGATCGACCAGGAGAAACAGGCGAAGGACGCCTTGGCGAAGGCGCCCGCGGACCAGCGTGATGCGGCCAAGCAGAAACTGGCAGACCTTGGCGATCAGGCGGTCAAGGAATTCCAGGAGGCTGCGAAGAACCTCGGGGAAAAGGATCCGAATACCCACCTGGTGTGGTTCAAGCTGGGAGAAGCTTACGAAACGGCGAACCGCTTTGACGAAGCCGCGCAGGCATACCAGCAAGCAATCGCCGCCAAAGGCGACGTGCCGGGGTATTACAACAACCTGGGAAACGCCTTGGCGAAGGCGGGAAAGATCGAAGAAGCCAAGGCGGCGTACACCAAGAGCGCCGAACTGGATCCGCCGAATGCCGCAACGGCCTGGCGCAACTTTGGGATTAGCCTTTATAACGCGAACCGTCTCGGCGACGCCGTCGAACCGCTTCAGAAATCCGCCGAACTCGATCCCAAGAATCCGCAGACCTGGTATCTGCTGGGAGCGTCGCTGGTTTACAAGATGACGACGAAGAAAGTCGGCGACAAAGAAGAGGTGCAGTTCGCTCCAGGAACGATTGAAGCCTACCAGAAGGCGGTCGAACTTGACCCTAGTGGAGTTTGGGGCCAACAGGCCAAGCAAGGCCTCGAACAGCTGCAGTTGATGGCTCCGGGCATCGACACCAAGGTGAACGTGAAGAAAAAGAAGTCCTGATCAGAACGGGGCGTTTTTTTTCGCAGGCCGGTTCTGCTCTGAGCGGGTCCGGCCTTTTTTGTTCACTGTGCGTCAGCGTGCCGGTGATCTTGGTGCGACGAAGCCACCACGCTACGGAGACCAGCATCTTCCCAGGGCCTCGGATACGTGGCGAACTCGGGTAATCCCCGCTAGCTTGACCGTGAAGCGGTCCTGCTAGAAACGAGGCGGACAAGCACCACCATCCTTATGGCCGGTTCGATGCTGTGCTCTCCGCTCCGCCTCCGGAAGATTTCTCAAGCGAGGCACCTCGCGGGTCCAGCGAACCCGGAAATAAAAAAAGGCCCCCAGCAGCGCCAGGGGCCTTCGCGAATTTGTTCCGTTAAATATTGGTACGATGCGAAACCAAACGCTTGGTGCGCGCCCGAGGGGCCGGCAACTCCACGTTCAGCGAAATCTCACTCTTATTGCGCAGCACCCCCAGCTTCACGGTGCGGTCCTTATCATCTTTATCTTCGTGTTTCGCGCTGAGTTTTTCGCGCAGCTCCCCGACCGTGCGGATGCGCTCGCCATTCACCGAAGTGATCACGTCGCCCGCCTTCACGCCGGCTTTTTCCGCCGGCGAACCTGAGTTGACTTCGCGAACGAGTATTCCTTCGCCATCAGGAGCTCCGAAAAACGCCCCGAGCTGCCCGTTGAGATCTTCCGCATCAATGCCTAGCCGGGGCTGCCCGCCGCCGACGAGCATGTTGCCGTTCCATTCCATCGAAGGAATGTCGGGGATTTCCGGCATATGAAACGCGAACGTTCCTGGCGCCGGCGTCACCATTTTCATGGCGTGACCCCGCTCTTCGGACTTGCCGAGAGTCGCGCTGATGGTTTGCGAATGCCCATCCCGCCACACCGTCAGCTGAACGCTGCGGCCCGCGGGAATCTCGTGGATCATGCGGCGAAATTGCGCCGCGCCTTCCACGCGCTGACCGTTGATTTCCGTAACCACGTCATTTTCCTTGAGGCCGGCCTTGGCCGCCGGGCTGTCCGGAACGATCTTTCCCAGCACCACGCCGCGCTCCGCGGAGAGTTTCAATTCCTTGGCCTTGTCAGCCGTCACTTCATGCGTTTCAACGCCAAGCCAGCTCGAACCGTCGTCGCTAATCACGATCCCTTGATCATCCATCTCCGTGCTTGGCAGCACTTCGATGCGTGTAGGCTCTTGATCCCGATCCGGCACGGACTCCTCGAGCGCGTCAACTACTTCTTGATCCGCGCGACCATCCATCTGCGCTTGTAGCTTCGCTTCCAACTCATTGATCCTCTGCTGCAAGCGGGCGATCGTGGAATCATCGGGTTTTTGCGTTCTTGCGGAACTCACTGGCAGGGTCATCAACGCGAGCCCCAGGGCCGCGGCTCCGCCAATCGTAAGCAAATTTCGTTTATTCATGGCCGTCCCATCCTCCTCCCTGGTTAGACGCGGCAAAAAGAAAACCGTCAGACGGTCGACCGTAGAATAACCACGCGGATGCCGCCGTTCACCGTGCGCAACTGAATCGGAGCGCCGCCGCGACCCAGCTTGCCGTGCACTTCCCGGGGACGCTGATTGCTCTCCAGCGTCAGGGGGAGTTCGGAATAAAAGTTTCCATTCAAGCAACGCGCTTCGAGGTCTGCTTGTATATCCGAGGGCACCGCCAGCACCAACGAACCGTTCGTTGTTTCGGCAGTAGCCCCGGTTTTGTCCGGCAGCTTCGCGAGCTCCAGGTGCACGTTGCCATTGGTAGTGTGCGCGTGAACGGTCCCGCCGGCTTCGTATACTTCAATGTTGCCGTTCACGGTGTGCAGGTCCTCCACGTTTTCAACGCCGGCGATTTTCAGCGTGCCGTTCACCGTTCCGATGTGCTCGAGGCGCGCTCCGTGCGGAACGTGGATGGTGTAATCGACGGCCACCTCCACGCCTTCGTTTTGCGGATAGCGCGTGGCGATGGAGACGGCGTCCCGCCGGGCCTCGACTTCAATGGAGACGCGCTCCAGGTCGGACTCCTTATGCTTCGCGGTTTTCACCGCGTGCACCTCAATCTCGTTGCGGTCCCAGCCCTCGACGTCCACCGTGCCGTTGACGTTTTGCAGCTCCAGGGAGCCTCCGGGTTGCAAAGGATAGGATTGATTGAACTCCTTGCTGATGGCCAAGCCGGGAGCGGCCCAAAGTACGGTTCGAAGCAATACAGATAAAGCAATCGCGCGAAGAGCTGGACGAAGCATAATGTTCTACCCCCTTCAAGTACGTCTCAACACTTAACGACCAGAACCGAGGACTAGAAATTCGCCAGCGCCGAGCCGTCTCACTCAGTGCAGCTGAAAATTAAACGTCACAGTCGAAATCACTTCGACCGGCTTGCCGTCTATCAAAGCCGGTTTTGCTCGCCATGTCTTCACGGCAGCGATGGCCGCGTCGGCGAGCGCCGGTTCACCGGCAAGGAGTTTTTGCACTTCGACGCTGCCGTCTTTCTTTACCCGTACCTGGAGTTTTACGAAACCTTCTAAACCAGCGCGTTGTGCCAACGCCGGATACGAAGGCGTGGGAGCATTGACCAGCCGCTTCCGAAACTCGTCAAAATCCTCCGAAAGGCCTCCGCGGATGGCGATTTCCAAGCTGTTGAGCCAGCTGTCAATCCAGTCCGTCTTGGTTTCGGAGTGACCTGCCATTTCCGTGGCCATCGAGGGTGCCGATTCGGGACCCTTGGAGAAGTTCACCGCCTCGAAGCCATTTTCCGTCATTCTCTTATTGAGCCGATCCATTTGCTCGCGGATGAGCGAATCGTGAAGAGCAATCTCCGAATCCAGGAACTTAAGGTGGATTTTTCCGCCCGTCGTTTTCAATCTCAGCGGCGCGCCGCCACCATTGAGAACCGCCATAGCATGTACGGAACTCGGGCCATTAGCAGAAGCTTCGATCGTCAAGTGCAGCGCCGGATCGGCCTCGATGAAATGCTCGCTACCGTTGGACACCGTGGCATCAATGTTCGCCGCGAGATTCCTCGGGAGAAACACGATGATGTCTCCGTTGCCGGAAGCCAGCTGGGAGGCTCCAGCGAGCCGCACGTTACCGCCTCCCGCTGGCGGATCCGGATTGATCCAAGCCGTGATCGTTCCGCCAGAAGTGGCTGCTTGCAGCGCCCCGGCCACGCGCGTTAGGCAAATGCTGCCGCTGCTCGATTCCAGTTCCATCGGCCCGGAAACGTACATCACGCGAATCCCGCCTCCGCCCGTTTGCGCATGCACCGAGCCGCGTACTTCGCCAAAATCAATTTGCCCGCCGCCGGTTCGCACGCTGACGAAGCTTCCGGCATGAGCGACGCTGATGTTGCCGCCAACGGTATCCAGTTCGGCGCGCCCTCCGATTTGGCCCGCGCGAATATGGCCGCCCCCGGTGCGTAGCGAAGCATCTCCTGCAATGTTGCCTACGTGGATGTGTCCGCCAGCGGTAAACGCCGTAAGGTCACCTGCAACGTCCAGCACCTGAATGTGCCCACCTTCCGTTTCCAGTTTGGCGGCGGTGTGTCCCCACGAAGCGTCTCGGACTCCCGCGGTACCGATGCGTCCGGTCTTGATGTTTCCGCCCTGGGTGTGAAGTGCAGCCGTGCCTCCGATGTCCGCCGTGGTGATGTCTCCGGTCGCGGTGTTTACTTCGACGCTGTAGCCCCGCGGCACGGCCACTTCGAACTGTACCCAAAACTGGGCATCCGCGGAGCGCGCCGCTTGCGGCGGAAGCGTCCCGGTAATATCCACTCCCGAGTAGACCGGCTTGGCCTTTAGCGAGTAGGCCTCCAGAAGTTGCTGAGCCGCCGGGCCGCGGGCGTCCGTTTCGATGTGCACCGTGTAGCGCACGACCGGCGGCGCGCCAGCTTCTAGTTGGACAATGTTTACAGAGCCGAGGTCCGTCGTCAGCCGCAGCGTCAGACCATCTCTGGTGCCCAACACGCCAGTGCGAACAACGGAGGCGTGTTGCGAACCAGGGTCAGCGGGCTGCGAGCGTTCGGGGAATGCTGGTTCCCCGGCCTCGGCCGCATAGAGCGGGGCGAGCACAAAAATAGAAAGCACCAAAGTTTGGAAAAGCGCCACGCGGAGCGCGATGAAGAAAAGTTTTTGCTGGAAACGTAAGTTCATCATCGAAAACATTTCTAGCCGCTTAAGCGCTCACTGCACTTCTCGCGGGCCAATCTGCCGCAAGGCGGCGGCGCTGCGCAAGCGCACGTAGCGGTTCGGATCACGGCGTTGCAACTGTTCGAGTACGTGAACTACGCGGTCCACGGACCCATCATCTTCCTGGCTCCCCAAAGGCTTCACCGCTCGAGTGGCCTCGGCCACAGCTGGCCCCGGTTCTTCCGCATTGCCAAGCTGCAAAGAGCTTACCAGCACATTCACGGCTTCCACTCGCACGCCCGGATTCGCGTCATGTTCCAGTGCATCGAGCAGAGTCTGCCTCACATCATCATCCCCGGCCGCGTCGCGGAGCGACTCCAGCGCCTTTATGCGCACGGCGGGATTCTGATCCTTGCGCGCCGCGGAGATCAGTGCCTGCCGCACTTGTTGATCCCGCGAAGCGGCCTTCAGCGCTTCCAGGCAATCCAGGCGCACACCGGCATCGAAACGCTCGCCATTTTCCACCACATAGGTGAGCACGCGCCGCATATCGGAGTCATTCACATTGCCGGAGAGAACCATCGGTTGTTCAGCCCGGAGTTGAAGCTGTACGTCCGGCGACCCGGAACCCGAAGAAGGCGGAAAATTAATTCCCCCCACCACCAGATTGGAAAGCTGCTCGTCAGAAATCCGCGGCCTGGCCGTGACATTCATTGCTTGGCCGTTGGCGTCGCCACGATTGTTGTTCTGCATCCACGGTAGAACCTGAGTTCCCACGGCCATTCCGAAAAGAACCAGCAAGGCGCCACTCCACACCGGGCGCAACGCCATCCATCGGCGCAACCAGCCGAACGGGCGCCAGTGTTCCTGAATCGGAGGCGCGGAAAGATCATCGAGTGCTTCTGCCAGCTCGCTGCGGCACCGCGAGAGGAGAATGCCCGCGGAATCAAGTCCATCAGCAGGCGGCATCGCGGCAACCATGATTTTCTGGAGATCGCGTTCTTCGGTAAGCTGCACAGCACACGCCGCGCAAGCCGCTACGTGCGTCTCAATCTGTTTGCGTTCCTTCTCGCTGACTTCGTCGCAGGCGTAGAAAACCAGAAGCGGTGCAACGTCTCCGCAGCTCAAGTTCTTTTCAAAGACGCTCATCGCAATACTCCCAATTCATGGCGAAGTTTGCGCGTGGCGCGGAACAGGGAATTCTTCACGGTTTCTTCGGTGGTGCCGAGTGCATCGCCAATCGCCCGGAGCTTCAACCCCTGATAGTGCTTCATCTCAAAAACGATGCGCTCGCGCGGCGACAAGCGCTCCATCGCCGTGGCGATGCGCGCTTTGATTTCCTTGCCGATGAAGGTCCGCTCGGGGTCCAGTGTGGGGCGTTGTTCGCGTTGGCGCTCGAAAAAGTCCGTGATGCCGTCTTCGTGGGCGCCGGAATTCAGCTCCGGAGACTGATCTTCAGGCCGCGCTTGGCGGCGGCGCAGGTGGTCCAGGCAAACGTTCGTCACGATGCGGTACAACCAAGTGTAGAAGCTGCACTCGAAACGGAAACGGTGGAGATTGCGGTAGACCTTGAGAAAAGCTTCCTGGTAAACGTCCCGGGCGTCCTCGGGACGTTTCATCAGATTCAGAGCTAGCCGCAGGACGTCGCGGTCATGTCGGCGCACCAATTCCTCGAAAGCAGCGCGGTTGCCCGCTTGCGCTTCCGCCACCAGGGCCCGCTCGTCGAGGTGGGACAAGGAGATCACCGAAGCCAGGGCGGCGTCCGTGCTACCCGAGCGACCGTTATTATCGGCCAAAGCCAGAGCCCATCTGGGGAGCGGCATATTTCGCTTTCTTTTCGTGTGGTTCGGTGTCACCCGATTGTAAGGCAACAACTTAGCGCTAGCGCCTACACCCAGCAGAGCGCCGCGCACCACACGACCACCCAAGTTGGACGCACTTCCGCCCCTTGGGGTGAGCACCGCCTCCCACTAGTACAACGGCTTTTCTGTGGATTTTGTTTCCGGGATTTAAAGATTTACGGGGCTTTCCGGAGGATCCCGGGGGGCCGGAATCTCGAGATTAGACGGTCGTCGGCGAGCTAGGTTTTAGCCAAGCCACCAACGGCCAGCAGAAAAGCACTCCCAGAGCCAGCAGAATGCTATATCCGTTGGCTTGGTAGAAGGAATTGGGCTGGCCCGTCATTTCGGCGACTCCGCCGAGCAGAGAAGTCCCGGCAATCACCAGAAAGCCGCCCAAGAGGTTGAAGCGCATCAGCTTGCTTACCCCCAAGGTCAAAAAGCTGAGCATAATCAGCTGGGCCAAGAACTGCTTTACGAGATCTGCAGGACTTCCCCAGCTCCCGGGGACGAGAGAAAGGGCGCCGCACACCAGTAACAGGATTCTAAGGCTCGCATGGCGGACTTGCGCGGCCACAAAAGCTGCAATAGCAACGACTAAGGCCGTTAGCAGCAAACCATGCTCGATGGCCCCGGCGGACACCGAGACTGCCGGAAGGAGGGCGTCAAACTCCTGGCCAAAGGAGGCCGGGAGGGAGCGATGCACCGTTGGCCAGTGCCCTGACGCTACCGCGATAAGGCGTTTCAAGCCGAGCAGCGCTGCAGATCCGCCCAGACCGATCGCCAGTGCATCGCGGTAGTAATTTGCCGGCATGCCAAGCCAGCTAGGCAGGCGCTCTTTTCCGAAAGCCCGCGCGGCGTAGAACCAGGCCAACCCGAACGAGAGCGCGATCGCGCCGAAGACGAAAGGCGCTCCAAACAACACCGCAATGGCAATTCCGGCGTAGGTGAACTTCAAGGGGTTCGAAGTGTCGTACGCGTCTAAAAGCTCACTCGTGCGGTTTCCAAACGCGAAAATCAAAAGATAGCCGCAGAGCCCCCACATCGACCACCATCCAATGCGTTTCCACGGAATCATGCGCGCCGCTTCCGACTTCAAATTCTTCAGGAATACGATCAGTGCCGTGATTCCGAGCCCGACGAAAAGGAGCCCGGGAATTCCGTAATTCACGATGGTGCGTGATGCCGTCAGTTCTTTTTGCTTGCGCACCCACTCATCGGGAATTTTGACGTACGTGCGGTAATTCGTCACTTCATCTCCCAGGACCTGAATTTCGATTCGGGCGTAAGCGTGATCGGTGACCTTAGCGGAAGAGGCCGACCGCGCATCAAGTGGCGCATTCTGCTGCCAGATCAGCGCGTGGTCCGTCCGATGCGGCTTTTTTTCGGAGTTGGCTTCGACGAGTGTCCACGCTTTCGGATCAATTCTCTTTTCCGCGGTAAGGAATTTTTCCGCGCGCGCCCGGGCTTCTTCTTTGCTCAGCGAAGCTCCAGGCGTTTCTTCCGCCAGCGTATGATGGACGGAGTGAAGTGAGCTATCCGGCCGCAAAATCACCGCAAACTCTTCCGGCTGGCCGTCGCGAAAATAGCGTACGCGCCAGAGCGCTGCCGGCACCTGCTGCGCGTAAATCTCGTTGATTCCCGGGATGCCTACACGTTGCCGCAAATATTCGTTCGTGATGGGATCGGCGATATTCGCGAGCACGGTGGCATGCTTGTAGGAATTTGGGTCGACATGACGCTGGCGCAGGACTTCTCCTGCTCGCGCGCTAGCCGAGCGCGCGTCCACCGAGAGTTGCAAATAGTCGCCGATCGCCGCTGGTTTCAGGCGCCACAGCAACGCGCCGCCAACCACCACCGAGACCGCGAGGAACGCGATCATCGCCGGAGCAAGAGCTTCGTACCGGGTCGCTCCCGTTTCCAGGCTTCTGGCAGCGGGCTCCTCGCCGAAATCGACTTCGGGAACGGGCGCGGCGCGATTCAGCAAGTCTTCGTCCGCTTCAAATGCGCCGCGCGTCAAGTACGAAAGGCACGCAAACGCCAGCGGCGCGAGCGCCGCCGCCGCGACCACCGCTCCCGAAACCTTGAAGTACAAACTGTTCGAACGCAACAGCAGCAAACCGACCAGCGAAGCGTCCACCGTGTAATGCCAGATCAGCGTGGCCACGATTCCCCATCGCAGCATAACCATGCCAGCGACGATTCCCACCAGGCCGATCTCGACGCCCCGGATATACGCCGGCTCCTGCGGATAGTTGCTGTGCAGAAAGCTCCAGAGAAACGCCGGAACGATTACCGCAATCCATCGCGAACCGGTAATCCGTTTGAAAAAGGGAATGGCAAACAGACGGAACGTGAATTCTTCGTTTGTCGAAGCTAGCAACCCGATGGCCGCGCCGGAGATCCACGGAAACGCGGTGTTCACCGAATCATCGAAATTCAGTTCCTGCGGCGCCCAAGCGCCATACTTGCTCGCGAGCACGTAAAACGCCACGACGTAGCCGATGTGCGCCGCGGCCATGGATACTCCGACCACCGCCGCCGAAAAAAACTCCTTCGAGCGCAGCCCGCCGAGCGTAAACGCCCGTGACAGGCGCATGCGCTCCGGCTGCGAAGCGCGATACAGCGGCTCGGCCGAGGGAAGCACCAGCGTGACCGTCAGCGCCGTGGCCATGGCGAACAGCAAAGCCATTGTGAGCTTTATCGCGATGAAGTTTGCGTACGGTTGATTGGTGTCGTAGCTCGAGGCCCAGTGCGGCCAGTCGTTCAAGTTTTGCAGGAACAGCAGTCCCGCGACGGTCGAGCCCAGCAGAATCGCCCCTCGCCACGAGGTCAGCCCCTGCTTCGTGAATCGAATCGCCAGCCACACCGCCACCGCCAGTAGCACGATATACGGCACGGTAAAAACCAGCGCCAGAGTGTTATTCCCCGAACGCATCCGCGAGAAGCCCCGCTGCCACGCTTCCGGCACTTTCAGGAATTCTTCGCTGCCTCCGACCTGGTCTCCTTGCAACGTCACTTGCAGCCGGTAGGGCGCGTCTTTCCCCCGGAACCCATGCTTCTCCCACGTGAACGACCAATCTAGCCGGTTCGGCCGCTTATTCGAATTGGCTTCTTCGGGCAGAACATCCCAGCCTTTCAAATCCATGCCGAGCTTCGTGCGCACATAATTTTGCGCGGCGCTTTCCGCGGCCGCGCGTTCCAGTGAAGGCCCCGCCCTGGATTCCTCGATTTTGTGGTCGTAGCCGACAATCTGTCCCGCCGGGCTCACGCGTACCTGGAATTCTTCCTCCTGCTGCGGCTTGAAGAAGCGCACTTCCCAATTCCATATGTGCACGTCCGACGACATGACCTGGTTCGCCTGCTGCAGCCCCAGTTCGCGTTCGAGGTAAGTCTTGGCCTCCTCGTCCACATCGAAAGCCACCGCCGACCGGTACCCGCTGACGTTTTCACCAAGCCCGGTGACAAACTTCTGCGCCCGCGAAACCGCTTCTTCGCGTGTAACTTGAAAATTAACGGAAGCTTCCGGGAACGCCCGGAAGAAATATTTCTGCGCAAACAGGAGCCCCAGGATTCCCGCCAGTACCCAAAGCAGCAGCGCGCGCTTCTCCGAACCCGTCAGACGGTCTCCCGTCACATGATCCTCCCCGCTTGCGGCACGGAATCCTCACTTTATAGATACGTAGGGTGCGGACGCAAGTTTCTGTACAGTTCACGGCACACCTCTCGCGTTGCCGTCAGGTTATCTCGCTGTAGGCGATTGGGATACAAGCGAAACTTGAAGGTTTTTCTTGCCATGGCCCTATTCCTGGGATACTCTTGGTCTATGCGGCTGTCAAGTGAAATCCTACACGGTAGGAATTGCGTGTTTCAACTTCACGTTCACTTGGTCTTTGTCACAAAGTATCGAACCAGGGTGTTGGATGGAGATGCTATAAACCGTCTTCGTGCCATTTTCACCAACGTTTCGAGCGATTTCGAATCTCGGTTGGTGGAGATGGACGGCGAAGGCAACCTCGTGCACTTGCTGGTGAACTACCCGCCCAAGCATTCCGTGTCTGCTTTGGTGAATAGCTTAAAAGGTGTTTCCAGCCGACTGCTGCGACGCGAACGACCAGACCTTGCGCGCCGCTATTGGAAAGGCGCTTTGTGGTCTCCGTCGTATTTCGCTGCCAGTTGCGGGGGTGCGCCTAGCGGTATTCTCAAAGCGTACATCGAACAGCAAAAGACACCGCACTAGCAGTTAACGGGGGCTTATATCCTCGCCCTCGAAGGGCGGGGTTTTACGCCCCCACGGATAAAGAGTGTGCCGTCACGGCGCGGCGAACCCGCTCACCAATGGCCTTGCATCTCAGCACCGAAGTCCGCATGATCAAAGGCGTTGGCCCGCAGCGCGCCGAACTCCTCGCCCAGCGCGGCATCCTCACCCTCGAGGATCTCCTCGGCTATCTCCCTTTTCGCTACGAAGACCGCATCCATTTTTCCAAAGTGAAAGACATCCAGCCCAACGGCGTCTACACCATTCGCGCTCGCGTCATGAGCGGCCAAGCCATCCGCAGCAAGCGCGGCGGCCGCGACGCCATCTATCATCTTCTCGTCCAGGACGACTCCGGCGGCCTGCTCCCCTGCAAATTTTTTCACGGCGGCTATCTCGAAGGACGCTTGAAAGCCGGCCAGCAGCTCATCCTTCATGGCAAAGCCGAAATCGATAAGCTCCGTCCCGCGCGCCTCGAAATGATCAATCCGCAAATCGAACTTCTTAACAGCGAGGAACGCGACTCCACCGAAGTCGGCCGCATCGTTCCCATCTACGAAGCCATTGGTCCGTTCGGCTCCAAACAGATTCGCCGCGCCATGTACGCCGCCGTGCAGCTCATCGATCACCGCATGCCCGATGTTTTGCCGGAAGCACTGCGCGCCCGCCTCGGCTATCCTTCACGCGGCCAAGCCTTAATTCATACGCACTTCCCCGAGCCCGGGGAAGCCCTCGACGCCCTGAACGCGTTTCGTTCGCCCGCCCAACAGCGTCTCATCTTCGAGGAATTTTTCCTCTACCAGCTCAGCCTCGCGCTCGATCGCCAAGCCGCTCGCAAGGAAAACGCCATCGCCTTCCGCCTCCGCGAAGACACCATCCGCGAAGCCCTCAAGCGCATCCTGCCCTTCAAGCCCACCGCCGCGCAAAAACGCGTCCTCGCCGAAATCGCCGGCGACCTCGAAAAGCCCGCGCCGATGAATCGTCTCCTGCAAGGCGACGTCGGCAGCGGCAAAACCATCATCGCCCTCGAAGCCGCCGTTATCGCCATCGAAAACGGCACCCAAGCCGTTCTCATGGCGCCTACTGAAATTCTCGCCGTCCAGCATTTTCTTTCCGCCCGCCGCATCCTCGCCAAAGCGGGTTATCGCGTCGAGCTCCTCATCAGCGGCTTAAAAGCTGCGGAAAAATCCGCCGTCCTCGAACGCATTCGCACCGGCGAAGCCCAACTCGTCATCGGCACGCACGCCCTCATCGAAGGCCACGTCGCCTTCGCGCGACTCGGCTTCGTCGCTATTGACGAGCAGCATCGCTTCGGCGTCCTCCAACGCAAGCGCCTGATGGACAAAGCCGCCGCCCATGGCCACGCTCCGCATGTCCTCGTGCTCACCGCCACGCCCATCCCGCGCACCCTCTCGCTCACTCTGTATGGCGACCTCGACGTTTCCGTTCTCGACGAGCTCCCGCCCGGCCGCACTGCCATCATCACGCGCTTGACCACCGAGCCGCATCTCCCGGGCGTCTGGGAATCGCTCCGCCGCGAAGTCGCCGCCGGCCATCAAGCCTACATCGTCTATCCGGTCATCGAGGAATCCAAGCTCGAACTGAAAGCAGCCATCGACGAATACGAGCGCCTCTCGCGCGAAGTTTTTCCCAAGCTAAAACTCGGCCTCCTCCACGGTCGCCTCTCCAGCGACGAAAAAGAAGAAGTCATGCAGCGCTTCCGCAAAAACGAAGCCCAAATCCTCGTCGCTACCACCGTCGTCGAAGTCGGCGTCGACGTTCCCAACGCCACTGTCATGGTCATTGAACACGCCGAGCGCTTCGGCCTGGCTCAGCTTCACCAGCTTCGCGGGCGCATCGGCCGAGGCGCGCAGAAATCCCATTGCATCTTGGTAGCCCCTTTTCGCATGACCGCCGACGGCTCAGCGGTCGCAAAAGATGACCTCGCCCGCGCCCGCTTGGAAACCATGGTGCGCACTTCCAACGGTTTTGAAATCGCCGAAACCGATCTGCTCCTCCGCGGCCCAGGCGAATTTTTCGGCACTCGCCAGTCCGGCGACCTCGGTTTCCACATCGCCAACCCGTTGCGCGATAAAGAACTCCTCGAACTAGCCCGCCGCGAAGCCTTCGCCCTGGCCGCCGATGCGGCCCAGCAAGACGCCCTGCAGCGCCTCCTCCGCCAGCTTCCCCCCGAATGGCAACGCCGCTACCGCCTAGCCCGCATCGGCTGACGAATCAATCGTTGTATGGACTCGGTCCAGAAGTTCGAGCGTATTCATCACCGACATGAGTTCCTGCTGAAGGATGAGGAACTTGTCGTAGGGTCAGCAGAACGGTTGTCAATGACCCCAGGATTCGTTTTCTTTTTTAGCCGGTTCAGCCCACTTCCGCCGTTTCCGGCACCGCCGCGCCGATAGCCGGATCGCTCATGGTGTCTCTTCCAGTCTCCACGTGTCCAGCCAGTTGCCGCCGGAAGCTCGCGTCGGACTCCAGGCTTACCGTGAAGTCATACCAGCCGAACGATTTGTGCAAGTCCCCCACGTAGGAGAGGGTGTCGTTCGGTTGCACCATGTGCGTGACCGTTTTGCCACTATAAGCGTCAACGATGCTCACTTTCTCCGCGCTTGAGCCGTGGTTGCGAATCAGCAGCGCGATCCCTTCCCATTCCTTTTCATAAATTGCATCCACGTTGAGCGCGGCGCTGCCCGGGGCGAGGCTGCCCAGAAAAGTGCGCAAGAAGCCGTTCGGCCCATACACCGAGTAATCGTAAGAGGTAGCTCCGCTGGTTCCGAGCGTGTCTGAGGTTTCATCCCCGGCAGCCAAGGTGTACGTCCATGGACCGCTCATGCCGTCGCCGGAGCGCACTTGAAACGCCGCTCCGGCCCCGCCGGTATTCTGGAAGAATAGTTTGAGGCCTCCTGCTGAAGCCGCCACTTCTCCCTGGACGTGCAGCTCATAAGGCAGTGCGCGCGCCGGACGTGTCCCGGGTTCCTGCCCCGGTAGTGCTTGGTTCGTCGGCGGCGTCGGAACGTAATCCGGATACCGGTTTTGGTTCGTTGGCTGATAAGAGGAAGTGTCCGGCAAGGCCACGACTGCGCTGTTCGGCGACGCGAAGTTGAGCGCCGAAGTCAGGTCGCCTGTCACCGTGCGCCGCCACTTCGTAATGTTCGGTTCTATCACGCCGAACCGCCGCTCCACAAAGCGGATCAGCGAGGTGTGATCGAATACTTGCGAATTCACCCATCCGCCTTTGCTCCACGGTGAAATTACGATCATCGGCACGCGTACCCCCAGCCCATACGGTCCGGGCGTGAAGCTGGACGCCGGGTACCCGGACGTGCCCATGAACAATTCATTGGTCGTGCCTACTGTCGAGATGCCTTGCGTTCTCGACATCGGCGGAGTGGGCGGCACCATGTGGTCAAAGAACCCGTCGTTCTCGTCGAACATATAGAAAAGGACCGTCTTGCTCCAAACCTCGGGATTCGCCGTCAACGCCTCCAGCATCTGCGAAACGTACCAGGCTCCAAAGTTTGGCGGCCAGTTCCCGTGCTCGGTGTAAGCTTCCGGCGCCACAATCCAGGACACTTGCGGCAGCTGATTCCCCAGCACGTCCTGGCGAATGGTGTCGAATAGCGTTCCGCCGTTCTGGATATTCGTCCCGGTTCGCGCTTTCTCCGCGAGCGAGCTGTTGTTCGGTGCATCCTGGTACTGGAAAAAATACAGCAGCGAATTGTCGCCATAGTTGCCTATATAAGCGTTACTCCCCCAGCCCCAAAAATGTGCCGCGTCGAGTCCTGCGCCAGCGTCCTGATAGATCTTCCAGGAAACTCCTGCTTGCTCCAGCCGCTCCGGGTACGTCGACCAGCCATAGCCCAGTTCGGCGTTGTCGATCACCGGCCCGCCGCCGCTTCCGTCGTTGCCGACCCAGCCTGTCAACATGTGATAGCGGTTCGGGTCCGTTGGTCCGAGCAGCGAGCAATGGTACGCGTCACAAACCGTGAACGCGTCGGCCAGCGCGTAGTGAAAGGGAATATCGTTCCGCGTCAGGTGCGCCATCGTGGTCGTGCCCTTGTTAGGAACCCATTGGTCGTAGTTTCCGCCGTTCCATGCCGCGTGCGTCCCGCTCCAGTCGTGCGGCGTGTCCACCAGGAACTTCAGTCCGAGATTGCTGGCATCGGGACGGAACGGCAGCACGAACCCGTCGGGGTTGCTGGCGTCCGGTTGATGAAACACGCTCTTGCCCGTGGGCAAGTTGACTGCTCGCGGGTCTCCAAATCCGCGCACGCCGCGCAACGTTCCGAAATAATGATCGAACGCGCGGTTCTCCTGCATCAAGAAGACCACGTGCTCGACGTCTTGAATGGTCCCGGTCCGCTCGTTTGCCGGAATGGCCAGCGCGCGGCTGATGGAAGGAAAAGCGGCCGAAGCTGCTGCGGTGCTCAAAAGCTTTAAGAAATCGCGACGATTTGCGCTCATCGGAATTTCACCTCTTTCGGGATTACCTGCGGCGGTAATCGCGTGCGGCAGCTTAGTCGCCGCTTATTGCGCCGGCATGACATTTCGATTTCGCTTCGGTGACTTGCCGTTCATCCACGAGAAACAATTAGGCGGGGGCTCAAACAGTCTTGATTCTTGACCAGAACTTCACTCCATGGACATGGCAAGGATTTGATTGCCGTTGACTTTCACTTCGATGCCCAAGGGCGGCCGCACGTCGAATCCGCGCACGATGGCCCCGCGCACCAGGATGTTTCCGGGCAGCTCCTTGAATTGCAGGGGATCAAAGACGCTGTGGCTGCAGGGATTGGCCACCATCGGATGTTTGGCCTTGAATCCGTAGTCCGCAGAGATTCTTCTGACGTCATTGATGTATTCAAACTGGCACTGCGTGAACGGTCCTTCCAGCGAAAATGCCCAATAAGAATCGCTTTGTGCCGCAGGCCCGGGCAAGCGAACAATCATCGCCGAAACATCGTCGGTTTGCGGCGAACTCCGGAAGAAGAATCTCTTGGAAGACCAGGGCTCGGCCAACTCGCTGACTGTGGCAATTTGCGGTTTCCGCGAGGAGGCGTAAATAGGTTTTCCCGTAGAGTCCACTGCCGTGTTCTGCTGCTGTGCGGAAGGGACATCGCTCTGCTGAGAAGGCGGCGCATCCGAATCGGTTCGACGAATGTCGCCGATCGTCTTTAGGGCGTAAGAACCGAGCATGCCCGCTACCAGAACGTAGGCGGCGATTTTTGCCACGCGCAGTAGCGCGGTAGCGTTCAACTTCGATGGCGGTCCAGCGTAAAGGCCCTCAATCTTCGGCTCAGATTCCTCTCTGGCCTTCTTGGCGATGGCCGGGGTCGCAGGAGGGATGAGCCTTGCGCGTGAGGGATTCGCAGCCGTGGACCTGGCCGCGACACCGGGAATTTGCGGCATCTGCGGTTCAAATTTCTTTTCGGTCCCCTCGCGAACCGGAGGCCGTGGCGCCAGGCGCTTCATCGAAGGCAGGGGGTTTGTCTGGGCGGCGTTTTCGCCCGGACGGTAGTTCTTCAAGTCCTCCAGCATTTCGCGGCAGTTCTCATAACGCAGATGGGGGCTCTTTGTGAGTGCTTTCATTATCGTGCTGCTGACGCCCAGCGGAATGCTGGCATTCATCTGGTGGGGGGGCACAGGCTCTTCGTTCAAAATGCAGTACAAAATCGTGGCGATGTCCTGCCCGCGAAAAGGCTTCTGCCCCGTGGTCATCTCATACAGCATGACCCCCAGGGAAAAAATATCGCTTCGCCCATCCACGGCTCTGCCTTTGATCTGCTCCGGCGACATATAACTGGGAGTGCCCATCACCGAAGTCTGCTGCGAGGCGCCGCATTGCAAGATCTTGGCGGTGCCAAAATCCGTGATCTTCACCGTGTCGTCGCGCGTCAACATGATGTTGGCCGGTTTGATGTCGCGATGCACTACGCTGTTCTCGTGCGCGAACTGTAGCGCCGAACCAACCTGTTCCATGATTTGCAGCAAACGCAGAAGTGGGAACTTCTGCCCAGAATCCAGCATGGATTGCAGGCTGTTGCCGTTCACCAACTCCAGGGCGATGTAGCACGACCCCTCGGTCTCGCCCGCGTCGTAGATCACCACAATATTGGGATGCGCCAGGAGTCCCGCCGCGCGCACTTCCGTCTGGAAACGATCGATCAATTGCGCGTGAGACATTCCCGTACCCGCTTCCGAGAGCCGGATCGTCTTTAGCGCCACCGTGCGGCCGATCACCGGATCTTTGGCGCGATAAACCACTCCCATGCCGCCACGGCCCAGTTCGCCGAGGATCTCATACCTGCCGATTTTAGTGGCTATCTCCATCTTTACTTATTCCAACGTGCGGACACAAAAACCCTTACTTTTTACAGTCGCGCCATTGTTTGCGAACGTCAATGGCCCACTGCTCAAATGTTTCGGAGTCGCTATGGGCGAAGCTGAAACGTGACCCCAGTGGGTGTTTAGCCCTATCCAGCCAACTTCGGTTCAGTTTCAGAACGCCACAGGGATTGTCCCCGGCTTCCAGTCCGGTATGGAGAATGACGATCACCTCGCGCCATCGAGCGGTTCGCCGGGGCCAGATTCTTTGTTCCTTGACTAAAACCCAAAAACTGACAACTAATATCTGCACGCATGCGCGTCATCGCCGGAATCTACAAGAGCCGCATCCTGAAAAGCCTAAAAGGCCTCGCCCTGCGCCCCACCAGCGACCGCCTCCGCGAAACCCTCTTCAACGTGCTGGCTCCCAACATCGCTGGCTCGCGATTCCTGGATCTCTTTGCGGGAACCGGCGCCATCGGCATCGAAGCCCTCAGCCGCGGCGCCACCGAAGTCGTCTTCATCGAGAATCACGCCCCGGCCGTTACGCTGATTCGCCGCAATCTCGAATCGCTCGGCATTAGCACCGGCGCAACCGTTCTAGCCGTTGACGCACTTGGCGGCCTCGCCGCCCTCGCAGCTCGAAAAAACTCCAGCACTCCCGCTTTCGACCGCATTTTCCTCGATCCTCCCTACGCGGCTAGGGAAGAGTACTCCCGCGTGCTAGAATTTCTAGGCACCGCGGACCTTCTCGCACCCGGCGGCATGGTCGTCGCCGAACATCGTCGCAACTTCGACCTACCCGAAGCCCCCGGCGCGCTCGAAAGATTCCGCGTTCTAAAACAGGGCGATGCCGCCCTAAGCTTTTATCGTCACCTTGTAGAAGTCGGGTTTTAGCCCGGCGCTTCAGGGCGGCAAAATCAACTCGGCCGAGTAACCCCCCACAAGCCGAGTTTCATCTATCATAAGGTGCCACCCTATCTTTATATCTTTGTAGAGGCGGGCTTCAGCCCGGCCTCTAGTGGCGGGCGGGGAACCTCTCGGGCAACTAAGGTGGCGTAACGAAAGCACATGTCTCTGAACCACATCAACGTAGCACCCAATCTCTTAGGCCAGGCCAACAAACCTCCCTCTAACTCTGTCCATCTCGAATCAGGCATAGCTCCCAAACTAGACATCGCCTGGGGTTCCTTCCACCAGGGCATCGGCAGCAGCATCGCCGTGATTCTGACCTGGACCCGCGTCCCCAAAAACTTTCTGGATGGCAGCTTCTTCAAGGAATGCTGGGTGCAGCGCAAAATTCCACGCCGCGCGCTGGTCGCCGCCGCCTTGTGGCACGTCGTTTTCATCGTCATGCCCTCCCCGCACCTCCCCGGCAGCGCAACCCACTATTCCGCCTTTCAGAACACCGAGCTCACCTGGTCCGGCCCGATCACCGATCTCCCGGTGGTGGACAGGAAAGCGCTGAAAGCCAAACCGAGCCCGCGCGACGAGCCCGAAGCTAAGCCATTTCCCCCCGAAGGCGCCGACGCCTTCCATCCGCGCCAGCGCATCTTCACCGAATCCGTCCACCCGACCCATCCGCGGCAGACCTTGATCAATTCCGACGCTCCCCTCGAGCCGCCAAAAATCCTTCCCAACCTCCCCAACATCGTCCAATTGCGGGAAATGTCAGCTCCGGCTCGCCCGCGCCTGCAAATCAGCAAGGAAACGCTCGCGAAGCTCCGCCCGCGCCAGCTTCGGAAAGCTAAATTCAACTCCGCTGCGGCTCCCGACCTCCCCGCGCTCGATCAAAAACTAGCCGACATCGCGCCATCCATGTTGCCCAACGCCCCCGCCCGTCCCGCCCTGGAACTGAACGCCGGCTCGGCCCCACGCATCGCCCAGCGCAAGCAAAACAGTGCAACCGAACCCGCGCCGGAACTAAGCTCGGCTCCATCCGGCGCTGCCAACGGAAACGCTTCCACCTTAATTGCCCTTTCCGCGGCCCCCGCTCCTCCCGCGCCAGTCGTTCTGCCGCAAGGGAACTTGGCCGCGCGTGTTTCGATTTCGCCCGAAGGCAAGCAACCCCGCGCCCCCGGGGGCTCCCCGAACACAACGCCCGGCTCTAGCAGCGCCGCGAGCCATGGACCAGCCAACAGCGCAGGAACCGCCACGGCCAACGGCAATGGAAAAAATGGCATGGACGTGAGCATCAGCGGAGGCCATCCCCCTGGAAACAACGGAGTTTCCGGCTCAGGCGGACTTCCGAAAATCAGCGCACCCGCTCCGCACGCCCTGATCCTCAACCCCGATCCGCACACCAAGCCAGACGACGCCCCCGAGCGAACCGGGCCTCCCAATTTCGCGGCCCTGCCGCCCAGCGCGCAGCCCGAGCAGATCTTCGCCTCGAAAAGAATCTACAAAATGATCGTCAACATGCCTAACCTGAACAGTGCTACCGGAAGCTGGATCCTGAATTTCTCCGAGCTCCGTATGGATTCCGCGAGCCCTGAAGTCGCATCCGGCGAAGTATCCGCTCCCGCTCCGATAAGAAAGGTCGATCCCAAGTATCCGCCCACGCTAATCAACGATTACGTCGAGGGCGAAGTCATCCTCTATGCGGTGATTCGGAGCGACGGCTCCGTCGACAGCATCCAGTTGGTGCGCGGCCTGGACCCGGAGCTCGACGCCAACGCCATGCGTGCCCTCAGCCAATGGAAGTTCCGCCCTGCCTCCAAGCAAGGCGCCCCCATCGACCTCGAAGCCATCGTCCACATCCCCTTCCACGCTCCACCCAACCGCTAGCCTAGAGAGTCCCCCGCAGTCTGACGATGGGATAAAAGGCTTCTAGAAAATCTACGAGCGGCCCTCGGCCAGTTTCACCAAAGCATACAACGCATGATTGACGGGGGTTGGAACCCCCAGTTCCGCGCCCCGGCGGGAGATGTACCCATTCAGCGAGTCGATCTCCGTCCGCCTCCCCCGGTTCATATCCTGTCCAGTAGACGAAAGCGCTTCCGCCATTTGCTTGGCAATCTTCAGCGCGCCCGCCAGCGCCGCCTTCGGTTCTTCTAAGCCGGGCGGATGAATTCCCGCTGCCCGCGCCACCGCCAAGACTTCATAAACCGCCGTCTCGACAACTTTCCAAGCATCCGGACTAGAGGCGATCAGTCCATACTTGGCGCGGCCCAGCGCGGAGACGGCGTTTAACGCGCAATTCCACACCAGCTTGGTCCAGAGTTCGCCTTCGATATTTTCCGAAATGCGGCAAGGCACTTGTGCGCGCGAGAAGGCTGCCGCGATGCGCTTGGTCTTCTCGTTTTCCGGCCCCACGACCAAATCGCCACGGCCAACATGCTTCACGCGTCCAGGTTCGGGGACGGAAGCCGCAACGTATACGACCGCAGGTAGCGCGTCGATTGCCGCGGCAGCGCGAATCTGCTCCACGTTGTCCACGCCATTTTGCATGCTGAGGACTAACGCGCCGGGAGCGAGCAAGGGAGCCAGGGCCCGCGCCGTCGTCGAATTGTCGGTGGTCTTCACGCAAAAAAGAATAATTTCCGCTCCGCGTACGGCGCTGAGTTCGCTGGACCCCGCAACTCTCACACTCTCTTGAAATTGCAACGCGTCGAGGAAAAGTCCGTTCTTCTTCACGGCCTCGACAAATGCAGGGCGCCCGATCATCACCACTGGCGCGCCCGCGCGCGCCAGCAGCCCGCCGAAGTATCCCCCCACCGCGCCCGCGCCAACCACTGCAATTTTCGGCCAGCTCTCCTTTAGGCTCACGGAGTAACCACGCTGATGAGCCGGTCGATGTCCCGCTCGCTGTTATATAAATGTGGCGAAACGCGGATATTGCCTTCACGCAAGCTGACGACAACATTTTCTTTCCGCAAGTGCTGATAAACCTCCGTGGTCTTCTCCTGGCTCCGCGCCGCGAAACATCCGTAGGGCCCGCGTCGCGCGGCGTCCAGAGGGCTTGCAGGCACAAAGCGATCCTTCGGCAAGCGCTCGAACATGAGATCAATCAACTTCCGGTTGTGCGCCTGGACCAATTCCGGTCCCATGCGCTTCACCAAATCCACGGAGGTGTCCATAGCCGCCAAATTAAAATTGAAATAGCTGGCCCACTCCGGCGAATCCCAGCGCTTGGCGTTCGCGGCGGGCTTCGGATCCGCAAAATTCAGCGCCGCGAAATTGTGCGATCCCATCAATGCCATCCAATAAAACGGCCCTGGCCTCACCCTCTGAAGATGTTCGCTTTTCGCCCAGAAAAATCCAGTTCCGAAAGGTCCCAGCAGCCACTTGTACCCGGCGGACACAATGAAGTCCGCGCCCAGCTGCTTCACATCCATCGGTATAGCGCCGCAGCATTGGCTGGCGTCCAGTAATAGCAGCGCGCCCTGTTTGTGGCAGGCGGCCGCAACGCGCGCGGCGTCGAGCCGCGAGCCATCGTCGTACCGCACCAGGCTCACGGACACGACTCGTGTCCTCGGAGTGATGGCGGCAATCAGATCATCCGCGGTAATAAACCGTTCGCGCGGCGAAACAATTTCGAGCTTCAGGCCTTCGCGTTCTTCCATCGGTTTCCACGCCGTGTATTGCAGCGGAAACTCGCCCTTCGCCGTGACCACCTCGTCGCCCGGCTTCCAATCGAGCGCGTACGCTACCGCTGCTACGCCCGCGCTTGCTCCGCTAGTTAGCGCCAGCTCTTCGGGTTGCGCGCCGATCAACTTCGCCAGGGACGCGCGAAGGCGGTCGGGCACTTCGTAAAACGTGGAGTCGGGTTTCTGGTGCGGAAATTTTTTTGCTTCAAGCGCGGCCTGCACCGCGCGAATGGAAACTTTCGGCATCGGCGATTGGCCCGCCAAATTCAAGTACGTGGCATCCTCGATTTCAAACCACTCCTGCCGCCAATTGGTTTCGGGAGAAATTGCAGTGGTGGACACGGATAGCCCCTTTCGAAAAATCAATAAAGGCTAGATTCGCGCAGGCATTTACAGGTACAACGTCCAATTTGGGCAGTCGATTCGGGCTGGCGCTAAAAATGGCTGCGCAGTTCGCGAAAAGCCGGCAGAATCACCAGTTTTCCCGATCCCGCCATCACCGGTTCGTGTTCCAGCGTCCAGGTGTGCTGGTGCGGGATGTACACGGCGTTGAGCCCGATCTTCATGGCCGGGTTGATGTCGCTGCGCGGGCTGTTGCCGATCATCCAGCCGTGGGTTTTGACGATTTTATGTTTGTGAACCAGTCCGCCGTATGTTTCTGGATTTTTTTCCGGAACGATTTCGATAAACTCGAAAAATCCTTGCAACCCCGAGCGCTGGACTTTCGCGGCTTGTTCCGCGGGCTCGCCCTTGGTAAATAAAATCAGGCGGTGGCGCTCGGTGAGATACGCCAGTGTTTCCGGCACGCCATCCAGAATCTTCGGCGGCGTCCGCTCCAGGTCAACGACGCGGCTATGAATCAGCGCCAGCGTCTCGCGTTTCGTCATCTGGTCTGCCAGCTTGATATACGTTTCTTCCAACGAACGCCCAAAGCTGCGCACTCCGTAGCCGTACTGGCGGATATTCTTGCGTTCCGTTTCATTGAGGATGTGGCGAATGTAAGCGCGGGTATAGCCATAAGGCTCCACGAGGGTGATGAAATCCTCGATCAGCTTCTCGAAGAAGACGTTGTTTTCCCACAGCGTATCGTCGGCGTCAATCAGCAGTGTATGGCGTCGCATCGAACTTGGCGGCCGGCGGCGCTGCCGCCGCGAACCGCTTTCCCCCAGCCTCTTTCCCCCAGCGCCCTAGAGTCTAACAGCCGCAAGGCATGTGCGGCGATGGCCGCGGCGGGCCAGGGGAATTCCTCTCAAAGGCCATCGGCTTCAGGAGGTCTTCGGCTGGCCGGCAGCGATTTTTTCCAGGATGCCGCGCCCGACTTTCTGCAATTCGCCAAAGCGCGCTAGGTAGTCCTGAAATTCATGATTCAGAAGCTGCGCGTCCTGCGGTCCCAGCTTGGTACGGAGGATCATATCGCGCAGTTTCACGGGATGCGGAAGCAGCGCTTCTTCGGTCAATTCCTCGAGCGCGATCTTGGCGTCGTAGTGGTACATGGCTTCCCCCAGCGGAAAAGTCTTCCACTACATTGTACTGGAGTTGCGGCGGCGAGCGGGGAGTTGCGCGAATCGCCAAAGAGAAATTTTACGCCGCGGTGGCCGCGGCCGGCATGAACTCGTAGCGCGATATTTTCGCGGCAACACCCAACCTGCCGTTCTCGTTGGTCTCGATGCGCACAACCTCTCCGAGGCAGCGGATATTTACGTCGCCTGATTGCGTGACTTGTTGCGGAAGCGTGATGACGAATTCGATCTCGCTGCCGATATCGAAATTCGCATCTGCAAGAAAGTAGAGTCCGCGGTAACTGACATCCCGCGTGTAAGCATCCAGTTCGTGGCCCTTTTCTTCCCGCGGCAAAACGCGCATGGGAAGACTCATCGTGAAGCGCCGAGCTTCACGGCGGTCCGCTCCTTCACTCATTAATTCCCCCTGGGGCTGTGGAACTGGCGCAAAGCTAACATTGGGCCGCACAAACTGCAACGCGAAAATCAAGGATTTTTGTCCTAGTACGAGGTCTTGGCGATTGCGGCGCTGCGGGAATATACTTAGGGTATCCCCGCCGATAGGGCAGTACTGTTACGCCTATGGACAGCCGCCAGCACCGCCGCGTACGCATGCGCCTTCCGGTTCGCTTGCGCTGGACCACGCCGTTGGGGCAAAAAATCGAATTAGCAGAGACCATCGACGTTTCCCGCAGCGGTCTGCTGGTGGCCGCCCAGGAAGCACATTTTTCGGGCACCAGCGTTTGGGTCACTTTTCCTTACGACATTTCGCTTCGTGATGGACAGCCCGAAGTGGCCGCGCACGTCGTACGCTGCGGAGAAGTGCTGGAGGTCATTCGCGCCGCCCACGCACGCGAAAAAAGTCAAAGCGAGAATCAGTCCGCGCGGGAGCTCTCCGCGAAGCTAGACCAGCTTGCGCGTGTGGTGGGCATCTCCGAAGCTCCCGCGACTTTTGCCATCGCGGTTCATCTGGAAGAAAGCTTGCGCTCCGGTTCCAATGGCCACGCTCCTAGCGGTGAACCGGAACGGCGCGGCAGGCTTCGGAAAGTGCTCGCGATTCCCGTTCGTGTGTATCCCGAACGGATCCCTTGGTTTGAAGAGGCCATGACGATAGACGTTTCCGAGAAAAGCATGCGCTTTCGCAGCCAGCGCGAGTACGCGCTTGGCGATCGTCTGAAAATTGCGTTTGACGACGCGGCCACCGCGCCTTGGCATGGCGCTGGAGCGTTTCTGTCGAAGGTGGTACGCGTGGCTCCCGTGCCGAGCAGCGCCGCCCTAGACGTCAGCGTTTGCCGCGTCGAATAAACGAAGTAAAAGGCAGCCGCTCGCTGTCTTTGTCGTGCGATGCGCTACACTGCGATTTTGTGTTTGGCGCATCGATGACCACCACTCACAAAACTCGCAATTTCTTTTTGGAAGGACTTGCAGGCCGCCTCGAAGCGATTCTGTGGGCGCCAGCCGGGAACGCTCGTCCGCCGCTGGCGGCGGTGGTCTGCCATCCGCATCCGCTTTTTGGAGGCACGCTGCACAACAAGGTGGTTTACCAGACGGCGAAAGCGCTGGATGCTCTTGGCCTTCCCGTTTTGCGATTTAATTTTCGCGGCGCAGGACTTAGCGCCGGCGTACACGATCGCGGTTATGGCGAACAGGAAGATGTCCGCGCCGCTTTGGATTTTCTGGCTTCCGAGTTTCCCGGCGTGCCGTTGCTGCTTGCGGGATTCAGTTTCGGCGCTTGGGTTGGCCTGCGCGTTGGCTGCGCAGATTCGCGCGTCTCTCACTTGATCGGCTTGGGTATTCCGGTGAACAGCACGGATTTTTCATTCCTGCGCCAGTGCAACCAACCCAAGTTATTTGTGCATGGGAGCAACGACGAACACGGGGCCATCGAAAAGGTCAAAGCGCTCGTCCCTACGTTGCCGGGCAGCAACCATCTGGTGGTCATCGAAGGCGTCGATCATTTTTTTGCGGGCCAACTTGATCAGTTGGGGAACGCCATCAAAGCGTGGCTTTCCGGGGTCTTGCGCCTCCGTCATTGATCCGAATTTTTAGCTGAACCGCGGCCAAACCGAGGAAGTGGCTTTGCCGCGCAAGCGTGGCCAATGGATCGTTGCCCTACTCGGCAATACAGCGCTGACTTCGGCGGTTTCGCAGTTGTGAATTTGCTTTTTCAAGCCCCTTCGCCACGGGAAAAGAGTTTGCTGAACTGCTCGGTGGTGGCGGGAGCAACACCGACCAGCCGTGCATTGGCTTTGACGTGTTCCACGCGAGACATGCCCACCAGAGCAGTTGTAATTCCCGGCGAAGACCGCACGAATTGCAGCGCGCGTTCCGCGTCGTTTGCGAGACCAAGAGCTTCGGCGACAAATCCCGGCAAATTCTTCGCCACCTGGCCTTGCAGCAACGAAGCGCTGGCGATCAGCGTGATGTCCAGGTCGCCCGCTGCCTCCATGATCGTTCGATGATGGCCGCGTAGCGATTGATTGCCCAATGTCAGCGCTTCCGTCATCCCCAGGTTGAACGGCACTTGCACGAAACGGAAGTGATGCCTGCCACCCGCGATTTCCTGCGCGATCTGCGCGATTTCGCCGAGTTGCATGGCGGCGGGCGCGCGGGCATCTTGGCGGAAACCATTCCAGGTGGCCAAGCCGTAATACTGAATCTCGCCGGCCTCAACGGCTGATTCGAGAAACGTAAAAGCGTCGCGGACACGATTCGAGAACTCTTCCTTTGAAACTTCCGAGAGTTGCGTTTCCGGATTGTGCAGGTAATAGACGTCCACGCATTCGACGCCGAGATTCTTCAAACTTCGTCCCAGCTGATTTTTGAGGAATTTCGGCGTCATGCAATGGCTGCCGGCCGCGATATCTTTCGCGCTGAAAACTCCCGGCTGCATGTATTCGTGGAAAAAATATTCGTTGGGGTCGGCGGGCATGACTCCGTCGGGCGTCAGGTAACCGCCCTTGGTGCACACCACGATTTCTTCGCGTGCGAAACCCTTCGTGGCTAGCTGGCGGAGGGCCGCGCCGAGGCTGCGCTCGCTGCGCTGAAACCTGTAGTTGCTGGCGGCATCCATCACGTTGATGCCGCTTTCCACGGCCGCGACGGCCGCCGCCGTGTAGCCTTCATCGGTCTTGGCGTCCGGCTGGCCGAGATAGGTTCCGATCCCCAGGGAAGAGAGCGCCAGGCGCTGGGCTTCGCGAAAATGTCCCGCGGCAGCGCGGCGGGCGAACTTCTGCGCGTAACGGGTTGTCGCTTCCTTGGTGGCGGATTTGGTCATCATGCTCCTTCGGGCAGTTGCGGCGGCCCCGGCTGCGGATGCGCGTCAGCTTCGCTCTTCGGCGCGAGAAGCCGCGAGCACGCCCGAAGAATCCTACGATACGGCCAGCCTTTTTCGCGGAAGAAAATTTCGCCTTCGCGCGGGTTGCTGTAAAACCAGCGCGCCACCAGGAAAAGGTGTTCGCCGAGGTCGCCGTCGGCTGGGGGGGAGTTGGACTCCAACTGCTCGCGAAAGATGTGCTCGGCGGAACGCGGCTGGCTGGCAATTTCCGCGAAGCGCAGGAAGAAAGGCTCGGCCAGCCTTCCGCCTTGCACGCGAAAAACACCAATGGTTTGTTCTTCCGCGGCGCGCTGCAAGATCACGGCGTGGAGATCCTGAATGCGGCGCGTGAGCTCCGGCTGTCCGCGCAAAACTTCATCGAGTTTCTCTACTTTTTTATGCAGCGCGGCGGCGCGTTCGAAATCCAATTGTTCGCTGGCTTTCTCGCGTTCTACTTCGATCGCGGAACGCATGGAGCCGCCGTTGGTTTCCAGGAACTGCACGAGATGCTGTACCTCGAGATCGTATTCTTCTTTCGTGCAGCCCGCGAAACAGGGCGCGAGGCACATTTTCATTTCAGAGTAGAGGCAGCCGGGAAACGCGGGGTCGCGGCGGATTTTGATCTGGCAGCGGCGCACTTTGAATAAATCGAGGACACGTTCGGCGAATGCTTGCGCGGAGCGTCTCGACGGGAATGGACCGTAATATGCGCCGCCGGTGAGCCCACCGGCTTCATCGACAGGAATCCGGCGGGTGACGTAGCAGCGCGGATAGGCATTGCGCAAATTCACTTTGAGGACGGCGGCGGGACGCAAGCGCATGAGGTCGCGATAGCGTTTGGGAAAGAGCCGCTTGGCGTGCTGATAGTAAGTGAGCGTTTGCTCGAACGGCGAGACGGTCAATCGGTAGCGGATGCCGCGCGCAAAATCGCTCAGGTTCAAGCGTTTGCTCGCGGGATCGACGGGGCCGAGCAGACGTTGCAATCGACGCTGCAAGTTCTGCGTGCGAATCAAAAACGGCTGGGCATTTTCTTTGCGCGGTTCAATCAAGCCAACGGCGGCTTTCGGCGGGAGAGCCGGGAAGAAGTCCTCTTCCGCACGCCTGGCATCAAATTCGAGTCCGCAGTCGAGTTCCAGCACGTGGTCAGGATACTACGGGGGCGGCTAAGACTTCATGACCCAGGAAGCGATGACCAGGCGTTGGATTTCACTGGTGCCTTCGTAGATTTCGGTGATGCGGGCGTCGCGGTAGTGGCGTTCGACGGGATATTCGCGGCTGTAGCCGTTGCCGCCGTGGATTTGCATGGCTTTGTGCGTGACGCGCGTGGCCATTTCGCTGGCGAAGAGTTTGGCGATGGCGGCGTCCACGCTGAAGCGTGCGCCGGTATCCTGCTTCCACGCGGCCTTGCGAATGAGCATTCGCGCGGCGTCCATTTCCGTGGACATATCCGCGAGCATGAATTGCAGGGCTTGAAATTGAGAAATGGGATGACCAAAGGCCAGGCGCTCCTGAGAATACTTCAACGCCGCTTCGAAAGCGCCTTGCGCGATGCCCGTGGCTTGCGCGGCGATGCCGATGCGGCCGCCATCGAGCGTCGAGAGCGCCACTTTGTAGCCTTCGCCTTCGTTGCCGATGCGATTGGCGACCGGGACGGCGCAATCGGTGAAAACCAGTTCGCTACACGCCGTCGCGCTGATGCCGAGTTTTTTTTCTTCCTTGCCGACTTGGAATCCGGGGGTGCCCCTTTCGACGATCAGCGCGGTGATACCTTTTTCGCCTTTGGCGGGATCGCTGTTCACGTAGACGATGGCAGCGTCGGCGGCGCCGCCGTTGGTGATCCAGGCTTTTGTGCCATTGAGGACATAAGCGTCGCCCTTCTTGACGGCTTTCGTTTGCAGGGCGGCGGCGTTCGAGCCGGCTTGTGGTTCGGTCAACGCGTAGCAGCCGATCTTTTCACCGCGCGCGTAGGGCAGCAGGAATTTTTTCTTTTGGTCGTCCGTTCCGTGGCGATGGAGGGGATCGCAGTAGAGGGAGTTTTGCACGGAGAGAATGACGCCGGTCGAGGCGCAGCACCGGGAAATCTCTTCGATCACGATGGTGTAGGCGAGGTGATCGAAACCGGCGCCGCCTTCGGATTCTGGAAAAGACACACCGGTAAGTCCGAGTTCTGCGGCTTTCTTGAAAAGTGCGCGCGGGAAATGGCCGGTTTCGTCGAGTTCTTTTGCCAACGGACGGACTTCCGATTCAGCGAACTCGCGCACGCTGTGCTGCAGCAGTTGCTGTTCTTCGGTAAGCTCGAGATCCACCGCGGTTCACTCCGTCTCGCTGCGCCAATCGTTTGCGGGGCTTATTCTATCGCGGCTACAGTGGCCTGGCGAATGGTCCGGCGCTAGCGCTCCGCCTCGGAAGGCCGACCCTCTAAAAGCTTCTGTCGCCTAAGTGCAGAGCTTTCAAGAGACGGTCGTAGGTGGTCTTTAAATCTTCCGGGTGCACGCGCGTCTCGCCTGTGACGGTCATGAAATTGGAATCGCCGATCCAGCGCGGCAACGCGTGCAGATGCAAGTGTCCAACCACGCCAGCGCCCGCGGCGCGGCCCAGGTTCATTCCCAAGTTCATGCCATCGGGTTTGTAGTTCGCGCGCAAGGCGGTCTCTACGCGTTGTGCCAGCTGCATCATTTCGTCAAGCGCGCCGGCTTCGCACAAATTCAATTCCGCGACGTGCGCGTACGGAACGATCATCACGTGCCCGGAGGTGTAGGGAAAGCGGTTCAAGATGACAAAAGTTTTCTTTCCGCGATGAACGATCAAAGTTTCCGCGTCGTTGTTGCGCGCCACCGCTTCGCAAAAAATGCACTCTGGCTGGTTCCCGCTTGCCGCGTCTTTCATGTACTGGTAGCGCCAAGGAGTCCAGAGGTAGTCCATCGCACCGCTTCCTTGTTCCAAAATGTTGCGGCCAAGAGCATAACGCAGAATGGGTCAGCGAGTACGACGCCAGCGCTGGTTTGCGCGGCGCGCTCGAAAACCTGCTTCAGGATTTCTGCTGGGAAGGGAATGGATTCGGACAGGAATTCTTCCGCCCGTTTCCCGAGACGGGTGGGGCGTTCACTCGCCCCCCGCAGGCACCGCCTGCGCTTCTGAACCATTCACGAAGTCTTTCAACTCTTTACTGGGCTTGAAGAACGGGATTTTCTTGGCGGGCACTTCGACTTTCGCTCCCGTTTTCGGATTGCGGCCGACTCGTCCGCGGCGCTCCCGCGTGCGGAAGCTGCCGAATCCGCGAATCTCGATCTTCTGGCCTTTCTGGAGGGATCCGATGATGCTATCGAAGATGGTTTCGACGATGGTCTCCGACTCCTTGCGGGGAAGTTCCGTGATGCGCAGAACCTCTTCGATCAGGTCGGCTTTCGTGAGTGTGGGTTGCTTGGTCATCGTCGCTATGCCTCGTCGCGAACTCTGGATTCTAGGTTAAAGACAGTCTCCGTTTGTCCGCCGTTTTACGGTCGCCAAGAACACTGGCCGCTTAGCGCTTGCCCTAAACAGTGGAACCAAACGGCTTACGGGGGCTGGCCCCGCGCCGAAGTGCCCCCTTCCTATCATTAAAATGACCCGTAGGTAAATGAAATTATAACGGGCGCCACCTGCCAGCCCGGGCTCGAAGCAGCTAACGCGCCGAGAGCTTGGACTTCAGTGCGTCCCCAATCGTCGCCGTCGAGGAGGATTTCGATGTCGAACGATACTGTTCGATCTCCTTGCGCTCAATCTGTTTTACTGCCGCGCGGTAGCTCAGGCCGATGCGCCGCGTCTCCGGGCTGATCTTGATGATCTTGAAATCATACTCCTTGCCCGGCTCGAGCGGACCAGCGCTCTTCAGAGGGCCGGTGGTCGGGCGGAAAGCGGAATGCCCTTCGTCGCGGCGCTTGCGCTCTTCAATCTCCGTGTTGTGGCACAGCGCTTCGATGTTTTCGCCCAATTCGACGAACGCCCCGAATGTGGCGATGCGCGAAACCTTGCCCTTCACGATTTGCCCGACTTTGTGCTGCTTGAACCAGTCGCCCCAGATGTCGTTGACCTGCTTGATGCCCAGCGACACGCGGCGGTTCTCGGGATCGATCTTCAGCACCTTGGCGGTTACTTCTTCGCCCTTCTTGAAGACCTCATGCGGATTCTTAATGCGTTCCGTCCAGCTCACATCGCTGACGTGCACGAGCCCATCGAATCCGTCTTCGATTTCGACGAACGCGCCGAACTCCGCGATGTTGCGCACCTTGCCGGTGACCACCATCCCCACCGGATATTTTTCCGCAATTAACAGCCAGGGATCCGGCTGCGCCTGCTTGATACCCAGCGAAACTCTCCGGTCACTCGGCTTGATGTCCAAAACTACGACATCGACTTCATCGCCGACCTTGGCGACTTTCGATGGATGCTGGATCTTCTTGTTCCAGCTCATTTCGGAAACGTGTACCAGGCCTTCGATGCCTTGTTCCAGTTCCACGAAGACGCCGTAGTCCACGATTCCAACGATCTTGCCTTTCACTTTTCCGCCCGCCGGATATTTTTCCGCGGCTCCCACCCAGGGATCGGGGATCAATTGCTTCATGCCCAGCGAGACGCGCTGCTTTTCCTTGTCAAACTTCAGGATAATGACATCGACTTCCTGCTCCGGCTTAACGACGTCGGAAGGATGCTTCACGCGGCCCCAGCTTAGGTCCGTCAAGTGCAGCAGGCCATCGATTCCGCCAAGGTCCACGAACGCTCCGTATTCGGTGACGTTCTTCACTTTGCCGTGCACGATCTGGCCTTCGCTCAGCGTTTCCATCAACGCGGCCCGCTTGGCGTGCAGCTCTTCCTCGAGCAGCGCGCGGCGGCTCACCACCACGTTGCCGCGGCGGCGGTTCAGCTTCGTAACACGCACCTGCACTTCCGTGCCGGTCAGGTCGTCCAGATTCTGCGCCGGCCGCAAGTCATACTGCGAACCCGGCAGGAACGCGCGCACGCCGATATCCACCACCAGGCCGCCCTTGATGCGGTCCACAACTTTGCCGGTGATGGTTTCCTTGGCCTTGAACGCCGCGTCAATCTTTTCCCACGTCTTGCGCCGCAGCACTTTCAAGTACGACAGGATCGTGAAGCCGTCCTTGTGCTCTCCGGTGCGTTGCACTTCGATCGTGGCGTTCGGCTCGGGGCGTGGGATTTCCGTGTCCGTGAATTCCGCCGCGGGAATTAGCCCTTCCGTTTTTCCGCCCAGGTCTACGACGACGCCATGCTCCGT
>DATKHV010000095.1:0-3186 GCA_035510055.1 Candidatus Cybelea sp. | reverse complement strand
GCCGGTGGACTTTTTTTCCCAGTACTTGCGTACCCAAGCTTCCCAGCTTTTGCCGGCGGCTGGATCGCGGCCCGAGAAGGCGAGTGCAGCGATATCGGCGTACGCAATCTTCTCTCTTTGGTTGGAATCCTTCGGCAGGAGGCGCACAAAAGAGCTCGAGAGCGTGGCGCCCGCTACACGGTCGAAAATGTAGCCTTCTATCTGCTTGCCATCCTTGGTGGTTACGGTGACGTCGCCGCGGTAGTCGAACGCTTTCTCAAGCGCGTCGCGCAATTCGTGCTCCGTGACGAGTTCAGGTACCCAACCCTCGACGGTTTCGCGCGTCCGGCCCGGGGCCACTTCCAAAGTCTCGGGATCCAAGTGCGAAAGAGGTTCCGCGTGAGCGGGCTGATCCGTGTGGCGAGGGCCGGTCAAGCGCGCGTCTCCTCGAGCTGAGACTTGCCGGTGTCGATTTGGATGAGGGGATTGTAGGAGTGAACGGGCTTTACCGGTTCGTTCAGCAAAGCCAAGGCGTCCTGGTCGGCGTATCTTCCGGAGAAGGTGGCTTTTATGGTGGCGAAAAGGCCGCGGAGACCGCTAAAGGTGTGGTCAACGGCGGATGCCTCGTAGCCGCTGTGCACCATGCAGTTGGCGCACTTGGGATTGCCGGATTCGGTGCCGTAATTTTGCCACTCTGTGGTTTCCAGCAATTCCTGGAATGAGTCGGCATAGCCGTCCTGGAGCAAATAACAGGGTTTCTGCCAGCCAAAGACGTTGTAGGTGGGCATGCCCCACGGTGTACAGGCATATTGCTGCTTGCCCATCAGGAATTCGAGAAAAAGCGGAGACTGATTGAATTGCCATGTCTTTTTGCGGTTCGAAAGGATAGCGCGGAAGGTGCGGCGGGTACGCGCGCGGCCCAGGAAGTGCTTTTGATCCGGGGCTTTATCATAGGAATAGCCGGGCGAGAGCATCATGCCTTCGACGCCCAGCGCCATCATTTCGTCAAAAAATTGGCGGACGCTGTTGGGATCGGCACCGTCGAAGAGAGTCGTGTTTGTGGTGACCCGGAAGCCGCGCTTTAGCGCTTCCTTAACACCTTCGACGGCGAGGTCGTAGCCGCCTTCGCGGCAAACGGAGAAATCGTGATGTTCGCGCTGGCCGTCCATGTGGACGGAGAACGTCAGATACTTGCTGGGCTTGAAGAGGTCCAGCTTTTCCTTCAGGAGAAGAGCGTTCGTACAGAGATAAATGTATTTCTTGCGGGCGACGAGACCCTCGACGATCTTGTCGATCTGCGAGTGCATCAGCGGTTCGCCGCCGGGGATAGAAACCATGGGCGTACCGCACTCATCGACGGCCTTGAAGCACTCTTCCGGGCTCAATTCCTTCTTCAGAATGTGGGCGGGATACTGAATTTTGCCGCAGCCGGCGCAGGCCAGATTGCAGCGGAAAAGCGGTTCGAGCATCAGAACGAATGGGTAGCGCTTGCGTCCCGCGATTTTCTGCTTGAGGACGTACGTGGCGACCGTCCACATCTGTGAAATTGGTACGGGCATTGTTCTCTTTAGATTCTAAGTTCGATGCAGCCCGGGGAGAAGTAGATTCCTCCCCCAGCGTGTTCTATTGTAACCAAGTTGGTGGAATTCTGCTGGCTGGATTTATTGAGCCTCGCCAAATGTGGAGCGTGCGAGCCTATGAAAAAGCGGCAGCAGAGCTGCCGCTTTCCACCTGAAGGGACGGCGGCTAATCGCAATTATCGAGGCCGGAAAGGATAAGCATAGAAAGCCTAAGTCGCCGGGATGATGAGCGTCCTGGTGTGATCGATGTAACCGGTCTTTGCGGACGCGTCAGCCATAAGCGCCTGGGCCAGACCTTCTGAAAAGTCGCTAATCCAAGCAAATTGGTGCGAGAAAGTGGTTTTGCCCACCGCGTTGATGGTTCCGTGCCCTTCTGTATCGGAGTCAACGGGGACCATGCCGTCGTGAAAATGCCAGGCACGCCGGAATTGCGGTGTGACCACGATTTTTCCAGTGCGGTCCATGTAGCCGTACTTGCCGTTCAAGCGAACGGGATAAGGGGAGGAATTTCGGGAGTTTTTTGGCGGTCCCAGATGAGGTTTGTTGGGGAGAGGCTCGCGCTTCTGAGACGGGAAGAAAGGGCTGCTGTAGGGCGGAGAGCGCGAAAAGCCCGACGAGCGCGATAGTGGAGACGCGCGTGGTCGCTGGGGGGCACACAAGCCAGGATTTGGTCGCCGTCATGAGCGTTCCTAAGCGACTGCAATTCAGCCGGGCAAAGCCAGACAAGCTGTTTTGCGAAGGGGGCCAGCGTGTGAGACAAAGCTATCATGCGAAAAATAGGCGCGACGATGAGTTCTGGTGGCAGTGCCGGAGTGCGAAATGCCGCTTGGGACGCGCGCGACGCCATGGCGGCGATTGCTGTGATGGATTTATGGTGAAAGAACAATCGCATGCGAATGGCCTAAGCCACCAGGTTGCCGAGCCAGCGCGCGAAGCCTTTTAGGCAGGCCACCACGAGGTCTCGAGTGGCAGAATCGGCCCACCATTGGCTATCGTGTTCAATGAAGGAATAATTGGACGCCTTGGCCTTAGCCATAGCGAGTTTCAGCGGCAGGGCGAGATCGACAGGCTTAGCGCTCGCAGCAAACGGCAGTTTGCGTTCTATGGCAAAATAGATGTCTGAGATGGGTTTATGGCCGACCGCACAGTAATGGCGTTAGAACGCCCCACAAGATCAGCCAAGGGGTCCAAGAAAAACGGAGCAAGCAGCGAACAGCGCGAGCGCGTTTTTGACGTGTTTCGCCGCTGGGGCTATTACGAAGCCACGCTCGATCCGCTGGGAGTATTCCAGCCGCAAAAGCTCGCGGGCCTGGAATTGACCGGTGAGGCTGCTGCGGAGGCGCGCCGCATTTATTGCGGCAACATCGGCGTGGAGTTTATGCACCTGCCGGAGTCGGAGAGGCGGCGCTGGATTGCGGAACGTATCGAGGGGCCGGAGACCGAGGTCGATCGGGAGAAGATTCTGGAACGGCTGGTGCGAGCCGATCTTTTTGAGCAGGTGCTGCAAGCGCGCTATTTAGGCACGAAGCGTTTTTCGCTCGAAGGCGTTACTTCGCTGATCCCTCTTCTTGATTCCATTCTCGATACGGCGGGAGATTTTGGCGCGCTGGATTGCATTATGGCGATG
>DATKHV010000094.1:0-47120 GCA_035510055.1 Candidatus Cybelea sp. | reverse complement strand
GAAGATGAGATGCAGGCGAGCGCCGTAGGAACCGCGCTCGTACATCAGCGTGCTCATCGCCACATTCCATCCGTCATTCACTTTGCCCAGGATATTCTCAACCGGCACGCGAACGTCGCGAAAGAACAACTCGTTGAATTCCGACTCCCCGGTCATCTGACGCAAGGGACGAACTTCGACGCCGGGCGATTTCATATCCACCAGGAGGACGGTGAGTCCTTTGTGTTTAGCGGCGCTGGCGTCGGTGCGCACGACGAGTTCGCACCAGTCGCCAACCCAGCCGTAACTGGTCCAAACTTTTTGCCCGTTGACGATGTAGCGGTCGCCGTCGAGACGCGCCTCCATCTGCAAACCCGCTAGATCGGAACCGGCGTTAGGTTCAGAGAAGCCCTGGCACCAGATCTCTTCAGCGCTCAGAATCTTCGGAATAAAGCGTTTCTTCTGCGCTTCCGTTCCACAGGCAATGATTGTGGGCCCGATGAGACCCAAACCCAGCGAGTTGGCCATAGGCGGCGCTTCGACGCGCGCCATCTCTTCCCAAAACAGGGCTTGCTGCATCAGCGTGGCGCTGCGACCTCCGTATTCCCTCGGCCATGAAACCGCCGCCCAGCGGCCGTCGTGGAGCTTTTGTTGCCAAGCGCGTAGATATGGGAACGACTCCTCAATGGACTTCTCACGCCACTCGTTCCAGTCCTTCGGGACATTGGAAACGAGCCATGCGCGGAGTTCGTCGCGAAACGACAACTCTTCGGTGGTTAAGTTCAGATCCATGAAAAAAACTCCTTCACGCTATCGGTCACGAACTGCGCTCCCGTTTTTTTTCGGATTTGAACCAACTCTCTACGAATCAAGCCGGCTCAGCTGCCGCCCCTCGGCGCGGCCAAATACGGGCGAATCGTATCCCGACCCTGCCAATATTTCTTGCGAAGGTCTTTCTTGAGAATTTTTCCCGTACCGGTCTTGGGCAAACTTTCGACGAATTCGAAGGAACGCGGACACTTGTAATGTGAGAGGTGCGTCCGGCAGAACTCCATGAGTTCGGCCTCCGTGGTAGTGGCATTGGGCTTTAGGACCACCAGGGCTTTGGGGACTTCCCCCCATTTTTCATCGGGAACGGGAATCACCCCGGCCTCCAGGACCGCGGGATGTGCAAGGATGGCCTTCTCCAGCTCGAGGGAAGAGATATTCTCCCCACCACTGACGATGATGTCTTTCTTGCGATCGACAATGAGTAGGTAGCCTTCCTCGTTGAGCGTGGCCATGTCTCCGGTGTGGAACCAGCCTCCTCGCAGGGCCTCGGCGGAAGCGTCGGGCTGGCGCCAGTAACCCTCCATGACGCCATCGCTCCGCGCGACGATTTCGCCCATCGTTTGTCCATCGCGCGGCACGTCGTTATCGTTGCCGTCCACTACGCGTATCTCCACGCCGGGAAACGCATAGCCGGTCATGGATTGACCCACATAGCGCTGTTCGCCATCCCAGTCCAGACCTGACTTCATCGGGGAAATCGATAGCGAGGGGGACGTTTCTGTAAGCCCATACCCTGAAAAGCATTCGCAGCCAAGTTTTTCTTCCACCTCGCGAATGAGGGTCGGGGAAGACGCCGCGCCGCCGATAACAATGCGCCGCAAGCTGCTCAAGTTGTAATTGGGGCGCTCCGGGCAGTTCACCAGAGCCGTGGCCATGATGGGCACGAGGCTAAAGGAATGGACGCGTTCCTTCTCGATGAGACGGAAGACTTCTTTGGTCTCAAAGCGCTGCATCATGACGTGCTTTCCCCCCAGCAAGGTGAGGAAATGTGCGACACCCCAGCCATTCGCATGGAAGAGCGGAATGGTGTGCAGTTCGACGGCGCCGTTTTCGATGTTGAACCCCAGGCAGACGTTCATCGCGTGGAGGTAAATGTTCCTGTGCGTGAGCATTACGCCCTTGGGATTGGCGCTCGTGCCGCTGGTATAGAAAAGTTCGGCCAGGGAGTTTTCGTCGATGGTGGCGATGTCGGCGCGATAAGGCGTGGCCGCTTGAAGCAGAGCTTCGTAATTGCCTGGAGAAAGCCAAGCTGCTTCTGGAGCGCCGTCCAGCTGGCAAAGTGTCTTTACGTTAGGAATATCCGTGCGGAAAGATTCGACCAATCGGAGAAACTGCTTCTCGACGAATAGGATGGTAGCCCCCGAATCATTCAGAATGTAGCTCAGTTCGCTCGCTGCGAGCCGGATGTTGAGCGGGAGCAGCACGGCGCCGGCTTCTGGCACTCCGTAGTAGGCTTCGAGCAAGCGGTGGCAGTTGCTGCTGAGGAACGCGACGCGATTGCCGGGCTGAATACCAGCTTGGCGCAGAGCTCCCGCAAGACGGCTGGCGCGGTCAGCGAATTGCGCGTAAGTAAAGCTCTCCTGATTGCACACCACCGCAGTTCGGCGCGGATACTGCTGCTCGGCGTAGCGAAGGAAACGTAAAGGCGTCAGTGGAATATTCATCGCGTGCCTCGCCTGGATCAGGCGGATTGCCCTCCATCTACTACCAGGACGTGACCGGTTACGAAATCTGACGCATCGGAGGCGAGAAAAATAGCGGCCCCCTTCAGATCGTGCGGCCCACCAAAGCGGCCCAAAGGTATGCCAGCCAACAGCGATTCTTTGTTCTGTTCGATGACTTTTCCCGACATGTCCGTTGGGAACCATCCGGGGGCGATCGCGTTCACTTGAATGTTGTGCATGCCCCACTTGCAAGCCAGGTCCTTGGTAAAAATAATGACGCCGCCTTTGCTGGAGCTATACCCAATGGCGGAGAATCTCGGAGGCGAACCGCGCAGCCCGGCAACGGAAGCGATGTTGATGATCTTTCCGCGGCCCTGCGCGATCATGACCTTCCCCACGGCCTGCGAAAAGATAAACGTTCCCGTCAGGTTCGTTTCGATCACCTTATTCCATTGCTCGAGCGTCATCGCTTCGACTGGCGCACCCCAGGAAGTGCCCGCATTGTTGATCAAGATGTCTATGCGTCCAAACTGTTTGACGGCCGCGTCGGCAACTTCTTGAACGCTGGCGGGCTGTTTAACGTCACAACCGAGTGCCAGAACCTCCACGCCAAGTTTTTGCAGTTCTTCGGCAGCCCGCAGGCAGCGCTCTTTCTTGCGCGCGCACAGAACGAGATTCGCCCCCATTTCCGCCAGGCCTTCGGCCATCTGCCGACCCAGCCCTACCGAGCCCCCGGTGACGATGGCCACGCGGCCTCGGAGATCGAAGATCGGTTTGGCCGTCATATGGCTTGCCGTATCGCCAGATATCCCCAACGACAATCACCAACGTGCGTTTATATCATGTGTTAGTTACTACCGCTATCTTCCCTACGGACCTACAAGCCGCAGAAGATACGCCGTCGCGCCGGTAAGCGCTATTCACCCCGCCGCGTTTCGTCTACACCCGTAGTAGCCGGAATGCCCATCCGCCGAGCAATCTGCCCGCAAGTGTACCTAGCACTGAAATCGGAGCGTACCCCCAATCGGAGCTGCCTTTCCTCGGAATCGGAAGAATCGTATGGGCGATCCGGGAGCTATGATCCGGTGCAGGATTCATGCTCGAGCCGGTGGTCCCCGCCAGTGCGAGTAGGAGGCCCCACACCAACGCGCCTACCAGGAACGGACGCAAACCGGCGGGCAAATTCGGGCGTGACAATAAGCAGCCGGCAACGAATACCAGCCGGTTTGGCGGAATAATTTCACCATAAGCATCTTTGCTCCCACACGCGATAGCCGTGAAAATCCCCGCCTTTGCTGGGAACCCCCAGCCGGCCGATATTACGATCCATCCGCCACCTTCTGCTTTCGAGCGGGCGAGCGCTACGTCGGCGATTACGCCGTTGCCCAGGAGAACCATAGTGCCCATGAACTCTCCGAACATCGGTGACAGCATTCGTTTTCCTCTCAACTGCCGCTCGCGCACGGGTCAAGGTGTCAGCCGCAAAAATCCTTGCTCGTGGCATCCGCCGCTGCCCTCCTTCCCGAGCGATTCGTGGCGCACAGCTGGCATAGCCCGGCGGAGCCACGGGTGATGATCCGCGACTCTACATCCGAGATCACTCTTCCGCGAGTGAGTCAAACGGGCGAAGATACCTGTTTGGATCAAATTTGATATACGCTGGCGGAACGGGAACGACGCCCTGTGGCGTGCCGAAAATGTTGAATGCGGGTCCCAGCGCCGCCGCGGCATTGTTCAAGTCAGTGAAATCGACGTCTTGCCATCTTCCCGTATCCAGGCGGTTGATGAGCGTCTGAACAGCGGCGATGGTTTCCCCGGGCGTGAACGTACAGTGTCCGGCACGAGCAACGAACGCGCGGCGCAGGAATTCACCGTTGCCCGCTTCATCGACGACTTTCCGGTAGGCGCTTTCATTCTGCACCACCACCAGGCCATCGCCCTTGGTATGCAGCGTCAGCACCGGAATGTGGATTTCGCCATCGAAAATAATGTTGCTCTCTAGGTAGTGCACAGCCTCGGGATCGGCGCTGATTCGCACGGTCTCATTCAAAAGGTTTAGATCGGCGTCGAGGTCCAGGCCGGCCGCCTCGTAAAGCGCGCGCACCTGGCCGCGCCCAATCGAATGCTCCAACTGCCTCCGGTAATCGACTCCCGTGTTCCAGGAAACATTGCCCTGGGCGCGCGCTTCGAGCTCCGCACGAAACGCAAAAGCAAAGGGAAAGTCCACTTGTTGATCCCACAGGAACTGATTGATTTCCTGTCCGGAAAAATCTCTGGCCGCCGGCTCCGGCGACAACGGAGTGAACCATCCCGGCAAGTCCCCCAGGGCTCCCGCCAGCGCTATCCGCGCTCGCCCTTGCGCTGTGCCCTGCGCCTCCGCAAGCACCGCTTCGGCGAGATCGAGATTAGCTATGGGGTTAGCAATGTTGACGATCTGCAGCCCCGTTCCCGGCGCAAGCAGCGTTTTAAACGCAAACACTGCATCCAGCGCGGTGTTCCAAGTAGCCACACCGCCGGACAAAACACCACACATGGGCAGCGCTGCCGCAAAACGCTCTGGATTTCGTTGGATTAGGCCTGCGGTGATCATTCCACCGAGCGAGTGTCCCCACGCAATCGTCCTCTTGGGACGCTCGAAGATCTTGTCGAACTGTTCAAGGACGGCAATCTGGTCCAGCAGCGCCTCGTGGATGGCCCATCCGGTAGTGGCAAAAGAAGACCCGGCCAACGCATAGCCGCTGGAAAGCATAAAAAACCGCGTGAAGGGATCCCCGACATCTTGCGCTGGATTGGGGCTTCCGGGCACCACGTACCCGTGACTGTATAGAAACAACGTCCCATTCCAGTTTGCCGGCACCTCAATTAGATAGGTCGCGCCATCACCCAGGGTCCCCAAGTGAGTCGTAACACCGGCCTGGGCTCGTGCCGTGCCTGCCAGGGAGAGAACGACCAGTGGCACCAACGCAAGAAAGAGGACTACCCGCTTCGCTATCCGCCGCATAAAAAATCCTCCCTACCTTAAGTCTGGGGGACAAGACTTGCGTATTCCAAAACCCTCCACGGTTCGGCGTAACGGTTTCCAGCACGAATTCGCCGGCAGCACCCGCTGGCGCGCCACCGTCACTCATCGGCTGCACTTAGAACATCAAGCGCAGCCCTAGCTGAATTTCACGCTTGGGAAAAGCGGAAGTAAAGCCAAGTGGCTGGCTCGGAGAGAGCGCTGCGCTCCCGTGAACGTCAAAACTGGTGTTACCAGTAGCGCAGGTACCGGCGACCGGGCAGACCGTTGGCCCTGTTTGAATGCCAAAAAGTGGATTCACCACGTTGTTCACGCTTGCGAAGTTGGTATGGTTGGCGATGTTGAAGCCCTCCGCTGTAAATTGCACTCTGGCCTTTTCGCCAAGTTTATGTTGCCAGCTCAGGCGCATGTCGAAATTGGTGTAACTCGGGCCGAGTCCAGTGTCACGGCCGGCTCCGATGGGACGTTCGTTGGTGGTGTGATTGTCGCCATTCACCTCACCCCCTGCCAGCAAGTTGAAAGGATGTCCACTGTTGTAGGTAAAAATGGGGGCCAACTGAAAACCGGCAAGGATAGGATTCCTCCAAGGACTGTCAATTACGCCGGCCATCACCACCTTATGCCGCTGATCGAATTCGGAAAGTCCGCGGTCGGCGGCCAGGTTGGTCGGATCTTGCGGCCCATAGTCGCTGTTAAAATCAGTACCCGTGTCGAAGCCTTTGCTGAATGTGTAATTCCCAAACAGAGTGAAATGATTGCTGAAGCGCTTCTTCAACTCGAGAATTCCGGCTTGGTAAACGGCGGAACCGGCGGAACTGTATTGATTGTTCTGCACGATAAACGGATTCACAAAGCAAGCAAAGGGATTGGCGCACGGCGAGACTCCCCCCGGTAACTCCAAGCCGCCCAGCGGATCTGGGTCGCCCGGAGTGCCCGCGCTGGGATTCCAGTTCCGGTAGGAGACAGTCTTCCCGTTTGCCAGTGGAAAGGTGCTAAATGGCGCTGGCAGCAGATTGGTGTCAATGGCGGTGGGGAGGCCGATCGTATGCGAGTAGATGTAGCTGGCAGAGAGAGAGAGTCCCGGTGCAATCTCGCGTTCAATTCCAAACTCGGCCTGTTGTGAGTAAGGAGGTCTAAAATTCGGCTGGTCGACGAAAACCACCTGAAGCGGTCCAAGGGGGCCGCTATTGGCGACATTGAGCCCCAACCCAGGTTGCGCGAGCAAGGCAGGGGTAATGCAAGCGTAGCTCCCAGGAGGCGGTGTCGTGCAAGTGATCGCCCCCTCAGCGAATAGCGTTTGGAAGACTCCCGGGGCAGTCAGATTTGCGGCGCCGCCGGGGACTCCCTGGATGGGAACAATGTAGATCGAGATTTCGCGGTTGCAGGGACTGCTTCCGTTACCCGGGAAAATGGTGCCGGCAAATCCGGAGAATCCACAAATGGCGTCCAGGTTATTCACTTGGCCGGCCTTCGTCGTGTTTCCCACGGAACTGTTGTTCGCGTTCCGAACTCCAAGGGAGTAATCGACGGACGTAATCTGGTCGTAGATCTGGGCGTAGAAGATCCCGTACCCGCCGCGAATCACCGTTTTATGATCCTTGAACGGATCCCAGGCGAAAGATACTCGCGGTCCAAAATCCTTCTTGTACGTGTTCAAGGGAGCGTACTGCGTGTCCAGTTCGTAGCGAAGTCCGAGATGCAGCGTGAGACTCGGCCGCACTTGCCAGGTATCCTGAAAGTAGCCGGCTGTGAACGGCCTGTTGTAATATGGGTAAACAGGATTGCCGAAGCCTTGCTGGAAAACAACCGGGACGCCAAACGAAGCTGACTGCAGCGAAGTGATGCTCGCTCCTGGTGTCAAGAGTCCGCAAGGGTTCGTAGGGTTCGGATTACCAGCCGTGGGAGCCGGAGTGGGCGCTAAGCACGGACTGATGGCACCCCCGGGTAAGGAACTAAACACGAATCGCCCGGGGAAGAACGTGTGTGATTCCGTGTGGTTGCCGCGAATCAGCTCGGAACCTCCGAATTTGAAAGTATGGCGCCCGCGGATCAGCGTGAAGTTGTCTCCAATCTCATATCTGCGGCCGATAGTGCTCTCCGGCAAAAAGATGTTCGTTCCCAGGTTATTCACAAAGCCGGGGATTTGCAGGCCGGGTTCTCCGGGTTCGTTCGGAATGACGTGGAAGTAGTAATAGTCAAACTGCAAGCGGAGTTCATTCTGCGCTGTGGGACTGAACTGATGGTAAAGAGCGGCCAAAACGTTGTTGTCGTAGGCTTTGATCGAGCTGCCTGCCGAAAAGCCCGTCAGCGATTGCACGTCGGGATTCTGCTCGTTATCGTTTCCGTATCTGTAGGTCAGGTTGATCTGGTTCGCATCACTGAAACGATGATCAAACCGTCCCGACCCCAGGTATTCACGAGTGTTGTACGGGAAAAGTCCGCCGTTTGATTCCAGCTCGTTTACCAGGAAACCGTTCAGCGCTGCTTGACCCATCGAAAGGCCCGTGGACGGGCTGACCGTCAAACCACTAGTGAGTGCCCCAGCGCAGAAAGACGCGGGAATTTGTGGCATGCCTGCGAAGCAGGTTACTGGAGTGGCTCCTTGCGCGGCCAATAGACCAATAACCGACTCTTGTGGCCCCGTCGGCCGGAAAATATTCGTATTTGTCAAAATCGGAACGGAATTCTGCGCATCTTGGCGCAACCCTTCGAAGGAAACGAACAGAAAACTCTTATCCTTCTTGATGGGGAAGCCCGCCGTGCCGCCAAATTGATAACGGTTCAAGGAATTCTTGGTCGGCGAGCTGTTACTGTCCGCTTGCAGCGGATTGAACACCTGGCCGGGCGCCAGCGCCTGCGTGCGCGCGAACGGGTCAGCTGCATCCAACCCATCGTTGCGGAAATAGCCGTAAAGGGTGCCGTGCGGCTCGTTCGTTCCCGACTTGGACACGATATTAATTGTCGCGCCGCTCGCTCCACCCAACTCCGCTGAGTAGTTGCTGCGGTTGACTTGAAACTCTTGAACGGCGTCCTGGCTCAGAGTGAGACGCACTCCGCCGGCGTCATCATTGGCTTCTCCACCGTCAACGGTGACGCTATTGCCTCGGCCATTGCTGCCATAGAACGAAAGGCCACTCTGCGGTGTTGATTTCACTCGAAAATCCTGGTCGGAAGCCAATCTCGTCGAATTCGAGACTCCCGGCGTCAAGAGGGTAAAGGTGAGGTAATCACGGCGGTCAATGGGAAGCTGAGCGATTTCATCTTGGGTGAGTGTATTCGCCTGGCTTCCTCTCTCGGTCTCCACTACAGGAAGTTCGGAAGTCACTTCAATTTGTCCTGAGAGCCCTGCCAATTTAAGGTGAATGTCAACGATTGAAGTCTCCCCAACCGTCAAAGCAAGGGAGAGGACAACTTCCGATTGAAAACCAGTGTGCTCGACGCTCAACTTATAGGTCGCAGGAGCGAGCCCGGACAGGCGATAGAAACCGTGCTCGTCGGTTTCCACGCTGCGCTGCCCGCCCTTCGCGGTATCGATTGCGGTAACCTTGGCATTCGGCACGCCAGCGCCTGATGGATCCATAACTGTCCCCGTCAGATCCGCGGACGCTCCAACACCTTGCGCTGAGGCCACTGGGTTGCCCGGCAACAGCCCCAGCACGAACGCCAATAGACCTACATGTAAGGTCGATTTCATAGCTCCTCCAGGTTCCTCGAAGCCAGCATGTTTATGGATTCAATCGGACCCATGTTTGCGTGCTCCCCGATGATGAGTCTTGCGACGGACAAGGCTATTGTTGGCGTCACCACTTCAACTCGACCAAGAGAATGCAGCACCTGCCAGGCATGGGATCGAAGACTCTCGCGGTGTTCTTGAACCCCATCACCCCGGCCCAACTATCGAATATTGTGATAGTCCGTATCACATAATATTCACTAACGTCAAGATTAATTCATGATGCGCGGGCACGCGGCGGGGAGGTCTAGTCCTTGGCGGGGCGCCTTGGCGGAGGTATGGACGTCTAGCTGGTGCCGCCGCAGCGCTGGGCCCACCAAGCTACCGGGTGCTCTTCAGCGGGGTACGAGTATCAACCGGCCTGAAACCTGCCCGCTCCTCAATTGCTGCAGGGCTTCGTTGACTTGCGCCAGTGGGCGTGTGGCCGTCTGGCAGCGAACTCTTCCTGCGGCACCCAAGGCCAGTACCGCCATGAGATCCTCTCGCGTACCGACGGAAGAAGCCTGGATGCGCACCTCCAGCGCGGCCATTTGGATAGCTGGAAAGCATAGCGACTCCGAGGGCAAGCCTACTACGAGGAGCATCCCGGTGGGCCTGACACACGGGAAAGCGGTATCATATGCCGCCTTCGCCGCCGAAGTTACAAGCGCGGCGTGGACGCCACCCGCGCGTCTCAGCTCCTTGACAACATTCACCGTGCTCGCGTTCAACGTTGCGGATGCGCCGAAACTTTTGGCATGCGCGAGCTTCTCGTCAGAGACATCAATGGCTGTGACGATCGCCCCCAGCCCCAGCCCAATTTGCACGGCCAAGTGACCCAGTCCACCAACCCCAAAAACCGCCAAACGCTCACCGGGCTGGATTTTGGCTTGGTGCAAGGCTCTATAGACCGTGACCCCAGCACAGAAAAGAGGCGCGGCGTCGACAGAGGGGAGTCCTTCCGGAATCTTCAAGGCATGACTCGCGGGAGCCTTCACGAATTCCGCGTATCCGCCGTCCACCGTAACGCCGGTGATTTGTTGTTTAACGCAGAGATTCTCTTTGCCTTCGCGGCAGAACTCGCATTCGCCGCAGGTCCAGTGCACCCAGGGAATGCCTACGCGGTCGCCAACCTGCAAATGATTGACCGAGGCGCCTTTTTCTATGACCCGACCGGCAATTTCGTGCCCGAGAATCAGGGGTCTCTTGGTGATCGGAACGAGTTGCGGCCAATCTCCATCAGCAACGTGCAAGTCTGAGTGGCAGACGCCGCACGCTTCAACCTGGATCAGAACATCGTGCGCGTCGGGCTTTGGTTGGTCGACTTCTTCCAAGGTCAGCGGCGCTTTGAATTCGCGCAGGATGGCAGCTTTCATCGCATCTACCTCAACGAATCCGGGATGCCTGACTTAGTTCTTTGCTTGAAACGTGCGAATTCCTCTGGCCTTGACGCAAAAATGGAAAGGATTTCCGCGCACGGTTTACGGCTCGGCACCGCGCAAGAAAAACTCCACCGCATTGCGCACCCGCTCGGTGAGTTTGTGAGGTCCAGTCAGATCCACGGCCCACTGACGGACAACAGTATTGAAAAGCCCTTCCATGAACTCGGCCAGGTGCACCACCGGAAAGTCACCGGTGATTTCGCCATTTTTTTGCCCTTCCGCGATGATTTCCCGCAGGAGGCTAACCGTCGCCGCCTCCGCACCTCGCAACTCCGGTGAGCGCACTGGGTCCATCGCGCCAGCGAGAATCACAGCCTGCCAAAGCGGACGCCCCACCTCCGTTACATTTCCCAGAGTTTCGTAAAATCGCCGCAGGCGCTGTTCGGTTGTGGCTTTGACGGATAACTCGGACTTAAGGCTTTCGGCCTGCCGGGCAAACGCGCGGCGACCTACCTCGCGCAACACCGCATCCTTGCTGGGGAAATAGCGAAAAAACGTGGGCTGGCTGATCTCCAGAGTCTGCACGATATCATCAATGCGCGTGTTCTCGTAACCACGCTGGCGAAAAAGGTGCAAAGCGGTTTCGACGATCTGCTGACGAAGGCGCGCTTTCTTGCGCTCGCGAAGGCCGGCCATTGGGCCCTGGCCGGACATCTTATTGCCGCTCCTTTTTTTCTTAGCTTCGCGGTCGCTGACGCTCCCTGGCGCTAGCGAGGGCGATCGTCTCACGGCAGTTTTTGCGCGGCCCATTATACGTTTCCTCCTGGATGGAATGCCGTTCGGGGTGCGCGGCGTACATTTCGATAGTCACGCTAACATTATAGTGACTAACGTCAAGTTGCAAGCGCCGCGATGAATGCAATCGCAAGGCCACGCATATCGCAGACTCAGCTCCTATTTGGCGGCCTAAGAGCCTCGTCCGAAGCCGGGGAATCCCCCCTTCGCGCCGCTTTTCCCAGCCTAGCCACACGAACCCCATTGGCTGCTCCGAAGACCTGGGAAGCTTTCGGCAGCACTTGTGCTTTTACTCGCTTTTTTCCAACCGGGAAGCGAAGTATCCAACCAGACAGTTCTCGGTCTGAATGGCACGTCCAGCAGAGTTTGGGTTCGATAGGTTGTGCATTGTATAAGAATATTCAAAAGGCACAAGCGGTTGCAGCACCGCATCTTATGAACTTTTCCACATCGTTCTCGACGAGGACGCAGACAGTTCGGATGCTCTCTTGTCACACCAACGAAAACAATTTGTTTTTTCAAAAATCGGTTCATATTGAGCGGCGGCAGTTATGGAGCGGGTGTTCGGTTTGGGTCTGTGAATGCCCGCGATATAGTCCTCGGTACGCAGCCCATGCGGGCTGGCTCTGATTTGCGGACGAACTATGAATGCGCCTCAGGAACGCTGGCGCTCCGGAGCAGCTTTGAAGCTTTTCTCCAACCTCCAGCCCACAGAGTGCGCGGGGGGGCCACGCGCGTGGAACTTGCATTCCACAGACTTCAGGAATAAATGTAAGTGAACTGACCGTGATTTTAAGAATTCTTACAGGAGGTGGAGATGAAAAGGAGAAATCAGATTATTTTCGCAGGCGCAATTCTCGGTTTGCGGATCGCTCTTGCCTCGCGTGCGGCAACGCCAGCGACAGAAGCCAGCGAATTGAAAGTTACCATCCGCGAATGGGACGTTCCCACCAAAGGTGCGCATCCCCATGATCCTGCGGTGGGGAAGGACGGCGCGCTGTGGTTCACGGAGCAGATGCAAAACAAGATTGGCAGCGTCGATCCCAAAACGGGAGCTTTCCAAGAGTACAACTTGAAAGTCCAGGACTCTGGTCCGCACGGATTGGTTGCCGATCGCGATGGGAATATCTGGTTCACCGGAAATTTCAAGGGCTACATCGGCAAACTCGACCCGCAGACGGGAACCGTAACCGAATATAAGATTCCAGATCCGCAGGGCGAGGACCCGCACACGGTTGTCTTTGATAGCCATGGCTTGTTGTGGTTCACATTGCAAGTGGCCAACATGGTGGGAAAACTTGATCCGGGCACAGGCAAAATCGACTTGAAACATGTGCCTACGGCGGATTCGCATCCCTATGGAATCGCCATCAACAGCAAGGGCTTGCCGATCTTCTGTGAGTTCGGCACCAATAAGATGGCGAAAATCGATCCAGCGACAATGGAGATCACGGAATACGCACTTCCGGAAGGAGCGCGGCCGCGACGAATGGCAATCGATGCGAGTGACCGCGTGTACTTCACGGACTTCGCTGGAGGGCGCCTGGGACGGCTCGAATTGGGCTCGCGGGCGGTGAAAATGTGGGCATCGCCGGGCGGCGCGAAATCAGCGCCTTATGGAATAGCGATTACTCCGGATGGAATGGTGTGGTACAGCGAGTCCGGCGTCAAACCCAATACCATCATCCAATTCGATCCGCAGACGGAACAATTCGCACGCACGAGCATTCCCTCTGGCGGCGGCACGGTGCGCAATATGGCAGCGACTTCCGACGGACGGGTGTATATTGCTTGCAGCGGCGTAAATAAAGTTGGCGTGGTGGAACCCGCCCACTGAGTACCCTTCCGTGCTGCACCATCTTTCGTGCCGTGGAGGATGCCATGAACGTAACGGCGGCAAAACCCCAGGAACAACTCTGCCAGGCAGTTTCGCATGTGGATGAACCTTGCGACCATAGCGCTCAGCAGTATTGCCAGCGCTGCGGCCAATGGTATTGCAAGGCGCATTTTCCCGACCCGGACTGGCATCCTTGCGCACCTGAGCAGGGCGTAGGCTGATCGGCAAGGGAGTTACCACCGAATAGCCATTAGCGAGTGCACAGCAGTCTGGCGTGTGAATTCTTGACGGAGACGCGCTCCTCCGTTAGCGTCAAAGGATGCGGAGCGCCGCCTCGTTCCGCCTGCGTGCGCGCAAATTATCCCAGGTGAGAGAATCCATTGGCCAACGCGATCATCACCCTCACGACCGACTACGGTACCAACGACCATCTGGTGGGAACGCTAAAAGGCGTCATCCTGAAGATCAATCCCGATGTCACCATCGTGGATATCACGCACAACATTACGCCGTTTGACCTGCTCGACGGCGCGCTCTCGATTGGCTCGGCCTATTCCTACTTTCCGCCGAAAACTATCCACGTGGTAGTTGTGGATCCGGGGGTGGGGACCGAGCGACGGCCGCTGCTGGTCAGCGCGACGAATCAGTATTTTGTCGCGCCAGACAATGGCGTGTTGTCCGTCATTTATGAACGCGAGAAAGAAAGCCTTGTCGTTCGCCACGCCAACGTCGAACATTATTACTTGCAACCGGTGAGCAAGACTTTTCATGGCCGAGACATTTTCGCCCCGGTCGCTTCCTGGCTCTCCAAAGGCTGGCAGACTCCCAGCATGGGAGATGAGATTGACGACTATAAGAGGTTTTCGATTCCCCGGCCCAAAGCATCGGAAGGAACATTGAAGGGCGTAATCATGCGAGCCGATGTGTTCGGCAATTTGATTACGAATTTTCGGTCGGAAGATTTGCCGGAATCGGCGCTGAACGGCGGGGCGATCAATCTTCAAGTGGGCACCCATCAGGTGGCGCGCCTGGTGGACACTTTCGCGAATGGCAACAACGGTGAAGCTATTGCGTATGTGGGTTCGAGCGGATATATCGAGATTGGGGTGAACAAAGGGAGCGCCGCGCGCACCTTGAATCTAGGCCGGGGCACACCGGTGATACTCACCAAGTAGGGGCCTGCTGCATCGCTATCGCGCAGACTCCCTTCCCCATCGTGAAAACTTTCAACGAGAATATTCCTGCGCGGCCATTTGCGAACGCGTGCATGGATCAAGCCAGTCGCGCCAGGCATCGCCGAGTAGGTTGCACGAGATCCTGACCGCCAATGCAATGAAACACGACCACAGAGGGCGCATCGAGCCGGTAGCCGCGCGCGTCATTGAGCCTAGCTCCCCAACTGGGAACCGGCGCGAGGACGCCGAGGCCGAGGAAGCTAGAGCGTGTCTCGCACGGCAGTGGGTTTGCGTTACGAGGGAAGACTTTCCTAGGCAGCGGCTGGCGCCGGTTGCTTCCGCCGGTGCCAGTAATCCAATGCCGCGAACAGAAGGACCGCAGGCACGCCGGTCAGTCCGCAAGCGATAAAGAAAATGCCATAGGCGTGAATGAGGCCGTGCGTGGTGCTCAGGCTTTCGACCGTAGCACCGGAAAATCCCTTCAAGATCTTTCCCAGCCAGGCATACGTTGAACTCAAGAGCGCATACTGCGTGGCGGTGTATCCCAGGTTAGTGAGACTCGACATGTACGCGACAAGCGCAACGCCGGCAAAGCTGAGGCCGAAGTTGTCACCTGCCATGACGAGCGCGAAGAGAGGAATGCTCGTGCCCGCGAACGCGAGAGTTGCAAACGCGGCAGTCGCGGCTGCTTGCACAATGCCCCCGATGACGAGCGCGCGCATGTAGCCAAGCTTCAGCGAGCAGAATCCGCCCGCGGCGATGCCTGCAAACGTAGCGACGAGTCCGATTGAGCCGCGCACCGTTCCGACCGTTTGCTTGGAAAAACCGATGTCATGGTAGTAGGGATTCGACATCGGGGCCATGATGAAGTCCGGCAACCGGTAGAGGCTGATTGCCGCTAGCATCACCAGCGCGAGCCAGCCATGAGCACGGAAGAAAGCGATGAACGGTCCCACAACAGCGTCGAAGAAACCGCGCGGCGTCCAAAGCGCGGCTTCGCGCTCTTTTTCATGCATCACCGCATCCGCGCGCTCCGGTTCCTTCGCAAACCAGGTTGCGACCATTCCAACGGCCATACAGGCGCCGTAGATACCGTAGGACATGCGCCAACCCACGGTCGCTGCCACGATGAGGATAGCGGAATCCGTAGTCAAGAGCGCCAAGCGGTAGCTGAACTGATAGGCCGACGCGAGGAGGCCTTGTTCTTCTCCGTCGTCTGCCGATTCAATGCGCCAGGCATCAACCACAATGTCCTGTGTCGATGAGGCAAAAGCGACGACGAGCGCAAAAGCGCCAAGCCGGCCGAGCCCGGCTTTCGTGCCAGTTCCGCCCATGGCGGACAACGCCAGCCCGACGACGATCTGCGAGAACATCATCCACCCGCGCCGATGTCCAAGCCGTTTAAACAACGGCAAGTCGACGCGATCCATCAAGGGCGCCCACAGAAACTTCAGCGAATAGGCAATGCCCACCCAGGAAAGAAACCCGATCGCCGTCAGGGAGGTGTGTTCATCGCGCAGCCAGAAGCCAAACGTATTGCCGACCAGAAAAAAGGGCAGGCCAGAAGAAAACCCGAGCAACAACATCGTCAGCGTTTTGGGCCGCAGGTAATCGGCGAGCCGGTGCTTGTGCGGACTCACGCCTTCATTGTCTACCGGAGCCTCGTGAAACTCAACCCTCCGACAGCGCGGTCGGGCCGTTGGCCGCGCCGGTAAGCGGCAAGCATTCCCGCGGGAATGGCAATCGCAGCCGAGAAAACCAGCGCGCGAAAGGCGAGTCCCGGTGCCGCCCCTTCGCCCAGCATTTGCTCGACGGGATCGCCCGGCACAATGTGAATCAGGAGTAAGACGAGTGTGAGGACGCGCCACAGGGCCGGAAGCGTGAGGAAGAATCGTTTGAGAAGTTAGCGAGCCATTTGCGGTGAATGAACTAGGGGTTCTCCCGCGAATCTTTTGAATCCCGGAATGGTTGTAGCACGGGTTCGCGAGGTTCCGGCCGTTTGCTTTCATTTTCCGCCGGGCGAATGCGCTGAATCTTTACACGCGCAACGCGTTTCCCGTCCATTTCCACAACCGAGAAGCGAAAGTTGCCATACTCAAAACTTTCTCCACCCTTGGGAATGAAACCCAATTGGTCCAGGACAAACCCGCCCACTGTCGCGTAAGCGGGGTCCTCCGGCAAAGTAATGTTGTATTGCGTATCCAGATCGCGCACATTCAGGGCGGCGTCAAAAATCAGGGCGCCATCGGCAAGCGTTAGCGGGCGCTCAACAACGTCAAACTCATCGTGAATCTCTCCCACCATCTGTTCGAGTATGTCCTCCATGGTCACTAGCCCGAGGATACTTCCGAATTCGTCCACCACCAACGCCATGCCGACGCGACGGCTGCGCAGTTCCAGAAGCAATTCGCTGGCGGGTTTGGTTTCCGGCACAATCAGCACTTCGCGCAGAACACGGCGCAAATCGAAAGGCGGCGGCGCGATATTTTCTTCGAGCCGGCGTTCGCGATCGAGGAGGATCCATATCATATCCTTGATGTGAACGAATCCAAGGACATGGTCCGCATTGCCACGATAAACGGGAATTCGCGAGCGTTGGGTGGTGGCAAAGACTCGCATCACCTCGTCCAGCCTGGCTTCCACGGGAAGCGCGTGGATGTCCGGGCGCGGGACCATAATCTCCCGCACTTGGATTTGGGCCAGTTCCATGGCGCTGAGGATGAACTTTTCTTCGCCCGGAGCGATCAGCCCGCGCTCACGGGCTTGCTGAATCTGGATTTGCAACTCTTCGGTCGAATGCGCAACACCATGCACTTGTGCCGTTGTCACTCCCAAGGTTTTCACAATTCCGCCGGATATTCCATCGAGCAAATAAATGGCCCAATGAAAAGTATTCAGGAACCAGCGGAATGGCAAAGCAACCAGCAAGGCCACACGCTCGGCGCGGGCCAGGCTAATCGTCTTGGGAACCAGTTCTCCAAGGACGACGTGCAAAGCGCTCAAGAGCGCGAAGGCGCAAGCGAGCGCGATGGCATGGGTAAAAAGCGCCGTCCGCGCTGCCAGAGTTCCGGGCCAAATTACCTGAAATATTTTTACAAAAGAGCTTTCTCCCAGCGCGCCAATCGCCAGGCTGGTGAGAGTGATGCCGACCTGCACGCCGGAAACCACACGGTGCAAATCGCCGAGAAGCGCTTCCACCACGCGCGCGCGTAAGTTTCCCTTCGCGACCAGCTGGCGCACCCGTGACAAGCGCACGGCGACCAAAGAAAACTCCGTCGCGGCGAAAAAACCGTTCAGGGCGACTAGCGCCAGGACGCCAATCAAGCGCACCGCAAGCATGGTCGAATTCCGTCCCCCAGCGGCATTGTAGCAGTACTAGCGCGGTGCGCAGGCAACCGTTCCGCGCGCCTTGCGTCTTAATTCAGTAGCCGGAGAGAAGCCCCATTGGAATTCGGAGTTGCGGAAAGAAAGGACCTGCCGGGTTAAAGTCACCGGGTTAAAGTCAGACCCAGGTTAAAGTCAGATATTGACATAACACTCTGGACCTTTTTAGGATATTCTTTCGCAGGCGAGCCATTTGAGGGGTATTTTCGGCTCATTGGGACAACGTTAGTACGGAAATTTTTACTTCCAAAAAGAAAAATCTATGATCAGCGTCAAGGATCTATCCAAGAGGTACGCGCGTAACACGGCGGTGGATCACATTTCGTTCGAGGTTGAAAAGGGCCGGATCGTAGGCTTCTTGGGCCCCAATGGCGCGGGCAAGACCACCACGATGAGGATGCTGACGTGCTTTCTACCACCGACGTCGGGCACGGCGACGGTAGCGGGCTTTGACGTCTTGGAGGCCCCGCTGGAGGTCAAGAAGCGCATCGGGTATCTCCCGGAAGCTCCGCCGCTCTATCTCGAGATGCGGACGGCGGAATACCTGACGTTTGTCGGGAGGCTGAAGGGACTTTCTGGCACCGAACTGGGGCGGCGCGTCGATACGGTTTGTGATCGCTGCGCTGTCGGAGACGTGAAAAACAAGCTGCTCGGAAAACTTTCCAAAGGCTATCGCCAGCGGGTCGGCCTAGCCCAGGCCATCATTCACAATCCCGACGTGCTCATCTTGGACGAGCCCACTGCCGGACTCGATCCCAAACAAATCAACGAGACGCGGGACCTGATCAAGAGCCTCGCGGGCGACCACACCATTATTCTCAGCACCCACATCCTGCCGGAAGTCGAGCAAACCTGCGAGAAGGTCATCATCATCAACAAGGGCAAACTCGTCGCGACCGATTCCGTGAACAATTTGCAAAGCCGGGCGCGCGGCGCCGAATTGGTGCTAGTCGAAATAGCGGGCCGGAACGGCGCTCTGGATTCCGCCAGCGTTCAACAGCGTCTCGAGAAAGTCGCCGGCGTGGGCCGCGTAGTATGCAAAGAGAAGAAGTCCACCGGAGCGACCTTCGAGGTAGAGAGCCTTAAGGAGAAATTTGTGCGCGGAGACCTGGCGCGCGCCGTCGTCGAAGCAGGCTGGAACCTTAATGAGTTGCGCACCTCGGCAGTAAGCCTCGAAGAAATCTTCCTGCAGCTTACCGGCGACCAATCCAGCGCGCCACCGCCAGAAGCGCAAACCAAGGAAGCAGCGCAATGAGAAACATTTGGATCATATGCCGGAAGGAGCTGCGCAGTTATTTCGTCTCTCCGGTGGCCTACGTTCTCCTGGTTATGTTTGCCCTGATCTTCGGCTGGTTTTTCTGGAACATGCTGGGAGCCTTGATCTTTTACAGCATGGCCTCGCAGATGCGTGGCGAAATGATGCCCATGAACGTGAATGAACAGATTATCCGCGGGCTCCTGGGAAATATGAACGTCGTGGGACTTTTTTTCATACCGGTCATTACCATGCGCCTGTTTGCTGAAGAGAAGCGCAACGGCACCATCGAACTGCTGGTGACTTCTCCGGTCCACGATGCCGAAGTCATTCTTGGAAAATGGCTCGCGGCGGTGGCGTTATATGCGGGAATGCTGTTTCTCACGGGCGTGAATGTTGCGTTCCTCTTCAAGTTTGGCAATCCCGACTGGAAGCCATTGTTCGTTGGCTACCTTGGACTCCTCTTGCAAGCGGCAGCCCTACTGGCCATCGGAACATTCATTTCCAGCATGACCAAGAACCAGATCATCGCGGGAGCGGCCACATTCGGTGTGTGTCTCCTGATTTTCGTGCTCGGATGGGCTAGCGGATACGAAACCTCAACTTGGGCGCAAGTTCTTTCCTACATGTCCGTGAATACTCACATGGAGTCTTTTGCCAAAGGAGTCTTGGACACCAAGGATGCCGTCTATTACGGGAGCGTGATTTTTCTGGGACTCTTTTTGACAGCTCGCTCGCTCGAGTCACTGCGGTGGAGGTCCTAGGTGAATCTGCAACTTCTGAAAGCGCGGCAAACAAAATACGTCGGTTACGCGACGCTTTATATCGCCGTCGTCCTGGCAATTGTGAGCACGGCGAATGTCCTAGCCCAGCGCTACCACAAAACTTTCGATACCACCGCAAACAAGCGCTACAGCCTCTCGGCACAGACGGCAAAGATCGTCAAAGGCCTCAAGGAAGACGCCAAGATCACCTATTATGACCAAGGCACGCACTTTGAGCGTGCCAAAGATGAGTTGGATTTGTATGCCGGTCTCTCGCGCAAGGTTCATGTCGACTATGTAGATGTGGACAAAAAACCTCAATTGGCCCGCGAAGCGGGAATTAAGAGTTACGGCACAACCATGGTGCAAATTGGCGCCAAGCGCGAACAAGCCAAGAGCACCAGCGAGGAAGACCTCACCGGAGCGTTCATTCGAGCTTTGAAAAGCGGTGCGCGAACCGTTTGTTTTGCTACCGGCAGCGGCGAGCATCAGATTGACGACACCGATCGAAACGGTTATTCGCGACTCCGGGATCTGCTTGCCAAGGATGAATACAATGCAAAGTCCATCAGTCTTTTACAGAAAGCGGAGGTCCCTGGCGATTGCACTGTCCTGGCTGTCGCCGGACCGACTGCCGATTACCAGCAGCCCGCCGTGGACGCTATCAAGAAATTCGTCGAGGATGGCGGCAGAGCACTTTTTCTCCTGGATCCTCCTTTGAAGATAGGCCGTTCGGAAATCGCCGACAACGACGCCCTTGCCGGCCTGCTCCAAAGCTGGGGCGTGACATTGAACAAAGACTTGATCCTGGACCTCAACCCCATCGGGCAACTTGCTGGCCTTGGTCCGCAAGTTGCGCTGGTTACCAGATACGAGCGGCATGCCATCGTTAACGACTTGAAAGGCTCGGCCACAGGATTTCCCTTGGTGCGCTCCATGGACGTGAAAAATGCGGACAAGACCGCCGTCGAGAAACTGTTCGATTCTTCCGACAGCAGCCTAGCCACTACCAAATTGAATTCGCCTGAGGTGAATCCCAACGATCCGAAAAACAAAAAGGGGCCACTGACCATTGCCGTGGCCGGAGCGTACCGGACGGGAAAAGAGAATTCCGAAGGAAGGTTTGTCGTAGTAGGAAGCTCGGCTTGGGCCGCCAATTCGTTCCTTCCTTTTAACGGCAACCGCGATTTGGCGATGAACACGGTGAACTGGCTGGCCTCGGATGAGGACTTGATCTCAATTCGTCCGAAAGATCGGGATGACCGCCGGATCACCATGACCCAAAGCCAGCTCAACTGGGTGGGCATCACCAGCCTTGGGCTTCTGCCGCTGGGAATCGTCATCGCCGGAGTAACTGTATGGTGGCGACGAAGATAGCTCTGGCCGTTCGGCCCGCGATGGCAAGGCTTGGTACTCCCCGATGAAAACGCGCGGACTCCTCTTCGCGGCCATAGTTCTCGCCGCGCTTACTGGCGCGCTGTACTGGTCTAATCGTCACAAGCCATCGGAAAGTTCGGCGGACTCGACCATCGTCTCATCGCCCAAAATTCTTGCACTTTCGCCAGCTGAGGTCACCAGTCTCGCGATTCGGAAAAAAGACGGCGATCGCCTCGTGCTGGCCAAAAATAGTGCTGGACAGTGGCAAATCACTGCGCCAAAGACGCTTGCCGCCGATCAAGAAGCGGTATCCAGTGTGCTGTCGACCCTGTCTTCTCTGAATTCCGAGCGGCTCGTCGAAGATAAAGCCGCCAACCTCGACCAATACGGTCTCGCTCAGCCCGCGGTCGAAGTGGAAATCACCAAAAAAGGCCAGAAGACCCAGCAATTGCTGATGGGGGACGACACTCCGACTGGCAACGGAGCATACGCAGCAGTGGTCGGTGACCCGCGCATATTCACCCTGGCAACCTACAACAAGAGTGCCTTGGTGAAAGGTGTGAACGATTTGCGCGACAAGCGGTTGCTCACCTTTGATTCCGACAAAGTCTCCAGCCTCGAATTGACAGCCAAGAAACAAACGATGGCCTTTGGACGCGGCAAAGACGAGTGGCTAATCATCAAGCCGAAACCGTTTCGCGCGGACCGTTCGCAAGTGGAAGAACTGCTGCGCACGTTGCGCGACGCAAAAATGGATTTGAGCGTAACGGAAGATGAAAAAAAAGTGGCGGCTGCGTTCAATTCCGGAACGCCTTTTGCCGCCGCGAAAATAACGGACGTTTCCGGCGCACAAGAACTGCAAATCCGTAAGAACAAAAACGACTACTACGCAGAGTCCACCGCCGTCGCGGGCGTTTATAAGATTTCGAGCGGGACGGCGACGAGCATGGACAAGAGCCTGGACGATTTCCGAAACAAGAAGCTATTCGATTTCGGCTTCGCGGAACCGGACAAGATCGAGCTGCACGACGGGCCCAAGGGCTATTTCCTCACTCACAGCGGCAACGATTGGTGGTCCAACGGCACAAAGATGGAACCGGAAACCGTGTCGGCGCTGGTCGACAAGATCCGTGATCTTTCCGCGAGCCATTTTGCGGAGACTGGATTTGCCGCGTCCGCGCTGGACATCACCGTAACTTCCGACGGCGGCAAGCACGTGGAAAAGGTTTTGCTCTCGAAGAATGGCGACAGGTACCTGGCCAAAAGAGACAACGAACCCGCTCTTTATGAGCTAAGCCCTTCGGCCGTAACCGACTTGCAAAAATCGGCCGCCGACCTGAAGCCGGCGGCTCCCCCTCCGCCGCCGCAGAAGAAGTAGTCTAGAAATCAGGTTCCAACCACGTTTTCTCTACCGTCCGCCGGCATCGCAAACGCGAAAATTTCGACTTGCTTGTGCGTCCGCCTTGGTTGCGCGCGCGAAGCGCCTCCTCTACACTCGAATTTTGCCTAAGTCAGGTGGGAGCGCACTTGCAAACCATTCTTCGAATCTTCTACTGGGTTTTCGCCATTCTCATGATTGTCACCGCCTCCCTAGCCTGGTGGTTCATTTACCGCCCGCTCCCGCAGATCGATGGGACCGTTCCCCTGCCCGGTCTCAGCCAGGAAGTCACCGTGGAGCGGGACACCTGGGGCGTCCCTCACATTCGAGCTGCCTCGCTGGAAGATCTCGCGGAGGCTCAAGGCTACGTCATGGCCCAGGACCGCTTGTGGCAAATGGATCTGCTCCGTCGTGTCGCCCGTGGGCAACTCTCTGAAATTCTGGGAGCCCCCACGGTCTCGATCGATAAGAGTTTTCGAACCTATGGCTTCGCCCGCGCCGCGGAGCGCGATGCCACGCTTCTCGATCCTGAATCTCAGAAGGTGATGGACGCCTACGCCCGCGGCGTAAACCGGTTCATTGCGCAGCACAAAAAGAATCTCCCTCTGGAATTTGCGCTTCTCGGCTACGAACCTACCTCCTGGCAGCCCTCTGATACGCTGGCCATTTCCGCCTACATGTACCGGACGCTGACTGACACTTGGGAAAGAGAATTGAATCGCGCCAAAGTCACGGAACGCGCCGGGGCGGACCGCGCCAAGGATCTCTTCTCGGAAGAGGCCGCCATGGATCATTTCGTCGTCGGCGACCCTAAGGTGATCGACGACGGCTCGCAACGGTCCGCCGCCGGCGACGACGATGAAGATGATGACGACGACATGGAGCCGGACACTGTGATCAAAGCCAGGCGCAATAGTTCCGGTAGGGTTCTGCCAGCAGAGAGCAACCCCGACTTAACCACCGCCCTCGCCGATTCCGTTCAGGAATTCCTCGCCCACGCAAACAACGACATTCGCCAAAGCCTCGGCAGCAACAACTGGGTCGTGAGTGGAGCGCACACGGCCACGGGAAAACCCTTGCTCGCCAATGATACCCACCTCGAGCTTTCCATCCCTTCCATCTGGTATGAGATTCATCTGACGGCACCCGGCTGGAACGTGAAGGGTTTCACTTTGCCCGGCGCGCCGATGGTCATCATCGGCCATAACGACCGTATCGCCTGGGGTTTCACCAATAATGGCGCTGACGTTCAGGACTTGTACGTCGAGACATTCAATTCGAGCGCGCCCGACGAGTATCGCGTAAAGGGTGCGTGGACCAAGGCGGAAATCATCGATGAATCCATCCACGTCAAGGGCCAGCCCGACGAACACCTGAAAGTTACTGTCACGCGCCACGGCCCGGTCGTCCACCGCGAAGGAGACCAAGCTTACGCGCTGCGCTGGACCGCCACTGAACCCGGTGGTCTCGCCAACAGCTACGACCGGCTCGGCAAAGCACGCAACTGGAAGGAATTCCGCGAAATCATGAAGCGCGTGTGGGGTCCGGGCCAGAACGCCGTCTATGCCGATGTCGAAGGCAATATCGGCTACTTGATGGCAGCGAGAGTGCCTATTCGAAAGAAGAGACACGCCGAAGTGCCGGTTCCGGGGGATACCGACGACTACGAATGGAGCGGCTACATTCCATTCGAGCAACTCCCTCAAGCGCTCAACCCGGCTAGCGGATTGATCGTCACCGCCAACGCCCGCGTGGTCGGGCCACTCTATAAACCTTATCTCACCGACCGCTGGGAAGAACCGTACCGCACAGCACGCATCTACGACCTGCTGCATGATCGCCACGATCTGCGGCCCGAAGACATGTTAAAAGTTCAGACCGACACCTACAGTTTCCCGCACGCTTTCCTCGCCGATCAATTGTCGGCCGCGGTAAAGACGGCGAAGCCCAAAGACCCCCGCGCACAAAAGCTTATCGAAGGCCTGAAGGATTGGAACGGAATCGCCGATGCCGATTCTCCGGAAGTTTCTTTTCTTGAAGCCACCCGCCGGGCAGCGCTCGACCTGCTCCTTGAGCCGTTCCTTGGCAAAGAAACAAATCTTTACCAGTGGCGCAGCACCACCTTTCTGCAGAAAATCCTTACCGATCGTCCCGCGAAGTGGCTGCCGGCTGGGTATAAAAACTATGATGAATTGCTAGCCGTGGCCGCCGACGCAGCTATTACTAACTTGGCGGAACGGAGCAAGAGCGACGGCATCGAAGACTGGGCATGGAAGCGCTTTAACTCCTTGGACATGTTCCATCCCATCGGGCGCGAGGGCTTGTTGAAGCGTTTCCTAAGCATCACCGACAAGCCGCAATCCGGAACGCAGTACAGTGTGCGCGCGGCCAACAAGAGTCACGGTCCCGCGATGCGCTTTGTAGGCAACCCGGCAAACTGGGATCAATGCATTCTGCTGATTCCCGCGGGGCAATCCGGCCAACCCGGAAGCAGCCACTATTCTGATCAGTTTTCTTACTGGTACGAGGGCAAACCGATCTTTGCCCCCTTCAGCGATGCTGCCGAAGCAAAGACGCGGAGGCACACGCTCACTCTCAAGCCCGGTTCTTGATCCGGCACTGACGCCCATGCCGGAACTCCCCGAAGTGGAAGCGATAGTCCGCACGCTCCGTCCGTTGGTCCAAGGCCGACGGATCCGTTCGGTTAGCGTCTTTCACGCCATCGCCACGAAGCCGCAAGCCGCTTCGCACCTCGCCCGCCAGGCGCAGGGTCGTCGCATTCGCAACGTCGCTCGCAAAGGCAAATACGTGCTACTTGTTCTGGACCGCGGGCTACTAACCATGCATTTCAAGCTCGATGGCCAACTTCTATGGTTTCGAAGTGTTAAAGAACTGCTGCGACGCGCCAATTCGGGTGAAGACGCCGTGCATGTCGATGTGGCCCTCGAACTCGACAAGGGCGTGCTCGGCTTCGCCGATCGCCGACACTTCGCCCGCGTCCAAGCCTGGGAATCCGCTGCGGATTGCCCCGGGCTCGGCGTCCTTGGCATCGACGCTCTCTCCAGCGATTTCACCCCCACGCACTTCGCTCAATTGCTTGCCGCCTCCAAGCGTCCCCTGAAGGCCTTCCTACTGGATCAATCCCACGTGTCTGGTCTCGGTAATATCTATTCTTGCGAATCGTTGTGGCACGCTGGCCTCAACCCGCGCCGCCGCGCCAAGACCATAAAACCTCGGGAAGCCCGCCGCCTGCATAAAGCAATTGTGTCCGTTCTCTCGCGTGCCTTAGAATGCTGTTTGCATCCGGCGCCTGACTTTCGCGATCCGGCGTGGTGGTTCCAAGGGTTGGAGAAAACTCTTCGCGCCTATGGTCGCGAGGGAAAACCCTGCCGCCGCTGTGGAGAGCCGATCCAGCGCATCGCCCAGGGCGGCCGGTCAACTTACTACTGTGCGCGCTGCCAGAACTAGGCGCCACTATGGCCACGGTGCCACTATAAAGGACACGGACCGACCGCGTGAATTTACCTACTGCCAAGAAACCAGAACCGCCAAAAAAGCCCGATTTTGAGCGTTCGCTGGCCCGTCTCGAAGAGGTCGTCCGCCGTCTCGAAAGCCCGCAACTTTCCCTGGACGACGCGATGAAGCTCTTCGAAGAAGGCGTGGCTCTCTCCCGCGAGTGCCAGAAACAATTGGAGGAAGCCGAGGGCCGGGTGGACATTCTCCTGAAGAAAGCCGATGGCAAACTTGCCGCCGAGCCATTCGATCCCGAACGGGAGCCCGAATCGTGACCCACTCCGTTCGCTCGTTCGGCACGCACTCCTGGCCGCGATGAAACTCCCCCCATTCTTCGAAGAAAACCGCTTGGCCGTTGATGCCGCTCTTGAGCGGCTGCTGCCGTCTGCAGCCACACCGCCTGCTTCCATTCATACCGCCATGCGCTACAGCGTCTTCGCGGGTGGAAAGCGCATTCGCCCCATCCTCTGTCTCGAGACCGCCCGAATTTTCGCCGCCGATGTCACACCGGCGCTGCATCCCGCCTGCGCCATGGAATTCATTCACACGTACTCCTTGATCCACGATGATCTGCCTGCTTTGGACAACGATGACCTTCGCCGCGGCAAACCGACGTGCCACAAGAAATTTGGCGAAGCCATCGCCATCCTTGCCGGAGACGCACTCCTGACGTTGGCCTTCGAAACCATCGGTCGAACGCCGGCACCCCCGGAACGTCGCGCTGCCATCCTCAGCGAAGTGGCCGCCGCCGCCGGGACCAGCAATGGCATGGTTGGTGGCCAGGTCGCTGACATCGAAGCCGAAGGCAGACCCGTCGATCCAAAAATGCTGGAATACATTCACCGCTCGAAGACCGCGGCGCTCATCCGTGCCTCCATCGTCGCGGGCGCCCTTTGCGCCGGAGCCAACTCTGAGGATGTTGCCCGTCTGCGGCGATTTGGCGAGACCGTCGGGTGGGCTTTTCAAGTCACCGACGACATTTTGGACGTCGAAGAATCCTCCGCCGCCCTGGGCAAGACCGCCGGAAAAGACCTGGCTCAGCAAAAAGCAACCTATCCCGCCGTCTACGGCCTGGAGCGTTCTCACCAGATTGCCAACGAGCTGGCCAGCAAAGCCATTGCCGAACTCGTTCCCTACGCCGAGCGCGCCGCGCGCCTCCGTGAAATCGCAGAATTTCTTGTGCTCCGCCGCTCGTGATCGTTCGATCGCCTTTATGAAACCCAAGGCAGTCCGCAAACGGCTCGATCTTCTTCTCGTCGCGAGAGGCTTCTGCGATTCCCCTCGGAAGGCCATGGCCATGATTCTCGCCGGTGAAGTCGCGGTGAACGGCCAACGAGCGGAAAAGGGCGGCACGCCGGTAGAAGAAAACGCGCTCATCGAAATCACCAGCCGGTCGCAAGAGTTCGTCAGCAGAGGCGGAAGGAAGCTTCGAGGCGCGCTGGAAGACTTCGCGATTGACCCAGCCGGCGGCATTTGCCTCGATATCGGCGCCTCGAACGGGGGCTTCACGGATTGTTTGCTGCAGCACGGCGCGGTCCGCGTCTACGCCTTGGACGTGAACGTCGAACAGCTCGATTGGAAGCTCAGAAAAGACGTCCGCGTAATTCCCATCAAGTGCAACGCGCGTGAACTCTGCCCGCATGACCTTCCGGAACCCGTTGACCTCGTAGTGATCGATGTTTCCTTTATCTCGGTCAAAAAGATAATCGCTCCGGCAATCCGGGCGACCAAACCGGTTGCGGCCTTCCTCATCCTCATCAAGCCCCAATTCGAATTGCCTCGTGAAGAGATTGCCCCCGGCGGAATCGTCAAAGACCAAACCCTCCGCGATCGGGCGATTCAGTCCGTGCGTGAATCCCTCGAATCCACTGGGCTGGATTGCCTCGGAGTCCGCCCCAGCCGCCTCCTTGGTGCGGAAGGCAACCAGGAGTATTTTCTCCACGCACGCAAAAAGACCCTGGGGTAGAATCGCAGTCGCACATGCACTCCGAAAAATCCTTTCATTCTGTCGGCATCATTTCCCGTCCCCGCCGCTCCGATCTCTGCGTCGTTGTACCGCCCTTGCTCAAATGGCTTGAAGCAAGAGGCTTACAAACGCTTATCGACGAGGAGACGGCAAACTGCTTGCCGAACAGTGCGAAAGGTCTTACTCGTCTGGAGGTCGCGGATTCATCACAGCTGCTGATCGTGCTGGGGGGCGACGGCACTCTGCTAGCCGCCGCGCGGTTAGCTGCCCCACGAGGTATTCCGATTCTTCCCATTAACATGGGCAGCTTGGGCTTCCTTACGAATTTCACTCTGCAAGAGCTTCATCCAACTCTCGATGACACTCTGGAGGGCCGTTTCTCGCTAAGCCAACGCGTCCTGCTCAGCGTGGACCTCCTACGCGCCGGCAAAATCATCGATACCCAGCGGGTGCTCAACGAAGCGGTGATCAATAAAGGCGCGCTAGCCCGCATGATCGAGCTGGAACTCGACGTTGACGGCGATTTTGTCTGCCGCTATCGCGCTGACGGCCTGATTGTGGCCACCCCTACCGGTTCCACCGCCTATTCGCTCTCCGCCGGCGGACCCATCGTCCATCCCACGGTGGAAGCCTTCATCATCACTCCCATTTGTCCGCACATGCTGAGTGACCGCCCCCTGGTAATCCGCGACTCGTCTGCCATCGAGATGAAGCTCTCCGGGAACACCGAATCCGTTTTTCTGACCCTGGACGGGCAACGCGGCATCCCTTTGCAGCCGACGGACCTTGTCCGCGTCTCGCGCGCGAAAGAAGTGCTGAAGCTCATCCAGTCCCCCAAAAAATCCTATTTCGAAATTTTACGGGGCAAACTGAAATGGGGCGAAGCCTAGTTTGGGAGTGCGGTGACTAGCTTGCCCTGAGCTTCCAAGGCCTCCCGTCGGCGACCACCGAACCGGAACGGCACTTCACTGTTCGTGAATAACCCAGCATAACCGCAACTCAACCGCCCAAAACATCCGTGCGCAACAAATCCTTCTGTGTCTCCCGCCTTCGAATCAACCGAAAACGATTGCCTTCCACCAAAACTTCCGCGGGACGGCATCGCGCATTGTAGTTCGACGCTTGCGACATTCCATACGCCCCCGCAACCCAAATCGCCAGTAAATCGCCAGCTTGCACTTCCCCAAGCGGCCAATCACACAAGAAAGAATCGCCCGTCTCGCAAACCGGCCCGACGATATCAACTCGCCGGCGATCGGCATCATTCTCATTTCTGTTTTTCGCAACTTTCGTAATGGGATGAATCGCTCCGTATAGCGCAGGCCGCATCAAGTCGTTCATCGCCGCGTCCACCACGACAAACGTCTTGCCCCGATTCGTTTTCGTATAAACAACTCGCGTTAACAGGACACCTGCTGCTGCGATGATCGACCGCCCAGGCTCCAGTAAGAGGTGCACGCCAAGTTTGCGCACCATCCTCGAAACCAGCCGCGCGTACTCTGTCCGCGTTGGTGGTTTCTGATGTGCATAGCGCACTCCGAGTCCGCCGCCAACATCCAAATACCGCAGCTCTATTCCCGTGCGCCGCAGTTCTCCAACATATCCACCCAACCGCCCCAGCGCGCGCCGAAAAGGAGCCAGAGTCGTGATCTGCGAGCCAATATGCACGCTGATTCCCTGCCACCGGATCCATTTTGACTCCCGATGCGCAAGGTAAAGCCGTTTCGCCTTCGACCATTCCATGCCAAATTTGTGCTCGTGGCTCCCGGTAGCAATGTGCGGGTGGCCGCCGGCTTCGACGTCGGGATTCACGCGAATCGCCACCGCGGGAGGTTGGCCTCCCCGTTCCATCAGTCGCGCCGCTTGTTCCACCAGAATGTCGAGTTCCGCCTCGGATTCCGCGTTGAAAAGCCGAATTCCCGTACGCCCGCCTTGCTCGCGCGCTCGATAGTTCAGCGCTTCCCGAATTTCGTGCCGGTCCTTGCCGACTCCAGAAAAAACAATCCGGTCGCCGCGCACTCCGATGCGCTGCAAGTGCTGCAGCTCTCCGCCCGATACGATGTCGAAACCGCTTCCCAGTCTTGCTAGAAGCTTTAGGATGGACAAATTCCCGTTGGACTTCACCGCGAAACACAAGGTGTGCGGCAGCACCCCCAGCCCCTTGTGCAGTTCCCGGTAGGCCTCCAGAATGGCAGCGTGGCTATATAGATACGTCGGCGTGCCAAATTTCTGCGTCACCGAGTCCAGCGGCACCCTCTCGCACAGCACTTCTTCGCCGCTCGTGCGCCCGGCGCCGTTCTTTCTCCACCCAAAGTGCGGCGTAAAGTCGGCGGGATCTATGTATTTTAGTTTGCGCCGAGGCGCATCATTCGAATGGCTCATCGGACTTTTGCGACCACCAGGGTACGGTCATCGGCAAGCGGCGCGCTTAAGGTGAACCAATCCACCTCGCGCAGAATCACGTCCGCAATTTCCGTTGCTGGCAATTCATGGTGCTGCTCGATCAGTTTCATCAGCCGCGTCGTCCCAAAAAACTGACCTTCGCTGTTCATGGTCTCCGCGATTCCGTCCGAATGAAACACCAGAATGTTTCCCGGCTCCAGCGTGACTCCCCATTCGTCGTAGGTCACATCCTCGAAAATCCCCAGCGGAAATCCCGTCAATTCAATCTTGCCGCAGCGTCCATCTTTATAGAGCAGCGGCTGCGATTGTCCGGCGTTCGCCACTCGCAACTTCTGCCGCCCCCTTTGCCACGTGGCAAAGCATGCGGTCATAAACCGCCCCTCGATGCGCCGTTCGCCAACCAACTGGTTCATCTGCTTCAACATTTCCGCGGGCTGCAGTTTTTGCGGCGCCAGGCTCCTCATGATTCCGATGGCCACCGCCCCATAGAGCGCCGCCGCCGTTCCCTTGCCGCTCACGTCTCCCAGCGCAATCCCCAGTTGTTGCGGCCCATACCGCAAAAATTCATACAAGTCTCCGCACACTTCCCGCGCCGAAAGATAACGCGCCCCCATCTCCAACCCGAAATCCTCCGCCGGCACCGGCCGCAGCAGTGCTCCTTGAATTCGTTTCGCCGCCTGCAAATCCCGCTCTAGCCGTGCCTCATCTTTCGCCAGTTGCTCGTAGAGCCGCGCGTTTTCCAGCGAAACCGCCAGGTTCGCGGCCAGAATCGAAAGCGTCTGCACGTGGTCCTCGGTAAAGTAATTCGGCTGCGGGCTCTCCAAATCCAGCACTCCAATCACTTTCCCTTTGTGCATCATGGGAATCGCTAGTTCCGACCGCGTCTCCGGGTTCACCATCAGGTACCGCGGATCGACCGTCACATCCGGCACGAGCACCGGCTCCTTCAGCGTGGCCGCCGCTCCAACGATGCCTTCTCCCGAGGTCGCTCGCAGTTTTCCTTGCATCCGCTGGCCATGCTTCACGTCCACGCGGTGCCGAAAAACTTTTTGCTCTTGGTCATAAAGCATGATGCTCAGGATCTGGTAATCAATCACGCGCTTGGTCTGTTCTGCGGCTCGCCGCAGAAGCTCTTCCACCTCCAGGATCGCGCCCGTTTCCCTGCTGACTTCGCTCAACAATAAAAGCGTATCCGCTTGCGCCCGAACCTTTTGAAACAGCCGCGCGTTTTCAATCGCCACCGCTAGCCGGCTACCCAGCAGCGTCAAAATATTTTGTTGGTCGCGCGTAAAGTAATCGAGTTGCCCGCTCTGAATATCCAGGACGCCGACGCATTTCCCCTGCAACATGAGCGGCACGGCCAGCTCGGAGCGCACGCTATCGATGGCATTGATGTACCGCGGGTCCTTGGAAGTATCGCTGACACGCACCGGGTGGCCCGTCGCCGCTGCCGTTCCAGTGATTCCCTGCCCCAGCGGTATCCGTAAATTGTCCGCCAGCTCTCTCGGATAGCCGATGGAGAAACGGTGCCTCAGATAACTTCCATCCCCTTCGATCATCAGCACGCCAAAAATCTCATAGTCGATGTGCCGCTTGATCAGCGCCGCGGTCCGCGCCAATACCTCGTCTAGATCCAGCGAAGCGTTCACTTCCTCGCCGATTTCCGCAAGTGTGGAAAGCACTTCGGCGGAGACCTCCGCTCCACCGCTCAACACAGTTGCCGCCGCATGTTCATTCGTATCATTCATGGAGTCGCTTCATTATAGCAGGCAGGGCACCGCCGGCCCGGCGCGGGTCGCCCCTTGCGGAGAAACCTGACTTTTTCTCGCTGCCATTCGTTTTTGAGCTCTGCCCACTCGGACGTTCTGTTTCGGAAGGGTTGGCATGCCGGAAACTCAATCTTCCGCAGGCTTTTTTTTCAATCGTGGACCGATCAACAGCACGCCAACATAGGGCAAATTTCTGTATCGCTCCGCGTAATCCAGCCCATAACCGACCACAAATTCATTCGGAATCGAAAATCCAATGTAATCCGCGTGTACCGCCGCGATCCGCCGTTCCGGCTTGTCCAGCAGCACCGCCACGCGCAAATGTTTCGGCTTCCTCTGCTGGAAAAGCCGCAACAAATATTGCAGCGTCATCCCGGTATCCAAAATATCTTCTACCACGATAACCGTCTTCCCCTCGATGCTGGAGTCCAGGTCCCTCGTCAACCGCACTTGCCCCGACGAGTGCGTCTTCTCCCCATAGCTCGACACGGCGATAAAATCAAACGACACTTCACCCGATATATTTCTCGCCAGGTCCGTCAGAAAAAATACCCCGCCCTTCAAGACGCTCACCAGATGCAGAGGCTCGCCGGGAAAGTCTTTGCGGATCTCCTGCGCTAGCGCCTGTATGCGTCTCTGAATCCGGCCGCCCGTAATTAAAACTCTGACGCGCTCCCGCGGCTTCCGGCTGCTTTCCTGTCCTTCTCTGTGGCTTTTCGGCATTCTCTTCCCCATACGTGGCTTCGCGACTCTAACCCACGCGCTTGCCCCCGGCAAGCCGCGCTTACAACGCACCATGTTTAAGACGTTTGATCCGCTTTCCATCTCCTTGGCCTCTCCTCCCACAAATAGATTGGCCCGCCTTTACAGTTCGTTTTTGTGTGGTATGCATCGATTTTTTGCTTCGGTCACTCCAAAGTTTTCCACAGACTTTCGCTCCAATGCAGGTGCTTCCTGTGGTACAAAAATAGAACATTAATTCAGTTGCTGCGTGGCCGCTTTCGCCAGACGGCGTTAGCAGTTCGGCGATTGGTCCCCCAAAGTACAAGCGCCTTCCGCACCGGGGAGGTGTCACACATGGCTTGGCCGGCGTGAGAAGTCTTTTTCTAGGAGAGGAAATGCGATCGGAAACTAAACCTTCACGCGTCCATTGGATTTGTCAGTTCGGGGTATCATTGCTGGTCTTGGCATCCTTCTTGGGACCTCATCTTGCCAAGGCGCAGACCGCCACTGGAACCATTACCGGCACGGTAACCGATCCGAAAGGGTTGGCCGTCTCCGACGCAAATGTGGTCGTCCGAAATCTGGACACCGACACCGAATCTACCTTTCCCACTAACGCTGCCGGGATTTACGTGGCCCCGTACTTACAGCCTGGAAATTATCAAGTCAGCGCCATCAAGAGCGGCTTCGAGACCGTGGTTCACAAGAGTGTCGCTGTCCATGTGGGCGACCGCCTAACGATTGACGTCCAGTTGCCTTTGCAGGTTCAGCAAGTTTCCGTTGTCGTCACGGAAGAAGCACCCGTGCTGGAGACCGAAAAAACCGAGCAGTCCCAAACGGTGAGCAAGGACCAAGTCGAAGGATTGCCCATCGCCACCCGCCGCTGGGAGAACTTTGTCCTCCTCACGCCGGCGGTAACCACCGATGGCAACAGCGGCCTGAGCAGCTTCCGTGGAATCTCAGGGCTATATAACGGCAACTCCGTGGACGGCGCGAACAACTCCCAAGCCTTTTTCTCGGAAGCGCGCGGCCGAGCGATCATCGTCACCTACGTCTATAGCCCAGACTCCATCCGCGAATTTCAGGTCAGCGCAAGCAACTACAGCGCGGAGTTCGGCCAGGCCGCCGGCGGAGTCGTGAACGCCGTCACCAGGTCTGGAACCAATCAGTTGCACGGGGACCTTTTTTACAATCTACGCTATCCCGACCTGAACGCCTTAGATCCACTCGGCAAGACGCGCGGGATCACCACGCAGACGGTCCACCAGCAAAACCAGTTTGGCGGCAGCGGCGGAGGGGCCATCCTCAAGGGGAAACTCTTCTTCTTCGGCACTTATGACGGATTCCGCAAAGTGAACCCGATACTCTATACCTCCACAACTTCGACCCCGACGATTAACGCTTTCCTGTGTCCGGCAGCCGTGACCGCCGCTCTATGTTCCGCCGCCAAAACTTTTGTCACCACTGATCTGCTTGGCGCATTTCCCCGCAATTTGAAGCAAGACGTGTTTCTTGGAAAGCTCGATTACGAATTGAATCACTCCAACCACTTGAGCGCGGTCTTCAACATTCAGAATTGGAAAGAGCCTTTCGGTTACAACACGGCTCCGACCGTCGCCAACGGCGGCGCCACGCAGAACGGCGCTGGTGGAACCCATGAGCGCTTCTTCATCGCCAACTGGACCTCCACTTTTTCTAAAAACAAGGTCAACGAGGTCCGCTTTCAGTGGGGACGAGACTTCGAGTTCGACACGACCAACTCTGGTGGGCCCTCTGCTTCCCTCCTGAATATCGCCTCTTACGGGGAGACCTCCGCCCTTCCGCGCCCAGCTTTCCCGGACGAACACCGCAACCAGATTTCCGACAACCTTTCCATCGTGAAAGGCACGCACTTGCTCAAGATGGGTGTGGACTTGAATTTCATCCACGAACTGCTCATCAATCTTTTCCAGGGTGACGGTAACTACAGCTATAACGCCACCACGGCGTTTGCAGGTTGTCCTGCCGGGGCCAACGCCACCTTCTGTCGTTGGGTTGCCGATGCTGTCGGAGCAAATGTGGGCGACGCCTCGACGGGAAAGCACTATTCGAGCTTCACCCAGGTCAATGACCCAATCACTCACGTCGGCAAGGACGATTTTTACAACAATGACTTCGGCGCCTACTTCGAAGATACCTGGAAGCTGCGGCCCAAGCTCACTCTAAATCTGGGCGTCCGTTACGACCTTCAGCATGTTCCCGCGCCTCCCCAACCCAACACCGCCACTCCCCTGCTGACCCTCTACACCTCAACCCTCAACATCGACAAGAACAATATTGCTCCGCGGCTTGGCCTGGCATGGCAATTCACCAGGAACACCGTGCTTCGCGTAGGCTATGGCATCTTCTATGGCAAGACCTCCAACAGCACCTATTACGCCCTTCGCGTCGAGAACGGCGTATTTCAGCAGACCTTTAGTGGATGTGGCCCAACGGGAACGGCTCAGCAACAAGCTTGTGCGCCAACTTTTCCCAACGTGTTCTTCAAGCCGCCGGGACCTCCTCTTGCCGCTCCTTTCCCAGGTGCGCTCGCACCAACCGTAGGCATCCCCGGGGGCACATTGCCCGCCTCGGTCGCCGCCGCTCACGGCATGACCCCGGATTTCGTCAACCCTGCGGCGCATGAAGGCGAAGTGGCCATTGAACGCGAACTTCCATGGCGCATGACGGTTTCCGCCACCTACTTGCTGACCCGCGGCCTTCACTTGCCTGCCAGCTACGACGCCAACGTCGCGCCCTCTACGGCAACCCGAAGCTACGACGTGCTTACCTCGACTGGCACAACAGCCCTGACTGCCACGGTGCCTTGGTATACGCCGCCCGCTGGTTCTCCACCCGGGTCCGGGCGCATTGACTCCGGCACGGGCCTCATTCTCAATCAAGCCAGTGTACTCAACTCCTGGTACAACGGTCTGGTGATCACGGTCAAGAAGCCCATGAGCCACGATCTAGAGTTGTTGTTCAATTACACCTTCAGCAAGGCGCTCGACGACGGCGAGACCGCGGGCACCAACGGCACTTTCTTCGGCACCGACGGCATCCTCGACCCTTACAACCTCAAGCGCGACTACTCTTATTCCGATCTCGACCAGCGTCATCGCTTTGTCGGCAGCGTCATCTGGGAACCCTCTTACGCCAAGGGCCTCACCCAGGCGGTCGCCCGCAAAGCCCTGAGCGATTGGTCTTTATCCACCATCGTCGTGGCTGCCACCGGTCAGCCCTACACCGCGATGATCGGCACCTCCATTCTGGGATCCGCCCTTCCCGGCGATGGTGGCATGACCGGTGCTGAGGTAAGCACCTTCGCGGGGCCTACTGGTGGCCGGGCCTCCTGGTTGGCGCGCAATGCCTTCAACCTCCCCAATATCAACACGCTGGACCTTCGCATGGGGCGCGGATTTTCCTTCCGTGAGAAGTATCACCTCAACTTTGTCGCCGATGCCTTCAACCTGTTCAACCACACCATCGTCAGCGGTGTAAACACAACCGCGTTCGGCTATTCCGGACCAGGCATTGGCGCGTGTGCTGGCCACACCAACGGTTGCTTGGTGCCCTCTTCTTCCTTCGGGAGCCGCACGACGACATCAGGTCTCCTCTACGGCGCGCGCCAGATGCAGTTTGGCGCCCGTTTCACATTCTGAAGCCGTTCACCTGTATTTGCGACGCCCGCCCGGCCGGGGAGAGTCTTCGGCCGGCGCGTAGCTCTAGCGATAAATCCTGCTGCGAACCTGGATGCCCAGCAAGACTTGCAGAAAACAGGGGGTACCACCGCCGCCGAAAACGCCAATCAACGGGGCCTCCTCGGCTATACTCTTCCCTCCGGAGGACGCTCCGTTGCTCGAAGTCGCCAAAAGTATCGTGCTCCTACTCACCGCCCTCTTTCCCATCGTCAACCCTCTCGGCGGCAGCCCCGTCTTTCTCGCTTTGACTCGCGAATACCCCGCCTCCGCCCGTAGACTCCTCGCGCGCAAAGTCGCTACCAACAGTTTGGTCCTGTTGATTGCCTCTTTTTTGATCGGTTCGCACATCTTGGATTTCTTCGGAATTTCGATTCCCGTCGTCCAAGTCGGTGGGGGGCTCATCGTTATTTCTAACGGCTGGGACATGCTCAAGCGCAAGGAAGATCATGACCGCGCCCGCGACGCCCAGAAAAAGGTTAACTTGCAGGATATTTTTCGCAATGCTTTTTACCCGCTCACCTTGCCGCTGACCGTTGGCCCGGGTTCCATCTCCGTCGCCATCACTCTCGGTGCCAACGAGCCCCACCACCTCGGCGTCAACCTTCTTGCGATTTTCCCCGCCGTGATCGCGTCCGTGCTCGTGGCGCTGAGCATTTATATTTGTTATGGGTTCGCCGACCGTCTGGCTGCGGTTATCGGCGAAAACGGAATGAGCATCGTCTTGCGGCTCTCTTCCTTTCTCCTGGTTTCGATCGGCGTGCAGATTCTTTGGAATGGAGTAAGTGCGTTGTTGCGGTCTCTGCCGGCATTGGCTTGAGGAAAGCTCAGCCGGCATCTTGGCCTGAAGCGTAGCCAAGAAGATGATATTCTGAGACGGCTGAACACACTGCAGCAAGTAGTCCAAGTTCCACGCGGCGACGAGGGAGGGGCGTCCGGAATTGTGCGGCATCGCAGGCTATACCACTAAAAATTGGAGCGCGCCGCCGGAGCGCATACGACAGGCCATCGCGACGTTGATTCATCGCGGTCCTGACCAGCAGGGCGTTTTCCACTCGACGCTTTTTTCTGTGGGCGCCGCACGCCTGAAAATCATCGATCTAGCCACCGGCGATCAACCCATCTTCTCGGAAAACGGCGACTACGGAATCGCCTTCAACGGCGAGATCTACAATCATCTGGAAATCCGAAAAGAACTCGAAAAGCTGGGCCATCGTTTTGAAACGCACTCGGACACGGAAACCGTTCTTCGCTCGTTCATACAATGGGATAAAGAATGTTTCGCGAAGCTTCGCGGGATGTTTGCGATTGCCCTGTGGAAGAAATCAGCCGCCCGCCTGGTTCTCGCGCGCGACCGCATGGGCATCAAACCTTTCTACATTTCTCGCCAGGGCGAAGATCTTTTCTTTGGCTCCGAGCTGAAAGCCATCTTTGTCCATCCGGAAATCGACCGCCGCCTTAGCCTGGAAGGCCTCGATTGTTACCTCTCGCTGAATTATGTGCCTTGCCCGTGGACGCTGGTGGAAGGCGTCGAAAAACTTCCGCCAGGTGAATGGCTGGAATGGAACGACGGGGTGGTCTCCACCGGCGCTTATTGGCGACTGCCTTACGGCGCAGACCCAAATCTCACGCTCGAATCGGCCAAAGAAGAGCTCGACGCGCGGCTCCAGGACTCGGTTCGCGAGCACCTACTGTCAGATGTTCCCCTCGGAGTCTGGCTTAGCGGCGGCATCGATTCCTCCACCATCCTTCACTATGCGGCGCGAGCTTCCAGCTCGCAATTGAAAACGTTCTCGATTTCCTTCCGTGGCCGCAGCTTCGATGAAACCGAGTACATCCATCGCGCTGCCAAGCAGTACGGCACGGCTCACCAGGAACTGGACCTTTCTCCCGAGCAGGATCTTCTCGGCGCGATCGAGGAATTCGCTTATTACTCCGACGAACCGAGCGCCGATGCGGGAGCGCTTCCCGTCTGGTTCCTCTCCAAGCTTTGCAAAACGAAAACGACCGTAGCTCTCAGCGGTGAAGGCGCCGACGAACTTTTCGGAGGCTACCTTACCTATCGCGCGAACCATCTCGCGGATCGCTTGCGTTTTCTGCCACGAGCCGTTCCCACCTTCGCTCTTGCAGCATTTCGTTACTGGCCGGCCTCCGACGACAAAATCAGCTTTGAGTACAAGGTTAAGCGCTTTCTGAAAGGCTCGCTCATGCCTCCCGGGCGCGCACATGTCTACTGGAACGGCACCTTCTCTGATGCCGATAAGAATTCCCTCCTCAAGCAAGAACTTCCTAATTCGCTTTACCGCATTCTCGCCGAAATGGATAGATTGCCGCCTTCCCAGGACGCCCTCGCGCCGTATCTCTGGTTTGATCAAAAGAACTTTCTGTGTGACGACATCTTGACGAAGAGCGACCGCATGAGCATGGCCCATTCGGTGGAAGTGCGCCCGCCTTTTCTCGATCACCGCCTCGTCGAGTTTGCCGCCAGGCTTCCTGCTTCGCTGAAGATTCGCGGCGCGCAGCAGAAAGTGATTCTCAAGGAGCTGATGAAAGACAAGCTGCCGCAGGCAATTCTGCAGCGCAAGAAAATGGGCTTTGATATTCCGGCGCACGAATGGCTTCGCGGGCCGCTCCGCGGGTTGCTGACGGATTCCCTGCGCTACGGCGCCACCGAATTCGCCGGCTTGTTCCGCCCTGAAATGATCGACATTTTTCTCCAGCGGCATTTAAAAAGGAAAGCAAATATCGGCTATCACCTTTGGGGGTTGATGATTCTGTTTCTTTGGATGAAAAAATGGGGAATTCAGGCGGTGTCTTCCGAGGCACCCAAGACGCTGGCGCAAGCAAGAGTTGCCGCGTCTATCTGACCTTTCTGGCGGTCTCCGGAGCCGTCTGTCCGGGGTGCGGTGTATTACTCACGCTTTGTGAGCAAAACTGAAAAACGCGCTTGCAAATCCCCCGGTCTACAAGCGAGAATTTTAATCTGGGGACGGTGCAGCATTTCCCGCGTTTCTATTTTCCGGAGTCCTAAGAAGACGAAAGCAGCGCTAGCAAGGCAGTCAACCGGGGAAGTACGAGAAAGATTTACCCTTAGGAGGGTACATGAAGATTGCCGTGCTCGGTGGCGATGGATACTGCGGTTGGGCTACAGCTCTGTATTTGTCACAGCAGGGCCATTCGGTCGCCATCGTTGACAATTATCTGCGCCGCTTTTGGGATCACGAACTTGGCGCGCAGACGCTTACTCCCATTCGTCCGCTAACGGATCGCGTCCGGGTCTGGCAAAACTTGACCGGCAAGACCATCGAGATGTTCGTCGGCGATGTTGCCGACTACGAGTTTCTTTCTTCCGCTTTCAAGTCTTTCGAGCCGGAAGCCATCGTCCACTTCGCCGAACAGCGCTCCGCCCCCTATTCCATGATCGACCGCAAACACGCCGTCTTCACCCAGGTCAACAATGTCGTCGGTACGTTGAATGTTCTTTTCGCCATGCGCGAATTCCTGCCGGATTGTCACCTCGTCAAGCTCGGGACCATGGGCGAATATGGCACCCCCAACATCGACATCGAAGAAGGCTATATCGCCATCGAACACAACGGCCGTAAGGACGTCGTTCCCTTCCCCAAGCAGCCGGGCTCGTTTTATCACCTCTCCAAAGTGCACGACAGCCACAACATGATGTTCGCTTGCAAGATCTGGGGTATTCGCGCCACGGACCTCAACCAAGGCGTCGTCTACGGAACCACGACGGAGGAAACGGCGCTCGATGAAGCGCTGATCAATCGCTTCGATTACGACGATGTTTTCGGCACGGTGCTCAATCGTTTCTGCGTGCAAGCGGCCATCGGCCAGCCATTAACGGTTTATGGCAAGGGTGGCCAGACGCGCGGTTTCCTTGACATTCGGGACACGGTTCGCTGCATCGAGATCGCTTGCCACAACCCTGCCGCCAGAGGCGAATGCCGCGTTTACAACCAGTTCACGGAGCAATTCTCCGTCTTGGATCTAGCGCACATGGTGGAATCCGCGGCAAAGAAACTTGGCGTGGCCGTCGAGATCGACCACATTCCCGATCCTCGCGTCGAAGCCGAGCAGCACTATTACAATGCAAAACACTCGAAGCTCATCGACCTCGGCTTGCAGCCGCACCATCTTTCGGATTCGCTCCTCGATTCGCTCATGAACATCGCGATGAAGTACCGCGATCGCGTGGATGCCTCGCTCATGCTTCCGCAGGTCAACTGGCGCGAACCGAAGAACGATCGCCGCATGCAGATGAGCATGCCCACAAAATCCCCAGCATCCGATTCGCGAGTGGGACATGCGCAACCCAACGCCGTGAAAGCCAAGAAAGCGTAAGAGTTATTTGGCCGCGGCTTTGCTTTTATGGAGCTCGACGGCTACCCGCAACGCAAAATCCAGATCGAAGGGCAAGGCCGCGCCGCCTAGCGCGGCTTCTACTTTTTGCATGAAGCGCTGGATGATTGGCTGCCGGTGATTCAAGAGATCGATTGAAGATAGCCGCTGATCTCCCACGTCAATCCATACTAGCCGCTCGTCGGGACGTTCATAACTGCACGCCATCTCCGAAATTTTTGAAGAAGGGACGGCGTATTCCCGGATCGCCAGCAAGTGGCAGCCAAGGTTGTCGATCGCAGGGATTCCCGACTGGTCGGGGCGGCCCAAGAAGAAGCGCCCGCCGAAGCTACTTCCCGCTCCGGGATAAAAGTTAGCTCTCCATTCTTCCACTTCCTTGAGCACCAGGTATTCAAAGTGAATGGCAATGAGGCGTCCCTGCGAACGAGCGAGCGCCTGCAATCTCTGGGTCTGCTCGCTTGATCCATACCATGGTTTTTCCACGATGACGTGCAGCCCTGCTTCCATCGCTGCCTGAATCATCAAACACACGTGAGGGCCTGGCGCCACGCAGAGCCAGGCGATTCGTGCGCCGCTGGCCTTCATCGCTGAAGCAAGCCGCTCGACGTAATCGGATTCTGCTTCGGAAGGGCGCTGCCGCGTCTCTTCCATCAGCGCGACACTTCGTGTTTCACCGGAAATGATCGGCTGCATCTTCCGCGCCCACCGTCCGCGCCCGAGGATGACGTAACCTGGCGTTTCAGCCATGTCAGGCCATCCTCTCAGAGACCAAGCGCGCCGCTTTCACGGCGCTCACAACCTTGCCGGAAAAAATGTGTATTTCGCCGGGCGCTCCGTCCTGCACGTAAAGAATTCTGCGATCGCTCTCCGGATTGTCTTCGACCACCCGGATCGTGAATCGCGATCCCAAATACACCGCGTCTTTGGCACCCGGCACGGTCGCGCAGCAATCTTTGCGCATGGCTTCGAATCGCGTGAAGGGCATCGGCCGGAACTCCGGCTCGTTCAGGATGCTGGCGTAAGGTTCCGGGACGGGCTCGTCCGGATTCGTAGTAGTCCAATGATTTGTGTTTTTCGCGGAACCGAACAGCGATCGGCAGGAACTTCCATAAGGATCGAAAGCCGTGAAGGGGCCATCGACGACCACCAGCGCGATTCCCTGCAAGGCCGGCGGAAGTTGGATGAGCATTTTCTCAGCGACTTGAAACTTCGCAATTTTGAAGACCCGCCGGCTTGCGCTCATTCCGTAGGTAGCCCACACGACAAAATCAAAATCGCCACGCATTTCAGCCGCGAATGCTTTTTGTTGGAACGGAATGCCGAGCGACGCGATGCGCTTCTCAACCAATTCTCTTAGAACATCCGGATCGTATACATGTTCCTCGACCTGGTAACAACAATCGATGAAATCGAAATTCATCCAATCCGGGCGGCAGGGCTTTAAAGAAAGCCCGTGCTCCTCCATCACTTTTTCGTACAAATGCGGCGGCGTGCGCGACTCTTTTTTGGGGATGGCGTAGTAGTGGCGGCTGTTTCCTACGATGGCTGGGCCAAAGGCCTGGATGAATTCCGCGCGGGCTTCGAGCGTTTCCCGGATCGTTTCCGGGCTGCGCGGGTAGTGGTAACCGGCATGCACGCGATACTGATTGATGGCCGACGCCGCCCGCATAACGCCAAGTGGATCGAAGAGATGCACGTCTTGGCCTTGCTCGGCCAGCCGGATCGCCGCCGTCGCTCCGTAGATTCCTGCCCCCGCAACAGCGATTCTGGCTGCCATGAGCTCCTTCACGAACGCGCGAGCAGTCTCTCACATTTCGCGCGGTGAAATACCTCGGACCAAGGCAGTTCAAACGACCGACGACACGCCATCAATGAGAAGAATGCTGTGCGGGAGCTTGAACGACCGGCACGAGCATCCCTTCGCGAATCCGGTAGTCCACATTGCGCCAGCGAATGCTCTTGCGTCCGAAGGTCAGCAGCCAGATCACGAAAGCGGTGGCATCCCACAAGATGATGAGCGGCATCCTCTTCCAGAGCCCCTTCTGCTGCAATCCCCGAACGCCGACCAGCCACGTGATCACCACGCGAAATCCCAGATACGCGCCCACATAGGGGAGCCCGACGGCTGCCGGATGAGTGAGCGCTACGGCCAGACACCAGGGTAATCCCTGCGTAAAAGCCAGTCCCAGGTGGCCCCAGGGACGCATGTGGCGCATCACCGTCATCCAGCGGAGGCGCTTGATGAAAAGAGCTTTCATGGAATCGTAATCGGGAACGGTCTGAACGGCATAAGGAAGCAGCTCGACTTCAAAACCCTGCTCCGCGATCAACCGGCCGACTAGCAGGTCATCCGCGGGACGATTCTCGATGGCTTCATAGCCGCCGAACCCGGCAAGGCGCGCGCGGGTGGTGACAATCGTCTGTCCCAGGGCAAACTTGATTCCATCCAGTTGCCGCGCCACCAAAATTCCCGGATAGAAATCGCAAATCATGCCCATGGATTGAAGATGCTGCGTAAATGTTTTGTCCTGGGTGGAAACGTACAAGCAGGTCACTCCGCCGATTTTCGGATCGCGCAAAGGCGCCACGACGGTTCGCAAATAATTGGGCTCGACGCGCACGTCGCTGTCGTTGATCACCAAAACTTCGTTGCGCGCTTCTTTCACCATGCGGACGAGCTTGGCCACTTTGTCGTTAATGGCGTTGCGCCCGGAGCCATACAGGATTCGGATCTGGCGTTGTGGAAAGTCGCGCATCAGTTTTAGAAGCACCGGCACCGCGGCGTCGTTTTCATCGCCAACGCAAAAAATCAGCTCGTAATCGGGGTAATCCTGCCGGCAATAGCTCGCAAAATTCTCGTAAGCTTCGGGATCCAGGCCGCGCACGGGCTTCAAGTTGCTCACCGGCGGCGTAAAATCCAGGTTTTTCGGCCGTCCCTCTTTCGGACGACGGAAAAATAGGTGGGAACTGTATAGCACGAGCAAATAGTAGACAAACGGTGCAGCAGCTAAGACGAGAAACAGATAATCGGCGGCTTTCGAAATCATCGCACCTCGCGCATTACAATTCTGTCGCGCCGCCCCGTCGATCGCAAGGCGCGTTCTAGGACCTGTTCGTTTGAAAAAGCATAGCAAAAAACGGGCTATTTCGCTGGCCGGGCTTTGGTCTTGGTGCAACATCCTGTAAGATAAATTTGGATCGCTCGGAGCGAGCACAGAAATCGCCGCAGCGCGGGCACTTGAGACGCAAGACAAAGGGTAAGCACGGAACTCATGAAAGATTCTCCAGGCCTGCACCTGAAAACTTACATTCTCATTTTGTTCATCGTTTTATTCGCTCCCCTTGGCAACGTGTTGCTCAGTAAGGGCATGAAAGGAGTTGGTTCCGCCAAGAACTGGGAGCTGGGCGATCTTTTTCATGTTCTCCTCAGCGTCATCACTTCCGTTTATATCTGGCTGGGAATCGCCTGTTTGTTGGGGTTTTTTGTCGCTTACATGCTGGTTCTCACTTGGGCGGACTATAGTTACGTTCAGCCGGCCTCCTCGTTTTCCTATGCCGTGGTGGCGCTGCTCGGTTATTTCTTGCTGGGCGAAGCCGTGCCGCCGCTGCGGTGGTTCGGCATATTTGTGATCGGCGTGGGCGTCTTCATCGTCGGGCACACCCATCCGCGAACGACGGAGAAGACCTGAACGTGCTCGAATTCTTTTTTCTTTTTATGATTGTGGCGGCGGGCACGGGCGGGGAGCTTTGTGTTTCGCGCGCCATGAAAGTGGTGGGCGAAGTGCACGACTTCCGGCCGGCCGCACTCGTTCGCTTTGTGCTGCGCGCGATGGGCGTGGGCTGGATGTGGATTGGAATTGCCATGATGACGCTGGCTTTTTTCTCTCTGCTGGCTATGCTCTCCATTGAAAACGTGAGTTTCGTCGTTCCCGTGACGGCTTTGAGCTATGCCGCCGGCGCTTTTGGCGCGATGTTATTTTTGCACGAACGCATCAGCCCGCAACGCTGGCTCGGCGTTTTCCTGGTTTGCGTGGGAGTTACTCTGGTCTGGCTTAGCAGACACTAAGCCACGCGTTCCGGTTTTGTTTTAGGGCTTGTCCGGCTTGTCCGGGTCCACCTGGGTAGCCTTGCCAATCTTGACGGTAGAACCGAAGCGCTTGTAGTTCTGGTAACGCACCGACAAACGTATGTGCACTTCCTGACCGGTCTTGAATCGCAGATAGTCGTCGGCGCGCGTGTAAGTCGGGAACCAGTAGTGGCCCTCGATATTCTCGCGAAACGTTTCAAACGTGGGGAAGGCCTGATCCTCTTTCTTCTTCAGCAAGCCCGTGGCTTTTCCGTGAGTTTTTACAATTTGTAGATCCTTGTCGTCTACCCAGACCCGCCCGTCAAAGTAACGTTGCCCCTTTTCTAGCTTCTTCGGAATAATGTCAAAAACATAAGTGCCGACCTCGTCGATCTGCTCTTTACCGACATACTTGACGTCATACTTCGGCAATTCATCCTGGGTCAGAACAAGCGGCCATACTTTTTCGATGTCATCGAAATCCTGTTGCGACATACTGATGCGCTTGAGGCTGGGCGCTGGAGCTTCCACCACTTTTTCATAGCGTTTCCCCGCCGGAGTAAAGAGGATGTCACTGGTCAGGCGGTATTCGCCGTCCGGCTGGCCGTCGTCATCGAGTTCCTGAAACACGAAAATCTGAGTGTAGGTGAAATTGTCGCGTTCCCGGCGAAACTCTCCTTCATGCTCGGCGAATTTCTGGATGATTTCCTGAACCGGAATCGGGGGCAGCTCATTAATGATGTGAGAGGACGTCTCCTGCGGGGCGGCGCTTGCCTGGGCAGAAGCTGGGGCCGGAGTCGATGGGGCTGCGGCGGCGGCTGTACGCGGCGGCGTCAACGGCCCTTGCTGCTGCGCGGCTAGAGACAGGGCGAGCGCAGCGCAGGCGAGGACCAAGAGCGCTTGGACGCTGATCTTTTTTCGTTGCTTGGCGGCAATTTCGGAAATGTCAACACGCATTTTCGCCGGGCTCCTCATTCTATTGCAGTTTCTACTGTACTTGAAGATTGGATGCCGCGAAAACGAGTTTCGTGGCCCGTTTCGTGGTTTCCAAGGGTAAGCGAACTCTGGGCCTTAGGTTCTCACTGGTCGCTTAGCTGGACTTGACGCCGGGCCGCGTGGTGGTTTCGCGAACAATCAACTCTGGCTTGACATGGATTGTCTTGGGATAAGGAGTATTTGCCGGGGCATTGATGCGCCGCAGAAGCGTTTCTGCGGCGATGATTCCCATTTGGCGCAAGGGCTGGCGCACGGTGGTCAGCGCGGGATTCTGGAACGCCGCGCTCTGAATATCGTCGAAACCGACCACGGAGACATCTTCGGGCACGCCGCGGCCTGCCTCGCGGAGAGCGCGAATGGCACCAATCGCGGAAATATCGTTGAACACAAACAGCGCAGAGAAGGGCTCTCCGGTCGCGAGAAGCTTCCGCGTTACTTGGTATCCCGGTTCCGGCGAGGGCGACTCACTCACGAGCTGCCCGGTTAAACGGGCGCTAATTTCCAAGTCCAGCGCTTTGGCGGCTTTCTGAACGGCGTCCCAGCGCACCTCGGTATCGGAGCTGAACTCTTGCCCCTTGATGAAGGCGATTTTGCGGTGGCCAAGTTCGGCGAGGTGCCCAATGGCCAGTTGCGCGGCCAGCGCGTGGTCCAGCACGATGTTGGTCACGCCTTCCACATCGCTATGCCCGGACACGGCAACCACTGGTATCGGCACGCCCTTCCGGCATGGCGTATCCACGGCGATGAGGCCCTCGACGGCCCGCTGCAGCAGCAGATGCGGATACTCCTCGATCAAATCGGGCCGGTGCCGATGGCTAACTACAAAATAAAAATAACCTTCCTCAAGCAAGTGGTCTTCAATCCCGGACATCAGCAGCGCCGCGTATCCCTCGCTGATTTCCGGCACCACTACTCCGACCGTAAAGCTGCGCTGCGCTCGCAGCGAGCGGGCCATGAAGTTCGGTCGGTAGTTCAGTTCACGCGCGGCTTGCCGGATGCGCTCCTGGGTGCGGTGCGGAATCGATTTTGCAGCGGGAGA
>DATKHV010000093.1:0-21559 GCA_035510055.1 Candidatus Cybelea sp. | reverse complement strand
GTTTCAGGTTCTATTTCACTCCCCTCGCAGGGGTTCTTTTCGCCTTTCCCTCACGGTACTGGTTCACTATCGGTCGCCAGAGAGTATTTAGCCTTGGAGAGTGGTCTCCCCAGTTTCCCACCAGATTACACGTGTCCGGTGGTACTCAGGATACCGCTTCGAGTCCGGTCCATTTTCGGTTACATGGCTCTCACATTCTTTGGCCCCGCTTTCCAGCGGGTTCACCTAATGTCCGGTTTGGTAACTCTACTTATGCGGTCCTACAACCCCCAATTGTAAACAATTGGGTTTGGGCTGTTCCGATTTCGCTCGCCGCTACTTTCGGAATCTCTGTGATTTATTTTCCTCCAGGTACTGAGATGGTTCACTTCCCTGGGTTGGCTCATACCCGCCTATGTATTCAGCGGGCTGTAGCGAGAGTTCATCTCGCCGGGTTTCCCCATTCGGAAATCCTCGGATCAAAGCCTGCTTGCGGCTCCCCGAGGCTTATCGCAGCTTGCCACGTCCTTCTTCGCCTTCTGGCGCCAAGGCATCCACTGTACGCCCTTAGTAGCTTAATCATAAAACTCACTCAAGCCGTCGTTGTTCGCTTTATAGACCAGGTTGTTCAACCCGGCCTTTTGCGATCACCGACGTTTCGACTTTCGTAGCTCCATACATCCTCACAACCGAACTTCTGCGAACCCGGGCATGGGTCGCAAGGAAGTCTCGGTGACTCGTCAAAGTCACCCAGGTTCCGGCTGCAGGCTTTCGTTTCTACGATCCTCAAACGATTGAATAAGCCGCCTTTTCTTCCACAGTTTTGCTCGACTTGAGCAAACTTGTATGTAATCCACACCATGGCACCCCGCCCGACCGTAATCGGGTCACAGGGTTATCGGCATGGACTTGCCAGCCTTTCTGTTGTCAAAGAACTTTTATTCCGAGTCCATCGGAATGCCCCACCCTGCTCGTTTCGAGCAGTTGCGAAGACTCGCATGGGGGCTTGTCTGGTGGGACTTACTCGTTCGCTTTTATCAGTTCAGGGTTGCCAACTCTAAACCCGGAACCCGGCGCGAACTCGCCTTCCAGCTCTCTGCTTACCTCAGCTTCCGCTGAGTTTTTGCTTCGTGTTTTAGCTGCTTTGCGACTCGCTTCGGAAATCCCTTGCGGAACTTCTCGCCACTCGTCACTCGCTACTAACCACTATTGCAAAATAAAAAACCCGGCGTCGAGCGCCGGGTACAGCCACCCACACTTGGGTGGCTCCACGCGAAGCTCGACTTCTTTCTAGCCCGTGTTCGTAAAGAACCTCACTATAGGATCTACTTCTTGCCTTCGCTTGATCTTACGCTGGGAAGACTTACTTCGACCCGACTGTGATGCCCCTCATCACGCCCGGCGATTCCTAGAACCCCCGGGCCATTTGTAACTATACCAGCTTTTCTTGTTTCGTCAAGCCCCCGGAACAATTATTTTTCGCCCTTTTCCTCAGCCCTGGCAACCCTGTGCAAAAACGCCTTCGGCCTGGGGATTCCGGTGCTTCTTCGCTATTTTCTGGAGTCCGTCGAAGCGACCAGTGCCGAGGCCGGCGGGCCGCCCTAGCGCATCTATTCCGGGAACGCCTTCGAGTCCATCCCCGGCACCAGCTTCAAAGCATTCTTGTAGTACACCTTTTTCAACACTTCATCGGGCACTTGAAATCCGTAAATCCGCCAGAAGGCATGGCGTTTTCGGTAATACTCAAAGTATTCGTCGCGCGTTTCGAGGGCCCGGAAATACCATTTGTATTCGTTTACGTCGTAAATGTCTTTGCCCATCAGCACGCGGTCCTGATACTTCACCAGGAAATCGTGCGCCGCATACGGTTGCCGCCCCAGTTCCGCCAGTACCGCGGCGATATCCACGTACATATTCGGCAGCGAATCCAGGGTCTTGGCCAGCCGCTCCAGGTCATTTCCGTGAAAAGCCAGATGCGCGGCTATGAAGTTCGTTCGCGGATGCTTGGCAAACAAATGGTTGCGCTCCGTCATCAATGTTTCAAACGGCGGATACTTCGCCGGTGGCCGCGCGCGTCCAGGAAATTCCTTCAGCTCCTCCCAGCGCTCGTTGTGATAGTCCCAGGGATCGAAAAAGGCCGAAGGCTCTGCCACGTGAATCAGCACGGGAATCTTCAATTCTGCGCATTTCTCAAACACAGCATCGAATTCTGGATCATCCGCGTGCACGCGCTGTCCGTTCGCGTATTTCAGCTCCATTCCGAAGTCCTTGAAGATTTTCAAGCCCTGCGCGCCGTTCCTGACGTCTTCCTCCAGCCGCGCCGCCACGCGCTTCCCGAATCCCGGCGTGTCCAAATCACCGTAACTCATGTTCGCAAACACCACGAACCGCTCCGGGTAACGCCCTTTCATCACTTGCACGGTGCCCTTAAGCCGCTCGCCGGTCCCTCCGCTGAGATTGACCATCACCTGCAGGTTGATGGTGTCCATCTCTTTGACAAGCCGGTCCACTTCTTGCGCCGTGGGATTCCAGTGATGGCTGTGAATATCGATGAACGGAAATTTTGCCCGCTCGATCTTGTGCTCTTTGGTGACCAGCGTGGACTTCGGCTGGTATTCGTCGATCGTGGGAGTCTGTTGTTTTTGCGGTGTCGGGCCCTGCTGGGTCATCGCCGCGCGCGGCCAGAGGATCATCACGGAAAAATTGACAACGCACAGAATGGAAATAAGGATTAGCATGCGCCGGGAATTCATAGTTCCTCTTGGGTTAAGAACAGCCGGGCCATTTTCCCACAGGAAAGCGGATTCGCGCCGTGGGACCTCTGTTAGACTCGTTTCGATGCCTCAAAGTAAGCCGCTGCGTCTGCTTCTGCTGGCAGGACTGGGCTTGGTTGCGGGATTCCTCGCGCTGGCCATCGCCGCGCCTATGGAGCCGCAAGTGGTTCCTGCGGTCATCGCCATTTTTTCGCCCGGCCTCAAGCTAGCCGAATTGATCACCCCAGAATCCGGCAAGTCCTTCGCTTGGACGTTTGGCTGGTTTCTGCGCATTGCGATCCTAACAAACGCGCTTTTCTACTTTGCGATTTTCTCTTTCTTCGCCTACCTGGCCGGCCGTCGCCGCAAGTCTGGCTAGAACCCCTGTCACTCATTTCCTTGCTAGCGCAATTTTTTCGATTTCCCGGACACAAATCACAGCCATTGGTGTCTACTAGAGTAGTTCCGATGAACGCTCGCGCTCGGCTTCGCGTCTCTGTCGGTGCGAAGTATGAAGTTGACGTCTACGGTCGGCTCCCCGGGCCAAGAAATAATCCGCGCCCGTTCTACTCAGGGCTGCACTAGCCCGCAGCGAACGCCATAGCGCACCAAACCGGCCGTTTCATGGATGTCCAGCTTGTGCATGAGCCGGGTCCGGTGCGTCTCTGCGGTTTTGCTGCCTATTCCCAAGACTCTGGCTATCTCTTTTGTGGTTTTCCCTTCCCCGATTAACTGCAACACCTGCCGTTCGCGGGGAGTCAAAATCATTCCCGGCGCTTCTCCCTTCGAGCGGTACGCCTCCACCACCGCCTGGGCGATCCCTGGACTAAGATACGTGCCCCCGTTCTGCACGCGCTGAACGGCTTGGAGCAGATCGTCCGCCACCTGGCGCTTCAGCACGTAACCTTTGACGCCGGCCGCCAATGCCGCGGCAATAAAGGACTCGTCCTCATGGCGTGTCAGTAGAATGGTTTTAATCTTAGGTGCAGACTTTCGAAGTTCGCGCGCCGCGTCAATGCCGTTTAGCAGTGGCATGCCGATATCCAGCACGGCGATGTCCACGCTGGTTTGCCTGGCAAGTCGCAGCGCCTCCTGGCCATCGGAAGCTTCCCCAACCACCTTCAACCCCTGCGCTTCCAGAAGAACCTTCAGCCCTTCCCGGACCAGAACGTGATCCTCAACAAGTAAGATGCGTACCGCCATTGCCGAGTCCTCCAAATTGGCGTTATCCCCGGGAAGACATACGCTCGCGCCCCGGGCGCGCTTTTCCGTAAGATAATTTAGTGGAATCCCCAAGACCGCCAAGTCGGACAACCCCTTAAAGTTAAGGGACGGTACATACCTGAAGGTTCCGGGAGGGCTTCGCTGGAGAATGCGGGGAGAAGGGGTGCGATCTCATGGCGCGTCTCGTTACGCGCTTTTCAAATAGACCCTTCGCTTCGTGGAGCGGCGAGAGTCGTCGGGCGGGATCGCGCCCCCCGTCACCTCGCCGCTTGCAGTGTTCCCCGCCGGGCTTTCGAATCGATTTCCGCCCGGCAGTAACGCAGCACTTCGGCGGTGTTCTCGACGGACTTGCCCCCCTCGTTATCGAAATCCACCGCCAGCAGGTTGATCACGTGGCCGAATTCGTGCAGCAACGCAAGCGTTTGCGCGGACAGGCTATTCCCAGGGTAGGGCCCAATGCCCACAGACCGTGGAATGATCGTTCGCACTTCCCCTCTCTCCTTAACGACTTCTAGCGCCGCTGCCTGGCTTTGGAAAAACGCGCCGCCGGCGTTCAACGTAATGGTGGCGTAGGCGCCCGTGTCTTGTCTCACGCTCGCTACATACGGATCACGATAGGTGTATTGAGAAGGTGAATTTTTCCAAAAGTGTACGAATTCTTCCCCGTGCCGGTCCACGGCATAGTTGAGTGTTCGAAACGTGTCCGCCGGATTCGCGTCCTTTTGCCGCAGCCACTCGGAACAAGCATTTTCACCTTGTAGGATCTCCAGCACTTTATCCCGGGCCCGCAGTATTTTCTGTCCCGGCTTCCCCATCGCCGCCAGACCGTCTTGCACCAGGTCTCTCGGCGCTTCGCACCCGATCTGCGATGGTTTTGCCGGATGGCAAGGAATCACCGATGGCACGCTCACCGGCGGCGCATCGCACGACGCGACGGTATCGCCGAATGCGGCGGTAGCCATGTTCGGAGCGGCAGCTGCGCTTCCTGGGTGGCTTGTGCAAGGCGCCTTTCCTGCCGCCAGGTTGGCGAGCGGCAGAGGATCGGCCGCTTTGTGGATGAATTTGACGGCTTGTGGAAACGCCGCCGTTCCCGCAAGACTCGAAAGAATAACGAAAGCGCTGGCCCTAAGGCTCCAAGAGACGGAGTACATGGTATCTCCCGTCCGGACCTGTAACTCACTACCGACCGTTCTGGCTGGCGCGCGCCGCGGAACGGTAAACCTTGATCCGGGACTAATCGGAAAGACGAAGTTCCCGGAACAAAGCCACCTCAAACGTTTCTCGAATGATTCTTAGTGATTTCTTGAGTTCTGGATTCGGTTCTCGCTTAGGGTAAATCCGGCAAGTAACATCGCTAAATTTAGAAGGTATGCGAGGCGAGGAAAGTCATGTTCGAGACTCAGTCTGATTCTCGCCGCGCGGTTCTGGAACTGACCAGGCGGCGTCATGCTTGCTCACCATCCATCCATAGGTCAGAAATAAGCCAATCGTGCCCGCCGCTTCCTAAGGAACGAATATCCGCGCAATCGTGTGAACAAATCGGCCAACGCCTGCCTGTACCAGGGCCAGAATTCTTCCCTGGCCCGGCTTCCGAAAAAACGTCAGCCGGACGTTGGAAAATCCTTGCGAATGCCGGAAATTTACCTCGCGTCCTGCTCCGCGATGTAGTACGGGGCGCTAACGGTGAAAATGCGCTGGTTGCCACGCACCAAAAGCGTCCACTGGAGGAGCCGGGCACGCTGGTTATGGAGGAAATATTCGTACCAGCGATCCTCGACCAACTCTGGAATGACGACGACAATGCGCCGATCGGGATGTTTTAAGGAAAGTTCGAGAACAAATTGAACGATAGGAACAACCACGAAACGATAGGGCGACGGCAAGCTGGTGAGCTTGGGCGGCTCGACGCTGGCTGAGCGAAACGGTCGTTCCACGTAACGTTCCCAATCCATGCGCAGAAATTCGGAATGATCGCCGGGCTCGACGTGGACGGCGATGACTTCCGGGGAAAGCCGCGAAGCGAATTCGAGTGCTTGCTTCGAAATCCGGCTCCAGTGCTCGATGGGAACCACGACGATGGGGGACGGCTCCAGGTTTTTGGGAACGACGGGGGCAGCGCAACTCGTGGCTACGCTGACCATGTGGTAGTGGCGGCGCACCACACGAAACAAGAAAATAAGCAAGGGGATGAAGATGACGGTGATCCAGGCACCTTCAGCAAATTTCGCGACGAGAACGACGATTACAGTGATACCGGTAACGATTCCGCCGAGTCCATTGATGAACGCGCTTTTCAACCAGTGCGCGCCGCGGTTTTTCCGCCAGTGCACCACCATGCCGAATTGCGAAAGCGTGAAAGCCAAGAAAGCTCCGACGGCGTAAAGCGGAATCAGCTTGTCGGTAACGCCATCGAAGAGGATCAGCAAGAAGCAAGTGAGAAGGGCCAGAATGACGATGCCATAGGTGTAGACGAGACGGCGGCCGCGGTAGCCGAAGGCATGCGGCAGATAATTGTTCTGGGAAATGGAGCGGCAGAGACGCGGAAAATCGGCAAAGGCGGTGTTGGCGGAAAGAGAAAGAACCGCGAGAATCGCAGCGATCGCAACGTAGTAAAAGACGCCTTTGCCAAAAACCGCGGCGATCAGCATGGAGAGCAGGCTCTGATAGCCGGGTTGGCCCGGGTCGGTGGCCGCGATGCCGTAGACTTTGACGAGATAGGAAATCCCGGCCAGCAAAATCGCCAGCAGAAAAATGATGACGGTCAGCGTGCGCTGCGCGTTTTTTACGGCCGGCTCGCGGAAGGCTTTTACCCCGTTGCTGACGGCTTCGACGCCGGTCAGCGCCGTGCAGCCGCTGGAAAAAACTTTCAGCAAGAGCCAGAACGTGACGGCTTCGCTTATCGCCTGCGGTGGCGGCAGCGGCGTAATCGGCACGGGATGCCCGGCGCTGAGGGCCACGCGCAGGAGTCCGCCGACGATAGTGATGAGGAGTGTGCCGACGAAGAGGTACGTCGGTACCATGAAGGCCGCGCCTGCTTCGCGGACGCCGCGCAGATTCAGAATGGTGATAAGGACAAGAATCCCGACGCAAAGCGATACGGTGTGCGGCTGGAGCGCGGGAACGGCGGAGACCAGCGCGCCAACTCCCGCGGAAATGCCCACCGCGGCAGTGAGAATGTAGTCGGTAAGCAAAGCCGCCGCTGCCAGAAGACCCGCGGAAGAACCCAGGTTGAAGCGCGCGACGGTATAGGAACCGCCGCCAGTGGGATAAGCGGCGATCGTCTGGCGATAGGAAAAGTAGACGATGACCAGCAGCGTGATGATGGCCGCGCTGATCGGAATGATGTATCGCACGCCAAGCAAGCCGAGAGGAATCAGCAAGCTGAGGGCCGCTTCCGGTCCGTAGGCGGCGGAACTGAGCGCATCCAGTCCGAAGATGGGAATGCCTTCCTGGATACCGATCTGTTCGGCTCGCTCGTCGCTGGTCTTGATGGGCTTGCCGATAATGGCGTCGAGAATGTTCATTGGTGGGTGAAGCTAGGGATTACTTAAGTTTCCGGCGCTTCCATTTGCAATGAGAAGTGTTGGAAAGTCAACCGGCGAAAAAAAGTAAAGCAAGGAGGCAAGCAAATAGCAGGATTAAGTGAAGGGCGCGAAATGAAGAAGTCCCCAGGCGAGCGCGCAAACGCCCGCCGGTAAAAGGACCGGCCACGGCTGTGGACCGTGGCCGGTGCTGGAGTTTTGGAGCCCGCTGGGCCGGTCTTAAGGCCTTACTGCACGCGCCCAAGGAGTCGGTGAATTTGGCAAAACGACGGCAGTCTTACCTCTTGGCATCGCTGCCATGGCCGAAATTGAACAGGTCGAACAGGTCGCCGATGGCCGGCATATTCGATGGGACGTAAGGATTGTCGTCGCCAAAGCGCGGATTGGGGAGATTGTCGCGGCTGCGATCGCTGAGCGTGGTATCGAGCATCCAGTTGCGTTCCACGAATTTCACGAATGAGGAGTGCTCGGCATAAACGTGGCTGATATGGCCGCCGATCGAGAACGGCGAAACGGCGATCATCGGAATGCGTGGGCCCGTCCCGAAAAAATCTACCGGCTGAATAAAGCCCGAGTCGTAGAAGCCGCCGCCCTCGTCTACCGTGACAAAAATCGCCGTCTCGGCCCACAGCTTGGGGTTGCTCTCGGCGAGTTGGATGATGTTTTGGGCGAAGGCCTCGAAGAGGCCCCATTTCGAGGAAGCAGGGTGGCCGTCCATGACGCCGTCGGGCTTCACATAGGAGACTGCCGGGAGAGTACCGTTAGCAAGATCGGTGAAGAGATCGCTGACGTCGCGCATGTGATCCGCAACCATGTTCGGATAGTTGGCCTGATACTCGAATGGGTTGCAGATATTGCAATAGAGCCCATCTAGCGTGCCGCCCGTTCCACTAGCGTTGAAGGCCCCGCCGTAATATTTCCAGGGAATATTGTGGGCCGTCAGCACATCGCCGATGCTGTGCTGCAGGGTTTGCGGTACGACCAACCCGGACTGCGGCGTTCCTTTAGGCGTGAAGGCCGGGTTGACGTTGACAGCCTGCCAATACTGGCCGGGGCCGCACTTGGTATCCACGGCGTACGGCAGCGCACTGAGATAATTTGTGATTGCGGCGATGCCCGGCTGCGTGGTGTCGTTGCAGTTGAACCATTGCGCCCGCTGGGTGTAGAGGTTGAGCGTTAGAGGCTGAGGATCGGGATTGTAAATATGAGCTGCCGCGGGCATGGTGGGATTGCCATTACCGTCGCTGAAGAACACTTGATCGGCGAAGCCCAGAGGCTGGCTGTCCGGGCCGGTGCCGCCTAGGACGGGCTGGTGATAATTGTCGCTCATGGTGTATTTGTCAGCGAGAGATTTGAACAGAGGCGCATCGCCATTCTGCATGTTGAAGAACTCCATGGTCTGCCCGGTGTCATGCGGCGTGCCGCCGGGGGCCGTAGCGTAGGTGGTGTCAATCGCCGATTGGAGATCATGGAGACAACCCGTCGGGTTGTCCTTTGATACGTGCTCCGCGTCGATCGCGCAATCCACTTGCTGGACCATTTGGAAGTACTGGTGGACAGTGTCGCCGGCGTAAGCGTCAAACGGCAAGTTCGGGCCGGTCAACTGAAAGGGACCCGGTGGAAGGTTGGTGACCTTGGGAATGCGGGTATCCGGACCCTCGTTGACAGCTAGACCCGTACCTCCGGTCCCCATGAGCAATTGATCCTGGGGGGCCAAGCCTGGGTCGCCGCCCAAGGTCAGGAGGATGGCAGCGGGCGGATTTTGCACGCCGTTTAGATCGGGCGCAGGCAACGTGGCGTAGAGTTGCTTATTTGCCATATCCGCGCTGCTGAAGAATTTGTCGCCATTGGGGGCCGACACGATCTGGTATTGATGCGCCTTAGCAAAATTCGGGCCCGGGGTGCCATCGGCATTTACGATCCCTTCCGACAGTAGGTTCAGCACTTTGTCGCTCGGGTTTTTGGGGACATAGGTCGCATATAGGTGATCAAAGCTGCGGTTTTCACCGACAATGATGATGACGTGCTTGATGGGCGTGGCGGTCTTAAGATGACTAACCGAGCTGCCGGGCCCATCGTCGCTGTAGCCAAGCGGGACATAAGCCAGCATGGAAAATGCAAGCGCCGTTGCGCATAGCGATTTGGCCAACGGCGGTTTCCTTGTTTGCGGATTGCTTTGGGACATGTTCGCTCCTTGGAGTAATGGTAGGCGGGCTCGAGGAAGGTAATCTCTCTGGATTACACGCGTGTGTCGGAGATATTGAATACCGGAGAAAAGTGGGCGACGAAAGGAAAAGCATTTTTCTCAAGTCCACCGCGAAAGCGGCGATACTTAGAGGCGCAGAGCCATAACGCTTACGTTGCGGTCAGGCGCCTGTGGGGGCAGGCGTTTCCCCGTGACGCGAATCGCCGGAATACCTTGTATGGGTCCATACGTCGTTCCACAGATCGCATCGCCATTGCTCGCGAGCCAGTTTGCGATGGCTCGGAGACGGCCCGGAAACTCGGGCTAAAGCAACCCGTCAGGTTGCGGGCCGACGTTATAGAAGGAAATTTCCGCCGCGGCTGGCCACATCCACCAAAGAGCGAATGAGCACCTGAGCCGACTTGAACTCGCGATCGTGCCTGTTGAAAATCCCGTTTATTTCAAATGGACCAGCCTTGGCGGTAATCGCGGCGCAAAAAGTCGTTGGCTTCAAGCACATTGGTAACGCGCATGTTGGGGCCGTCGTAGTAGATCCTTTTCCCGGCGTGGAGGGCCACTACGCCTAAGAGCATGACTTCGGTGAGGCGCGCGGCGTACTCGAAAGGGCAGGAAGCTTCGACTTTGCCCTTGGCAGCATCGACCCAGTTCAGTTCGTGGTGTTCTCCAGCGATGCGCGGGAGCTTCTCGGCAGGCTTGCCAAAAGAATCGTGCAACGACTTGGGCAAAAGACGCGGCCGGTAGCCGTAGGTGTCGTAGAGGAGCTTGCCTTTGGTGCCGATAAGCAGCGCGCCGCCTTCTTGCTTCAACTCCTCGTCGCCGAGTTCTTCGGGCTTGTTGGGTTTGAGGCCACCATCGTACCAGGTGAGCTTGACCGGCGGCATCGAGCCGCGGGCCGGGAAATCGTAGAAAGTGAGGGTGGCGGTCGGATAAGAGACGCCGTTAAAAGGAGTTGAGATGGTCTCCACGCTGGTGGGAAAACCCAGATTGAGCGCCCACATGGTGTGGTCAATCAAATGGGCACCCATGTCACCGATGGCACCGACACCCCAATCGGTCCAGCCGCGCCAGTTGAAGGGATGGTAGATGGGATGGTAGTTCACATTGGAGGCGGAGGTGCCAAGAAAAAGATCCCAGGCTAGGCCACCAGGGACGGGATAGTCACCACTGATGGCGGCGGCAAGGCGGGCGTTGACGTCACGGCCACTCCATTTCAAAGGTTCGGGGCCGGGCTTCAATGGCTCGGGACGCGGCACGCCTTGTGGCCAATAGCCGAGGGGGCGATTCGTCCATATGTGGACTTCGCGGACGTCGCCAATGGCGCCGGCCCAGAGGTACTCGACGGCGGTCCGGCCGTCGTCAGAAGAATGACCCTGGTTGCCCATTTGCGTGGCGACTTTGGTTTCCTTCGCGCGAAGGGCAAGCTTGCGAGCTTCTTGGACGGACCAGCAGAGCGGCTTTTGGACGTAAACGTGTTTTCCGAGGTCCATGGCCGCAAGGGCGATGGAAGCGTGCATGTGGTCGGGGGTGGCTACGACGACGGCGTCGATGTCTTTCTCGCGGTCGAGCATTTCGCGAAAGTCGGTGTAGCGAGTCGCTTTCGGAAGGCGTTCGTTCTTGAGCTTGATCATGCCGTCGACGCGCGCTTGGGCCTTGACGGGATCAAAAGGCGGCCATGACTCACCGGGCTGCGGCGGGGCGGGGAGCTCAATGCGCTTTTTCAAGCGCTCGATATCGATATCCAGGTGGTTGAATCCTTTGTCGGCATAGCGCCAGTCGACGTCCGAGAGGGCGACGATATTCTGGCTGGCGAGATTGATCAAATTAGTGCGGCCCATACCCCCGACGCCAACGGCGGCGATGTTGAGCGTATCGCTCGGGGGAGTGAATCCACGACCGAGGACGTTTCTGGGAACAACGGTTAACGCGGCGCTACCAGCAGCACTGGCCAAAAAGGCGCGACGGGAGATTTCTTTCTTCTTGCTCATGGCTAAGACTCCAAGCCTCGATTATCGCGCGGTCGTGTAGGTTTCGAAAAGCAAGATTTGCGATTTCCGCAACCGGCTAGGATTCGCCGGTTCACTCCTAATGGGGCGGTACCGGTTCGTCCCACATATGGTGCGACATCTTCCATTCACCGTCTGACTGCTTCTTGAGGACATTTAAGAATATGCCGCGGTGCGAGGCAGTCGTGGTCTTGCCATTTTGCACCGTCGTCCAGGCTACTTCGTGAGTGCCCCACACATAGGCGATTTCACCGTCACCGCCGATGCTTGTCGGTGTGACCACCAACGTTGTAATCTGAGTCGGCGGGGCATTGGGTGGAAACCAATAGTCGTTCAATCCCTTTTTCCCAATACGTGGCGTGTCACCATGCGGCGGAAGCAACACACAATCTTCCGTGAAGAGGGCGCATACCGCATCCGCGTCTCCCTTGAGCCAAGCTTGTTCGTACTGGCTATGTACTCGCTTTATTTTTGCGAGGTCGTCCGCCGACAGGCTGCCGGCAGACCCCAGCACCGCACAAAACAATGATAGCGAGAGCCCGAGCAAGACTTTCTGAATAAGCGTGGCGCCTCCTCGACGATACCCTCCGTTTGGACGGCGGACGCGCGGCAACGTCACCGACGGCGTGCTCGGTGACAGCCCTAGAAAAGGCACGGGTCGATCAGAAGGAGGGCGGTCGTTCGGACGCGACGGCCAAGGAGCGCTCGAGGGCGATGCCGACGCGGCCGAGAGTGCCTTCTTCGAAGAGGCCGCCAATCAGGGTGATACCGTGGGGCACGCGGCGCGGTGGAGAAAACTTCGGGAGAGGATTTTTCGGATCAGGCGCCCAGTCCGAACGAGCCTCGGAAACTTCGACGAAACCGGCGCGCATGGTGAGCGAGGGATGGCCGGTATTGTTGCTAATGGTGAGCATTTCGTCACGCAACGAAGGAACAAGGAGCAGATCGACTTGCGAGAAAAGGCGAGCCATTTCCCCGGCGACTTTGCGGCGGAAGCGGTCGGACTGGACGAAATCGACGGCGGAGAGGAAACGCGCTTGGCGGAAAAGATTGGGCCAGGCATCGTAGGTCTGGACTTTTAGCTGGTCAACGCCGTGGCTCAGAGTGAGCTCCTCAAAAGCGGCTGCGCCTTCGGCGAAAAGAATGAGGTTGAGTGCATCGTAGGGCCAATTGGGGAGAGAGACTTCGACGGGAACGAGGCCGAGCTGTGGGAGAGCGGCGAGCGCAGCACGGTCCACATCGGTGGCAGGAGCTTGCCTCATCCATTCAGGAAAGTAGCCCACGCGGAGGCCTTTGATGCTGGCGTTGGAATCGAAATCAAGATGGCTGGGGACGCTGGAAAGATCGCCAGGGTCGGTGCCGGAGATGGCTTCGAGGACCAGCAGCGCGTCTTCAACCGTGCGGGTCATGGGACCAAGTTTATCGAGGGACCAGCAGAGGGTCATGGCGCCGGTGCGCGGGACGCGGCCATAGGTGGGACGCAGTCCGGTGATGCCGCAACGCATGCTGGGGCTGACGATGCTGCCCCCGGTTTCGCTGCCAATCGAGAAACCGACTAGACCCGCCGCGGTGGCGGCGCCGGGACCGGCGCTCGAACCGGAGGCGCCTTCCAGAAGAAGCCAGGGGTTCATGGTTTGTCCGCCGAACCAAATGTCGTTGAGGGCCAGAGCGCCGAGGCTGAGTTTTGCTAGGAGCACGGCACCAGCGGCTTGAAGGCGCTTCACGACGGCGGCATCGTCTTTGGGAATGCGGTTGCGGAATGGCTCGGCACCATAAGTCGTGGGGATGCCAGCAGTGTCGAGAAGATCTTTGCCGCCCCAGGGGATGCCATGAAGAGGCCCGCGGTACTTGCCCGCGGAGATTTCTCGGTCAGCTTGCTTGGCCTCTCGGAGGGCAAAATCGCGGGTGAGCGTGATGATCGAGCGGAGTTGCGGATCGAATTGCTCGATGCGGCGCAAGTAGATTTCGGTAAGGCGCTCGGAAGTGAGTTTGCGCTGTTCGATCCAACGGGAGAGCTGAGTTACGGGTGCGAAGGCGATGTCGGCGTCGTTGGCGGGAAGGGGACCCGGGTCGGTAGTGGTGCGGATGAATTGACTGCGCGGCGGACCAGCGGGCTGGCCGGGAAGAACGGAGTGGTAGCGGGAGAAGGGCGCCAGCCTGGGCTCGAGAACGATGGTGCGCGGGCCGGTGCGGCGTTCGTAGAGAGAAGCGAGGTTCACGCGCCAGGAGGCTGCAGCTAGAGCGCGGTCTCGGGCGTTTAAGTTTATTTGAATGAGCTTTTCTGCTTCGGCGAAAGTCGCCGGTGAGACTTCGGGGCCCACGGCTGGGCCGGTGCCGAAGGCTGGTGGCGCGCCGGGAGGAAGCTGTGTGGGGTCTTGTTCTAATTCTTCAGCATGGAGTGGCATTGAGCTCGAAGCAATGGCTGCGCCTAGCAGGCCGCGCGAAGTCTCTCTAAGGAAGTGCCTGCGGGATTTGGACATGGAGCCTCCGCGCAGCATTGTAACCGAGTCCGGAAGAGATGATCGAACGTAGAGAGAAAACCAAAAAAGCGCGATTATTTTGTGGCCGGAGGAGCGGCGCCGGCGTCGAGGTGGTCGAAGTTGAGCATGGCGTTGAAAACGAGGAAGTAGCTGCCCATGGTTTCGCCTCGCCACATGGGATTGTTGGCGAACAGAACGACGTGGCCCTTGCCGTGGGGAACGTCGACGACCACGGGTTTTTCGGCGATTTCGTTGCCGCCGGTGATCATGCCGCTGAGAAGCAAATCTTTTTCGGCGGCGAAGCGCAGGACGACGCGCGGTTGCTGGTCCTTCGGAGGGAGCGCAAAGCGCGCAAATTCCTGGAGGTCTTCGGGGACGTAGAGCTCTTGTTCATGGGGAGTCCGCTTCACGGGCTTTTCGGGAGGCTCGTAAGTGCGGGCTTGGATGATATCCGGATCGCTGGCACTGCCCCGTCCGCTGGAACGCGCGGAACCGCCTGGGCCTTCGTCGGGCCCACCACCTCCACCACCAGGGCCGCCGAAATTGCCGCCGACTGTGATGACCGGACCCTGGCGAAAATAGAGGTAGAGTTTGTCGTCGTAACCGTAAGTGATGGGGCTTTTCTTGTCGTCGATGGTGGAGAGCACGACGCTGCCGGGGGCTTGCATGGCACGGGCGTCGGAAACATTGACCATTTCCGTCATGCCGCCGGCGACGGGGAGCGCAGCGCTGGTCTGCACGGCAATGAGTAAACCGCCTTCGCGAACGAAGCGCTCGAGGTTGGCAAGGCCCTGATAACCGAGACCGCCGCGAATGTCGTCGGTGGAGTCGAGACCCGGAGCCACGAAGTTGGGAGTTTCCTCCGAGTTTTTCCAGGGGCGCGCATCACCGCGCATGGGCAAGCCGCGAAGCACGGCGCTGAGACCGGCAGGACCGCCGCCACCCATGGGAGGCAGAAGGATGACGTCGAACTTTTCGCGGAGGTTCTGGTTTTCGCGCAGCCAGGTATCGGCGACGTAGGTGTAGGGGACTTTCAGTTCCTCCATGGGAATGCGGAACCATCCGTCGTTCTGGGTGTTCTGCCAGTTGTGGACCAGGGCCACGCGGGGGACGGCGAGTGGATGAGTCTTGACGTTTAGCTTGGCGTTGGTGGAATGGATTTTGATTCCTAGATCTTTAGCGGCTTTTTCGAGTTGGGCGCGATCGGCATTGCCAATGACGAAGGAACCGGCTTTGAACTTGATGCCGTCGGCCTCGAAAGAATCTTCGGCAGCTTCCATGGAAACACTGGAGAGGCGGAAGCGAAGCGAGGCGAGAGTGTTGTCGGTGTTGTGCTGGATGAGAAAGACTTTGCCCTGGCTATCGATTCCACCCGGGGGCTCGATCTTGCTCATTTTTTGCATGGCGGCGCTGAGAATGGAGACGTCGGTGACGCGGGTGGTTTTGACGTTGCGCAAAGCGCCGATGGTCCAGCCGGTGTCGTCGTAGGAGCGCGGATCGCGCGAGCTGTAATACTGGGTGTCGAGGGCCATATCGGCGAGGCGGCTGTAGGGCTGGTCCATGCGTACAACGTAGCTTCCCGCGGGGATTACGGTTTCTGAGGGCTTCTTTTCTTCCTTGGGCTTGGTGGCGGTATCGGATTTTTCGGCTGACTTTTCCCTTTCTTTTTCCTTATCGCCGGCGGGTTCCTTGGCGCCCTCGGCGGCTGGAATCCGCAATTCTTTTTCGAGGCGGTGAACTTCGACGCCCTGAAGCTCGAGAAGATTGAGGAAGCTGGCTTGTTCGGCGGGGCGCGGGTCGTCCGCGGGGAAGACCCAAGCGGCGGGGCCTTCCGTGCGGGCTTTGGCAACGGCGCGCTTGCTCTTCAGATAGAAATTGTTGAGAAACTTCTGGCCGTTGGTGGCGACGTTGTTCATGCCGAACAAGATGGCGCTCTCTTGCAAGTTGATATTGTCGCGGGCAGACCACTTCACTTTGGGGAGAGGAGGATTGGGGCGATACCACTCGCGGCTAGTGTCGGGCGGGCGAAGGGTGCGGACGCGCGTATCGGCGCCGCCGTTGCCAAACGTTTCGTAGAAACGCCCGATGGAGTTGTGACCGTTCGCTATGGATAGCAGGTAGTTGGGGGCCCAGCCGTCGTAGAAGCCGTGCGTCCAGACGCCGATGACGCCGCGCTTGGTCAGCTCTTCTATTTCGTGATAGGCCATCTCCTGCCACTCACTGATGACGATGGGATCAAGCCAAGCGTTGTAAGGACCGGTGCCGGTCATAATGTAGATATAGGGAACGGATTCGTGGAGGTCGTGCATGACGGTGGGGTGCCAGTCGAGGTAGGTCTTGAGCATGTTGCGGGAGAGGGCCAGGCTGACGCCGAGATTGTCGCGATTGTTGTCGTGAGAAACGTAATGCCCCCACCAGATGAGCGGATAGGGCGGCTGGTCAGGATGCTTTTTATGCTGCATGTAGACGTCAACCATGCGGTCGTGCCCGTCGGTCTCGACGATAGGAGTGATGAGCACGATGCCATCGCGGCGGATTTTTTGGATGAACGGGGTGTCTTCGACAGCCAAGCGGTAGGCAAGTTCCATGAGCATTTCCGGAGCGCCGGTTTCCGGGGAGTGGATGCTACCATCAGCCCAGTACATGGGCTTGCCTTCGGCGATCAGCTTTTGCGCTTCGGCATCACTGAGGCCGCGGGGATCGGCGAGGCGGGCGGTGATTTCCTTGTAGCGGTCGAGCTTGGCGAGATTGGCTTCGTCGGAGACGGCGGCGACGAGCATCTCGCGGCCTTCTTCGGACATGCCTATGCTCCAGACCTTGACGCGGGGGCTTTTGCTGGCGAGCAAGCGGAAATAGGCGTTGATGTCTTTGGTGTAATCGAGAACATCAGGGGCGCCTACGATGTGGTGAAGATGGGCATCGGGCGGGGGAACGCAGGAGCTGAGAGGAAGATGATCGACGAGTTCGGTGGAGAAGAAGGATTCGGTGGTGAACTCCTTAATCTTTTTGGTGTAGTCCGCGTGGTCAATGATGGTGCAAGGCGTGGACTGCGCAGAACTCGTGGCGGCAAAGAAATACAAAGACAGGCAAACTCCGAGCAAGCTGCGGATCATAAAACACCTCAGGGCGAAACAATCGCGGAGGACTATATAGAGTATTTTGCGCGTTGGCGCAACTCTTAGGTCAGTAGCGGTCGACGCTGCGAGGGCATTTAGCCTATGATTGGCCGCCGACGGTTCGGGAGAATCGCAGAGAGGCACGGATGGAAGAACAACTTAGCCTGGATTTTTTGCGCGTGGTGGAAAACGCGGCGATCGCGGCCGCGCGCACGATGGGTTTCGGCGACCGGCACCATGCCGATGAAGTGGCCGTAGAAGCCATGCGCAAGACCATGGACTCGGTGGAGATTGACGGAACGATCGTGATTGGCGAAGGCGAGCGGGATGAGGCTCCGATGCTTTATATCGGCGAAAAGGTCGGGCTAGCGACACACGCTCCAAAAGCATTGTTTCCGCAGGTGGACATCGCCGTGGACCCGCTAGAAGGAACGAACCTCTGCGCAACGGGCGCGGCGAACGCCATTGCAGTGCTGGCGGCCAGCGAGCGCGGCGGATTGCTGCACGCGCCCGACTTGTATATGGAAAAACTGGTGGTGGGGCCGGCGTGCAAAGGCGCAGTGGACCTGGATGCGCCGGTGGCCGACAACTTAAAATCGATCGCCAAGCGGCTGGACCGCGACGTCGAGGATCTGGTGGTGATCGTGCTCGACCGGCCGCGGCACGAAAAGATCATTGAAGAGATACGAGCGGCGGGCGCGCGCATCCGGTTGATTGGCGACGGAGACCTCTCGGCGGGAATTTCCGCCGCGGTGGTCGGCACCGGGGTGCACGCGGTGATGGGCACTGGTGGCGCGCCGGAGGGCGTGCTGACGGCGGCGGCGCTGCGCTGCTTGAACGGGCAGATTTTGGCAAGGCTGGTGGTCAGTAAGCCGGAACATGCGGAACGCTTGGCAAAAATGGGCGTGAAGGATCTCGACCGCGTCTACGACACGGAAGATCTGGCTCCAGGCAAGAAAATGATTTTTGCGTGCACCGGTGTAACCGACGGAAACTTGCTAAAGGGCGTGCGATTTTTTGGGGAAGGCGTACGCACCAGCTCGATGATTTTGACGCTGGATGAACGGCAGGTGCGCTTTATCGATTCGGTGCATTTGGAGAAGCGCCCGGATATTAAGGTGCGCTTTAACTGAAGACGGTCTTCGCTGCTCAGAGGCCAGCCAACATTCTGCGGTTGCTTGTTTCTCGTGCATTGAACGGGAATGCTGTGCGTTCTGCGAGAGCTGTGGGCCGCCGCCTGCTCCTCCTGACGAGAATGGTTTTACCGCTGCTTCATTGTGCCGAGCAAGAATGCGTCGCAGTAAAAAGCTCAGGGTGCTAAGGAATTACAGCTGCGCCGAGCCGAGAGCCGGAAAAACCAAAGTTCAACGCGGCTCGCTCGCAACGGCCAGAAAGACGCGATCGTCCACGGCAACCGAGCGCGTGAAGAGCGTTGCCGCGTTCGCGCCCGGGATGGCCACGTGCCGCGCATTGCCGCTCAAAGCCGGTCCTGCGGGCGGCGCGCCGGAGGCCGTCCCATCACCAGGCTGCAGCGAAATCCGGGTTGTTTTCGGAGTGCAGTTGGTGGCGCCAAAACAGGTATCGCGGATGAACACCTGGCGAAAGCCGCTGTTGCTGCTGCCTGCGGACGTCTTCGACGGAGCGGAAACGGGATTGGAAGAGTGGCTCGGTGCAATAGCCAGAAACGCAACGAAGCGTCCCGAAGAGCTCACGGATGGAAGAACGCTTTCCGTTCCGGCCAGCGCGCCGTTCGGATCAGTGGAGATTAACTGCGTCGCCGCCTTGCAGGAGTCTCCCGCCCCCGCACAAGTATCGCGCAAATAAACCTGGCGGCCTGGCGGTGAATTCTCGACGAGATTGCTGGCGGCGGAACTAAACGCTACAAAGCGCCCGTCGGAACTCATCGAAGGCGCGTGACTTTCGTCATCGGCCGGAGAGCCGTCGGCGGCGGCTGACAAAAGGGTTGTGCGCGCCAGGCAGCCGGAAGCTGCCCCTTCGCAAGTGTCGCGAAGAAGAATCTGGGCATGGCCTTCTTCGACCGCCGTGTAAGCCACGTATCGTCCATCGAGACTCACGGCGGGAGTTTCTTCGGCGACGGCGGTTGAGGCTAGCGAACTAGCCGGGGCTTTAGCAGCTACCGGACAAGCGGCCGTCTGGATGGTCACGGTGGCCGCCGGGCTAGTCCCACCGCCGCTGCCCTTGCTGCCCGGAACGTTGGGAAGAGGAAGCGAAGGCGGATTGTAAACGGTGACAGTGGCAGAGCCAGCAGCCGGGATGCCCGTCGCCGGAACGGTGACGGTTATCTGCGTTGCGGTGATCGAAGCCGCCGGCGGAGTGAACTGAAATTGCGATGAACCAAGAGTCCAATTCAAAGTGGAAACCTGGGAACTACCGGCGGAAGCGGCGAGGAAATTAGTGCCAGTGACCGTGAGCGAAAGAGCAGCATTAGGGGCAGCACAAGTGGGAGAAACGGAAGAGACACCGGGAGCCGGATTGGGGGGATTGTCGATAAGCAAAGTGACCGTATTGGAGAGACCGTTTTGCCCCGCACCAGAGGCCGGGTTCACCGTGACCACCGTTGCAGTACCGGGCTTTCCCAGGAGCGCCGCGGGAGCGACAGCGGTCACGACGTTCCCGAGAGCGGCTCCCGTGCTATCCGCCGGAACGGTCGTAACCAGCGTCTGGCCATTCAACCGCACTTTTGTCTGCAAGACGAAACCGGCGCCATTCAGCGTCAAGGTGACATCTGAGCAAGTTGTGCCTGTTGCTGGCAAGCAAGCGGGGACTTGCGAAGGGGACAGAAAGGAGATCACCGCGCCCGTATTGTTCTGAAACGTGTTGCCGTAGTCGTTGCAACCCGCGACCGCGAAAACCGCAACCAGCGCGACAGCCAATGCTGTCCAAGACCGCTTCATTGAGACTCCTTCATCTTGTTCTGAGACCCCAGCCGCGCCGGAGTCTACGAGCCGCGGCGATCGGAAAGAACCCGTTGCGCCAGCCTGCTTTGGGGTTGAGATGCCAAATTCGTCCGTGGCGTTGACTGCTACCAGGCCGGGATTCGGGGAACTCCGCCCAGCTTTTCGATCCACCCCTCGATGAGACCGTACTTTGCCGAATCTGACGACTCGGGCAACCCTACATCATTACCATCCGGAAGGGGAGGAGGTCAATGCTGGTCAATGCGGAATGCGGGCAAACCAAATTGTGAAGGTAGCATGCCGGTGGCGTTATCTCACCACGGCGCGGGGCGCATTGCGGAAGCCAATTCCTTTATTGCACGCCGCCCAGAGCAGCAATGGCTGCGCGCACCAGATTTTGGACATGGGTTTGACACTCTGAACCTTCGACCGCAACAGCGCTCGCGGCGCGATAACAAGCCAGAGCTTGCTGCTTTCGGCCAAGCTTGGCATAGAGGTCCCCGCACGCCAATTGAAAGATAGGGTTTGCGGGATACTTTCTGACGAGCGGGCCGAGGACGTTGAGCGCCTTTTCATACTGCTGATCGTAGCGATGGAGATTCAGGGCCAGATAAAAGCGCGCCGCCTCGGACGTGAGAACGCCATGGGCGATGGCTTGCTCAAGAAGGCGCACGCCGTCCTGCTTTGAGCCGCCGGGAATGCCCATGAAAAAGCGCAGGATCTTGGCCAAGGAGCTGAGCGTATCCACGTAATAGTTGTAAAGGCCCAAGCCCAGGTCGGCATCGGCGAGATCCGGGTCAAGAACCTTGGCGCGGAGAAGATGCTCGCGTCCGCGGACTCCGGAGCGCGCGGCGTTGCGATTCTCGGCGCGAACCCCGTACAGCCGCGCTAGAGAAGCTTCCGCCGTGCCGGCATAAAACTGCATTTCCGCGGATTCGCGTTGCTTGATTTGCGCTTCCGCCAGAGACAAGGCCTTGCTAGACAGCTCAATATAGTGTTGATCGGCTTCCAACTTGGCCCTATGCCGGGCGTCACTCATTCCATATTTGAATTCTGCAGACGCACACCACAAGCGCCACCACAATGCTTCCGCTTCGAGAAGATATCCGAGCGGGTGATTGGGTTGTTCCTGCTCCATGCGTTTTGCCGATGCCATGGCTCCATCGAGGTCGAAGGAATAAATCTTGTCGAGGATGGCCAGAGTCTCGGACGGCAGAGTGAGATTGGAAGCGCGAGCCGGCGCCGACCAACCCGCCAGCATGAGGAGGCCAGCCAGGCCGGCTCGGCGAGCAATTCCTGATGCCATCATCGTCTCCGCCAGAGAAAGAAATTGAGCAG
>DATKHV010000092.1:0-17917 GCA_035510055.1 Candidatus Cybelea sp. | reverse complement strand
GCTACGGGGCGGGGAATGGAGCACGCACTTAAGAGCTCAAGGGGGCGGTCAGTAGCCAACCGCTTTTCCGGCGCCGCGTTCATCGTGGCCGCCTTGCATCCAACCACCATCGAGCAAAATAGCTTCCACGCGGGCGATGACGGTGGGCTTGGCTTCGTCGATTTGATATCCGGCCTTTTTGAGCAAGGCGATGGTGTCCGGGGAAATGCCGCGCTCGATATCGAGACGGTCGGGTTTCCATTGATGGTGGACGCGGGGAAAATCGATGGCATCCTGCACGTTCATATTGAAATCGATGACGTTTACCATCACTTGCAAGACGGCGGTGATAATGCGGGAGCCGCCGGGAGCGCCCAAGGCGAGAAAAGGCTTGCCGTTTTTCAGAACAATCGTGGGAACCATGGACGAAAGCGGACGCTTGCCGGGAACAATGGCGTTGGCCTCGCCTTGTACCAGCCCAAAGAGATTGGGCGAACCGGGTTTCGCGGCGAAATCGTCCATCTCGTCATTCAACAGGAATCCGGCTCCGGGCACGGTCACCGCGCTGCCGTAACCGGCGTTGAGTGTGTAGGTGACGGCCACCACGTTGCCTTGTTCATCGGCGACTGTGTAATGAGTGGTTTCCGTTGATTCTTTTCCGGCGGGAAGACCGGGGCTGATCTGCTCGCTTGGCGTGGCCTGCACCGGATCGATGGATTCGCGGCGCTTCCGGATGTACGAAGCATCGAGGAGCGCGGCGGTGCGGTCCTTAACAAAGTCGGGGTCGCCAAGATATTCGTTGCGGTCGGCATAATAACGCCGCATGACTTCAGCGAGATAGTGGTACGTGGTGGCGGACTCCGCTCCGGTCTTTTCGTAGCCGCTGCCATCCAACATGCCAAGCATTTGCAGAATGCCGACTCCTCCGGAGCTGGGAGGAGGCGACGTAATGATGTGGTAGCCCTTATAGTCGCCCTCCAGAGGGCGGCGCTCGATGGCCTGATATTCGCGAAGATCTTCGAGGGTGATCAAGCCGCCATTTTTTTCCATCTCGCGCGCGAGGATGCGGGCAGTTTCTCCTTCGTAGAAATCCTTGGCGCCCTGATGAGCGATGCGCTCCAGCGTGCGGGCCAGATCGGGCTGGCGAAGAATTTCGTTCCAATCGTAGGAGGCGCCGTCCTTCAGGAAGATCCGTTTAGAGTCTGGAAACTGGGAGAGAAAGTCGGCGCTGTAGTGTAGAGACTGCATCAGAGCGTGGGAGACGGGGAAGCCGTGGGAAGCTAATTCAATAGCCGGCTGAAGCAGCGTCACCCACGATTGCGTGCCGTATTTTTTTTGTGCAAGTTCCAGTCCCCGTACCGTGCCTGGAACACCGGCGGCACGCCAGCCAAAGAGGCTCTCGCGGGTCATCTTTCCGTCGGCATCCAAGTACATATTGCGGGTGGACTGATGAGGCGCCTTTTCGCGAAAATCGATGAAGGTGGCCCGGCCGTCCCCCAAGCGGATCAGCATGAATCCGCCGCCGCCGATATTGCCGGCAAAGGGATAGGTAACGGCCAGAGCGAACCCAACGGCGACGGCGGCGTCAACCGCGTTTCCACCCGCTTTCAAGACCGCCACACCGACATCAGCCGCCAGGGGCTCCTGGGCGACAACCATGCCTTTGCGGGCAAAGACGGGTTCGTGGGCGTGCGCCCGGGGCGCGAGCAGGCCAAAGCTCAGAATCAGTGGAACGATTCGAATCGAGCAGAGAGTGTTCATGGGAGCGGATTATAGAGCTATCCCGATGGTTTGTCGCCGCCCCGCAAGCCGGCCTGTCCAAGGCCGGCCAATAAGTGCTTGCAAAATTGTTTCGAACGGACTACGGTATGCGGCACGCGTTGGGAGACTCTCCAGCAAACTCTCGTCCCTGAGTTGCTCGAAGATTCGGAGTGATCCGATCGATGAGTAAATTTGTCGACAGAAATGCCGAACGATGGCGCTGGCTTTTCTACGTTGCGCTGGCCATCGCCGGAGCGCTGCTGACTTTTGTGGGCGCTCGGGCGCAGCAAAAGGCCACCGACGACGCCACGTTCCGCAAACTAGTTGACAATTTTTGTGCGGCCTGGAGCACCGGAACAGCAGAAGCTCCGGCAAAGTTCTACGCCAAGGATAATGGCCTGGTCTTCTACGATGTCGCTCCCTTCTCCTACCACGGCTGGAAGGAGTATCACGACGGGGTGCAGAAACAATTTCTGGATGGCGCCGAGGAAATCAAGCTGACGGCAGGGAAGGATCTGAAGGTGACCCGCCGCGGCATGATTGCCTGGACGATTGTCCCGATGCATTTGTTGGAGAAATCAAAGAACGGTAAAACTGCTGAAATGGACCTCCGCTACACTGGGATTTGGGAAAAGCGCGGCGGCAACTGGGTGCTCGTGCACGACCATCTCTCGGCGCCGGCGGCTGAAAATTAACAGTCTTGGATAATGAGGGCTGGGCGATTTGCCCATTGCGCAAGAATATGCTCAAGACACTGCAGTATTACTGGAATGCAGCTCGTGGTTATCGATTGCATCCGTGGAAGAGCCCGTACATTCGCTGGCGCTTTGAGACTTTCCTAGGAAAAGAAGCCGCTAATTTGACCGCCAGCAAGTTTTTCCGTCTCAGCTGGAAATACCGCGACCACATGGAACGTTTTGTCGATTGGGCCGCAGAAAGACAACGCTACCAGCGCCGCCGCCACGCCTAAAAAGGGGAACACTTCCTTTTAACAAGTTCGTTTAACGGAACGTTTGCCGGCCCTGCGCTGTCACTTTCCGCATTCCGGGGTGTGGGCACGCGCATTTGGGGCTCCGGGCCGGATGCCATTCTAGTCTCAATCGTTCACTGCCTCTTTCAGGCGCTGCTTAGAATCATTGCCGGAGACCGTTTGGCATTGGCGCGCCACCCGCGCAGCTTGATGGGGAGGCAAAGAACAGGTGTATCATGCCTGCGGCGCCGCACAGAGCGTCCAAAGAGCCAGTCTGAGTTTAGAGCGAAAATGAAAAGACTTACTTATGCCGCGTTGATCCTGCCGTTGGCGTCGTTTGCTGTCTTAATGTCCCTTATTCCGATGCGGGCGGCGGCAGAGCAGCATCTTCTGTATGTAGCCAGTCCGGGAGTCCGCAATGACGTGGAACATGGTGGCGTTGGCATCCTCGTTTTCGATGTGGACAATGGGTATAAGTTTGTCCGGCGCATACAAACCTGGAGTGTTCCGGATGGTGAAAAGCCAGAGAACGTCAAGGGGATCGCGGCAAGCGCGACGACCGGCAGGGTCTACGTTACATCCCTGAATCGGATGATGGCCATCGACGCCGTTAGTGGCAAGAAGATCTGGGACCAGACCTACGACGGCGGATGCGACCGCCTGGCGATTTCGCCTGACGGCAAGATTTTGTATGTCCCACAGCTCGAGGGAACTGCCTGGCACGTCGTGAATGCGATGACCGGGAGCGTGCTTCGGACGATCGAAGCAGAACCTGGTTCGCACAATACCATCTACTCGGCAGACGGTCGGTACGTCTACCTGGCGAGCTTGCGGTCTAGAGTTCTTGCGGTGGTGGATGCGAGAACCGAAAAGATTGAAAGTAAAATAGGCCCATTCGACAATGTGATCCGCCCGTTTACGATTAACGGGGACCATACGCTCGTTTTCGTCAACATTAACGGCTTGCTGGGCTTCGAAGTTGGCGATCTGCGGACAGGCAAGAAGCTATACCGCGTCGAGGTTGCGGGATACTCGCAGGGGCCCGTCAAGCGCCACGGATGCCCGAGTCATGGAATCGCCTTGACCCCGGACGAGAAGGAACTTTGGCTGGGGGACTGTGCGAACAACGCCATACACGTGTTCAATGCAACGGTGAAGCCGGCGAAGCAAGTTACCAGCATCAAGGTCCGGGATTGTATCGGTTGGGTTAGCTTCAGCATAGATGGGCGATTCGGATATTCTTCAACCGGCGAGATCATTGATGTGAAGACCAAGAAGATCGTGGCGACGCTCCAGGACGAAACCGGCCGTCCGGTCGAGAGCGAAAAACTGCTTGAACTGGTGATCGAAAACGGGAAGGTAATTCGTGCCGGGAATCAATTCGGCATTGGCATGAAGCAAAAGTGAATGAACCGACTGAAGTACGCTAACCCATCCTGCCTCGATTACTCGACGAATGAAAAGAGCCGGGTGGGGACTCTTGGCAAGTGAGAAATCGCGCTGTGATGTTTGAACGGCCGCACTCGCAGGGCGATTCTTTTCTACCTCGGGAACTTGAGGTACTCCGGCAGCGTTATATGTCCAAGCCGGCCTTTTAGGAAGGAAGAAAAGGAAGCCGTAATCCGCTTCGAACATTTTTCGCAGATTTGGGTTCGGCGGACACCGGCAAGGTCACTGCGGGTGCCGTCTCTAGGAACTGCTCAGATGCGACTCGCTGGCCTCTCACTTGTTCTCACCACAAAATGCCGGCGCATTCGCGCCTAACCGTTGGCATCCTCGCTGAATCTCGTCCTCGATCAGCTTGCACGAGTTTTGCTTGTTGCACGCCGGATGCGTCGCCGAAGATACTTCAAAGCATCGCCTCACCAACTCATCTGCCACCTGCTGGCCCACTGTTTTGGCGCAATTCTTCCCCGAGGAATCCCCGGGGCCAAGCTCGCTTCCCGCCTGCACCAGGAACTCCCCATTGCAACCCCGATCCACCCAGATGCCCCTGCGGTCGTACCCCCACGTCGAACCTTCCGTGCATGGCATCGTGCCTAGCTGTCTCGTCAGTTGCACCTTGCCGCTCGGCGCATCCAGGTCGCAATAATTCTTTCTTCCGTCGAACGAAGCGCAGCTTATGGTCTCGCTTTTGCTAGCTTTCCCGGAGCCGCTTGGATGCCCCGGCACGCCCACCACAAAATCCGCTCCGCATCCCTTATCTACCCATATCCCTCGAGTATCGTATCCCCACGAAGAGCCTTGCTTGCACTTCGCGTCGCTCCTTTGTTTCACGAACTGCACCCCGTTGCTGGTATCCGCTGGGCAAACTTTTCGCCGGCCATCGTCCGACGCACATGTTATCGTCCCTCCACGCTCGGGGCGGCCATCGCCGCCCTCTTCGCCGCGCCCCAGAGTAAACTCACCGCCGCATCCCTTGTCCACCCAAATTCCTTCTTCGTCGTAACCCCACGACTCACCCTCTTGGCACGGCGCCGCGCTGCGTTGCTTCACCAGTCGCGCGCCATGCCTCGTGTCCGCCGTGCAGTAGTGCTTCTCCCCATCATCGGAAGAACAGGGAATGATCTGGCTCGGGCGCTCTTCTGGCGCCTGCTTGGCCAATGGGCCATGGCAAAAAGGTGAGAGGGCCGCCAACAAAACAAAAAAATACCGGCAAGCTCGCATGCGATTCTCCTGCGATTGTTTGCGTGAGAAGGAAAGTAGGTGAGGACAGCATCTTGGTTAAAGTTGCGAGCCCACGTGGATCCATGCCCGCTTCCCTGGGTTGCCTAGACCGGAATTTCCATTTTTCGTTCCCGGCCAACCGATAACGTACAAGCAAATCCGCCAAGGCGCAATCCTCCCATCAGGTTTTTCCCAGCTGTCCTGGTTGGCTTTTCGGACACTGTCCCCTCGTTCTATTCGCAATCTCAGCCTGCTTCCAATATAGTTCATTCTTCAGCCCCCATTGAATGCCCGTTGTTTAGACGGCCCTGGTTCCCGGTTCGACTAACTATCTTCGGATAGAGGGAGCTCTCTCATGTTTGCGAAATGCAATCCCGCATCTTGGAAGTCAATTCGTGCCGCTATTTCTGGCTTCCTTTTGTTGGGTCTCGCATCAGTTCCACGGGCCTTCGCGCAGTCGCGCATCACCGTTTCGGTCTCTCCGTCAACTGCCAGCGTTCAAGCCGGAGGCGGCTCGCAACCGTTCACAGCCAAGGTGCGCTACGATTGGCATAATCGCGGTGTGCGTTGGGCGCTGTCCGGCGCGGGTTGCACTGGCAGCGCTTGTGGAACTCTTTCCACAACTGCGAGTGCTTCGGGAACTCCCATTACCTATTTTGCGCCTCCGAATATGCCGAATCCCGCCACGGTCAAACTCACCGCCACTTCCGTCTCGAACACCACCAAGAGCGCTTCTGCAACCATCACGGTCACTGGGACTTCCGCGAGTCTTAGTGTCAGCATATTCCCCAAGCGCGGTGGTCTCACCATCACCGAGACACTTCCGGTTACTGCAACCGTCGAGAACGATGCGCGGGGTGCCGGCGTGACGTGGTCGGCGTCCGGCATAGGTTGTTCCGGATCTAGCTGCGGCACGTTCACCAATGTAACGACCACCTCCGCCATTTACGCCGCACCTTCGACTGCAGGCGTATACATCATCACAGCCACGAGCGTCGCTGACGTCACCAAGAGTGCTTCCAATTCCATCGGTGTCACCGATCTCTCCGGCGTTCTGACCTATCACAACAACCTCTCTCGTGACGGCACGAACACTCGCGAGTTGGCCCTGACTCTCTCGAATGTGAACACAGCAACCTTCGGCAAGCTCTTTTCCTGCCAAGCCGACGGCGCAATTTATGCCCAACCGCTGTGGGTCCCGAATCTGACGGTGGCGGGTACTCGTCACAACGTTGTGATCGTGGCCACGCAGCACGAAAGCCTGTACGCGTTTGACGCCGATGCCGCTCCCTGCACGACGCTTTGGCACGTCAACTTGATCGATGCCGCGCACGGCGGCACTGCCGGCGAGACTTCCGTGCCCTCCGCCGGAACGGGCGCGCTTGTTGGCAGTGGTTACGGAGACATCTCCCCAGAAGTCGGTATCACCGGCACGCCCGTCATCGACCCAAGCACCAACACGCTCTATGTCGTCAGCAAGTCCGTCAATGCCAGCCAGCAGTTTTTCCAACGCCTTCACGCGATTGACATCTCGACCGGCAACGAGCGGATCACTCCTCCGCAGAGCATCAATTCTTCCATTTCTGTTCCTGGTACCGGAGCTGGCTCCGTTTCTGGACGAGTGGCTTTTGATCCGCGCAATGAAAGCCAGCGCGCCGGTTTGGTTCTCTCGAGCGGTGTGGTGTATGTCGCGTGGGCTTCGCACGAAGACCATGATCCCTACCACGGCTGGGTGATTGGTTTCAACGCCACCACGCTCGCGCCGGTGGCCAATGCCGTCTTCAACTCCACGCCAAATCAGGTTGGAACACTCTCGTATTCCCGCGGAGGTGTCTGGATGGGTGGCGGCGCTCCCGCCGTCGATTCTTCCGGCAATCTCTTTTTCATCACTGGCAACGGAACTTTCGACGCCAACACCGGCGGCTCGAACTATGGCGATAGCGTTGTGAAGCTGACGACGGTCGGCGGGCTTTCCCCGGCGGACTACTTCACTCCTCTCGACCAGGCCTCGCTGGACGCCAACGACACCGACTTCGGTTCCGGTGCTGCAACCATTCTCGTGGACCAGCCTTCCGGCCCCGTGGTTCACCTCGTGATTGGTGGCGGCAAGGAAGGCAACCTGTTCCTTCTCAACCGCGACAACCTCGGGAAATTCAGCAGTTCCGTCAACAACGTCGTCCAAACCGTAAATCTGGGCAACTCCATCTTCGCTACACCGGTCTTTTGGCAGAATAATCTCTACGTCGCCGGTGTAGGCACCCTCAAGCAGTTCACCTTTAACGGCGCTACTGGAAAGTTCAACGGCGCGCCTTTTTCGCAATCCAGTACGAGCTACAGATTTCCTGGTTCCACTCCGTCGGAATCGTCCGCGGGCTCTGCTAATGGCATCATCTGGGCGCTGGACAATGGCCTTTATTGCACTCCCCAATCGCCCGGTTGCGGCGCTACTGTCCTCCACGCCTACGACGCCAGCAACCTCGCTAGCGAACTGTGGAATAGTTCACAAGTTGCGAATCGAGACGTGGCTGGGCACGCCGTGAAATTTACTGTACCCACCATTGCCAATGGCAAGGTCTATGTCGGCACGCGGGGCAATGACTCATCGGTCGTGGGAGAACTCGAAGTCTACGGCCTACTACCGAACTGAATCGAGCGTGACGGGGTTCTTGCCTGTCATAGTTTGCTGCGCCCTTTTCTGAATCCGACAGCTGCGTTGCTCTAACTGACGCCGTATCCAACTCGCTGGCCCTGAGCGGTATGCTCCAGGAGGAGGTATAATACCGTCTCCAGAGGAGGATTCGTGGAAGAGCTGAAGATCCTCCAAAAGACAGAACAGCTTCACGAGGCTCGTTGGTGGGAAGCGGAGTCCAATGGCCGCGTTCACTGCTATCTCTGTCCACGGCATTGCCACATCCATCACGGTCAAGCGGGATTCTGCTTCATTCGCATCAATCAGGACGGAAAACTTTATAGCCTGGGTTATGGCTCGCCTGCCGCTCTGCAAGTCGATCCTATCGAAAAGAAACCGCTGAATCATTTTATGCCCGGCACGCGAGTGTTCAGTATGGGCACGGCGGGCTGCAACATGGGGTGTTTTTTCTGCCAGAACTGGGACATCTCGAAATCGCGCTCCGATCAGGTGCGTTCAGAGCATGTTCCGCCAGAAGACGTGCCGCTGCTAGCTTTGAAATATGGTTGCGACGCCATCGCCTTTACCTACAACGAGCCGACCATCTGGGGCGAATACATCATCGACATTTGCAAAGCGGCCAGAAACTACGGCCTGAAAACGGTGATGGTCACCAATGGCTACATCACTTACGAAGCTTTCCACGACATTTACGATCACATTGACGCGGCCAACGTTGATCTCAAAGCCTTCACCGAGAATTTCTACGGGAAGATCACGCTGACGCATCTGCAACCGGTGCTCGAGACGCTGGCTTGGCTGAAGAAGGAAACGCCAGTCTGGTTTGAGATCACCAACTTGATGATTCCGACGTTGAATGATGATCCAGCGGAAACGCGCAAGCTTGCCGAATGGGTTTTGACGCATCTTGGGCCGGATGTGCCGCTGCATTTCACGGCGTTCCACCCGGACTTCAAACTGCAGGACAAGCCGCGTACTCCTCCCAAAACGCTTGGTCAGGCTCGGCGGATTGCGCTGGACGCCGGCCTGCGCTACGTCTACGAAGGAAACATCTACAGCGAGGGCGCGAACACGTACTGCCCGAAGTGCGGGGAACTGCTGGTGCGCCGCTCTTGGCATGATGTTCTCGCGAATCGCCTCAAAGCAGGCGCTTGCCCGCAGTGCGGCTGCCAGATTGCCGGTGTCTGGAGCAACGACGCGAAAGGGAATCACATCTTGCCGAGGGACCGAGCGTCCGTCGCAAAATACGGCCACTTGAATCTGTAGATCGCGCGAACTATCGTAGATGAAACGTGTAGAAGCCTGGCCCCACGCGTAAGCCGTGATGCCATGCCACCGGAAACGCCCACCAAACTAAAGTTCCCAGGATGCCTTGACCAATCGCGAGTGGAATGATGTTGCGTTCGCAGGCAAACAGCCAAGCCATGGCTGTTCCTCCGATAAACGTGAGCGGAACCAATACGGGATTTGGCCAGTGGAGCGCCGCAAAAAGCGCACCGGCGAGCAGGGAAGCGGTCGCCGGGCTGGTCAAGCCTCCCAGCAGCCGGTTGGTCAGATACGAATTCAGCGCAACTTGTTGAAGGAGGCAGAAAGCCATATATCCAAAAAAGTGCCTGGGCACGAGGAGGTGGTGAATCGGACCGTGCCATGACCCGAGCAAAATTCCCGCCAGGAGTAGTCCCGCGATGCAAACACTGAAAACCAGGGTGGACCGCTTGGCGGCGGGCCATAGGTTGTCGACTCGCCATCCCATGGTTTTTGGAGTGTCCCCATGAGCGACGATACTGGCGAGCATCCAAACAGGGAAGACCAGCCAAGAAAAGAAAAAGGCGTCCTGGAGTTCCCAGATGTACCAGGAGACAAAAGCGCTGAACGCCAGCGGCTCGACAAGATAGAACGATTGTGTTCTCGGGGGATTCATTCGATGGCTAGTGGGTTGGCCGATGTTCGTCGGGGTTGCTGAGGTCCAGCAGTTGCAGCGCGCTCTCGAATAAATGATCGATTTCTCTTTCCGTCACTTCGTAGGGGGCCAGCAGTTCCCGCAAATCGAAGTCCGGGAAGCCGCGGTTGGTTACCCGAGCCGGCAAAAGTTCGCGCAAGCGGCGGGAATCAACCGACCCCATTTCGCGAATCTCCTCGAAAACTACGCGATGCAGGGGATCATCAAAAACTCCCGGATCGAGCAGCTTGCAAATCTCCGAGCGCGTCCCGCTCTTGATCAACACGGAGCAAAGGAAGCGCAGTGTATTTTTCTGAAGCTGGAATCTGGCGTCGGAGTCATGAACACGCATACGACTGCTTTCTACCGCGTATCAAAACGCGAAAAAACTTACTCTAAATGAGATGATACTTGTTCCGGCAAAGTTGCGTCTCCGGAGGGAGCGCCGATGGGCAAGAAACACCGGGTGGTCATCCTCGGCGGAGGATTTGGCGGATTGGTCGCGGCACAGAAGCTGAAGCGCGCGGACGTCGAAATCCAATTGCTGGACCGCCGGAATTTTCACCTTTTCCAGCCGCTGCTCTATCAGGTGGCCACCGGGTCCTTATCGCCGGGAGAAATCGCCGCGCCCTTACGCGGGGTTTTGAGCAAACAAAAAAATGTCCAAGTTCTGATGGGTGAAGCCGTGGACGTTGATCCCCAGGCCAAGCGCGTGACGCTCCGGGATGGCGCTACGTTCCCGTACGATTCCTTGATCGTCGCCACCGGCTCCGAAACTTCTTACTACGGAAACGATTCCTGGCGCGAGTGGGCGCCCAGCCTGAAATCTGTGGAAGAAGCTACGGCCATCCGGCACAAAATTCTTTTTGCGTTCGAACGCGCCGAACGCGCCACCACCCCGGAAGAAACGCGCGCCTGGCTCACGTTTGTGATTGTTGGCGCCGGCGCTACCGGCATGGAACTCGCCGGCGCGCTGGCGGAGATCGCCAATGAAACGCTGCGCCACGATTTTCGCCAGATCAATCCGAAGGAAGCACAGATTATTCTTATGGAAGGCGGTCCACGGGTGTTGAGTGCTTTCCCGGAAGAACTTTCTGCCAAAGCCGAAAAATTGGTCACGCGCCTCGGCGTGAAAGTCACGAAAAGCGTGATGGTCAACGAGATCGATAGGGATGGGGTCAGCTATAAACACGGGGACACCATCCGGCGACTCGCCGCGAAAACCGTTTTGTGGGCGGGCGGCGTCACCTCCACGCCCTTCGGCGCGAAATTAGCGGAACGCACCGGCGCGGAGACCGACCGCGGCGGCCGCATCAAAGTGAATCGCAACCTCACCGTTAGGGACTACCCGAACATTTTCATCCTGGGCGACTTGGCGCATACGCCCGATGAAGAAGGGAAGCCGCTCCCCGGCGTCGCGCAAGTTGCTATCCAAGGCGGCGGGTACGCTGCAAAAACGATCCGCGCCCGAGTGGAAGGGAAGAAGGAGCCACCGCCGTTCCATTATCTGAATAAAGGCGAAATGGCCGTGATCGGCCGCGCGGCGGCAGTCGCCAATGTTTTTGGAGTCCATGTAGCCGGTCTGCTCGCCTGGCTCATGTGGTTGTTCATCCACCTGATCTACATCGTGGAGTTTCAGAGCCGCGTCCTTGTTTTCATTCAATGGGGCTTCGAGTATCTGACCTTCAGCCGCGGCGCCCGCTTGATCACCGGCCAAGCCGCCACGGATTCGGCCGCCGAGGCCGGACAGGCCGGCGCGATCGAGAACAGAAGCGATCCGTCCTCCTGACAAATCCAAGAACGAGAAATCCAAGAACGAGAATTGACATCAGAATGGGCTAATAAGAAGATGTCGCCCAGTCAAATGGTGTCGAATCGTTTCGCGGAGAGCGGTCTCGTTATTTTTTCCTTTGCAGCCGGAGGTTTTCCGTGGCTCTAGCTCGCAGCCGAAGATTTTGTTTTGCGCTAGTGGTCGTTCTGGCGTGCCTGGCCGTAGGGAAGGCGCAGCAACCCGACGACGAGGAGAAAGGCACGCTACGGTTCCGCTTTGTCGGCCCCAAGGTCGGAAATCGCATTGCGGCGGTCGCTGGTGTGCCCGGGGATCCGAGCACCTACTACGCCGGGGCGGCTTCCGGTGGTGTTTGGAAATCGATCGACGGAGGCAATCATTGGACGCCCGTTTTTGACAAGCAACCCGCAGCCGCCATTGGCTCGTTGGCCGTTGCGCCTTCCGACCCCAGCGTCGTCTGGGCGGGAACCGGTGAAGCCTGGGTGATTCGCGATAGCGACGTGATGGGCAACGGTATTTACAAGTCTACCGACGCCGGGAAGACCTGGAGCAACATGGGATTGCAGGAAACCGGCCGAATCGGCCGCATCGTTGTCCACCCCGCGAACCCGGATATCGTATTGGCCTGCGCGCTTGGACGCGTCACTGGACCGCAACAGGAACGCGGCGTGTTTCGGACCATCGATGGCGGCCAACATTGGGAGCGCGTGCTCTTTGCCGGAGAAAATGTGGGGTGCTCCGGGTTGTCCATGGATCCGCACAATGCGCACATCCTATTCGCGGGAATGTGGCAAGTGGAAATGCACACTTGGGCCGAATGGAGCGGCGGCCCGGGAAGCGGTGTCTATGTTTCTCGAGACGGAGGAACGAAGTGGGCGCGCATCGAAGAGCACGGCTTGCCGCACGCTCCCGTCGGCAAGATCGACGTCGCTGTCGCTCCCACAAATTCGAAGCGCGTTTTTGCCTTAATTCAAACCAAGGACCAAGGTTCGGTCTGGAGGTCGGACGACGCCGGAGAACACTGGAAGGCGGTGAATTTCCAAAGGGCTTTGATCGGACGCGCCGGCTATTACATTCGAATCGCCGTCTCCAGCGGAAGCGACAACGAAGTGTACGTTGCCAACAGCTCTTTTCATCAATCACTCGATGGCGGACTGAATTTTCAAGAAGTACGCTGGGGCGGAGACACTCACGATATCTGGATCGATCCCACCAAGCCCGATCGTTTTGTAATCACCGATGACGCGGGGATGAACATCACGACCGTACACGGCCGCGGCTTCCATCGTGTCACTCTTCCGATCGGCCAGATGTATCACGTAGATGTCGACAATCAGGTTCCGTACTACTTCTACAGCAATATGCAGGACGACGGAAACATGCGCGGTCCCAGTGTGCCGGTAGACTCGCAGGAAACCGGGTGGGATCGCCGCATGGGCGGTTGCGAATCTGGATTCACCGTCCCGGACACTGTCGATCCGAACGTCGTATGGGCCACTTGTTACGGGAATTCCGTCACTCGTTGGGACGCCCGCCACAAACACGCACGGTCCGTCAGCCCGTGGCTGCACACTCTCGATTCACCGCCAAACACGCTGAAGTACCGGTGCCATTGGACGCCGCCGCTGGCCATCGATCCTTTCGACCACAACATCGTCTATTACGGCTGCCAGGTTATTTTTAAGACCACGAACGCAGGACAAAGCTGGACAGTCACTAGCCCGGATTTGTCGACGCAGGATCCCAGCCACATTGTTCCCTCCGGCGGGCTCGTGGGCGACAACCTGGGGCAGTTTTATGGAGAAGTAGTCTTCGCGATTGCTCCCTCCAAGATCCAGAAAGGATTGATTTGGGCGGGAACAAATGATGGCCAGGTCTGGTACACCAAGGACGGTGCGACAAATTGGACGAACGTGACGAAGAACATTTCCGGGATGCCGGTCTGGGGTACGATCACCAGCATCTCTCCTTCGACATTTGATCCCGCCACGGCCTACATCAGCGTTGATTTTCACCTGGTGGACAACCGCGATCCTTTCATCTACAAGACTTCTGACTTTGGCAAGTCCTGGAAGCTCATCACCGGAAATCTTCCGAAGCACGCACTCTCCTACGTCCGCACCGTCACCGAAGATGCAAACTGCCAAGGCCTGCTGTTTGCCGGCACGGGAAACGGACTCTTCTATTCACTGGATGACGGAGCACACTGGACGGCATTGGACAATGGCCTGCCGCACGCCCCGGTGACCTGGGCCGTGGTGCAAAAGGAATTTCACGATTTGGTGATTTCAACCTACGGGCGGGGACTCTACATTCTTGACGACATTACGCCTCTTGAGCAGCTCGCCAAAATTCACACCGATGTGGCCACAGTTTTTCTTGAGCCGCGCGCCGCCTACCGATTTACTCATGGCGGCGATGCTTTTCTGAATTTCACGCTGAAAGGGGCACCCAAGGATCCGGTCGAGTTCGAAATCGTAAATGCTGACGGAAAACTAGTTCGCAAACTTCAGGCCAAGGGCCGCGCGGGAATGAACCGCGTGAAATGGGACTTGCGCTACGATCCGCCGCGGTTGGTGGCGCTTCGCACTGTGGCTCCCGAAAATTCGCATATATGGAATGAGCCGCGTTTTCGCGACGAGGACTCGCGGCCCATCACCCACTGGGGCGCCAAGCCCGCCGAGGTCGGCCCCATCGTGGCTCCAGGAATTTATTCCGTGCGTCTCAAGGTGGAAGGACAGACTTACACGCAACCCATCACCGTCCGCCGCGATCCGCGCTCCCCGGGTTCGGAAGCGGACATCAACGCTTCGGTGAAAACCCTGCTCCAAATTCGCGACGACATCACGAGCGTTTCTGGCACGGTCAACCAGATCGAGTGGATGCGGAAACAACTCGAAGTCATCGAAACCATGCTCCGCCCTCCCAAAAAGAAGGAAAAGGAAAAACCACAAGGAATGGGCGAGGAAGAAGAGGACAATCAAGAGCCGGAACCCGCCCAAGAGCAAGCTCTGGACAGTCCGGAAGCCAAACACAAGGCCGAACTTCTCGAGACCGTAGAAGCGATGGATCACAAAATCCAGGCGATCGAATACAAACTGGTTTCGCCAGCCCTAGTCAATAGCGACGACAAATACTTCGTCGAGCCCTACCAGGCGTACCTGAATCTGATTTGGCTCAATGCCGAGGTTGGCACCGGTGGAGGCGATGTCGCTGGCGCTGCAGACTTCGCGCCCACCGATGCGCAGCTAGGCACGCTCCGCTCCATCGAGACGGAGATGACGAGTCCGACTTCGGAATTCCAAAAGCTTCTTAAGGACGATTTGCCAGCCTTCAACCGGGTTCTGGGCGCGAACAATCTTGCTGTGGTGGTTGTCGCGGCCGCCCCGGAGTCGGACGAACAGGACGGGAATTGACAATCGAGAGGGGAACGGTTCCGATGCTGCGCATGGGTTGATTCGGCACTTGGCACACCTTTTTGGTAAGTGTGACCGCCTAAACGCTTTATCTATTTGCGGCTGGAGGATGGCTCTGCCCGGCGTGGGATGCTAGAATCTCCGCGTTTCGTCGCTTTTGTCCTATGGCCGATTTCTCGACACCAAGTACAGCACCACAATGGACGGAGGAATGCGGAGTGCATACTCGTGGGAACCAGGTCACCTCGCAACGGCAACTTGCCAGGACCGCGGTATTTTGTTCAGCCGCCCTTTTCCTTCTCGCTCAGTGGAATTCCCGGGCATGGTCGCAATCGGGTACTCCAGATCCGGCCGTCGAGCGAGGTCAGAAAAGTTTCCAGCAGTCCTGCGGGTTTTGCCACGGTCCCGATGCCACAGGCGCCCGCGGGCCGGACCTAGTCCGCTCGCCGCTGGTGGCTCATGACGTAAAGGGTGACAAGGTCGGCGAAGTCATTCGTCTCGGGCGACCCGATAAAGGCATGCCAGCGATGGCGCTGGCCGATGAGCAGGTGCAGGACATCGCCGCTTATCTTCACGCACGCGCCGCCGAAGCGCTGAATTCGAACGGAGTTTCCCGCACCTACCCCATCGAGAAGCTACTCACCGGTAATGCCGATGCCGGGAAGACATTTTTCAACGCCGGCGGTGGCTGCAAGAATTGCCATTCCCCCGCGGGCGACCTCGCCGCCATAGGAACCAAGTACTCTCCCGTTGACCTGCAATCACGCATGCTCTATCCCAGGGGCCAGCACACCATCGCCGTCGTGACGCTGCCGACGGGAGAGCAGGTCAAAGGTCCCGTCGAACACGCTGATGATTTCGTGGTTGCGTTGCGCGATGGCTCCGGTTGGTATCGGTCGTTTTCGCGCGATCACGTAAAGGTGGAATTCGAGGATCCCCTGGCTGCCCATCGCGAACTGCTCGACAAACTGAGGCCGGCAGATATTCACAACCTCTTTGCCTATCTGGAAAGTCTTAAATAGAGATGATGAAACCCCTTGTTCAGACGACGAGCTTTGGTTTAGGCATTCGAATAGGACTTGCCCTTTTTATGCTCTCGACCGTGAGCCTGTATATGCCGCGAATCTTCGCGCAAGGGCTTGATCCAGCGGCTCTCTTGAAGCCCGCCGCCACAGACACCTGGCCGACCTATAACGGAGACTATTCTGGAAAGCGCTTCAGCCCGCTCGACCAGATCAACGCCGCTAACGTAGGCGCGCTCACCCTCGCCTGGGTCTTTCATCCCCACGCTTCCACGATCAAATCAACTCCACTCGAAGTGAACGGCATTCTTTACTTTACGGTTCCTGACAACGTTTGGGCCGTCGATGCACGCTACGGCCGTGAAATATGGCATTACCATCGCGAATCCCAAGGCGACCACATCGGCAATCGCGGCTTGGGCATGTACAAAAACTGGCTCTACTTCACAACGCCCGACTCGCACCTGGTCTGTCTCGATGCCAAGGACGGAAACGTCCGTTGGGTCGTTGAGCTTGCCGATCCTCAGCTTGGCTACTTTGCCACCATGGCGCCCCTAGTCGTTCGCGATCACGTGATCGTCGGAGTCTCCGGCGACGTCACTGACATTCGTGGCTTCCTCGAATCCCTCGATCCCGAGACGGGAGCGATCCAATGGCGCTGGTACACCGAACCCGAGTCCGGCCAGCCGGGCTCTGAAACGTGGCCCAAGGACCCGGACGCTCTCCTCCATGGTGGCGGCATGACCTGGATGACCGGCACTTATGACCCGGCGCTCAATCTGCTCTACTGGGGAACCGGCAATCCCAATCCTGTCCTCGCAGGAGACGCGCGCCCCGGCGACAATCTTTACACTTGCTCCATCGTAGCGTTGAACCCTGATACCGGGAAGCTCGCTTGGTATTTTCAGCCCTCGCCGCACGACGTTCATGACTGGGATGCCGTTGAGACCCCGGTCCTGTTCGACGCTGCATTCAACAGCCAGCCGCGCAAGCTCCTCGCGCAAGCCAGCCGCAACGGTTTTTTCTTTGTGCTGGATCGCACCAACGGACAGCATCTGCTCACCGCGCCGTTCATCGAGCAAACCTGGGCGAAGAGCATTGACTCTCGAGGGCGTCCCATCGCCAAGCCGGAAGCCGCTCCCAGCCCCGATGGTGCTCTCGTCGAGCCGGGCTCGGACGGCGCCAGCAATTGGATGGCGCCCAGCTTCGATCCCGAAACCGGACTCTTCTACGTCAATGCCCGCCGCATCTTCAGTGTTTTTTACCTAACCGCTACGGGTAAGCCCGAAGGGTGGGCCGGGCGCGACATCAACCTGTGGGCCAATTCCACGTTGCGAGCGCTCGACTATCGCACCGGCAAACTTGTCTGGAACCACGAACTCGGGAACGGGGAAACCATCGCCGGCATTCTTACCACTGCCGGCCATCTCCTGTTCAGCGCCGACAACTCCGGCAATCTCCTGGCTCTCGATCCCGCCACCGGCAAAACCCTGTGGCACCTGAACGTCGGAGGCCGCCTCGATGCCTCGCCGATGACCTACCAGCTCGACGGTCGCCAATATCTCCTCTTCGCCGTCGAGGACGTTCTCTACGCCTTCGCCCTGCCTGTGCCTGCCGATGCTCCCTAAAAGGCCGTCGGCCGAGAATCGGCATGCGGTTTGCTGAGAGTGTTCCGGAGGAAAACAGAATTTGACTAGGAATTGACGTTGAGCAAGGACAAGGCC
>DATKHV010000091.1:0-15620 GCA_035510055.1 Candidatus Cybelea sp. | reverse complement strand
TCAAGTCAGAACAGAAAAAAACATTCTGCGGAATGACCTCTTGCACCGCACGGAAATTCAAGGAGCGAACCTTCAGGAAAGCGTCGAACCATTGCTCGAGCGGCCAGGGGAAAGAAATTTGCAACGGCTCGTCGAGCGCTTCAGCCAGCGCGAACATCTGAAGGGCGTAGTCGTTTACGATGCCGCCGGCGCCACTCTCGCGATCACTTCGGCTCTTCCACCGATTTTCCGCGCGCGCCCTGAAGCCGCCATCCGCGCGGCAAAAACAGACACCCAAGCCGGCGAATTCCTGCCTGCCGATCAATTTCCCTTTATCGATCCGCAGCAGCAGGTTCCCCTGCATGTTTTCGCATTGCCGCTTCACCGTAATGGCGAAGTGGTTGGGACGCTGACGCTCTTTCACGACACCAGCTACATTGATAAGCAAGTGTCGCGCACGCTTCGCGGTTCCCTGCTCACCGCCTTGGTGCAAACCATTTTGATTACGGGACTCGCTCTGATCCTTGTCCGCTACACGTTCACGGGTCCACTGACGCGCACCGCCAATTGGCTCCGTACCCTTCGAACGGGGCAGCCGATTGCGGGACCGGCGATTACCAAGGGCGAAATCCTCGATCAACTGAATCACGAAGTAAAGCATCTAGCCAACGATTTGAGCACGGCGCGGGCGGTTGCGGAGGAAGAAGCGCGGTTGCGCGATTCCAACGCTTCCATCTGGACAGCCGAGCGTTTGCGGGTGAGTCTGCGAAACAAGTTGCAGGAGAAACCGCTATTCGTTATTTCGAATCGTGAGCCGTACATGCACGTATTCAATGGCAAGGACAAAGAGATCCAAATGCTCGTGCCGGCAAGCGGCGTGGTCACGGCGCTTGAGCCGGTCTTGAGGGCGTGCAACGGAACGTGGATTGCCAACGGATCGGGCAGCGCGGACCGCGAGTTGGTCGATGCCCTCGACCATTTGCGCGTGCCCCCCGATCATCCGAGCTACACGCTGCGGCGCGTGTGGTTGAGCGACGAGGAAGACAAAGGTTACTACGAGGGATTTTCCAACGAAGGGTTGTGGCCGCTCTCCCACCATGCGCACACGCGCCCCATCTTTCGTCCCGAGGATTGGCTGCAGTATCAAAAAATCAACCGCCGATTTGCCGATGTAGCTCTCGAGGAAATGGGGGCGGCGGAATCGCCGATCATCCTCGTGCAGGACTATCACCTGGCGTTATTGCCGAGGATGATCAAAGACGCGCGTCCCGACGCGCGCGTGGCGATTTTCTGGCATATACCCTGGCCGAACGCGGAAGTATTCGGGATTTGTCCTTGGCAGCGCGAACTCGTTGACAGTCTCCTGGGCGCCGATCTCATCGGTTTCCATATTCAATCGCACTGCAACAATTTTCTGGAAACGGTGGACCGCGCGCTAGAAGCGCTGACGGAGTGGGACCGCTTCGCAGTAAACCGGCAAGGCCACATAACGCGGGTGCGGCCCTATCCCATCAGCGTGGCGTTCCCGGAGAATGCCGCCGGAGCAAATGAATCGCGCACCGCCGGGGAAGAACGCGCCGCGCTTTGCGCCGAGATGCGCATCGAAGCTTCACTCCTCGGAGTGGGCGTTGATCGCGTTGATTACACCAAGGGAATCCTCGAACGCTTCCGAGCCCTCGAGCGATTCTTCGAACAGAACCCCGAACACCAGCAGCGGTTCACTTTCGTGCAAATTGGAGCGCCCAGCCGCACGGACATTGAGCGCTATAAACAGTTCCTCGACGAAGTCAGCGCGGAAGCGGAGCGCATCAATGCCCGCTTCCAGACGGCGCGATGGAAGCCCATCGTGTTTCGCAAGAAGCACCACTCGCATGAAGAGATTGGGAGGTTTTACCGCGCCGCGTCGTTCTGCATGGTGACCTCGCTGCACGACGGAATGAACCTGGTGGCCAAGGAATACGTAGCCTCGCGCGAAGATGAACGCGGAGTGCTAATCCTCAGCACCTTTGCGGGTGCGGCGCATGAACTTTCCGATGCGCTGCTAGTGAATCCCTATGACGTCTCGCAACTGGCGGAGTCCATACTGCGCGCGCTGGAGATGCCGGAGGAAGAGCAGGCGCGGCGTATGGAACGGATGCGGCACACCGTGCGAGAGCACAATGTTTATCGCTGGGCCGCGAATCTACTCTCCGATCTGACAGAGATTCGCATTGACGTGCCGGAGCGCGCAGAAGCGCAGCCGGCATCGTGATCCGAGCCGGGACTCTCTTTTTGCGAGGGTCGCGAGCCGGGGCAACATAACGAATGGGAGAAGCTTACGCATGGACACGGCGGAAACGCAGTTCGAATTCGTTACCGTTTCCTATCTCACACGTATTGGCAATCAATCGGCCGGCACGCTCGGGGAATTGCTTAGAGGCCTTGAAACTTGCAGCGACGCTTCCATCTTCCATCATACCTACCAAACCCTCGGCAGCCATCACTTTCTCACGGAAGGTTTTTCCAACGACTTCGCGCAATGGGTGCTCGCGGACACCAACCGCAACGACCTCGCGGAGCAGCTCGCGGCGCTGGACATTCGCGACTACGCCTCCATCGCGGCGCTGCGAAGCGATCTATGCCGCGTGGTCAGCGACTTTTGCACCACTTTCCCCCATTTTGCGGGCCAGTCGGCGTTGGAACGTTTCTACTTCTGCGAGAGCACGGAAGTGACTGTTCCGCTGGGCCGCCGGGCGCGAACGCTGGACGAGTTTCGCGACGGCATCGCAAATCTGAGCCACGCGAGTTTCTACTTTCATTTCATCTCTTCGCGGTTGCGGCTGCAACTCCGGACGAATGACTTCTCGCACTGGCTCGCCGATGGATTGCAGCTCCGGACCCTGGCGGACAGCGTCAATCACATCGACATTTACACCAACACGCTGGACAGCTCGCGCGCCAAACTGCTGCGGCTGATCGACCGGGAAAGGAGAAAAGTTTGAGCGAGACACTGGCCGTCACGCGGATCCCCCTGGAGGACTATGCGGACCTGCTGGGCGCGGGCGAGATTGAAGAGTTGCGCGCGCTGGCGAAGCCGCTCCGCGGGAGGAGCATCCAGATGGTAAATTCGACGGCCGTGGGAGGCGGCGTAGCGGAAATTCTGATGCGCCTGGTGCCGCTGGCCGAAGAACTGGACCTCAATATCAAATGGGAAGTGATGAGCGGCGGCGAAGATTTCTTTGACGTCACGAAATCCTTCCATAATGCGCTGCACGGCGCGCCTTATCGCGCGAATCAAAGAGACTTCGAAATTTTTCTGGCTTATAACGAACGAAATCGCGCGACTCTCCCTCTCGACGCTGAATTTGTGGTCATTCATGACCCGCAGCCGGCGGCTTTGATCGATGCCCGCAAGCCCGGCGCAAATCACTGGGTGTGGCGCTGCCACATCGATCTTTCCCATCCACACCGGGGGGTCTGGGATTTTCTGGAAACATTCGTCTCTCGCTATGACGGAGCCATGTTTTCTTCGCCGGAATTCGCGCGGCAGTTGCCCATCCCGCAATATCTTTTCTATCCGGCGATCGATCCGCTTTCTGAAAAAAACTGCGACCTTGACGCGGTGTTCATCGCGCAGATCCTGGCGCGCTATCACATCGATCCCCAGCGGCCGATCCTCACGCAAATTTCACGCTTCGACCGCTTGAAAGACCCTGTCGGCGTAATTCGCGCGTATCGCATCGTCAAGCGCTATTTCGATTGCCAACTGGTGCTCGCAGGGGGCAGCGCCTCCGACGATCCCGAAGGCGCCATGGTGCTGAAAGAAGTGCTGCGCGAAGCGGATAACGACTCGGACATTCGAGTGATCGAACTGCCGGCTTGGGCGCCATTGGAAGTCAACGCCCTGCAGCGAGCTTCGACCATAGTGATCCAGAAAAGCCTGCGCGAAGGCTTCGGCCTCACGGTTTCCGAAGCGCTCTGGAAAAAGAAACCGGTGGTGGCTTCCGCGGTCGGCGGCATCCCGATCCAGATCATCCACAAGCACACCGGGCTGCTGGCGCATTCCGTGGAAGGCACGGCGTATCAAATTCGTTTTTTGCTTTCGCACCCGGAAATCGCCACAAGGCTAGGTGAAAACGGACACCAGCACGTGAAAGAGAGTTTTCTGATCACGCAAAAACTGAAACGTTATCTGACGCTGTTTCTGACGCTGGCGCGAGCATCCGCATAGAGCCCTTTACGTTGTGGCTGCGTGGCAACTCCCCCATGCCGGATTTCATCTAAAGGAGAAAGCAGAGGGAACCCCCGGCCCATCTCCAGCCCCTGCTTTTTGTGACTCTTACCATCAATGCGCAAGGAGAACACGAATGAAACGTGTCGCACTATTGCTGTTTCTGGCAGGCTGGCTGGTGCCGCGGGCGTCGGCACAAGACCAATTTCAAGTTGGCGCCTACGGTGATTATTTCCGCCTCTCGCAAACGAGCACGAATATGGCGGGACTCGGGGCGCGCGTGGGTTACAAACTTTTCTCTCACGTGATGCTGGAAGGAGAGATGAATTACGATTTCAATCAGGCTTTTACCGACCACTGCGTGGCCGCGGGCTGCACGGTCACAGTGGCAAACAGCAACCTTAAAGTGCTTCACGGGCTGTTTGGGCCAAAAATCATAAGCGGCCATGGGGCGATTCGGCCATTCCTCACCCTCAAGGGCGGCTTTGTTAATTTCCGGCTGGACCCGCGGCCAGCTAGTTTCGGGACGTTTACCGACTCCGTAAACAACCTGCGCGCAAACAATGTCAGCGGCGTATTTTCCCCGGGTGCGGGTGTGGAAGGGCATCTTGGACCCGTTGGTCTGCGCCTGGAGGCTGCGGACGAAATTTATTTCGCCGGAAGCACGCACCAAAACGCGCGGATAGCCTTCGGGCCATTCCTTCGTTTCTAGGTTCCCGGACGCAGGAAGTGAGCTGAAAAGCCAGGGTCCATCCGGATTTAGACGACGTGGCGGTCCGCCGCCTGCGACTGTACATAAGCGCACTGGCTGGTCAGCGGGCAAAGTTCACATTTTGGTTGGGACCGCTGGCAAGTCAGCTGTCCGTGTTTTTGGAGAAGCAAGTAGGCACGTTGCCGGACCTCGAAGGTCTGGACAAGCCCGGAGCTTAGGATTTCTCTGGCAGCGCGGTAATCCGCGGCGTAATTTTTCCCAGTTTTGCCAAACCATAACCGCGCGGGCACTTCGACATTCGCGGAGGGCACGGCGGCGACGGGCGTCAGCCTGGAAAACAGCAGTATTTTTTCAGCGCTCGGCTCACCAATTACGGGAAACTGTTGGAGAACTTTTTTTGCGCCGCGAATGCCTTTGTCCGTTTGCTGTTTTTCCTGTCTTATCGAACTCTTTAGCACGCCCTTGAGGTCACCGCCAAATTCAGCCTTCACTTTTCGGGCGATTTCTTTCAATCGGTCCGCACGCAGCTCCGGGACGATCCCGCCGAGCCGCAGCAATTTCACCAGTTTTGCTCTCGGGGCTGCCAGAATCTCTTTTGGACTCAGCCCCACTTCGCGTTTCAAAGCGTCGAATCCTTTCGCACATGCCGCATCGCTAGCGGGATAGCCGCAATTCAAGTACACGATCATTTCATACGGATCCGCAGGACCGGCGGCATGCTGCGGGCCGTACATTTTCTCCAGCGCATCCAGGATTTCGTTCAAGTTTGGCAGAAATTTCCCCTCATCCCTGAGGTGCAGCCGATTTTCCGTGGCTGGCATCGGCAAAATGTTCGTGATGCTGACGAAGCAGGAATTGATCGGTCATGCCGGCGATGTAATCGCAAACGATGACATGGCGCGATTCCATTTGCGCCAGCTCTTCATAGGAAGCGGGCATCGAGCCTTGGCTGCCTAGATAATACGCGAAAAGCTCTTCCAGGCACTTCACCGAGCGTTCGCGGTCTTCAGCGACAGCGGGATGGTTGTAGATATGGCCGAAGAGGAAACGCTTTAGCTCGCGATTGCGCGCGGCCGCGGCCTCGCTGAAACCGGCGAGCCGTTTTGCGGTCCGGCGAATATCTTCTACGGAAGAAGCGGCCGAGGCGAGGACACGTTGCTGCGTGGTTTCGATGAGGTCGGTGGCCAGCGCATCCAGAAGGTGTTTAAGAGCTTCATTGAAAATGAGTTTTTCGCGGGCGCCGGGATGCGCGGCTTGGATCGGAGCGTAGACTTCGCCAAAAAATGAAACTTCTTTACGCAGAAGCGAGAGGTCCAAAAGCTCGGCTTCGAGGGCATCGTCGATATCTGCCGTGTTATAAGCAATTTCGTCGACCCAGTCGATGAGTTGCGCTTCGAGCGGCGGGCGCAAATCGAGAAAGTATTCGGCGAGTTGCGGAAACTCCGCGGCAGAATAATCACGCGAATGCTTGATAATGCCTTCGCGAACTTCAAACGTGAGATTCAGGCCGGGATAATCGAGGTAGCGCTGCTCGAACTGCTCAACGATGTGCAGGGCATGCAAATTGTGGTTGAAACAGCCGCCCCGCGCGCGCATCAACTCGTCGAGTTTGCGTTCGCCGGCGTGGCCAAACGGCGGATGGCCGATGTCATGGGCGAGAGCGAGGGCTTCGGCAAGCTCGGTGTTCAAGCCCAGCGTCGCCGCGACGGTGCGCGCAATCTGCGCGACCTCCAGCGTATGCGTTAGGCGATTGCGAAAATGGTCCGAATACCGCGTCGTAAAAACCTGCGTCTTGGCTTCCAGGCGGCGAAAAGCGCGGGAATGGATAATGCGATCGCGATCGCGCGCATAGTCGCTGCGGTAGGGATGAGGCTGTTCGGGATAGCGCCGGCCGCGGGACTCGGCCGCGCGCATCGCCCAGGGTGCTGGAGTGGAAACTGGTTCGATGAACCGCTCCGTCATATTCCGGCTAATCCGCGCGAACGCTCAAGCGCGGAGCGAATCAGGATTTCGGCGCAAGAATATCCAGGCCGCGATCGGCTTGATCCGCAATGGGAGTATCCGGGAAATCCTTCTTGATCTGTTGATAGATGCTGGCGGCCTCTTTAGGATTCGAATTGCGGAGAAGACCAGCAAGTTCAAGCTGCACGAGCGGCCGCGGCACCAGGGCGGTCTGCTGCTCCGCCAAAGCGCGGTACATCTTAATGGCTTCGTCGGTCTTGCCGGTGCGGGCGTAAATGGTGGCCATCTGGTACTGCGCCATGGCCGCGAGTTCCTTGTCGCTATAACCGCTGATCTTTTTTAATTGTTCGAGCGCCTGATTATGGCGTTCGAGGTCTTCGAGACCGAGCGCTTCATAGTAGCGCGCGAGCTTGCCGGGATTCGTCTTCGGATATTTGTCAGCAACCTTGGTGAATTTTTGCAAAGCATCCTGGATGCGCGTCTGCTCATCGGGATAGAAGGGCGCATTGGGTTCAGCCGGATCAGCAGCCGTGCCGATACGGCCCTGGTAGGCCTTCATGCCAATATCGAAAGCAGTGGACGCTTCCACGGTTTGGCGATCGATATAAAAACGCCAGCCGCCATAGCCGAGGGCCACGGCCAAAACGACAATCACGACGACGAGCGTGAACTGTCCGTGAGAGATAACGGCTTCGGCGCCGTGCTCGATGGTTTCCTTGATTTTGTCCTGCTTCAGCTCTTTGCGGGAAATGTGCTCGGACACAAAAGCTCTCCTGGGTGGTCTGGAACTTCTAATCGTAACACAACATTCCTATCGCCAGAGGTGGCGGAGATTGACTTTTCCGTCCGAAAGAGGCGCGGCACGCAACTCGGCCCCTCCGGATGGTGTTAGTTTTAGAGTATGCAGACATCTTGCATTCATTGCGGCACGGAACATTTGCTGAAGGATGGCGAGTTCGGGGGGCATACCAAAGTTCAGTTCAAGTGCTCGAAGTGCGGGAAGATCACAATCGTGGAGATCAAGCGGCGCGTGGATTCCACCGTGGTGATGACACCGCTTCCCTCGTTTGCCAGGGCCAACGCCACGAGTTCCAGCCTGCATTTGCCGCCGCCCGATCCCGGAATCCGGCTGCCGGAAACAGCAAAAGTCGTGCTCAGTATCCTGACGGGCCCTTCGAAAGGTGAGACGCACACCCTCAGCAAGGCGCGCGTCGTGCTGGGCCGCAAAGGAGCGGATATTCCCTTGAATGATCCGGAAATCTCGCGGCATCACTGTCTACTGGAAGTGCGAGATACGTACATTAATTTGAAGGACTTGGATTCCACCAACGGAACCTTCTACGACGAGGAGCGCGTGCGCGCGGCCATGCTGCAGGACGGCAGCGAGTTCCGAGTCGGCGTCAGCTTGATTCGCGTAAATTTCCAGCCGAAGTAGGCGGAGTTGGCCCGCTCCACGGAGCTGTCCAAGGTTCCCTGCTCAAGATTGCCTTTGTGAGATACTAGCGCCGATTCCAAAATTGTTCGGAGTCTGATGAACCGCCTTTCCGCCTGCCTGATTACGCTGAATGAGGAACACAACTTGCCGCGCGCGCTGGCTTCGCTTGCGGGAATCGCCGACGAAATTGTGGTGATGGATTGCGGAAGCCGGGATCGCACACAGGAAATTGCGCGCCAGCACGGAGCGAAAGTGATCACCAGAGCGTGGACCAATTTTGCCGAGCAGAAGAATGCCGCTGCGGCAGAGGCCGGCTACGATTGGATTCTGTCGCTGGATGCGGACGAAGAGTTGAGCCCCACACTGCGCAAGGCTTTGCTGGATTGGAAGCAAAAAGAACCAAGCCATACTGTTTATGAATTCGCGCGGCGAGCCTGGTACGTCGGAAGCAGGATCAACCACTCGGGCTGGTATCCAGATCGTCAGCGGCGTCTCTATCGGCGGGCGACGGCGCATTTTTCGGGGATCGTACATGAGTCATTGCAGTTCGAGGGCGAGCCGGGACGCCTCGACGGAGACTTGTTCCATTACACGATGGCCTCCTTTCTGGAACACCAGGAGAAGGTCGAGCGCTACACCACGCTGGCGGCCCAGCAAATGTACAAGGCCGGAAAACGCCGTTGGCGCGCGGCGATGTGGTTGGCCACACCTTGGAATTGGTTTAACGGCTACGTGCTACACCTCGGTCTTCTCGACGGCTCTCGGGGATGGGTGATCTCGCGGATGGCGGCCCGCAGCACCTGGCTGAAATTCAAGAAGCTAGGGAAGCTCGTGGAAACGGAACGGCATGCCGGGAGAGTTCGCACGCCGTGAGAATACTTTACGTCGATCTGGAGCGGGAATGGCGTGGCGGGCAAAGCCAGGCGCTGCTGACATTGCGTGGATTGCAAGAGCGCGGACAGGAGATCGAGCTGTTGGCGGCACGAAACTCGCCGCTTGCAAAAAGCGCCCTGGAAGCTGGAATCACAGTTCATGCCGTAGCGCGATTCGGCCTGCGCGCATGGGCTGCTCGCGCCGTGGGTAATTTGATCGCGCGCAACCGATTTGCTTTAGTGCACTTGAATGAACCGCACGCGCTGACAGCGGCATGGATGGCGCGGGCTCACAAAAGAGTTCCGCTCCTGCTGTCCCGTCGAATCGGATTCCCGCTTCGGAAAAACGTAGTGTCCGAAGCACGGTATAGGGCCGTCGAACGGTTCGTGGCGAACAGTAAAGAGGTGGCGCAAAGCCTGATCGATTCGGGCATCCCGGCAGAACGAATTTCGATCGTGAACGAAGGCGTGGAAATCTTCCCATGGCGAACTCCCGAGCAACGCCGGAGCGCGCGGAAGCGATGGGGAGTGCGAGAAAACAATTTCTTGTTTGGATGCGTCGGCGTTTTTGTGCCGGAAAAAGGGCAGCAGCACTTGGTCGAAGCACTGTCCCGAGTGAGAGAGCTCCATCCGGAAGCGCGGCTATTGCTGGCAGGCGATGGCGCGTGCCGTGCGGAGCTGGAAACACTCGCAAGACGACTCGGTCAAACCGAAGCCGTGCTTTTCCCCGGATTCGTGAAAGACGTCAAGCAGGTGTACGCGGCGCTCGATGCGTTTGTATTTCCCTCGGAGTTCGAAGGCTTGGGAACCGCATTGCAGGCAGCCATGGCCGCGGGATTGCCCTGCATATCGACGAAGCGTGGGGCCTTACGCGAAGTCGTGGACGAGGAACGAACTGCGCTAGTCGCCAAACCAAGTGGCCAGGAGTTTGCCGTCATGATGTTGCGGCTGATCGATGATGAAGCGCTCCGAAAGAGTCTCGGCGAAGCGGGCCGTCGCGAAGTGGAGCAGCGGTTCTCGGCGGGACTCATGGTCGAAAATACGATTCGTGTTTACGAGGATGTACTGCGGAAAACAAAAGAGCTGGAGGGCAGTTGAGGCTCTTCCGTGGAGAACCATGGGCATAAAAGCCTGAAGCGCTTGGCGGCTTCTTGATCCGCCAAGCGCTTCAGGCCTTCTTAAAACTTTTGCGCAAGTTAACTGCCTTCTTTTTTTCCAGCGTTTCCCTCCTTCCGCTCGCCGTTTTACGTCGAGCTATCTTGGGGATTGAACAACCCATCGCCCCTTTGGCTCGAGGAACTCAACGCCAATAGCAAAGCCGTCGCCTTGCAATGGTTGGCAGTAAGCCACCCGGGCCGAGGAGCGAAACTCTCCAGTGCGCGAGGCGAAAACCAAAGGTTCGCCTTGTTCCCAGCGGCGTATACTTACCACCCGAGCGCCACGCGCACTGACATTCTCAGTAAAAGTCGATTCCGAACCAGGCGCTAGACGATGGCCGTCAATGAGAACGGGAATTTCCATCGGGATACGTCGTTCGGCTCGGTGAAACACAAATTTCTTCCTGTGAGTGGGCATCGTTTATTCCTCCTCACAGGCACGCGGCAATGCGCGTGAGATTTTGAACGCTGCTCCGGCCGCCATGGTGCTTCATGGCGTAGAGCGCACGGTCGGCGGCGCCAAGAAGTTTCTCTGGCGTATCGCCATCCTGCGGGAAAGCAGCAACTCCCGCACTGACAGACAGTGCCGGGTGCTCCGGCTCGGCGGAGAGACGCTCGCGGATTCTAGAGACGACGCGCGAAGAGAGGTCCTTGCCGGCTTCCGGCAGGACCAAGGCAAATTCGTCGCCGCCGTATCGCGCGGCTGTGTCAATCGCGCGGGAATGATTGCGGAGAATTTTGCCGATGCGCACCAGGGCGCGGCTGCCGGTCAAATGGCCATACTGATCGTTGATGATTTTGAGGCCGTCCATATCGAACAGCACGACGCTGAAAGGACGCAGCGTGCGGCGAGAGCGGTCCAGTTCCGCTTCGAGAACACTGATGAGGCGGCGGTAATTCGCCAGTCCCGTAAGCGAATCGGTGACCGCCATCGAGCGCACTTGTTCGAAAAGGCGCGCCTGGTCCAGCAACGCGCCCGAAAGCATGACGACATAGCTGAACGTCTTGCTCAGTTCCGCGAGAAAAAATGGGCCATCAAAAAGCTGCCGCGAAAATGCCGCGGAAAGGTGGCATACGACGTTGAGCGAGGCTACCATGACGAGACAATGGTCGAAAAGATTTGCGTAACCCTTTTTATCCTTGTCACTCTTGAGTCGCTGGCGAAAGCACACCGCCGCGATGAAAAACAGCGCCGCTGGAAGCAGATCCCAAGGGCGCGAAAGCCAATTGGCAGCGTGCGCCACCGGTGCGGCCGGGGCGGCAAGAAACGCGGCACTCGTCAAGTAGGCAGCCAAGGCCACGACCAGCAACGCGGCAGCGGTTTCCTTGCTGGGTTGACGCGCAGTGGGCATGTAACGCTCGACGGCGATGGCAGCAAGCAACAAAACGGCAAGCAAGGTGCGGCTGACCATCCAGCCCATGGGGATGCGGGAAAGCGCCAGGGCGCCGGAAACCAGCGAGTCGTTTAAGCCAAAGCAGCCGACGGTTTCAATGATTCCAGATAAGACAAATGCGAAGGACAGGATTAAGGCCGTGCGGTCGTGTGTGCCGCGGAAACGAACCAAGGCAATCGCGGCATAGAAAAAGCTCAGCAAAGTGCCGCCAACTTCCAGATACAAATAGCCTTGCGAGGAACCCGCAGCGCTGACTTGCCGGAGGAAGAAGACAATAGCGACGAAGAGGGCTACGGATGCGGCGGCCGAGGCGACCAGAGCCTGCTTACGGAAATTCCGCGCTGAGACCGAATCACGGTCACTGCGGAGAAACCCGGCCATTTTGCCCCAACTACCCACAAAATCCCCCAAATACCTAAGAAAAACTGCCAACTACCAAGGACTGCAAGTTTGTGACCTTTTCTGGCTGAAAAATCACCTGACTGTATTATAGTGAAAATAAATGAGTTACTTTGCGACAGGGAGAACGGAGGAATTGGGTGGAGGAAGGCGAGACGCGAGAAGGGACTACAAATTCGCTTATTGGGACGCTATCATTTTTGTTTCGTTAGAGTTAACGGGCGGAAGGGCAGTATCACACAGAAAATCGAAACTGTCTCAGCCTGAGACAGTCTCAACATTTGGCGCAGTTCTGCCAGCGATGTCCCGAACCGGCACCTGGTTAGAGCTTGGGCATTGGGGGCGGGAGCTCTCTAGCAGCCACGCTATCTAGGAATCCACAGGTCTTATGCGAACCGTCGCAAAACGGCTTGTTGGCGGAATGGCCGCAGCGGCAGAGCGAGATGATCGTCCGGCCAGCCAAACCGTAGGGCCTTCCTTCGGGGTCGACGATCTCAAATTCGCCTTCGATGCGGATAGAACCGTTGTGATTGACAGTTATTTTTGTGACCGGCATTGTCTCTCCTGAGCGGCAGACAGTATGCCGATACTCTAGCGCGACGACAAGTCATAAATGTCGCTCCCCTACACCCCAGGGCATTTGTACGAATATCAAAAGAAAAGACTTACAAAAATTGTATCTCGTAAACAGCTGATAGCAAAGGGGATGTTTCTCGGTTGAGCAACAGCAGGCCAAGCGAAAAGCAAGGTGCCGGAAAAAGGAAAAGCGGGAGCAAGCTCCCGCATTCCCAAACGCAGTTATCTACGGATTTTTTTGACCCTGTCAAGGCGAGACTTGGCGGCCGTTGGCCGGACACCGCTCGGAGACAGTTCAGTACTTCGGAACGGACGGATCGACCTCGTCGGACCAGGCCAGGATGCCGCCTTTCAGGTTGAGGATTTTGCGGAAGCCGGCTTTACGCAGAAAGTCCACGGCTTCGGCGGAACGTTTCCCGCTGCGGCAGTGGGCCACCATCTCGCGCGAGGAATCCAGTTCATGGACGCGCCGGGTCAGCTCCCCGAGCGGGAGAAGATGGCCCTGGAGATTGCAGATCTGGTACTCGTGGGGTTCGCGCACATCCAGAATGAAAAGATCATCTCCGCGATCGAGCCTGGCTTTCAATTCGCGGGGAGTAATTTCCGGCACTTGCAGGGATGGGCCGGGAGCTTCCTCCCCACGCACGCCGCAGAATTCGTAGTAGTCGATCAGCTTGGTGATGGTGGGATGCGCACCGCAGACCGGGCAGTTAGGATTCTTGCGCAGTTTGAGTTCTCGGAACTTCATTCCGAGGGCGTCGAACAAAAGCAAGCGTCCGATGAGATGGTCGCCGCGGCCGAGAATCAGCTTGATGGTTTCCATCGCTTGGATGGAGCCGACGATTCCGGGCAGAACGCCGAGGACGCCGCCTTCGGCGCAAGACGGGACTAGTCCCGGCGGGGGCGGTTCGGGATACAGGCAGCGATAGCACGGACCATCGGGCAGGCCGAAAACAGTGGCTTGCCCTTCAAAGCGGAAAATCGAGCCGTAAACGTTGGGCTTGCCGAGAAGAATACAAGCGTCGTTAACGAGATAGCGGGTGGGGAAATTGTCTGTGCCATCGACGATGATGTCAAAGTCCTTGAAAAGATCGAGCGCATTGGAGCTGGTGAGCTGCGTTTCGAACGACTGGATCTGGATGTCTGGGTTGAGATTGGAAAGGCGCGCGCGAGCGGCTTCACTCTTGGGCTTGCCGACGTCGCTGGTACCGAACGTGACTTGGCGCTGAAGATTGGTGAAGTCCACGACGTCGAAGTCCACCAAACCGAGTTTGCCGACGCCGGCAGCGGCAAGATATAAGCCCAGCGGGGCGCCCAGCCCGCCCGTGCCGATGAGCAGCACCTTGGCATTCTTCAGCTTGAGCTGCCCCTCCATGCCGACTTCCGGCATGATGAGGTGGCGGCTGTAGCGCAGGATTTCCTCATTCGAAAGGCTCGCGGCCGGCTTTGCGCCCGTCTCCGGCTGTGTGGTGGTGGCCATGGTGTTTCCTTGCTCCTCGAACATCCTATTCCATTATCGCTCATGAAACCCAAAAGCGGATTCCTCGCTTCGCTCGGAATGACAAGATTTTAGATACCACCTCGTGCGATCGAGGGAAGGCCGCCTGCGATCGAGGGAATGATGCTGATGGTGTCGCCGTCCTTGGTGGGCGTGTTCTCTTTCGCCAGGTAGCGAATGTCTTCGTCGTTCACATAAACGTTGATGAAACTGCGCAGCTTGCCTTCTTCCGTATAAAGATGTTTGCGCAGTTCAGCAAATTCGCTAGTGAGACGGCCCAGGGCTTCGCCGACAGTGCGGGCATTAAATTCGGCGGAGTCGCGCTTGCCTGCGTAGGGGCGCAGGGGCGAGGGGATCATTACTTTCACAGGCATTTCTTTTCTCCGAAAATTCTGAAGAAAAAGCACCGGTCTAAAGACCGGTCACTACAAATTCTAAACCGCGGCATTCTAAACTGCGGCGCGGTGGCGAATTTCGATTCCTTCTGGTGAAAACTCCGCACGGTCGTCGTTCAAACGCCAGGAAGTCATGTCCTGAGGCGCGCCGTTTTGCACGCTGACGATAATGTAGCTGTACCAGGGCCAGGCGTGATCGCGGTCGTACTCGCTGGGCCGCGCCGGATGGTCGGGGTGCGAATGATACCATCCGACGACTTCGAGGCCTTGCTCGCGCGCCGCCTTCTCGGCTGTCAAAACGTCCTCGGCAGTTACCGAAAAACGGTTGCGCGGCGAATCGTCGCGGCGATTGACGAGCGGGAAAAGTCCCAGGATCTCGCGCGATGCGCTGAGCGCATCCTCTCTGCGATCACCCTCAAGGATGGCGTTCGAATCGCGCCCGAGCAGGGCGCCGCAGCATTCGTGCGGATACGTTTCCGCGCCGTGGGAGCGGATCTTTTCCGCGAGATGCCCGCTGATCCAAAGTGCTGTCGCCTCGGCCATGGCTATTCCTCGTCCCAGAAACGCTCGTTCAGGTATTTCGACGCGGAATCCGCGAAAACGGTGACGATAACCGCGTTGGCCCCCTTCGGAATGTCCGCCGCAACCTGGAAACAGCCTAGTAGTGCGGCGGCGGCGCTGGGGCTGACGAGCAAGCCTTCTTCGCGCGCGAGGCGCTTTACCAGCCGGTAGGCTTTCTCCGTGGAAACCGGGAAGTTTTCCTCGGCGAGGGTGTCGTCGTAAATCGCCGGGCGAATGGCGGTGGGCATGTGCTTCCAACCTTCCAGGCCGTGGAAGGAAGCGTCGGGCTGCAGGCTCACACAGCGAATCGCGGGATTGAGTTCTTTGAGGCGGCGCGTTGTTCCGACGAAAGTGCCGCTGGTACCGAGCCCGGCGACAAAATGCGTAATGCGGCCGGAGGTTTGCTGCCAAATTTCGTTGGCGGTGGTGCGATAGTGCGCTTGCCAATTTGCTGGGTTGCTGTACTGGTC
>DATKHV010000090.1:0-2696 GCA_035510055.1 Candidatus Cybelea sp. | reverse complement strand
CACGAATCCAATCTCGCCGGGGTTTCGCAATGAATTTCATGCTGGCCTGCAACAAGCCTTCGGGAAATACTTCGTTCTCGACGGTGAGTACATCTGGAAATACACTCATAACGCCTACGACTTCAGCGTCCTTGGTAACACTCCGATCACTTTCCCGATCGAGTGGACCCGGTCCAAGATCCCCGGATTCGCAATCCGCGGATCGGTGCCGAATTTCCACGGATTGACGGCCTTCGTTGTGATGTCGAGCGTGGCCGCGCGGTTCTTCACCCCGCAGGTCGCCGGAGCCGGCGCAAATCCCTCGGCGCCCACGGGTGTTTTTCGCATTGATCACGATGAGCGTTTCAACGCGACAACACACATGCAATACCAGCCTTGGAAGAAATACCCGTGGGTGGCCTTCAACTGGCGGTACGACAGCGGGCTTGTGGCTGGTGCGACGCCCTGTTTCGGTGTGGAAGCGTTTAACACCTGTCCAGGCAGTATTGGCGCTACCCCCGCCAACGGCTCGGTCTCGCTGGTAGCCTCGAACGTGGGCAGCGTACCCTTGAGCGCCGATCAGGAGTTTGAGGCCGGGTTCACTTGCAACGGCGTGCACGCTACTGCTCCCAGTGCGGCAAATCCGGCTGGTATTCCGATACCAGGAGGCGTCTGCTCGGCGACGCAGTTCAGCTCCACGCTTATTTCCGTTCCGGCGCCCAACAAGGAGAACGACGACCACAATCCACCACGCATCCAGCAGCGCAATCTATTCGATTTGGCGGTTGGCGATGATGACATCTACCATTTCCACGGTGATCGCTACAAGGTCAGCGCTCGCGTGGAAGTAATCAATCTGGCCAACAGCTATGTTCTCTACAATTTCCTCTCCACGTTCAGCGGCACGCATTACGTCTCGCCGCGAGCAGTGACGGCGGAGATTGGCTTCCACTTCTAGCCACGAGCACGACGGAACGGAGGTCGGCGTGAAGTCGGCCTCCGTTCGGTGAATTTCAAATCGCAGAAGAGCCCGGCTCTTTTCCTTCTAGCGGCCGCCGGGATGGACGTCCGCGTTCTTCGAAACGACCTCGCACAAAGCTCGCAACACAGGTCCTGCTATGTCCAGGCAGTCAAAGCAGCCGCAGCACTCCGAGTGGCACCACTTGGCCCTAAAATCGCCCTTACAAAACATTACACGGCGCTAGTTGACAGCGATTGTCAACTGGCTTAGGGTCTTTCCAGTTGAAAGTCGTTTTCAACTAGGAAGAGGCTCCCTTGTCGGCTTGCAGGCTTCTATCCCACCCAAACTTTGCCGGGGCGAAAGCGCAACGTCCTCGTTACATTTTCTATCTCGGCCTCTTGTGTTGGGTGTGCATCGTGCTAGGTGCTCCCAAAAGTGCGGCCGCGCAGGAAACTCCCTACTTCGTCACCTACTCGCATCATCTCGAGGAACCCGGCAACCTCGAAATCGAGATGAATTCCATCTATGGAACCCAGCCGCATGGCAACGACTTTATCGCTCCATGGACCGAGTTCGAATACGGCGCGAAAGCCTGGTGGACCACAGAGTTCTATCTCGATTGGCAGGGAACCTTTCACGATAGTGCGCTCTTCACCGGCTTCCGCTGGGAAAATCGTTTTCGTCCGCTGATGCACGAGCACTCGATCAATCCGGTTCTCTACGTTGAGTACGAAAACACCAACGGCGCGGACAAGACCATGATCGAAGTGGTCGGCTTCGATGGCCAGGCGGATCACGCCGTTCCCAATTCCGAGGCCCGGCAAGAACACCAGCATGAGCTCGAAACAAAGTTGATTCTGTCCAGTGATTACAAGGGCTGGAACATTTCGGAGAATTTTATCGGCGAGAAAAACCTGGGGCACGACCCGTGGGAATTTGGCTACGCCGTGGGCGCCAGTCGCCCGCTAAGACTTGCCGCCACGTCGAATTCATGCAACTTCTGCCGCGAAAATTTTCTAGTGGGTGCGGAAATTTATGGCGGCCTCGGGACTTCGTGGAACGCGACTCTGTCGGGGACATCCCACTACCTTGCGCCGATGGTTGGCTGGCAACTTCCCAGCGGCGCCTCATTTCGAATCTCCCCCGGCTTCGGACTCAACGACAACAGCCATCGCTTCATTCTGCGCTGGGGCGTTTCGTACGAGATTGATGGTTTCGGCCACCGTGTAAGGAGCTTGTTCCGATGACTCCGATGACGCGATGGATCGCACCCAGCCTGTCGCTTCTGGCATTCGTGTTTGCCATCGCGGGCTCGGCTGCCGAGCAAGATCACCAGCAACACCACGAACACAAAACCGATGATCGCGGCGTTCTGCTGGCCATCGCGCAAGCGCCCCAACGAACTCGCGAGTGGCGCAATCCGTACGAAGGCCAGCCCGATGCCGTCCTCGCGGGCGAGAAGCTCTTTCGCCAGCACTGCGCCGAATGTCACGGCTCGAACGCCCGCGGAAAGGGCCACGCGGTGAACCTGCATCTCTCCGCCGTTCAAAATGCCACGCCTGGCGAACTGGAATGGTTTCTGCGCAACGGGAATCTTTGGCGCGGCATGCCTTCGTGGTCCGGATTGCCCGAGCAGCGGCGCTGGCAAATCGTCGCCTACCTCAAATCGTTGCGCCGCTAATTCCTGCTACAATTGATTGCGGAACCGGCCTGCGACGCAGGTGACGTCGCGATGGTCTTTTGAACCAACACTGGA
>DATKHV010000089.1:0-16113 GCA_035510055.1 Candidatus Cybelea sp. | reverse complement strand
GACGGTCGCAGGTGCAATCCCTCAAGGAATTCCAGAAATTGCGCGTCCTTTTCGTACACGCAAACAATCTCGCCTGCTTCCTTGGCCCGCAAATCAGCCAGCAGCACGGCGCCCTGTTTGCGAAGCTGCGCGATTCCTCCGCGCATGGGCACGCCGTGCGGGCAGCTCTTCTTGTCTCCGAATCGTTTGAGTAGCAGCGCTTCCACTTCCGGAGAAATGGCGTGTTCCAGCTGCTCGGCTTCGTCGTGCGCTTTCGCCCAGGATAGTCCGATCACTTCGGTCAGCAGCATCTCCGCCAGTTGGTGCCTCAGGGCGAGATGTTCGGCGCGCTTGCGGCCTTTCAGCGTCAGATCGATTTGCCCGCTGCGTTCCACGCGCACGTGTCCGTCGCGCGTCATGCGCTTCAAAGCGGCTGTCACCGCCGGTGGTGTCACCTTCAACTCTTCCGCAAGCCGCGCGCTGATGGGTGTCTGGTTCTCTTCCAGCATTTCCCAGATGGCCTTCAGATAATCTTCTTGCGATACGCTGGTTTTTTCTCGCCGCAAGGCCGCTCCTATTTCACCGCTCGGTGACTCTCACGCTTTTCTCTGAGGCCCAGCGCCAGCTGGTGCACGCGTCTTTTGATGCCCTCGAACACTCTCTGATACGTTTCTGGCGTGCCACCATAGGGATCCTCGACCATCCAGTCTTCCACTTTTTCCGGTTCCCAAAAATTTTCTTCCCGGGGTTTGCCGGTCATATTGATGATGATATCCGCCGCACTAGCGGCCTCGCGGGTCAGCGCATCGGAACTCAGTCCTTCTGCGCGGTAGCCATTCAGAAGCAGCGTCTGCTTCGTTTGCTCGGCGATGGAGCCCAACGGACGCAATCCCACGCTGGAGGCTTCTATCACGTCGGCAGCGTCATAGCGGGCAATGGCTTCGGCCATGGGACTCCGGCAAGCGTTCCCCACGCACACAAAGAGCACCCTGGTACGGCTCGACCGCCGGGGGCCGGCGTCTGCCTTCTTTTCTTTTCCCACGATTAGGACTTTGCGTGCCCGGCGCTTACTTCGTTCCTGCCGCGACGAGACTTAGGAAATGTTGATGCACCGTGGTGTCGTCTGTCAATTCCGGATGAAAGGTGGCCGCTAGGATATGATCCCGCTGGACCAGCGCGGGCTTCCCCGCGTACTCCGCGAGCACCTCGACGCCCGGTCCGGCCCTCTCAATGATCGGGCCGCGAATGAAAACCATCTCGAGCGGCTGCTGCTTCAGTTTCGTCGGGCCGCTCACCACGTCGCTGGCGATTTGCCGCCCGTAGCCATTTCGCAGGACGGTCATGTCCAGGAGCTTCAAGGAGTCCTGCTGGGGGTTTTCGACTTCCGTCGCCAGGAGAATTGCTCCCGCGCACGTCCCGAAAATCGCTCCGCCCTGCTTCGCGAATTTCTGGATGGCCTCTGCCAGTCCCTCTTCCTGTAGGAACTGCAGCTGCGTCGTGCTCTCGCCACCCGGCAATATCAATCCGTCGCAGCCGTCGAGACCCGCCGGCGTGCGCACTTCCACCGATTCCGCATGGAGTTGCGCCAACATCGCCGCGTGCGCTTGAAAGTCTCCCTGTACCGCCAAAATCCCAATCTTCACTTCGTTGACTCCAATTCTTCTTTGTAGGGGCGCGTTTCAGCGCATCCCAGGCTGAAGAAACTTCTGAAGCGCTTACCACCCCCGCGTCGACAACATGTCCTTCTCTTCCATTTGCCGCACGTCCAGTCCGCGCATGGCTTCGCCGAGCTCTTCATGTGCTTCGAGCACGATCTTGGGATCCTCGAAATGCGTCGCCGCTTTCACCACTGCTTTTGCTCGCACTTCCGGATCGCTGGACTTGAAGATGCCCGACCCAACAAAGACCGCTTCCGCGCCCAGTCGACGCACCAGCGCCGCATCCGCCGGAGTCGCAATTCCCCCTGCCGAAAAATTCGGCACCGGCAGCTTGCCAGTTTTGGCGATCTGGCGAACCAGTTCGAGCGGCGCGCCCAGTTCCTTCGCTTCGCGCATCAACTCGTCGTCGCGCATGGTCGTCAGTTTTTTCATCTGGCTGACAATCGCGCGTATGTGCCGTACCGCTTCCACCACGTTTCCAGAGCCGGCTTCGCCCTTGGTGCGAATCATGGCCGCACCTTCTCCGATGCGCCGCAGCGCTTCCCCCAGGTTGCGCGCGCCGCAAACGAACGGCACACGATAATCGTGTTTCCAGATGTGATTCTCTTCGTCGGCGGGCGTCAGTACTTCGCTCTCGTCGATGAAGTCCACTTCCAGCGCCTGCAGCACTTCCGCTTCCGCAAAGTGCCCGATGCGCACTTTGGCCATCACCGGAATAGTCACCGTGGCCATAATTTCGCGAATGACCTTGATCGAGGCCATGCGCGCCACTCCGCCCTCTTTGCGAATATCCGAAGGCACGCGCTCCAGCGCCATCACCGCGCAGGCACCGGCTTTCTCTGCAATTCTCGCTTGCTCGGCGTTGGTGACGTCCATGATCACGCCGCCCTTGAGCATCTCCGCCAGGCCGACTTTCACGCGCCACTCATGCGAGCCCTTGCTGCCGTTGCCGCTGCCATTCACCTTTTTCACGTCCATGGCACTTCTCCTCTCGTCCTTGAAATTCCGGGCGGTCTCTCTTGCGTCAAAACTTTTCCCGGCCAGTTCACTTTTGCCCGATGACTACGAATCTCGCCTTGCCACGCGCTAGTACCATCCCGGTCATATCGCGAATTTCCCCGATCATAAAAATGTTTCTTCCGTTCATCTCCGTTTCGCGGCCTTCTACTTCAATCTCTTTGGTGACGTCGACGGGTTTTAAGTACTCCACCGTCAATTCCGCCGTCACCGCGCGAACCCCGCGAAACCGGGAGACCTTGCCCATGGCTTCGTCCAGCAGCACGGCGATGATTCCGCCGTGCCCAAATCCTCCACCACCTTGATATCTTTCGCCCAAAACGAACCGTCCCACAATCCGCCGGTTAACATTGTCTTGTTCAAACGTCAGCTTCATTCCGCCGGGATTGTCCCCGCCGCAGCCGAAGCACTTGTTGCTCGGATTCGGTGCCAGCGTTATCGTTGCGCTCAAAGCTTTCGCCCCCTCGCCCATATTCCTTTATTTCCTTTACCTCATTTACTTCTTCTACTTCTTCACACCAGCGCCACGCGGCTGCGCTCCGCCCTCCGGACCCCGCGCTGCCGCTTGCGCATTTCAATCTTCAACAGTTCCGCCAGCGTAGCCACTCCGCGGGCAATCTGCTTTTCATCCAGGCTCGCAAACCCCAGCCGCAACGTATTGGGCAACGGTGCTTGCACGTAGAAGTAGCGTCCCGGCGCAAACAGCACCCCGCGCTCTTTCACATGGATCAGCAATTCGCTGGCGTCGAAACCCGGCGGCAGCTCCAGCCATAGACACATCCCGCCCTCCGGCTTGGTCCAGCGTGCGCCTTCGGGCATGTGCTTGCGCAGCGCTTCGTCGAGCGCCGCCAAACGCGCTCCATAAACTTTGCGCATCTTGGCGACATGTTTGCTAAAGAGTCCTCGCCGCAAAAATTCCGCGAGCGTCGCTTGCGCTAGTTGGTCGGTATGCAGATCGGTGGTTTGCTTCACCACGCGCAGGCGTTCCATCGCCGTTGCCGGAGCGACAATCCATCCCACGCGCAGTCCCGGGAATGCCACTTTCGCGAAGCTGTCAATGTGGATGACCAGGTTCGAGCGGTCCAATTGTTTCAGCGAAGGGATGCGTTCCTCCCGCGCATGCAGCCGCGCGTAGATGTGATCTTCGACAACCGGCACCTGGTGCCGCCCGGCCAGCTCCAGCAACTTGCGCCGCGAAGCCAGCGGCATCGAAGTTCCCGTCGGATTGTGAAAGTCCGGCGTAAGCAGGATGAGCTTCACGCGATTGGCCGCCAGCGTAGCCTCCAGCGCTTCCAGATCGATCCCTAGCGGCTTCTGCGGTTCCGCTTGGGTATTCATCGGAACGCTCAAGCACCGCGCTCGCGCTCCATGAAAGATCGCCACCGCGCCCGGATAAGTCGGGTTTTCCATAATCACGGTATCGCCCGGCCTTACAAAGGCTTTGCTGATCAGATCGAACGACTGTTGGCAGCCATCGGTGATGAGCAGATTTTCATCTTTGGCGGCAATGCCGTCGTGATGCAGTAGCTCGAGCAGCGCCTCTTTCAAAGGGGGATAGCCATCCGACGGGCCAAGATTCAGCACTTCGGCGCCTTCGCGCCGCAGCACGGCGTTCACACACGTTTGCAACTCCTCGATCGGGAAGAACTCTTCGGCGGGACGCGCCATGACAAAGGAAAGCGCGTCTTCTGGAACATTCGCAGTCAGCCGGCTGAGAACCTCTTCTCCCCGTTCATCCGCGAACAGCAACTCCCACCGGATGCCCCCGTTTCCATTTAACACCGGAGGCGCCGGCGGCGTAATCTGCAATCCGTTGCCATGCCCTTTGATGAATGTTCCGCGTCCCACGTGGCCCTGAATTAGCCCTTCTGATTCCAGCTCGGCGTAAGCGTTCGCCACGGTGGTGCGATGAACACCGAGCATGGTGGCAAGTTCACGGCTGGCCGGGATGCGGTCGCCCGGGCGCAAGTCACCCGCATGCACCAGGGCGCGCAGCTGGTCACGAAGTTGGATGTACAGCGGAACGTGGCTCTGTGGCTGGAGATGGAGCGGAAGCATTGTCTCTCACCCTCGGCCAATTCTACCAGATATTGGCCTGCCGCAAGAGCCAATTTGTCTTTTCCGGTCGCGCTTAGGCCCGGCCCAGCAACAAACGGTCCACGCGGCGGCTCACGTCGCGCAAGTAGGCTTCCTCGCCACCCTCAAGTTCGCAAATCGCGCTGCCCGAGTAACCAACATCGTGAAAGGCCTGGCGCACGGCTTCCCAGTCCACGTCGCCGTCGCCAAGATTCACCCACTCGAAGCCGTCTTTCTTGCGCTTGAAGTCCTTCAGGTGCACTTTGGCGATGCCCTTCCCCAGCGTGCGAATCCAGTCCTGCGGATATCCGTAAAGCACGACGTTCCCCACGTCGAACCACGCCTGGATCCACGGACTTTGAAATGCAGCGATGTAGTTCGCCATTTCCAGCGGGCTCAGTAGAAACTTGTTCCACACTTCTTCGATGGCGATCACAACTTGCAACTCTTCGGCGAGAGGCAGCAGCTTCTGAATCTGCGTTTGCGAACGGGTCCAAGCGTCGCGATAGGAAGTCTCGGGATTCACGACCGCGGGAACCAGCAGCACCGCGTCCGACCCCCAGAGCTTGGCGTTGTGGAGCGAAGTGCGCATCCCGGCCAAGCTCTTCTCCACCACTGCCGGATCGCCCGACGAAAGCGGGTACTTCCAATGGTCCATATTCATCACCGAGTCGATGCGCACCTTGGCGTCGTCCGCGGCTTTTTTAATCTCCTCCGCCGCTTGTTCATCGGGTGTGGTTGGCGCTTGCACCACCTCAAATCCCGTGTCCCTGGCCATTTTCATGCGCTCCCGAAAGCTGAGCTTGGCGGGCAGCATGTCGAAGACCAAGCCTTTTTTGATCGGCGACGGTGCCGGCCTAGGAGACCCCGGCACAACGCCCGAAGCGCTGGCGGACGAAAAAAACTCCGCTCCTCCCCACAAACCAACTCCCGCCGAAAAAACCGTCGTCGCAGTGGATTTCAGAAATTCACGCCGCGATGGATTGCTCATACCCACCTCACCCGCCAGCGCAGACCTCGCTCAGCGCAATTTGTTCAAGTCCAACTTGGCATCCCACTTTTCCTTGGACTTCAGCGTCTCTTCCCAACTCACCTCGCGCCCCGTATAAGCCGCCGTACGCGCCATCATGCAGGAAAGCGCCGACTCGGCGCCGGCCGCTGCTTGATTGTGGAATTTCCCGCTGACGATGCTGTCCACAAAGGCCTTCTTCTTCTCACGGTCGGCAAATTCCAGGTTGGACGTGAATTTCCCCGTCGCGGAAAACGCCGCCTGCCCCGCGTCCTTAGCAATGGAGCCCTCCGCCTGCCACGGCTCCTCTCCCCAAATCCCCAGCGGCCCGGTGTAGGGAGACTGCGAAGTGCCCCGCGTTCCAAAAAAGCGCTCCGTCACTTCCCACCAGCCCTTGGAAACTTGCGTCGAGCTAAACGTGATGTCCACTCCTTCCGGATAGTGAAACAGCACGTTGTAATTTCCATAAGCGTCTCCATCCGCAGGACGCCCTTGCCTCCCGCCGCTTGCCGAAGCTTTCAGCGGATGTGCTTCGAGCACCCAGTTGCAAATATCGATCACGTGAATGTTCTGCTCCACGATGATGTCTCCCGAGAGCACGCGGTCATACAGCCAATTGCGCAATCGTCGTTCCGCCGGCGCAGCATCGGGCCATGCTGGCCGGTCAATGTAGCCGGAAAAGTAGTGCGCTTCGCCGCAAATGATTTTGCCCAGCGCTCCGCCATGGATGCGCCGCACCAGTTCCACGAACGGCGGGCAATCGCGGATCTGAAAGCCCACGTCCAGGCTCAACTTCCCTTCCGCGCGCTTCCCGATGTCCATGACCCTCATGGCCCCCGGCACATCCACGGCCACGGGCTTCTCGCAATAGACATGTTTCCCCGCCGCGACGACAGCTTCCAAATGTTCGGCATGAAAATAGGGGGGCGTGGCAATCACCACAGCGTCCACTTCTTTGGACCCCGCCATTTGCTGGAACGCGCGCGGCCCCAGGAAAAGTTGCGAGGCGTCCAGCGCCGCGTAGCCTTTCTCCTGTTGCATTTTGTTGAAGACCTCTCGCGCTTTATCCAATTGATCTTGAAACAGATCGGCCAGCGCCACCACGCGCGCCCCGCCCGTATCGATCAGATTGCTCGCATCTTCGGTGCCGCGCCCCCCGCACCCCAGCAGCCCCACGCGAACCGCCGAATTTGCCTCCGTACCGCGCACCAGCTCCGGCCGGATGAACATAATTCCCGCCGTTGCCGCCGCCGCGCCCAGGAATTTCCTGCGATCCACTTTTTCAGAATTGCTCGGCCGCTCTTTTTTGCCTTCTGACATACATCCCCCTTTCTTTGTGCCGCCCGGCTTCTCTCTCGGCGCGGCAGCTATCCGATCAGCTTTTCAAGATAAACCTTCGACGCGCGCACGTCTTCCATTTGCTGCGGACCAGAGATTTCCCGTTCGATGGTGACCGCGCCGCGATAGTTCATCTCCTTCAACCGCGCGATGATTCGCGGAAAATCCACTTTGCCCTTGCCAATAGGAACTTCCCGCCCAAGGTCCCTCGCGTTCGTGGGCCACAATCCGTCTTTCGCATGAATTCCCTGAATGTACGGGCCCAGTAGCTCGATGGCATCCACCGGATTGGCCTTGCCGTACAAAATCAGATTGGCGAGGTCGAAATTCACGCCCTGATTGTCCAACCCCGCGTCTTGGATGGCGCGGACCAGCGTGATGGGCGTCTCTTGCCCGGTTTCGTAACGGAAGTGCTGGCCGTTCTGTTTGCAATATCCCGCCACTTCGTGCACCGCCGCGACGGTTTCCTTGTAAACCTCGTCATTAGGATTCTCGGGAATGAATCCGCAGTGCGTTTGTACCGCGTCGATGCCGCATTGCTTGGCGAAGTCCGAAGCTTTCTTGATGTGCGCCATGCGCGCTTCTCGCGTTTCTCGCGGCACTAGCCCGACGGTCAGCGGCCCTTCGTAAAAGTCCCAAACTTCCTTCCCCGGTCCGCCAACCACGAGCGCCGTGGCTTCAATCTGGTATTTGTCCAGCGCTTGACGCAAGCGGCCGGCGAGCTCCGCTTCGATCACCTCCAGGAAAACCTGGCAAGTCGGCAGGCCCAAATCGTGGACCTTGGCCATGGCCGCGTCCGGGTCTCCGGCAATCCCAATGATCAAGCCCAGCCGCAGCGGCTTCTTGCCTTCGTTCGCTGCGATCGTTGAAGCCATCTTTGCTGCGGCGCCTTCCGATGAAAACTCCTCGGCAGTCGTTCGCTCTCGTGACGCTTGGCCCCCGGGGCTCAGCGCCGCCGCCAAAGCTCCGGTGGAAGTTTGCAGAAAGTCCCTGCGGTTCCGTTTTCTCATGAGGCTCACTTAAGGAAAGTTGCTCGTTTCCGCTGGTTTGAAGTTTCCGGGGCCGGCCAGAAGAAACTTATCACAAATTCGGCGGCGCGCCAGCCTGTTTCCTGATATCGGCCGCAATTTCAGCGGGAAGGAATTTTGACGCTAAGCCGGCCGTTGGTTTCCCCGGCCGCGAGGTCGCGGATGCACAACTTCGTAAAATCTTTCTCATCGCATTGATAAATCTGCTTCATGGGAAGATCCGTGTCATCCACTTGATATTCCCCGGACGCCATGTCCTCAGCGTCATCGGTGGAGGAAGTGGCCGCCGGACTTCCCTTTTGAACGCGCACGCGGAATTCCCGCGAAGCAGGCTCATAATTCGCATAGCTGAAGCAATGCCCGATGCAAGCGCGCTCGATCGCGTGCCCGATAAACGCGATCCGCGAATCCGCCGGAGCCCGAGCCGTGACGAGCACTCGTGTTCCGGCAGGCAAATCCCGCGTTAAGTTTTCCGCGTTGGCTTCCAGCCGGTTCAGCCAGCCCGTGTCCTGATAGAGAAACGAAAAGAAAACCAGGGCGCAAGCGCTGAAACCGGCGAGCTGCCATTTTCTCGGCTTCATGGTCGCCAGAATGCACAAGCCGAAAATGGCGGAGATGGTTGTAAGCCTGGAGCTGAGAAGCCCAATCCATCCGCCGTTAACGGACGGCCGCAGATTCTCGGGCAGCAGCGCCGTCGCGTAAAATGTCACCGCATACAACTCCAGTGGCAGTGCGAATGGTTTCCCAGAAGAACCTTCACGACGCCATCGATACAGCTCGACCGCCGCACCCATGACGCCAACCAAGAGTGCGGCGCCGGCGAGAAAGAAATAACGCCGCCCATAAAGCCACAGCTGATCCGCGCCATTGTAAAAATAAAACGGTCCGCGATCCCAATCAGCAAAAAGCGAAGGCCGATGCGCCGCATACCAGCGCACCGACGCGAATGCCAGCGCTGCCGCCAGCGGCAGCGCCAATTTCCACCAGCCCGGCATCTTCTCGCGGACTCTCCCGTACGCCAGCGCGCCGATCATCCAAAGAAAACCAATGGGATGCGCCAGTATCGCCAGAACGCCGAACACCGCGCCGGTAATCCAATCGCCCCTCCGCGCTCGCCACAAAATCGCCAGCCCCCAGCAAGCCAGCCCGAGCGACAAATAATAGTTCATGAATCCCATGCTGAAGGAATAGCCGTAAGCGAGCATGGCGATCGACGGTGTAAGAAACCACGGCCATGGCCCGGTAAGCGCCGCAATAAAAGCGAAAACTCCCCAGAAAAACACGAGCACGCAAATCGACACGACCATCTTCTCCGCCGCCGCGATGCCAACTAGATTCGCCATCCGTTCGAGCGCCACATCAAACAAGACATTGTTCCATTGCCCGACGATGTAAAGCCCGGGCGCTTGTCCCTTGGCAATCAACTGTGCCAGCCACGCGTTATAAACATGGCTTGCCAGATCGCCCGCTTCCATGCGCCGGTGCCATAGGCACGGCACCATCAACACCGCGGATAAAAACGGCACACGCAGGCGAAACTGGCGCAGAAATAGAATCACACCCGTAGTCGGAGTGTCGTTCGCCGCCATGCTCCCTCGGAGATTACGAATCGGTCCCGCCAAACTCGTTCCGGGCGATTCTACTATTGAAGGGCCCCCGCTCCGCTGGAGATTCGGTGATATTATCCGCTTTCCCGTAAATACAAGGAGGAAACGTGAAAACGAGATGGAACTGTATTTTGCGCGGTCCATGGGAATCCGCACGGCTCGCGCGCTGGATCGCGCTTCGAGCCCTCCTCCTTGGGATGAGCTTCAACGTCCTTAACCTAGCGCTTGCCGAAGAACCTGCTCCCGCCGCAGAGTGTCCGCCCACGGCGCGAATCGATTCCGTCAAGGATACCTACGGCGCCACGGTCGTCCCTGACCCCTATCGCTGGCTGGAAGACCAGAACAGCCCGGAGACCCGCGCCTGGATCGACGCCGAGCAGAAGTGCACAGCAGCAGCGCTTTCCAGTTTTCCCGGCCGCGCGCAACTTTCCAAACGTCTCAGTGATCTCCTCCACACCGATTCCTTCGAGCCACCCATCGAACGCGGCGGCCGCTATTTTTACCGCAAGCATCCCGCCGACCAGGATCTTTCTCTTCTCTACATTCGCCGCGGCCTGAATGCGCCCGAGGAAGTTCTCATTGATCCCCTTCCCTGGAGCGCCGATCACTCCGCCAGCGTTACTCTGGAAAACGTCAGCCGCGATGGCAGATTCGTCTTCTACGGCCGCCGCGATGGTGGCCAGGACGAAATCACTCTCCGCGTCTTGGAAGTGGACACCAAAAAAACTCTCGGGGATGCCTTTAGAAAAGGGCAGTACTTCGCTGTCGAACCCGCGCCGGACAACCAGACCGTCTACTATTCTTTTGTGACGCCCGATGGACCTCGCGCCTTCCTTCATCACATGGGCGACGACCCCGCCAAGGACCGGATGATTTTCGGCCAGGATCTCGGTAAAGACAGAATCCTCGTCCCGCAACTATCCGAAGACGGCAACTATCTCCTCTATCTAGTCATATTTGGTTCGGGGTCCGAACAGACGGAAATCTACGTCAAGAACCTGAAAGAAGATGGCCCGGTCGTGGCCGCCGTCAGTAGCCAGAAGTCACTCTTTTTCCCCACCTTCGCCGGTGACCGCCTCTTCATCTTGAACAACTGGAACGCGCCCCTGTGGCACGTGTTCTCCACCAGCCTTGCTACTCCACAACGCGAGCACTGGAAAGAAGTGATTCCGGAGACCGGCGTTCATCTGGAAACCATTGCCGTTGCCGGCGGAAAGCTCATCGGCCAGTACACCCACAACGCCGCTTCCGAACTGAAGGTCTTCGGCGAAGATGGCAAGGTGCAGTCCTCCATTCCGCTTCCCTCTCTCGGCACCGTGGGCGCCGTGTCGGGGCGTTGGGCAAGCCCGGAACTCTTTTTTTCGTTCGAGTCCTTTGACCTTGCCCCTGCCATCTTTCACTACAATGTCACGGAGGCCAAGTCCGACGTCTGGGCCAAGGACAAAGCGCAAATCGATTCGGCGGCATTCGCGATCGAGCAGGTCTGGTATCCCGCCAAGGACAAAACTCCCATTCCCATGTTTCTCTTTCACAAGAAAGGTTTGAAGCTGGACGGTTCGAATCCTGTTCTTCTCACTGGCTATGGCGGCTTCGACCTGAGCTCCACTCCGTTTTACTGGCCGCTCTTGGTCGTCTGGGTTGAGCATGGTGGAATCGTCGCCGAGGCCAACCTTCGGGGTGGCGGTGAATTCGGCGAGGAATGGCATCGCGCCGGCATGTTCGAGAAAAAGCAAACGGTCTTCGATGACTTCTTTGCGGCCGCTGAATACTTGATCGCCAACAAATATGCCACCACCTCTCGGCTCGCCATCACGGGCGGAAGCAACGGCGGGCTGCTGATGGGCGCCGCCATCACCCAGCACCCCGAGATGTTCAGGGCCGTCGTTTGTGCTTATCCGCTTTTGGACATGCTGCGCTTCCAGAAGTTCCTCGACGGCCCTTATTGGGTCTCCGAGTACGGCAGCTCTGAAAATTCCGAGCAATTCAAATATCTCTACGCCTACTCTCCTTATCACCGCGTCGTGGCCGGAACGAAATATCCCGCAACTCTTTTTGTCACTGGCGATGGAGACACTCGCGTCGCTCCCCTCCACGCCCGCAAAATGACCGCACTCCTGCAAGCCGCCAACGGCTCGAAACAGCCCATCTTGCTTCTTTACGACACCAAGTCCGGCCATTCCGGCGGCCGCCCTGTCAACAAACTCATCGAGGAGTTCACCGACAGGCTCAGCTTCCTGTTCTGGCAACTTCACGTTCCTGCGGATTGACCACCCTGGCGAGCCTGGTATCGCTGCGATTTCTTTGCGAAGTACCCTGGCAAGAAGAACTGGTGGCCGCAACGTTTCACGGGACCGCAGCCGAGTCCATCGAAGCGGGGTCGTCTGGTAATCTATTTGGAGGGTTGGTTTTCGCCCAAGCGCTTCAGACGGTCGCGCAACCGCCGCTGCAGCGGTGTTGGCGTGTTGGGATTGAATGCCACGAGATACCAGAGCGGCTGGCTGCGGTCGCGGCTCAGCCACGTCAACGTGTTGGCGTCGGCGTTCGGATGCCGCGCCACGTTTTCTCGAATCGCCCCGTAAGGATGCTTCGCCAGCTTGTTCAGTGTTTTCGCATTTGCGCGCGGATGCTCGCTGATAAGCCGCAGCAAATAAAAATCTTCTTCCGGCGCTTGCTTCACCAGTTTTTCCAGCATTTCCGGCTTGGCATCCGAGCTCAGTACTAATCCAATCTTTTCATCCCAAGCCGTATTGATCTGATTCAGGTCGCGGGTGCGCGCGTGAATCAATTCTTCGAGGATGCGCCGCTCCTGCTGCATGCGCGCGATCGGCAGATCCGTGCCCTCCAGCGAATCAAGCACGCGAAGCAAGTGCTGCCTCTCCCCGAAAACGATCTGAGAGGTGCGCGCCGATGCGCCCTTTTGTCCCTCTTTATGCTGAACCAGATCAGAACGTCGCATTTTTTGGCTGCTCCGCCCCCATCCCTTCCCAAGCTCGCTCCAGGGACCGGGTGCCCACTACCGCATTTGAATCGCACGCCACAAGAAGGCCTTGGGGGCACTTCCGTGGCATGAGCGAATTATGTTCCGCGTGCGCGATGCGGTAAAGTTTGCTTCGAGCCGCGTGTGCCCGAAGTGCAACTCCGGTCAGCGGCGGTCTTTACGACAGTTCAACGAGGTTGCGCGATGAAGTCTGCATTTGACGAACACCGGGAAGAGCTCGAGCATTACGAACAAAGGTTTGGCCGCGACCGCGGCCGCCTGGCGGTCTCTCTGGACCGCTTGACCAACGCGTTGGTGCTCGTGGGCCAGCACGGCGTCTACTGCACCAGCCAACGCAATCCCACTGTTCCGGCGATGGACCTGCGCATGATCAACCAAGAATTGGTGCACGCCAAGGAGTTGGTGCAATCCGTGATGGAAGAGCTGCGTGTCGCGCGGCAGAAGAAAGAAAATTAAAACTGGAAATCCGCAACTCCCAAGCTGCAACTAAAATCGCCGCGCTGCAAGCAGACACTGAGAACTTGCAAACGGCTGCGCGCTTGATGGCTATTCCGGCTGCAAAAACGGATTCAATTGGCGCTCGTGGCCAATCGTTGTAACAGGGCCGTGGCCCGGGTGCACGATCGTGGCGTCGGGCAAGTGCATCAATTTTGTGCGCAGCGAATCCATGATTTGCTGCAGCGAGCCGCCCCACAAGTCGGTGCGTCCGATGCTCCCCGCAAACAAAGTGTCTCCTGAAAAAAGCTGCGGCGCGTGAGGCAAAAGCTGTTCGGATTCGTCAGCGAGCGGAATTTCCGCTCGCGTGTTTTGGGAATCGACGGCTTTCTTCAAGAGATCGGCGATGGCGATTTCTTCGCCCGCCTCGTCCCTCACGCGAATTTTCTTCACCGCCTCGGCGCCGGTCACTTTACCCGCGTCGTGCGGTAAATACAGCGACACGCTCCCCGGCGTGTGGCCCGGCGTGTGAATCACTTGCGCCTCAAAGCCGCCCCAGCGCAGAATGTCGCCTTCCTTCAGCAACTGATCCACTTCCGTGAGGTCCGGCGGGTGCACTCCGAGGAACGCGGCTTGCTCGTCCATCGCCTGATAGAGCGGCAAATCGTCGCGGTGCATCAGCACGGGGGCGCCGGTGTACTGATGCAACTTGCTTAAGCCGCCCACGTGATCGATATGCGCGTGGGTGCTGACGATGGCTTTGACGATCAGCCGGTGTCGCCCGATCAGGTCCAGAATGCGCGTGACTTCGTCGCCCGGGTCCACCACCAGCGCTTCGCGCGTGGCGGGGTCGCCGATGATCGAGCAATTGCATTGCAGCATCCCCACCGGAATGGTGATGTGAATCAATCCGTCCGTCGCGGCACTCAGAACGCGTCGACCGTCGCTCATGAGGGGCAGTATATCATCGGAGATGGCGCGATTCGCCCTACCCTCTTTGTCTGCACTTGGGACCGTTTCCTCACCTAGCGCAGCACTCGCTGAATGCTCCTCTTGCTAGCCCGCCCTTTGCTAAACTAGATCCTGGAGGTTGCGCAAACGCGCTCCATTGGCTACTCCAGCTACAGCTTTGAGCACTCCGCTCGCGGCGGTGCACGCTGCCGCCGGTGCGAAGATGGGCGTATGGTTTGGTTGCGCCTTGCCCGATTACTTCGGCGACGCGGCTGCCGAGTACCGCTCCGGGCGAGACACGGTCGCGCTGATCGACAAGAACTACCGCGCCTATCTTTCCTTTAGCGGCCCCGACCGCGTGCGCTACCTCAACGCCATCCTGACCAACAACATAAAAGATCTCGCTGAAGGCCGCGGCATCATTTCCCTTCTACTGAATCCGCAGGGCCACATTCTCGCGGAGCTAGAAACGTATGCGTATTCCGACCGGCTCCTGTGCGTCTCTTACGCCAAGATTCGCGAGCGGCTGATCGAATGGCTGGAGAAATACATCATCATGGACGACGTGACGCTGACCGACGAGACGCCGCGTTACGGCACGTTGGCGCTCGAAGGTCCGAAGGCTGCCGCACTTGTCAAAGAAGTTTCTCGCGCCGACCTCGCGAGGTTTGAAGAACTCTCCACTCATGCTGGAAAAGTGGGATCGCTTCCCTGCTGGATTACCAAGCGCTCTCCCGGAGGAGTCCCCGGCGCGGAGTTCTTCGCGGCCAGCGAAAAGTTGCCGGAGCTTTGGCAGATTCTTCTGGATGCGGTGCGTTGGCACGACGGGGGGCCGATGGGCTACGCCGCGCTGAGCGGAACTCGGCTGGCGCAAGGCGCGCCGTGGTTCGGGTATGACTTTGGCGAAAAACAAATCCCGCACGAAGCCAGGTTGCAGGACAGCCACATCAGCTACACCAAAGGGTGCTACACGGGCCAGGAGATCGTGGAGCGGGTGCGCTCACGCGGCCACGTGAACCGGCAGCGTGTCCAGCTGGTTTTTTCCGGCGACGTCGTTCCTGAACCGGAAACGCCGCTCACCTTGGAGGACCACGACGTCGGCTACGTCACGCGCGCCGCCAGGATCTGGGACCCTACGCGCATCATTGGAATGGGCTACGCTCCTAAAGAAGCCGCCGGTGCGGGAACTGTACTGCGATGGCCGGGCGGGACGGCGACAGTCGCGAAGCAATGAGATAGCGAAGTAAGAGGCAAGGAACTTGTGAGGAAGTGGTTGAAGGTTGAAAGTTTAAAGTTGCAAGTTGGGGAAAAACTTAGCGCTTGGTTAACCATAACCTCGACCGCCCCCGAACGAGCTTTATAGTTAACGTCAATCGTTATTCAGCGAGTAATTCTAATGATCGCGGGAAATGCCGAAAGGATGGAGTTTGCCGGCCCTCGATGGGGGACGAATGAACATTTCTGAAGCCTACGATTACCTCGTTCGCGCTCGCCGGGACTTGTGGGCCATGCTGGAGCGCGTGCCGGACGAGGTCTTATCGCGCCCGTTGCTGAGCGGTGAGCGGTTTCACTGTATCAAGGACCTCGTGTTTCACGTAGCCGTCACGGAGGACTTCTGGCTGCAGGAGGAGATCCTACGCGAACAGCCGGTGCGGCAGACGATTCCGGCCTTGAAGGATACGCCGGGCGGCCCAATTTATGCGGGCTTCCCGGTCGAGACGCTGCTGGACTACTGGGGGCTTGTGGAGAAATGCACCCTCGCGTACCTCCCCACGGTAACGGACGACGAGTTGAAACGGATAGTAAGTGTCCACGACAGGCCAGGAAAGCGCTATACGGTGGATGGCCTGTTATGGAACCTGATCATTCACGAGGCGCGACATGTGGCACAGGTTAGCGTGCTCCTGCGCACGCAGGGGATCGCGCCGCCTTTTCTTGACCTGTTGAATTACCTGCCCATCGCTTGAAGCGGTTAGTCCTTCGTTGTAAGTTGTTGATGAGAAAAGAGTGGCGAAAG
>DATKHV010000088.1:0-78246 GCA_035510055.1 Candidatus Cybelea sp. | reverse complement strand
ACTGCAAATCGGCCTCACCAGCGATCGCCTCAGCGAACAGCAGATCTTTGACTACGCCAACAACTTCATCCGCACCCAACTGGCAACCGTTCAGGGCGCTTCCATGCCCTTTCCTTACGGCGGTAAATCGCGCTTGATCTCGGTCGATATTGACTCCGCAGCGCTGCAGGCGAAAGGCCTTTCCCCCGTCGATATCGTGAATGCGGTTAACACACAAAATCTGATTCTCCCCACCGGCACTGCGAAATTGGGCGCCCTCGAATATAACGTCGAGATGAATGGCAGTCCTCGAACCGTTGCCGAACTTAATGATCTTCCCGTCAAAACCGTAAATGGTTCCACCATTTATATGCGAGACGTGGCCCATGTCCGGGATGGCTTCTCTCCCCAGACCAACGTCGTTATGGCCAACGGCAAACGCGGCGTGCTGATGAGCGTCTACAAGACGGGCAACGCCTCCACGCTTTCCATCGTCGACCGCGTCAAGCAAACCCTCGAAGATTACAAACCGTCTCTGCCCGATGGCCTGAACCTGACCACCTTCTTCGATCAGTCACTCTTCGTCCGCGCGGCCATTCAAGGGGTATTGCGCGAGGCGATGATCGCCGCCTGCCTCACCGCCATCATGATCCTGCTCTTCCTGGGAAACTGGAAAAGCACGCTGATCATCGCCATTTCGATTCCCTTGTCCATTCTCGTCAGCATTCTTTGCCTGAGCGCGCTGGGCCAGACGATTAACATCATGACGCTCGGAGGCCTGGCGCTGGCGGTGGGCATCCTGGTTGACGACGCCACGGTGGAAATCGAAAACATCAATCGCAACCTGGCCATGGGGAAGGAAACCGTGCAAGCGATTCTGGACGGCGCGCAGCAGATTGCGGTGCCGGCATTTGTCTCCACGCTGTGCATCTGCATCGTCTTCATCCCCATGTTTTTTCTCTCCGGGGTTGCGAAATTCCTGTTCGTGCCGCTGGCAGAAGCCGTCAGCTTCGCGATGCTGGCCTCCTACATGTGGTCGCGCACGATCGTGCCGACGCTGGCGATGTATCTGCTGAGTTCAGAGGACGAATATCACGCCGAAGAGCACCTCGGGGAAAAGATGGGCTTTTTCCGCCGCTATCAACAAGGTTTCGAGCGGAATTTTGAAAGGTTCCGGGAAGGCTACCGCGGGGCGCTGGGCGCGGCTCTGGGCTCGCCGAGGCTCTTCTCTGGCTGCTTCCTGCTTTTCTGCGTCTTGTCGGTCCTGCTCGTCGGCGTCCTCGGACGCGATTTCTTCCCGAAGGTGGACGCCGGGCAGATTCGGCTGCACATGCGCGCCCGCACCGGCCTGCGCATAGAGGAAACAGCACGCCTGGCCGACCAGGTTAATGGCGTCATCCGCGACACCATTCCGAAGGACGAACTCACCACCGTTCTTGACAATATCGGCTTGCCTTACAGCGGCATCAACTTAACCTACAGCAACGCCGGCACTATCGGGAGCTCGGACGCGGAAATCCTGGTGCAGCTGAAAGAAACGCGCGGCAAGCCCACCTCGGCGTACATCAATGATCTGCGTGAGATGCTTCCGCAGCGTTTTCCCGGCGTGCAGTTTTTCTTTCAGCCGGCGGACATCGTGACGCAAATCTTGAATTTCGGCACGCCGGCGCCCATCGACGTGGAAGTAACGGGCATGAACCAGCGCGGAAATTATTTGATCGGTGAAAAACTTGCCAGCGAGTTTCGCCATATCCCCGGCGCGGTGGATGTCCATGTGCAGCAAGCCTTTGATAACCCCACGCTCTATATGGATATCGACCGGGCCCGCGCCCAGTCCGTTGGCATGCAGTCCCGCGACGTGGCGCAAAATGTGCTTGTCTCGCTCAGCTCCAGTTTCCAGACTTCGCCGGCTTTCTGGCTTGATCCGAAAAACGGGGTGGAGTACACCGTCGCCGTGCAGGAACCGCAGTATCGCGTGGACTCTTACCAGGCGCTGCAAAATACGCCCATCAGCGGCAGCATGGCGGGTTCAGCGCCGCAGATTCTGGGAAATCTGGTCACTACCTCGACGACCGCTCGCCCGGCCGAAGTGTCGCATTACACCACGCAACCGATGATCAACGTCTATGCATCCGTGGATGGCCGCGACCTCGGCGGCGTCGCTGACGTGGTGGAAAAGCGCGTCCGGGAAATCGAAAAGGATTTGCCAAAGGGCAGCCACATCGTGATTCGCGGCCAGGTCCAAACCATGAAGAGTTCCTTCGCAGGCCTGGGTTTTGGGCTAATAGGCGCGATCGTCCTTGCTTATCTTCTGATCGTCGTTAATTTTCAGTCTTGGCTCGATCCATTCATTATTATTACGGCGCTGCCCGGCGCGCTCGCCGGCATTTGCTGGACGCTGCTGCTGACGCATACGACGCTGAATGTGCCTTCGCTGACCGGCGCAATCATGTGCATGGGCGTGGCCACGGCGAACAGCATCTTGATGGTTTCCTTCGCGCGCGAACAACTCGAGGAGGGCAAGAGCGCGCGGGATGCCGCGATTGAAGCAGGTTTTGTGCGCATCCGTCCGGTACTAATGACCGCTCTCGCCATGATCATAGGAATGGTGCCCATGGCCGTGGGACTTGGCGAGGGTGGCGAGCAGAACGCACCTCTGGGCCGCGCGGTCATTGGCGGGCTGGTTTTTGCGACCTTTGCCACGCTTTTCTTTGTGCCTTGCGTGTTCTCGATGATTCACGGACGCCGGGCGCGACGGTCGGCGCAGCGGGGGTCGCCTTCGCCGGCGACGGTGTAAGATTTTTCTTTCTGGAACTGAAAGCGGGGATGGGGTAATGATGGAGACTGGAGTACAGATGGATCCTGCGGAACAAGAGCAAGCCAGGCCAAAGGGAAGCCGGGTGTTCAAGATTCTCTTTGTCGTGGTGCTAGTGCTGGTGCTGTTGGGGGCCGTAACGCTTTTCGAGCGGCGCGCCCAATATCAGGCGCTTGCCGAGGAAACCGAGACGCTGGCGATTCCAACCGTGGCGGTAATGCATGCCGCGGTGGAATCCTCCGAGGAAGATCTCGTCCTGCCGGGCGCGATGCAGGCCTATGTCGAATCGCCCATCTATGCTCGCACCAACGGCTATTTGAAAAAGTGGTACCACGACATCGGGAGCAGGGTCCAGCAAGGTGAACTGCTCGCCGATATTGACACGCCGGAAGTGGATCAGCAATTGTCCCAGGCGCGCGCGGATCTGAATACCGCGCAGGCCAACGGCAACCTGTCCAAGATCACGGCCGCGCGTTACCAGGAACTCATCAAGACCGATGGCGTATCCAAGCAAGAAGTTGACAACGCGATGGGCGACCTGGAAGCCAAAATCGCCAATGTAAAATCCGCGGAAGCCAACGTGCACCGGCTCGAAGATTTGGAATCCTTCAAGCACATTTATGCACCCTTCAACGGCGTCATCACCCGGCGCAATGTGGATACGGGGACGCTGATCAACGCCGGTAACGGTGGCGCTTCGCAACAGCTCTTCAGCCTCGCGCAGACAGACCCCCTTCGCGTTTATGTCAGCGTGCCGGAAGCTTACGCACCCTCAATCCGTGCGGGGCTCGGCGCTTTCTTGGAACTCACCCAGTATCCGGGCCGGAAATTCCAAGGCAAGGTGGTGCGCACTGCGGAGGCCATCGACCCGGGCACGCGCACCCTGCTCACCGAAGTGGACGTTCCGAACCACAATGGCGCGCTGCTTCCCGGCGGCTACGCCCAAGCACATTTGCAAGTGAAGGTGACCGGGGCCCGGCTAGCCGTGCCCGTGAATGCGCTGCTATTTCGCTCGGAAGGACTCCGCGCGGTGGTGGTGGACGCGAATCATCGGACGCATCTCAAACCGATCACCGTGGGTCGTGACTACGGCACCACTCTGGAAGTGCTGCAAGGTCTCGAAGCCAGCGATTGGATCGTGCTGAATCCCGCGGATTCCCTCGAGGAAGGCCAGGAAGTCCACGTCAAAGAAATGGCCATGAACCGTCCACCGAGCCAGCCCGCTGCTCAGCCAAACTCCGCGCCGGCGGCCAAGAAACAGTAATGCATCGCATCAGGCAATTTCGCGCCCTGACTGGGCTGGGTATCGGTCTCCTCATCGGCGGTTGCACGGTGGGGCCAAATTATCAGCGTGTCACGGCGCCGGTGCCCGCAAAGTGGGACGTCTCGGAGCCCTGGCGCGAAAGTACGCCCAAGGACGCTGTTGCCAAGGGCGAATGGTGGGGTGTATTTCACGACGACGAATTGAGCGCGCTTGAGAAACAGGCGCTCGACGCCAATCAAACCATTAAGGTTTCCGTAGCGCGGCTGGAACAAGCGCGGGCATCAGCTGCTGTACAGATCGCCACGCAATTCCCAAATCTAGCAGTGGCGCCGCAGGCGGAGCGGCAACGTATCTCCGGAAATCGCCCGCCCAACAGCGCGATTCCCGTGATCTCGGCGGTGAGTCAAAACGTTTTCACCCTGCCCTTCACAGCCGGTTACGAAGTGGATTTGTTTGGACGACGCCGGCGAAGCATTGAGGCCGCTCAAGCTTCCTACCAGGCAGGCGCGGCCGATCTCGAAAACGTGCGGTTGGTGATCACCGCGGAGCTCGCCGGCGATTATTTCACCCTGCGGCAACTCGATAGCGAGCTCGGAATTTTGAACCGCACGGTGGAGACGCTCGAAAAGGGTCTGCAATTGGTGGATTCCCGCCACAAAGGCGGCGTGGCCTCGGGGCTGGACGTCGCGGAAGAAGAAACCCTTTTAAATACCACGCGGACGCAAGCCATACTGCTCGAGCAGCAAAGAAAACAGTTCGAGGACGCTATCGCCGTTCTGGTGGGAAAGCCTGCGCCGGACTTTCATCTTCCACTGGGCGAATTGAAGGATGCGCCGCCGGACGTCGATGCCGGGTTGCCTTCCGATCTGCTGGAGCGCCGGCCGGACGTCGCGGAAGCCGAGCGGCAGATGGCTGTAGCTAACGCGCAAATCGGAATTGCACGCGCCGCTTATTTTCCTTCCCTCAATCTTTTTGGGAATAGCGGGTGGCAAGCCGCCGACATCGCCAAGCTGATGAACGTCCAGAGCACGTTCTGGGCGGTCGGCGCAAACGTTGCGGAAAGCATTTTCACGGGCGGGTCGCGGCGCGCGCAAGTGCAATTCGCCAAAGCAGGCTACGACGCCAGCCTGGCTTCCTATCGCGACAGCGTTCTAAACGCTTTCCGTGAAGTGCAGGACGACGTAACCGGCTTGAGCGTCCTGGAACGAGCGGGTCAGGCGCAGCAGCAAGCGGTTGATTCGGCTCGGCGCACCCTGGATATCGCCAGCAGCCGCTACACCGGTGGCCTCGTGAATTACCTGGATGTCGTCAACGCCCAGCAAAATCTGCTGAACAATGAACAGGAACTCGCCGTGATTCATGGACAAAGGCTCGTGACCAGCGTGCTCCTCATTAAAGCTTTGGGTGGAGGCTGGGATGCGTCTAGCCTCTCTGCGGTTCAGGTAAAGCCGAAGTGGAAGGATGTTGTGGCTCCCTGAGGCGTCGCAAGTCTTACCAGGTGCCTTGGGCATCAACTTGCGTGGTTCTCGAGCAACTCCGGCTGCCGATGCAAAATATTTTTCGCAAAGTCAAACCACCACCCATCCATTTCATCACTATAGATTGGTCTTGAAGCCGTAGGGGTAGCCGGCAATCGCCAGCAGTTGCGGAATGGCCGCCGGTTTGTGCCATTTTCTGGAGTGCCCCATTTTCCAGCTGAGGCCAATCAGGCCGATGGCCATCGCCAGCCCCGTCGCGTAATAAGCTGGCGCAGGCAGGTTCAGGAAGAGGTCTTGCCACTGGATCGGCTTCCTACCACCAAGGTCCTTTTCTTTGCGCAAGCATCTGCTAATCATTCCTCGTCAGATTGGAATTTTCTTAGGGATTCCCCGTGTCGTGTGCCGAAACGACCCGGCCATATTGCGAAGCGCGACTGAGGCGGTCAAACATTTGGTAAGCGGCCGTGGCAATCCGCACGATCGCGTCTCCGCCGTCTTTTTCCCGTCGCAAATAAGTGGTCATCACGCTGATGGCGAAAGGTCGATTGCCGGTGAAAACAATGCCGGAGTCATTGCGCACGCCTTCAAGCTCCCCGGGTTTATTGGCAACGCGCAGATCTTCGGGCAATTCCCGGGGGATGTAGCTTTCCTTGTGGACGCTGAGAAGGTCAAAGAAATCGGCGGTCATCTGTTTATTCAGGACTTTACCGCGGTACAAATCTTCCAGCAGCGCCGCCATCTCCCGCGGCGTGGCGATGTTCTCGCGGCCTTCCGCGGCGGCTTTGACATCCATCATCTTCCGCCGGAGGCGCGTGTGCGTCAGGCCGAGCGAATCGAGAAGGGCGTTCACGTTTTCCATGCCGATGTGGTCGATGATGATATTGGTGGCGGAGTTGTCGCTCACGGAAATCATCAGCGCGGCCACGTCACGGATCGTCAACCGCGTGACCCCGGGAGTTAGCGCGTTGGCAATGCCGCTCCCGCCAACAAGATCGGACGATTCGAGAGTGTAGAGGTCTGCAAGCTTGATTTTGCCTTGCTGCGCCTGGCGGTAGAGCTCCGCGAGTACGGCAATCTTGATAGAGCTGGCTGTGGGAAGCACTTCATCAGCATGGAGAAAATAACTTTGTCCGGTTGTTAGATCAACGATGGCGACGCCGAGCATCCCATCAAGATTATGGTCCACGCCGCTGATGGTCGCCTCCAGCTTTTGCCACAAGGCTTGCTCTTTCTCCTGAGGAACGTTGTCTGTTTTTTCTTGAGTAACTTGCCGCGCCCAAGACGGTTTAGAAGCCCAGACTACAAAGGCCAGCAAAGCGAGAGAGACAAGTCGTTTCAGCACGGTCACCTCCGGGTCAGCGGGATTATAAGGCCGAATGGAGGTGAACGAAGGAAAGCCATGAAAGTAGATGCGCAGCAGCACCAAGCTGGCCGCAGCTGCCGATGGTGTGTTTCGACCCGGACGCGGGGCGTACCTAGTGTGGAACGCGGAGGTCACAACGATCGAAGCGCTTCCCCTAAAAGGACGAAAATAAAGGCAGGCACCCACTCGCCTGCGGAATGCCCTAGCGGATCAGCATGGGGAAGTCAGCTAAGATGACCGGCCGGCAACGCACTTCTTGGAGAGATCATTTATGCGCAAAATTTTAATGGGTATATTGTTTGTGGCCTTGGCAGCAACAATTTCTTCTGCTCTACAGCCTCAAGACCGCGACGACCGCCACGACAACGGAAAACACAAAGGCCAAGATAAGAAGGAAGATCGCGGCAGCGACCGCCATGACAATGGCAATCACAAGGGCTGGGACAATCCTCACAACCCGCACGCCAACTGGGATTCCGAGCACGACCGCGTCCAGCCGGGCCGGGCTTATCCGCACGGGCGCTACGAGCATGTGAAAAGTGACTTCATCGCCCGACGGATGGACTTCCGGACGCGCCGCGTGGAGCTATACGACAATTCGAGCTGGGTGGTTGCTTCCTACGACGTTGACCGCTGCCGCGATTGGCAATGGGACCACGACCGCGTATACGTTTACGACGACGATCATCATCCCGGCTGGTACTTGCTCTTCAACGCCCGCCTCGGCCGCTACGTCCACGTCGAGTATTTCGGCTTGCACTGAAATTCGCGATGTCTAGTGGCACTCGCCAGTGAAATGAAAAACGCCGAGCGAAGCATTTGCTTCCCCCGGCGTTTTTCTTCATCGGCTCTACACCTGTCGCATCCTAGAACGGCAAGCGATCGAGCGGAACGATAAACTGAATCCCCGGAACCTGCTTCGAGGGCAACCGCGCATCGTTGGTAATAAACAGATCCGTTCCTGCCGTTGCGGCGCACGCCAGTTGCATGGTGTCCGGAAGCCGGAGGGAGCGCTTTGCCTTCCGTCGCGCATATGCCCAAGCAGCCTTCTCCTCAAAGGGCATCGGGCCCATAGCGTGGTTTTTGCTCCTTCCCTGTTCAGATTACAGGAGCCGCGGCTTGCTTACCCCGGGGGCCAGCGGAAATTACGCCCGCCGAGCAAGTGCAAATGGAGGTGGAACACGGACTGGCCCGCGCCACTGCCGTTGTTTAGGACGGTACGGTAGCCTTGCAGGAGGTTGCGTTCACGCGCGAGCTGCGCGGCGACGAGTTGCAGTTTGCCAAGGACGGCTTGATCATCGGTGGAAGCTTCCGTCAGCGACGCAAAATGTTTCCGCGGGCAAATCAGGACGTGCGTGGGGGCTTGCGGGCTGATGTCCTCGAAGGCGAAAACGTCAGGATCTTCGTAGACGATCTTTGATGGAATCTTCTTCGCGGCGATTTTGCAGAACAAACAGTCAGCGCTCATCGGTTCCCTCCTGCCGGAGTGCTTTCGTCAAGACGCGTGACAAATGGAGTAAAACCTTCCCGGCCGCGGAGCTGCTCGCCAAAGTTGCGCGCCGCGTCTTCGCCGGAAATCTTGCCGACGCGTACGCGAAAATACAGACCGTCGGGAGAATCATATTGTTGAATGAAAATGGGCGAGTAGGAATTTTTAAGGCGGTCGCGGAGCCGCTCAGCATTGCCGCGCTCGCGGAAAGCGCCAACCTGCACGGTGAAAAAGCCAGCGGTCGGATCCACGCCCGGCGAAAGAACTTCCACGCGCACTGGCACGACTCCGGCGCCAACCGAATCCACTTCCCGGGCGGCGGCCAGAGAGAGGTCAATGATGCGATTGTCCACAAAAGGGCCGCGATCGGTGATGCGAACGACCGTGGACTTGCCGTTGGCCAGGTTCGTGACGCGAACCATCGTTTCAAAGGGCAGCGTGCGGTGCGCGGCAGTGAGTTTGTACATATCGTAGATTTCGCCGTTCGAAGCTTGCCGTCCGTGAAAAGGCACGCCGTACCACGAGGCGTTGCCTTCTTCCGTATAACCGGAAGGAGCGCGCGCGGAAGCGGACTTGCTGCGATTCGGAGCAGGCGCCACTGCCGGTGGAGTTGCCGGCGTTTCCGGCACGTCAGTGGAGCGCTTCGCGGCTTCCGCGCTTGCGGGCGGAGTCTCCGCGGGCTGGGCAGGAGCCGGCTGGCGGCGGTCGGCGATCGGAGAGCGTGACGCACAACCAAAAGAATTTACACAGAGGACCGAGAGAGCACAAAGCGCACAGAGAGGAGAGTATGCCGAAGATGAAAAACGCTTGAGAGAAGCAGATTGCGGCCCTCGAACTCGGCTACGCGTAACGCGGCTGACGAAAGCTGTTCCGGGTGAATTGTTCAAAAGGCCGCCCGCTTCATGGAGATGGCGGATTCTGCGAATTGCGTCCGGCATTGCGCGCTTCGATCCACGCGGCGGCTTCGCTGAGCTTTTCGGAGACTTCGCGCAAAAACTGCGCGGTGCGTTTTTCCGTTTCCGGCGCGACTTCTTCCTTCACGAAACTTCTCACGCGCTCGAGTTCTTCATCCACGCGCTTGCCAAAATCCTCGAAATTCTTTATCCCTTTGAGCCGCGCGAATTCTTCATCAATACGCTTGCCGAACTCTTCGAATTTGTCCATAGCAGCCGGGCTCTCTCTGCAAAAAATCGCCAGATCAAGAAGAAGCGAGGCGACTTGGGTATTATAGGAACGCGGTGTGCGGGCCGCAAGGAGGAGAATTGGCGCTTCCCTATCGTTGGCAGTGGCGCGTGGAGAGGTGGAGAAATGCCCTGCGCGGATTTTTTGGCGGCGGCGAGCGGCAGCCGCGTCCGAAAATATGTCCGGCCTGCAATGCCTTGGTTGGAATTAATGCCACACGCTGCCACGAGTGCGGCGCGAACCTGCGATTCTCTCTTGCTGCTTTGAGCAAAAGCCTCTCCGGAATACTCGGCGAGCACGAAGCCCCCGCGACCTCAGCTCTTTTGATCGCAAACTTTGTGATGCTGGGAGTCAGCTGGTTTGCATACGCCGCCATCGGCAAGGGAGGGGGCTTAACCATATTGTGGGGATTGGTCGGTGAACCACAATACCGTCTAGGCGCTAGCTATGGCCTACCGATTTTCTATGGGAATGAGTGGTGGAGGCTGGTGACCGCCATGTTTCTGCACGGCGGGCTAATCCACATCGGGTTCAATATGATGGCGTTAATGCAACTTGGTCCGGCACTGGAAGAGGTTTATGGCTCAGCACGCTATCTGTTTCTCTATGTGCTCACCGGCGCGTTTGGATTTTTGGTGAGCGCGTTTACTGGACATTTCTCACTAGGAGCGAGCAGCGCGCTCCTTGGACTCGTCGGATTGATGCTGGCAATCACCACCAAGCGTGGTGGCGCTTACATGCACGATCTGCGTTCGCGACTGATCAGTTCGGTGGTCATTCTGTTCGTGCTTGGGTTTTCTGGTTTCATGGCAATGGACAATTGGGCCCATGGCGGCGGCTTGGCAGCAGGATTCCTGTTGGGAAAATTGTTTGCCGATCGGCAACCGAATAGCGCGAATGAACGCCGGATCGCCTACCTCTTGGGTTGGCTTGCGGGCCTCGCCATTGTCGCGAGTTTTGTGTTAATGCTTGTGCACTATCACGATCCCACGCCGTTTTCGCAGCAGAGTGCCTCTCCAAGCGTGGACCGGCACATAGCCGCAGTTTGGGCAACTCATCCCCCATCGGACCCTAGTTCCTGTACTCTGTAGGGGGAGAGTTCGCTCCTAACTCATGGACCCGCACTCCATCGTCGTCGTCAGCCTGCACACGCCCAAGGAAAAAGTGTGGGGCGAACTCCTGGCCATCGTCCCTTCGGGCATTACGCTTCGAGGCATCGATTTAAATTCCTTTGATCACTTCATCCGGCAGATCAACGAGCCGGACGGCGAACGCATGGGCTTGCCGACGATTTTCTTCCCCATGAACCGCGTCGAGCGCATCTCGCTCGACGAGCCTTCCGGGTCCATCCCCTCGATGAACGAGCTTTTCGCGCGCAAAGTAGGACGCACACTCTCCGACTATCTCGCGCAATTCGCCTGAATTGCGTTATCCTGAATCACAATGAAAGGCCGCATCTGGACGGTTCCCAATCAAATCACGCTTCTGCGTCTGGGCTTTCTGCCGATTTTCCTCATTCTCATCGCCTACGATCGTTACCGCTGGGCTCTTCTGGTGCTTGTCTTCTCCGGACTTTCCGATGGTTTTGACGGTTTACTGGCACGCAGCCTGAATCAGCGATCCGCCCTGGGCGCTTATCTCGACCCCATCGCTGACAAACTTCTACTCTCTTCCTCTTTCCTCATTCTGGCGTTCAAGAAGCAGCTTGCCTGGTGGCTCACGATCCTTGTTCTAAGCCGCGACGTGCTAATCCTGATCGTCGCCGTGGTGATTCTCCTGACCTACGGCTACCGGCCATTTCCCCCCAGCATTTATGGCAAGCTCACCACTGCCACGGAGATTATCCTCGTCTTCCTCGTCGTTTTAGGTGCGGCGTATTCCAAATACCACATCAGCGTTCTCAACCACATCTTCATTTACACCGTTACGGTCTTGAGCGTGGCATCCGGTTTCCACTATTCGTTCACTACCGCGAGGCACCTCAGCAGTTTCACGCCTGAAGCGAAGTAACTTTTGTAGGCGATGAGGCGGCTATTTTTTGGCTGCTTCGTAAGCTCGGTTGAGCCAACCAAGGGCCTCCTTCGTTGCCGAAGCTTCCTCCAGCTCAAAGAAAACCCATCCTGCGCCGGTCATGCCGGAAACACTGCTCACTCGGGAATCTTTTTTTGCGGACTCCAGAATGGTCGGAGATGCGGACGCCAACTTGAGCATGATGGATCTTGGCGACCGCATAGCGCGGGAACGCGGGAGAGCCGCAAAGATTTTTCCGCCGCGGTAAAGACCTTGATACCCAAACATGGGCTTCTTAGAGATGCCGGGCCAGTCCGAAACTTCCTGTTCGAGCATGGCCGAAAGTTCTTTCATCTCGTCGTCGATGACGAAAAACTTGGGCATCTTCGGGCGCTTGGATTTTGCTTTGGCAGCTTTCGTCTTGGCTTTCATGTGGCACACCTTCGCTCACACGTTGGAGTCTTACGCGGTCATGGGTTTAGGGCCGCCAGGAGGAAGAAGTAGTTTTGGCTCGGTGAGTAACTGAACTTGTTCGAGGGTGGCGTCGGAAGCCAGTTCGCGCAAGAGCAAACCATCCGGAGTGACGTCGATGACCGCGAGTTCGGTGACGATATGGTCGACGACTTCAACGCCGGTGAGCGGGAGCGAACATTTTTTAAGAATTTTGGGCTTATTGTCACGCGTGGCGTGTTCCATGGCGATGAAGACACGCTTGGCGCCAGCGACGAGGTCCATGGCGCCACCCATGCCTTTCAGCATTTTACCGGGAATGGCCCAGTTGGCGAGCGTTCCCTTTTCATCGACCTGTAGCGCGCCGAGAACGGTGAGGTCGACGTGGCCACCGCGAATCATAGCGAAGGAATCGGCGGAAGAGAAATACGCGCTGCCAAGAAGCTCGGTGACGGTTTCTTTGCCCGCGTTGATGAGATCGGGATCGACTTCGGACTCAAGCGGATAAGGGCCGACGCCGAGCATGCCGTTTTCGGATTGCAAAATGACGTCCATACCTTTGGGGAGGTAGTTGGCGACGAGCGTCGGCATGCCAATTCCTAGGTTGACGTAGTAGCCGTCGCGCAGTTCGCAAGCGATGCGGCGGGCAATGCGTTCGCGCTTCTGCTCTTCGGTCAGGGCCATAAAAAAGTCACCGTGGACAGTGTACAGTCAAAAGCAAAATCACGGCTCTAAAGACTCGCCACTATCACTTCAGCGGAACTTTTTCTCAAAGCGCGGCAAAGTCGCGGCCAGCACGCGGCCGACGATAGCCAGGCTTTGGGGATCGACTTTGTCGAGCGTGTCCTGCGGCGTGTGCCAGTAGGTGTCGCGGACGGAAAAATCGATGAGGTCGCAGCCGGCCATGCCCCGGCGGATGAACGAGAAATGATCGTCGCCGCCTACGGCATAGTCTTCGTTGACGAAATTGTTTTTGTAACCGAGCTGAGCCGCGGTTTCCCAGATGAAATCGGTGAGCCAGCGAGTCGACCCGGTGTCACGCGTGATTCTGACGTTCACTGGACCAATCATATCGGCGAGGATCATGGCTTTGAGGCGTTTCAGTTCGCCGGAGAGCGCCATTTGAGCGGCCATTTCACGGCTGCCGAAAGTGTTGTTGCTATTGTCGCTTTTCCATTGAATGCTGGCGCCATCCGGCCAATTGCCTTGCGCTTCTTCGCCATCGAAGAAAACAATCCATACATTGAGAGAATTTTCTCGCGCGCAGAACAAGCGTGCCAGCTCGAGGATGGTCCCCGTGCCCGAGCCGCCGTCGTCTGCACCCACGAAGTTGGGAATGCGAACGGTATCGTAATGCGTGGCGTAGAGAATGATGCCGGAGCTCGTGCCAGGAAGTTTGACCACGATGTTTTTCATTGCCAGATCGCCGAGTACCGTCGCAGCGTGAAAGTCGTGCTCTTCGACGGGGCAGCCATAGCTCTTCAGTTGGCCAATGATATAGGCGTGCGCGCGATGAATTCCGTCAGATGCCGGCGGCCTTGGTCCGATCTCCACAAGGCGACGGACGTGCTCGTAGGCGCGTGCACCATCGAACTCCGCGGCGTTGCCGGGCAAATTGACAGGGCGACCAACAGCCAGCGCCGGCAGGAACCATAACGAAAATATCATCGCCATCAAGTTGCGGCGGGCCAAGCGTTCGCGCTTTTGTTCTTCGGTCAGCATCAACGAACTCCCCACCATCCCGCTTTAGTGTTATTGAGGAACTCGCCCTATATCCGCGAATTTAATGTAAACCAGAACGTATTCATTGATGCGCCTCCTATAAGTCCGGGCAAAAGATGGCGATTGGCCAAATAGAAGATCGCCAGACCTAGCCGGTATTTTCCCGACGATTCGGAGCCAATACAAAAAAAGGGCGAAACTCGCGCGATGCCTTCCTGTACAACGAAGGTATCGATTTCCCAGAAAGGAGTTCGTAAATCGCGGCCCCCAATGCCACAAAACCTGGGCAAAGATAGAAAAACATTTTAAGGCCGCCTCGTGGTTTTCCGCTCAATGCGTTTCTGGTAGTTTTCACCCTTGAAAATCGCGTCAATGAAAATGCCGGGCGTATGCACTTGATTGGGGTCGAGTTGGCCAAGCTCGACGAGCTCTTCGACCTCGGCGATGACGTAATCAGCGGCGGTGGCCATCATGGGATTGAAGTTGCGTGCGGTCTTGCGATAAATGAGGTTGCCCCAGCGGTCGCCTTTCCAGGCTTTGATAAAAGCGAAATCGCCGCGGATGGCGCGTTCCATAACGTAATGGCGGCCATCGAACTCTCGGATTTCCTTTCCTTCGGCGACCATCGTGCCGTAGCCGGTGGCCGTGTAAAACGCGGGGATGCCCGCACCTCCGGCGCGCAGCCGTTCGCTCAACGTGCCCTGGGGATTCAATTCGACTTGCAATTCGCCGCTCAGGACCAGCTGCTCGAAGAGTTTATTTTCACCAACGTAGGTCGAGATCATTTTCTTGACCTGACGCTGCTGGAGCAAGACCCCGATGCCGAAACCGTCTACCCCGGCATTGTTGCTGACTATGGTCAGGTTCTTAGTGCCTTTGCGGCGGACAGCAGCGATGAGGTTTTCCGGAATTCCGCAAAGGCCAAAGCCGCCCATAAGAATCGTGGCGCCGTCAGTAAGCTTTTCGATGGCGGTGTCAGCGGCAGCGATGCGTTTATCCATGCGGTGCTCCGAAGTATTCAGGAAAGTCTACTTCATCCGCTATGGGGGCAGGAAGCCGTTTGAAGCGCGCCCGTCGTAAGACGGGTGACCAACGAGGAGAATGAAACCAGTTTTCCTTTTTCACCAATGCCGACGGTGTGCTAAGCGCCTGGTAGCTGTGGAGGAAACTAGCTTCGCGGATTAGGCGGCGGCGGAAATAAGCCGCTACAGCGATCGCAGAAGTCTGTAGAGTTCGTTGGCGGCCTCGAAGTCGCCTTCAAGTTCGCGCGAAGCCAGCTTCTCGCGAAGATCGTCTAGCCGCCGGGCGAAGAGATCCAGCGCCGCGGAGAGAACCTCCTGGTTCGTGAGGACGATATCGCGCCACGTAGAGTACGGGCTGCCGGCGAGGCGCAGCGAATCGCGCAACCCCGGGCCGGCGAGCGTGATGGGGAGACCGTTTTCGTCCAGTCGGTCGTAGAGAAATACAGCGAGTGCCACGGCCGCGAGTTGCGGCAGATGCGAAGTGAGACCGACGGCGTAATCATGTTGCGGGGCGCCCAGCCAAAGCGGCCGTGCGCCGATTTTTTCTAGAATTTTGACGAAAGCGGAAATGCGAGGATCCCGGGACATAGCGGGCTCATTAGCAGTGGTAGAAGAACGGGTCGGAAGACCGGCCACGACGGGCTTTTCAGAGTTGGCGATCAAGGCGTAAGTATTCTCGCGAAAAAGATCGGCGTCAGCATGCGCGATTCCGGGGAGTTCCCGGCCAGCCATCGGGTGCCCACCTAGGAACAGTGGCCCCTTTTCGGGTGGGAAGAGTTCGCCGGCGGCTTGAGCGATTCGCACTTTGGTGCTGCAAGCGTCGGTGACGAGCGCATGAGAAGGAGCGTGGCGCGCGATTTCCGGAAGAAGATCAATGGTCGCGGCAATGGGTAGCGCCAGGTAGATCAAATCGGCGTTATCGAGAGCTGGTGCCAAGTCGCCAGAAAATGATTCGTCCACTGCCCCGCGATCTTTCGCTTCACGAACGACTTCGGGCCGATCCCATCCGGCGATACGCATACCAGTCGTATATTTGCGTAGCGCCAGCGCAAACGAACCGCCAATCAGTCCGGTGCCGAGAATCGCAGCGCGCGAGATGAGATGACCGGGCGGCATTGGTCACGCGATGCGTCGGCCGATGGCGGGGGCGATGATGCGGAGTTCCCCCATGAGCTGCGCGAATTGGCCGGGCTCGAGAGATTGCGCGCCGTCAGAAAGGGCGTGGTCGGGGTCGTTGTGAACCTCGATGAGCAATCCGTCCGCGCCGGCAGCGACGGCGGCGCGCGCCATTGGCGGCACTTTGTCCCGCCGGCCCGTGCCATGCGATGGATCAGCAAGCATCGGAAGGTGCGAGAGTTTCTTAATGACGGGAATAGCCGCGATGTCGAAAGTGTTGCGCGTATACGTTTCAAACGTGCGAATACCGCGCTCGCAGAGAATGACATTATAATTTCCGCCGGCGAGGATGTATTCCGCGCTCATCAGAAGCTCTTCCATGGTTGCGGACATCCCGCGCTTGAGCAGAACAGGTTTACGGATTTCACCCAGCGCGCGAAGCAAATAATAATTCTGCATGTTCCGCGCCCCGACCTGAAAGATGTCCACGTAAGACATCATCATCTGGATTTGCGACGCGTCCATCACTTCGCTGATGGTGAAGAGGCCGAATTTGTCCGCAGCTTCGCGCATCAGCTGGAGGCCCGGTTCGCCCATGCCCTGGAACGCATAAGGAGAAGTGCGGGGCTTGAAAGCGCCGCCGCGAAAAATCTTGGCCCCGGCTTTTGCAACACTCTCAGCAACAGAAAAGATTTGCTCGCGGGATTCGACCGAGCACGGGCCCGCAGCAATAGCCACTTCGGGGCCTCCAATTTTGACACCCCGGCCAAGATCGATGATGGTGCCTGCGGGCCGGAACTGCCGGCTAGCCAATTTAAAAGGCTGGGTAATGCGCATGACCTCGCGCACGCCATCCAGCAACTCGAAATCGCGATGATCGAAGTCGCGATGAACGCCGACGGCGCCGAGCACGGTATGCGATTCGCCGGTGGACCGGTGGACGTTGAAACCGCTGGCGACCAAGCGGTCAATGACATGTTGAATTTGGGCGTCAGTGGCGCCTTCTTGCATTACGATGACCATAAGTGCTCTCTGTTCCCCTCGACCTTTTCTTTGATAACCGGAAAACGACCGGCTTTATTTCTTGTCCTTTTCCGTGCCGTCGCCGGAATGCATGGCGTTACGCTCGGCGGCGCGAGCTTCGTCAATGATGCGCTCGAACAAGCGCCGGATCGCGGCGTCCGTCAGTGGACCGCAATTATTGCGTTCGGCGTTCTCCAGCACCTCGTTCTCGCGGTCCGGCTGGTACAGCGGAATCTGGGCTTCCTGTTTAAGTTTCCCGATTTCCAGCGCGCACTGCGAGCGTTCGTTCAAAAGTTCCACGAGCTTCTTATCAATCTCATCGATGCGGCGTCGCCAATCACTAAAATTCATGGCGCGACCTCGCGCCGGGAAAGGCCGCGGCGCGCGGCTTCCTTACATGAGCGGACGCGTTCTCCGAGCGCTGCGGCACCCGCTTCAACGGACTTGGCCTTCTCGATCTCAGAGACGAGCGCGGAGCCGACCACAGCCGCATCCGCGAGGCCGCCAAGAATGGAAACATGACCTGGCAGTGAAATCCCAAAGCCGACCGCTATGGGCAGCTGTGTAGCGCTGCGAGCCCGCCGCAAAAGCAGCGGGAGATCGTCGGGCAACGCGTCTTTCGCGCCAGTGACCCCAGTGCGCGAGATGAGATAGAGAAAACCGGATGAGCAAGCGGCGATTTTCGCAAGCCGCTCGTCTGTGGAAGTCGGCGCGCCCAGAAAAATCGTATCGAGATGATGCGCGGCAAGGATGCGGCGATAATCTTCGGACTCTTCCGGCGTGAGGTCGGTCGCGAGAACTCCATCGGCGCCAGCGGACTCTGCCGCGGACGCGAATTTTTCGAGGCCCATCTGCAAGATGGGATTGTAGTAGCTGAACAGAACCAGCGGAACTTCTAACGACTGCCGGATGCGGCGGACGAGATCAAGTACGCCCGCCAGCGTTGCGCCGCCTTGGAGAGCGCGCTCGGAGGCGCGCTGAATCGTGGGCCCATCAGCAAGCGGGTCGCTGAAAGGCACGCCCAGTTCAATGACGTCGGCACCCGCTTCGGCAAGCGCCACAACATACTTCAGCGTGGCGTCAAAGGACGGATCACCCGCGGTGATGTACGCGACGATGCCAAGCTCGCCCGATACGCGCAATTCGGCAAATCGTTTGGAAATGCGCGTCGAGTTGGAAAGTGCCACGGGCATTGGATTTCGGGAAAGCTTAAAGATTAGAGCAGGCGCGAGTAGGTGTCCATGTCCTTGTCGCCGCGGCCGGAGAGGTTGAGGATCACGAGGTCCGTTTTCTTCAATTGAGGGAGACGTTCGATAAGGCCGGCAATGGCGTGAGCGGATTCGAGCGCGGGAATGATGCCCTCGGTGCGCGACAGCAGGCGCGCCGCATCAAGCGCGGCTTGATCGGAAACCGCGGAGTATTCCGCGCGGCGCTGGTCGGCCAGCCAGGCGTGCTCGGGGCCGATGGCAGGATAGTCGAGTCCCGCCGAAATCGAATGCGTTGTGGCAATCTGCCCGTCTTCATTTTGCAAAACGTAAGTGTAAGTCCCCTGCAAAACGCCAGGGCGGGCTCCCCGGAAACCCTGATGCGCGGCGAGGCGAGCAGCGTGTTCACCGAGCTGGCCGCCACGGCCGCCGGCTTCGATGCCGATCATTTTTACTTCGGCGTCAGGGAGAAATTGATGAAACAGACCGATCGAATTTGAACCACCACCTACACAAGCGAAAAGATACGTGGGCAAGCGTTTTTCAGCTGCCAAGATTTGTTCGCGCGCTTCACGCCCGATGACCGCCTGAAAATCGCGTACCATCGTAGGATAAGGATGCGCGCCGAGCACGGAGCCAAGCAGATAGTGCGTGCTGCGGACATTGGTGACCCAATCGCGCATGGCTTCGTTGATTGCATCCTTGAGCGTGCGGCTGCCGGAATCCACCGAGACGACTTGCGTGCCCAGCATGCGCATGCGCGAGACGTTGAGGGCCTGCCGCGCCATGTCTTCCGCGCCCATGTAGACAACGCACTCGACGCCAAGGTGCGCGGCGACGGTGGCGGAAGCGACGCCATGCTGGCCCGCCCCCGTTTCCGCAATGATACGCGGCTTGCCCATTTTTACGGCCAGCAGCCCTTGGCCAATGGCGTTATTGATTTTGTGCGCGCCCGTGTGCAACAAATCTTCGCGCTTAAGGTAAATGCGCGGCCCGCCGAGTTTCTCAGTGAGGCGCGAAGCAAACTGTAGCGGCGTCGGACGCCCGGCGAAATTCTTCAGAAGATCCTGGAAGCGCGTTTGAAACGAGGAATCCGACTTCGCCGCTTCATAAGCGCTTTCCAGCTCGAAAAGCGGCACCATCAGCGTTTCCGGCACGTAGCGCCCGCCGTAAGGGCCGAAGCGCCCCGGGGCGGTCGCAGGTGATTGCAGAATCGAGCTCATGTTCTATTGCTATTCTCTAATTTCTAATTTTTGCTCTTACTTCCGTTCGCCACGCCGGACTTCCTGAATAAATTCAAGTATTCGGCCGTGATCTTTCTTCCCGGGCCTGGACTCCACGCCGCTGGCCACATCCACGGCATAGGGTCGCACGATGCGCACCGCCGCAGCCACATTTTCGATATTCAGACCACCTGCCAAAATAATACGGTGCTTAAGGGCGGCGCGCCGGGCCACATCCCAATCCGTGATGCGCCCCGTACCACCATATTGGCCGGTGTGCGCGGCGTCAAACAAAAAGGCGGACGCCCGGGGGTATTCGTCGAGAGTTCCCAAGTGAAAATCGGACTCGACACGAAACACCTTCCAAACTGGGAGGCTTCGAGCTACTTGTGCGACAGTCTCAGGAGATTCGTCGCCGTGAAGCTGGGCAACGTCGAGCTTTAGCGCCTTGCACAATGCGGAGGCATCGGCTGGTGGAGCGTTGACGAAAATTCCCACGGCTTCCACTTTTTTCGGAAGCCGCGGACGAATCTTTGCGGCATCCTCTTCCGAGATGTGGCGCCGGCTCTTGGCGTAGAAATTGAAACCGAGCAGATTCGCGCCGGCGTCAATCGCGGCTAGCGCGTCGGCCACATTGGTGATACCGCAGATTTTGATTCGGATCATCGCCACCTACAGCGTTCCAGCCGGCGAACCAAGCAGCGTGGAAAGGGCCGCGCCCGGATCGGGAGAGAGCATGAGGTGTGTGCCGACAAGGAAGGCGTCAAAACCGACGGCGCGAAGTTTCACGAGATCATCGTGGGTGCGCAGACCGGACTCGCTGACGGCAATGCACTCTTCGGGAATACGGCCGATCAAATTGAACGAGGTGTTGACGTCAACGGTCAAGGTCTTCAAATCGCGATTGTTTACACCAATAATGCGCGCCCCGGCTGCGAGTGCGCGGTCGAGTTCGTCGCCGGTGTGAACTTCGACCAGTGGCTCGATGCCCATTTCGCGGCCAAGGTCAATCAGCTCGCGAAGCAACCCGTCTCCGAGCGAGGCGACAATCAGCAGAAAGCTATCGGCGTCGTTCGCGCGTGTTTCCCACACTTGCCAGGCATCGAAAATGAAATCCTTACGCAGAACGGGGAGTTGGATCGCCTTGCGGGCATCCCGCAGATTCTTCAGTGAGCCGCGAAAGAATTCTCCTTCGGTAAGCACGGAGAGCGCACAAGCTCCGGCCGATTCGAGGGACTGCGCCAGCGCGACCGGTTCGAATGGTTCGCGAATCACCCCGCGCGACGGCGAAGCCGGTTTCAGCTCCGCGAGAACATTCAATCCGTCGCGGCAAAGCGCGGCGGAGAAATCGCGCAGTGGCTCGGCCGCTTTTGCGCCATACTTGAGCGCGGCCTCCGGAAGCACGCGTTTACGGTGCTCGACTTCGGCGCGCCGCGCTTCCAGAATGCGGTCCAGCACCGTCCCCGTATTGGCTTGAGCAGACATTGCGCTAACTTTGTATGCTAGGGGTGCAGGCCTAGAGAGTCAAATGGACATGACGCCGGCCTTGGCATGGGAGAATCGATGGGCTACGGGAATGAATACGGGGCACTTTTGGAAGCACTCGCCGAGGAGGCAGATGCCATCGCCATGCGGTATTTTCGCGCGGATGAATTGCGCGTTGACCGCAAAAACGACGGGACCGCGGTTACAGAGGCGGATCGCGCCGTGGAGGAAATGGCGCGCGCAAAAGTGGCGGCGAGCGGGCAGGCGCTCGACGTGCTGGGGGAAGAAATGGGCGGTGGCGATGCGATGTCCGCGAATGTTTTAGGGCGCGCTCGGATGATCATCGATCCGATTGATGGTACCGAGGAATTTTCGCGCGGCATTCCCACGTTCGGCACGCTCATGGGAATCGAGTTGCATGGCGAAATCGTGGCGGCGATGGTGAGCGCGCCCGGGCTGCGCTCGCGCTGGTGGGCTTATCGCGGCGAAGGCGCTTATCGCGATGGAAAACGCCTGCACGTTTCCAACGTGGACCGCTTGAGCAAGGCGATGGTGTTCACGACCGGAACGGGACCGAGCAAGAACGCACACGACCAGGCAAAAATCCGCGCTCTGCTCGATGCCGCGCGCAACAGCCGCTCTTTCGGCGGATTCTGGCAACACATGCTGGTCGCGGAAGGTGCGATTGAAGCCGCGCTTGATTGGACTTCCAAACCGTGGGACCTCGCGCCGCTCGGAATCATGGTCGAGGAAGCCGGCGGGCGCTCAACAAATGTGCACGGCGAACGCACGATCTATACCGGCCAGCTCATAAGCACCAACGGAATCATTCACGAGGAAGTTTTGAAGATTTTGCGGTGAGGCAGCAGATGATCGGGATAAAGAGAGTCTACGCGGCGCCTGCAAAAGAAGACGGCTGGCGGGTGCTGGTGGACCGCTTATGGCCGCGCGGCATGAAGAAGGAAGCCGCGAAGATCGATTTGTGGATGAAGGACGTAGCTCCCAGCGATCGATTGCGCAAGTCCTACGGTCATGACTTCAAAAACTGGCCAGACTTTCAAACGAAATATAGAGCCGAGCTCAAAAGGAAAAAAGATCTCCTCAAACAACTGAAAGAGATGGAGAAGAAACACGGAAAATTGACGCTCCTTTTTGGCGCCAAAGATGAAGAGTACAACCAGGCCGTGGTTCTGGCGAAAGTATTGAAGTCAGATGGAATGAAGACGACGCGGATGCCTAAGATCATTCATCGAAGCTAAAGCGAGGAATCGCACGCCAAATTGGCCGTTTCTCCAAATGCCGACACTCCTTAGTCTTTAATTCCTGGATTATCCTTACGTCTTTCTTCAGGAGGTTTTCCAATGGACATGCGCAAACAAGCTGAAAAAGCCGAACAATTCCTTAAGCTGCATCATGGGTCGCGCCTCCTGCTGCTGCCCAATGCCTGGGACGTGGCCAGCGCGCGCATCTTGGAAGAATGCGGCCACAACGCGATCGCTACCACCAGTGCAGGGATCGCTTATTCCTTGGGCTATCCAGACGGCCAGCGCATCTCGCGGGGCGAGATGCTCGAGGTCGTGGGCCGCATCGCGCGCGCCGTCCGCATTCCGGTGACCGCGGATCTGGAGGCGGGTTACGGCACGACTCCCAAAGAGATGGCAGAAACAGTGAAAGCAGCCATCGAAGCGGGAGCAATTGGAATGAATTTCGAAGACGTAACCGGAGACGACGAGAGCTCGCAGGTCGCCATCCCGCTTCAGGTGGAGAAAATCCGAGCCATTCGAGAGACGGCAGCTTCGCGGGGCGTTCCCTTTGTGCTGAACGCCCGCACCGATGTTTACTTGATACCCGTCGGGCCTGAGCCCACGCGATTCGAGCGCACCCTCGAGCGTTTGCGCGCCTATCGCGACGCGGGAGCCGATTGTCTGTTTGCGCCCGGGCTCTACGACCGGGACACCATCGCCAAGCTGGTAAAGGCCGTGGGCGCCCCGCTCAACATTCTTGCAAACCCCGCGTGTCCGCCGATTGCCGAGCTGGAAAAAATCGGCGTGGCCCGAGTAAGCGCGGGTTCAGGTATCATGCGCGCGGCGATGGGAGTCGTCGAGCGCATTGGCAAAGAAATGTTGGAAGCGCGTTCCTGCGATACGATGTTCGCGGGAGCAACGCCCTTCAACGAACTGAAACGAATGATGACACACCAGTCATCGCCGGCTCATGCCTGAAAGAACTTTATCGCTCCGTGTTGTGAATGAAGAAATTGCAGCTTGCTGCAGGTGCCCGCGCTTGGTGCGCTACCGCGAAAAAGTGGCGCGGGAAAAGCGGCGGGCGTATCGTGAGTGGACGTACTGGGGAAAACCTGTCCCGGGATTTGGAGCCGCCAACGCCGGACTTTTGATTCTGGGACTGGCACCGGCGGCGCATGGCGCGAATCGCACGGGGCGCATGTTCACGGGTGACCGCTCCGGCGATTTTCTCTACGCGGCGCTGCACAAAGCAGGCTTCGCGAATCAGCCCGCTTCCCTCGACCGCGACGACGGATTGCTTCTTAAGGATGTGTACATCAGCGCGACGTGCCGGTGCGCCCCGCCGGACAATAAGCCGTCGCCGAAAGAGATCGCGAATTGCCGCGGCTACTTTGAACGCGAGCTGCAAATTTTGCAGCCCAAAGCGGTGTTAGCGCTGGGCAAAATCGCCTGGGACGCGTACCTGGAAGTCCTAAAACAACGTGGGGTGATTCCTTCACGCGCGCTCTACAAATTTGCCCATGGGGCGGAAGCGGAAGTGGCGGTCGGCACGCCCCGGTTGTTCGGGGTCTACCACCCGAGCCAGCAGAACACCCAGACGGGCCGCGTTACGCCGGTAATGTATGCTCGCGTTTTGCGCCGCATCAGGCAATTCCTAGAAAAGGGCTAGAAGCGCGGCCCACCTCGTAAGACCGGCCCTGCCGCAGTATGTGTAGGGAGTTCTCGTGTAGAAGCCTGCGGGTGTCGGAAAACTCTTGCAGGGAGATGGCTGGAGAGTCCGACAGCCGGGGCATGCACTCGAAATAGTTGTCGCCGAGCTCCTCCAAGTGTCCCTTTTTCAATCCTTTGCAGCACTTGTTTCGGAACCGTTGTGGCTTCCCATGTGCACTCCTTCCTTGCCCAGCAATTTGCGGGAGGAGATCACATGGCACGAACGAAAATTCGCGGATTATCGGCCGGTATGGCAATTCTGGCGATGACACTAACGCCTGGAGCGGCTTGCCTTGCTCAAGATTCCAGGCCGCAGGAGCCGGATCGGCCAGCACCGCAGGGGCCCGAGCCGTTGCATCAGAGAGCCGACGGAGAGCGGCACGGCCTGCCGATAGAGACTTACGCAGTGGCCCCGGGAACCAAGTTTCTGGTGCGGCTGGATGATGAGCTAGGGACCAAAGGAACGCAGGAAAACGCCAAGTTCCAGGTGAAAACGCTGGAACCGCTCGAAGCCGGCAGCGGCATCTATTTGCCCGCCGGAGCGGAAATTCACGGCCACGTCAGCCACGTTGAGCCTGCTGGAGTGGCGGGCCGGGCGAAGCTCTGGCTGACGTTTGATGAAATCCACACAAGATTCGGCGATCTGCCAATCGTGGCCGAGGTCGTGGACGTGCCGGGCGACCACAGCGTGAAATCCGGCCCGCGCAAGGAAGGGCTGATCGAGGGCCGCAGCAGCACCCAGCAGGACGCCGCACAAGCGGCTGCTGCGGGCGCCGCCATCGGTGCCGTAAAGGGTGTCAAGGACAAAGACAAAAAAGAGGCCGCCGAAGGCGCGGCGCTCGCAGCGCTAACGGCGTACCTGATGGAGTCCGGCCGCGGCCACGAACTGAACCTGCCCAAGGGAGCGAAACTGGAGCTGGAGCTCGAACGCGCGCTTTATCTTGTGAAAGAATGAAGGTAAAGCCTCGATCGCCTATCGCCGGGAGAGTCGATTCGAAAAGCCAAAGTTTTCCGCAGAACACGCCACGTCTGTTATGCTATCGCGTCATGCGACGCCGTGAGTTCCTTACCCTGTCGGCGGCCAGCATCGGCGGAGTACTCGTCTATTCGCTGAATCGTGAAGTCTTCCGGCTTTCCGCACAAACCAGCAAATCCGTCCGCATTGCTCTTCGATTTTTCACTCAATCGGAAGCCCTCGTTGTTGCTGCCGCCGCATCGCGGATCTTTCCGAGCGATGAAATGGGTCCTGGGGCGCGGGAAGCAGGCGTCGCTGTCTATATAGACCGACAGTTGGCTGGACCCTGGGGACGAGACCGTCATCGCTACACCCAAGGGCCATTTGAAGAGAATGCTTCGGCGGAGTTTGGTTATCAGGCCAAAGCGACGCCCCAGCAGATCTATCGCCAAGGACTGAAAGACTTGAAAGGCTTTGACCGCCTAAGTTCTGCGGAACAAGACGGCAAGCTGAAGGAGATCGAGACGACTCTGTTTTTTTCGCTCCTGCGGCAGAACACCATCGAAGGAATGTTTTGCGATCCGATACATGGCGGGAACATTGACATGGTGGGATGGCAGTTGATTGGTTTTCCCGGCCCGCGAATGAACAACTATGACGATGTCGACAAGCACTTTGGTGAGGCGTTTCGCCCAAAACCCGCCAGCTTAGGCCAAGTAACGCGAAGCAGGGTCCGTCCCAGCGAGGATCTGGAATGAAAACCTTGCCATCCGTGGACGTGGTGATCATCGGTGGCGGGTGGAGCGGTCTGCTCATGGCCAAGGAGATTGGCTCGCGTACGGCCCTCTCCGTGGTCGTGCTGGAACGCGGAGGGCCCAGAAAGACCGACAACTACGGCGACGACATGGATGAACTGGATTACACCATTCGTTTGCGCATGATGCAGGATGTCTCCCAGGAAACGGTGACGCTCCGGCACAATGCGAGCCAGCGCGCACTTCCCCTTCGCCAGCACGGTTCTTTCCTTCCCGGCTCCGGGGTCGGTGGTGCGGGTGAACACTGGAGCGCCGTGTGCCCACGCTTCCTGCCAGATTGCTTCGAATTGCTCTCTCGCAGTATTGAAAAATACGGTTCCCAACGCTTGCCCGAAGATCATGCGATTCAAGACTGGGGCGTTACTTACGACGAGTTGGAAGCACACTACACGCGCGCCGACTTGCTCCTCGGCGTCTCGGGCCAAGCCGGAAACATTCGTGGGAAACAGATCGCAGGAGGCAATATCTTTGAAGGCTGGCGCAGCGCGGAATACCCTACTCCGCCTACCAAGATCCCTTACTTTTCCTCGATGTTTGGCGAAGCCGCGAAGTCTCTCGGCTATCATCCCTATCCGGTTCCCGCGGCAACCACTAGCCGCGCCTACACAAATCCCGATGGCGTTTCGCGCCCCGGCTGCACTTATTGTGGCTACTGCGAAACCTTCGGTTGCATGATCGGCGCAAAGTCACAACCTACCAACACTCTCCTCCCCGTCATCGAGAAGCGTAGAAACGTTTCGATTCGCACCGGCGCCTGGGTTCGCCGCATCGTGCACGACGCTTCGGAGAACAAGAAAAGAGCCAGCGGTGTCGTTTACATCGATGAAAATGGTCAAGAAGTCTTTCAGCCTGCGGATTTGATCTTTCTCGCTTCCTGGACTCTCAACAATACGCGTGTGCTTCTTCTCTCCGGCATTGGGGAAGCCTACAATCCCACCACAGGGAGAGGAACGTTAGGACGCAACCTCACGCATCAAGTCAATTTCCCCGCCGTCACTGCCTTCTTTGAAAAGCCGCTCAACCGCTTCATGGGCTCCGGCGCATCGGGAATCATGTTCAGTGACTTGGACGGTGACCTATTTGATCACAGCAAACTTCCCTTCCTGCGTGGGGGCACTGTGGGTGCTAGAAGTGCACGCTCACTTCCCATTAGCGAATGCGGTGTCGTTCCAAAATCAGTGAAAGCTACTTGGGGCTCGGAATGGAAAAAGGCGGCACTCCACTATTATGACCGTACCGGCCGGATCGGCTTCTCGGGCGAGCATCTGGCCTATAAGGACAACTACATGGACCTGGACCCAGTCTATAAAAATCATTTTGGTGACCCCTTGCTCCGTCTCACGCTCGACTGGCGAGAGAATGAACGAAAAATGGCTGATTATGTGATCGCGAAAGGCATAGAACTCGCTCGTGAGATGGGAGCGAAAGAAGTTAGCCCATTTTCGGGTCTCGGAAGTTACGATGCAACGCGCTACCAATCGTCCCACGTTCAGGGCGGCGTGATCATGGGGAGTTCCCCCGAACGTTCGGTGGTGAATCCCTACCTGCAGCACTGGCAGGTTTCGAATCTTTTCGTGCTCGGCGCATCCTCGTTCCCTCAGAACGCCTCTGCGAATCCCACGCCGACAATCCTAGCTCTCACCTATCGCACCGCCGATGCCGTCGTTGATCGGTATCTGAAAAATCCGGCAGCTTTGGCGTGAAAAAATCGGCGCTGTAGCCGGACATGTCCCGTCATCTGACTACCAATCACGCATGGCAGGCCATTCATGTAAGAATGGCGAGTCACGTCGCGCGCGTGCGCGCCTGTTTTTACCAGCGTTGTAGAAATTTCTTGGAGCAGCCTGATTTGATACTTCTGTCCAAGGAGAAGCTGATGCGAGCAAAGCAAGTCGTCTCATTCACTGTGATATGCATGGCCTTGTGCTGGATAGCGCCGGGAGAGGCGCAAGCACCGGGGCAAAAGCCGTCAGTGCGACTTTACAACACCGCCAAGCAAAAACTCATGGAAGGCAAGCAGATTGTCGGCGCCACCGTTTTCTCTCCAGACCCGAACATCTATTGCGCAATGGCGAATGCCGGTTACGATTTTTTGTGGATTGAGATGCAGCACAGCCCACTTACATTTGAGGACGTGGCCAGAATGATTTGGGCCTGCCGGGGTGCTTCGGCGATGCCTTTTATTCGCGTACCGGACGCGACGGAGAGCGATATCCAGAAAGCGACGGACATCGGCGCTGTGGGGATTATCGTTCCGACGGTTGACACGGTGGAGAAGGCTCAGGCAGCGGTGAAGTGGTCCAAGTATCCCCCCGAGGGGCGGCGCAGCCAAGGCAACGGCCAGTACGGGGCTTTGTGGGGAAGCGATTATCGTCAGACCGCCAATGAAAACATGGAGGTGGTGATCATGATTGAAACCCCGATCGGCGTCGAGAACGCCGAGAAGATTGCATCCGTTCCGGGGATCGATGTGATCTTCGCCGCCAGCACCGATCTGGGCAATTTTTCCGGACATCGGCAGGGCGACCAGGAGTACGAGGCCCTGGTCACCAGGATCCACGACGTGACCTTGCACCATGGGATCAAGCTGGGGGGACCACAGGCTTGGAAGGATCGCCCGGGATTCACCTTTTTACAGGGTCCCGGCGAAACCCAGCTCATCCGGTGCGGAGCGCGGATGAACCTTGCGCCCAATCCCCTCCAAGATGGCGGACACTGCCCGCAGGACGCACAGCCAAAAGTGGCTCCGATCGAAGGCACTGCGACGCATTAGTCGTCGTCGGTATTGCCGGATCAACTCGGTTACCGTAGAAATGCGCAGCCGGAAAAGTCGCGTTTGCAGCGGCAAATGTCGTATCGATCGATGCTGGCCCGTTGCTCCTCGCTCGGTGTGCTATGGCCATGTTTTCCTGTTTAGTTGAAGTGCCCTTCGGGGAATACCGGAAGAGCGCTTAGATTGGCCGATGTTACGAAGATTGGGACTGAGGCTGAGGCGTTGCACGCAGACCCGCATTGAGGCGCACTGGCATTGGAGCAAATGTTTCAGGAGCGATTTCAGGCAGCGCGCACGTTTAATGCTGGCGTCAACTTCCTTGATTTTGCGTCTTGCCAGTTTTTTCCATCTTGAGCCAACCGGCGCAGCTTCCCGCAAGCCGTTCAGAAACAGCTTGATTTCGCCAAGGGTGAAGCTCATGTCCCTGGCGAACCGAATGAGGAGCACGCGATTGCGTGCATCGCCGGGATAGCGACGTTGACCGCTAGCGCGATAAGGTCGTGGAAGAAGGCCGAGCCGTTCGTAGTATCGGATGGCAGAGGGTCTTAGGCCGGTCGCGCGGGCGAGTTGTCCAATCTTCATTTGCCGCCTCCGATTTGTCCGTTAGAAAGAGTCGTTGACTTAAAGTCGACTTTAACTTCTAGCATTTGAGTGTGGGGCATGGCCATCCGCCAGGAGGAATAAAAATGATCAAGAACAATGAAGTATCTGCGGGAATGGGTAGGCGGGGCCTAGGTGCGGTCGTGCCGGTCTTGTTGATCCTTGCGGTTGTTTCAGCCCAGGCGCCGGCACCGGCGGCTAAGCCCCAAGACAACCCGGAGAAACGAACGATGACGACTCAAAGTAATTTCTATTGCAACATCAAAGTGTTGAATCCCAGAGAACGAGCCGACCACAAAAAGCTGACCGATAAACTGATCGCCGCTCGCAAGGAAATTGTGGAAACGGAAAAGGGCTATGAATTCCAGTTTAATCCGTCGACCGTCTCCCTAGCGGAGCTAGCCAGATGGGTCGCTGCCGAAGGCAAGTGCTGCCCATTTTTTGATTTTCACATCGATCTGGAGCGTGCCGGCGCTCTGCTGTGCTTGCGACTGACTGGCGAGGACGGCATCAAGCCATTCATCCGGGTGGAATTTCAGGTACCTGCGAAATGAGCATTATATTCCTCGAGCGTCTGCTTTATCCCTTGCTAACAGACTAGACGGGGAGACCGCTAGTCGAGAGGGGTGTCCGGGGTGTCCGCAGGGTGTCCGCAGACCGCGGGGAACTTGGCAAGCGGGTGGGGGCTTGTTAAAGTCAAGGTGTCCAGCTAAATACTGTGTAAGCCGTTCAAGAAAGCATACCGAAGAGAGGCTGCGACTCATGGCGGAAGAAACACGGGCGGCAGTACGCGCCATGGAAATGGTGGAGCGAAAGGACCGCGTGCTGATTGTCGAGGATGAGGACAACGCGCGAAAGGGGTACGAACAGCTTTTGCAGCGCTGGGGCTGCGACGTAGTGGGCGTGGGGACGGCGGAAGAGGCGCTGGCGAAATTCGCGAGTTACCAACCGGACACGCTGATCGCGGACGTCGAATTGCCGGGGATGAATGGGCTGGATTTGCTGAAGCAGCTCGGGCCGGAACTCCACGATGTGCCAGCGATCATCATTACGGGCAAAGGAAGTGAAGAACGCGCGGTGGCAGCAATCGAAGCGGGAGCATTTTGGTACATCGAAAAGCCTCTGAAGGGACCGGTGCTGCGTGCGCTGCTGGACCGCGCTCTGGGGAAGGCGCGAGATGCCCGGCAGCTTGTGCTGCTGCAAAAGCAACTGCGAGAAACGGGGCGGCTGGGTGACCTGGTCGGCGGTTCTAAGCCGATGCAGGAAGTAATGCGCATCGTGGAGATGGCGGCGCCCAGTTCAGCGTCGGTGCTGATCACGGGAGAGACTGGGTCGGGCAAGGAAATCGTGGCGCGGACGCTCCACAAGCTTTCGCCGCGCGCTAACGGGCCTTTCGTGGCCATCAATTGTTCGGCGATTCCAGAAACATTGATGGAGAGCGAGATTTTTGGCCATGAACGGGGCGCCTTCACAGGCGCGGCGGAGCGCCGCATCGGCTGCTTCGAGCTTGCGGATGCGGGAACGCTGCTCCTGGATGAAATCGGCGAGATGCCGGCACCGACGCAGGCAAAGCTTTTGCGCGTCCTGGAAGACCGCAAAGTGCGCCGGCTGGGAAGCAAGAGCGAGACGCCGGTGGACGTGCGCGTGGTGGCGGCAACCAACAAAGAACCGGAGCAGGCCGTCAGCAGCGGGCAGATGCGCCAGGATCTGTACTTCCGGTTGAACGTGTTCCACGTGCACTTGCCGCCGCTGCGCGATCACAAGGAAGACATCCCGCTGCTGGTGGAGCACATTCTGCGGGACGTCAACGCCAAGCATGGCAAGCACGTGCGCGGGATCGGCGCGGAAGTGCTGGACATTTTCATGGGACATACCTGGCCGGGAAATGTCCGCGAGCTGCGCAACGTGCTGGAGCGCGCGGCGATCATGTGCGAGAAAGACTTGATCACACGCGCGTCCCTGCCGGGAGAGTTTGGAAAGACGGCGGGGAAAGGGCCGAGCGATCTTTCTGGGATCAAGTTTCCAGTGGGAACAACGGTGGATGCCATGGAGCGCGAACTCATCCTGCAGACGCTGGGAGCGACCGGCAACAACAAAACGCGGGCGGCGGAACTGCTCGGCATCAGCCTGAAAACGCTTCATAATAAACTGAAGGAATACGTCGGCGAGCGCGCCGAAACGGAGTAGGGACGCAGAATGCAGCTGCGGCTGCGGACAAAACTCACGCTGGTGATGACGAGCCTGGTGTTGCTCGTCGCGGCGGTTTTGTCTGGAGTGTTTTTTGCACAGTTACTGGAACAAGTCCTCCATCAAACGGACAATCAAACCAATGACCTAGCACAAAATACGTTCCAACAGGTGAAAGGCGCGCTCGCGGAGGCCCGGGAGCGCGGATGGCGGCCGGAGTCTAATTCGGCTGAAGACATGACCGGTTACGTGCGTTACGCCCTCCAGTCCAGCGACGGGTTGCGCACTCATTTGGCGTCGGCATCGCAAACTCCGATCATCTACGATGTCTCCGTCACGACTGGGGACGGCCTGATCCTAGTTTCCCAACATGAATCGTCCGAGGGAAAATACATCCTGCGGCGCGACGCGCTTTCGCAATTGGTGAAGCGCAACTTTTTGCATCAGGTGAATGTGCTGCGCCGTTCTCCAAGAGAATACGATCAGTTACTTACTTTCAAGATTAACGACCAGCCTTTTCAAATCCACGTGGTCATGTCCACGGCTCTGTTGCTCAACGAAATCTCTTCGAGCCTTTGGACTTACGGGACGATTATGGTGCTGGCCGTGGTGGTTTCGACCTTACTTGCGGCCATCGTGAGCCGGGCAACGCTGGCGCCCTTGCAAGGCATCTCCGCGCAATTGGACCGAATCTCGGCCGGGCAATACGACGTGCCGTCTCCCGAGTTGAAGGGCATCGGCGGGAGCGGGGATGAACTGGGACTCGTGAGCCGCAAGATTAGCCAGGTGGGGCAGCAATTGCGCGGCGTACACGAAATCTTCAGCAGCATGCGAGAAAACATGAATTCCGTGATGGCTGGACTGGAAGACGGATTGCTGCTGTTCACGCGGGATTCGCGGGCGGTGATGATCAGTCCGGCGGCGGAAAAATTTCTGGGTCAGCCCGCAGGCGAGTTCCTAGGGCGGCGCGTTACGGAGATTTTTCCGCTAGGTCATCCGCTGCACGATGCGCTGCACATCGAAAGCGACGATCTGAGCGAAGTGGCGGCGGAAACGGAGTTAGAGACCAGCGAAGGGCCCAGGCGCGTGAGCGTCAGTGTCCAAGCCATCCAGGAAGATGGCGAACGCATGGGAGCGCTGGTGACGCTGCGTGACCTCGATTCGCTGGAAAACATCAATACGCAGCTGCAAGTGAGCGAACGATTAGCGGCGTTGGGACGCATCACCGCCGGCGTCGCGCACGAAGTGAAGAATCCGCTGAATTCGATGCGGCTGTGGCTGGAAAATCTGAAGGAATCGCTCCCGGCCGAGGCCGACGGGGCCTCGCGGCAGGCCGTGCAGGTGCTGGACAAGGAAATCGATAGGCTGGACGCGGTTGTGAAGCGCTTCCTCGATTTTACTCGGCCAATGGATATCCGCCTGGAAGCGACGCAACTCGCGGACCTTTTAAGGGAAGTTTTGGAAGTAGCGAAACCTCAACTCCAGAAATCAAATATTCAACTGGCCCAGCTTTTGCCGATCGATGTGCCGGAGGTGTACGTGGATCGCGCATTGCTCAAGCAAGCCGTGCTGAATCTAGTGCTAAATGCGGCTGAAGCGATGCCCGGCGGGGGGCAATTGCGGCTGGTGCTGAGCCGCCGCGGCGAAACGGCGGAGATTAGCGTGGGAGACAGCGGCAAAGGCATTCCACCGGAGAACCGCCAAAAAATTTTCCAATTGTTTTTCACCACGCGGCCGGGAGGCAGCGGAATCGGACTTGCCAGCACGTTTCGAATTGTGCAGCTTTTGAACGGTTCGATAGACTTTACTTCGGAGGTCGGCCGGGGCACGACGTTCCGAATCGAACTGCCATTCGCGGCCTAAACATGATGGAAAACCCAGCCCGGTCCCTGTTGGTGTTGCCGCGCCGCTCTGCTCGTTCCGTTGTTGTTCTTCTCAGTTGCGCCGCACTCGGACTGGCAGGATGCGCCGTGAAGAGGCGGCCGAGCATTCCCTGGGCCACCGCAGTGCAGGTGAAACCGGTCACGCAAACGCAAAGCGCGGAGACGGGGGGCGATCTTCAAGATTTGCTTCAGGATTTGCTTCCGGATCTGCCGCTGGAGTTGCCACCTTTTCCGGGGCATTTGATTCCCCTGCGAACTGGGCCTCCGCGGCCGCATGGTAGCCCTCCGCCCGCAGTGGGCTCGGGGAGCGATGCCGAAAAAATGGAAGCGCCGTTGATTGCCCCACAGTTGACGGCGCAAGAATCGGCGGTTGCCCAAGAGCAGACCAACCAAAGCCTGAGCATCGCGGAAAAGAATCTAGAATCCGTGCGCGGAAAAAACCTGAATGCCGCCCAGTCAGACCTGATCTCCAAGATCAGAGGGTTCCTCAAGGACGCGCGGGAAGCCATGCAGATCACAGATTGGAGCCGCGCACGCAGCCTGGCCAAGAAAGCGCAATTGCTGTCCGAGGAACTCGCCGGTTCAATGTAGCGACCTCTTCCTATTCCAGTTTCTTTCGCTGGCCGCAAACTGCTCTGATCGAAACTTGTGACCGCGAAGGAAGCGCGCGGTGAGATGCGCTAAGATGACGGGATGAAGAAATTTGATGTGGCCATCGCGGGCGGCGGCGTAATTGGAGGCGCCATCGCGCTGGAACTCGCGCGCGCCCCGTTGCGCGTGGCGATATTTGACCGCCAGCAACCGGGGCAGGAAGCATCCTGGGCCAGCGCCGGAATTCTTTCCCCGGCGCCGGAGAATCCCGGAATGGTGGCGATGGTGCCGCTGGGAAAAGCGAGCCTTGCGCTTTACCCGGAATTTGTCGCGCAGGTCGAAGAAATATCCGGGAAGAACACCGGCTTCCGGCCGAAAGGGACGCTGGAAGCGCTGTTCTCGCACGATACGAAGGCTGAGCTCAGCACCATCATCGCTCTGCATCACGGATTGGGATTGAAGGCCGAGCCGCTTCGGGCAGCGGACGCGCGCGAGCTTGAACCGGCGCTGAGCGAAGAAGTCGAAGCCGCAGTGCTACGGCCGGAGGAAGCTTCGGTGGACAATCGCGCGCTGACGGCCGCCATTCTGGAAGCAGCGCGGAGAAGCGGCGCGGAGATTTTCCCCGGCCAAGGCGCGAAAGCGATTTGGCGTGAGAAAGATCGCTGCGCGGGCTTGGTTTTGCAAAACGAGAAAGTGCAAGCCCGCTGGACAGTCATCGCCGCGGGATGTTTTTCAGCAGCCATCGAGGGGGTCGCGCTTTATGCGCCGGTGCGGCCCGCAAAAGGGCAGATGGCCGCGTTGCGCGCCGATGACGTAAAAATCGAACGCGTGCTATGGTCCGAAAAGATTTATCTGGTGCCGCGGAACGACGGGCGAATTGTGGCCGGAGCAACCATGGAGCACGGCGGATTCGACAAGCGCGTCACCGCAGGCGGCATCGCGAAGATTCTTTCCGGCGCCATTGACCTCGCGCCGAGCCTCGCGCATGCGCGCATCGAAGAAACATGGGCGGGCTTGCGGCCAGATTCTCCCGATCACCTTCCCATACTCGGCCCGGCCGGCATCGAAGGCTTGCTGATGGCCACCGGGCATTTCCGGAGCGGGATCCTACTGACACCCATCACCGCGCGTCTGATTCGTGAATGGATTGCGCAACAGCGCGTCAGCGTGGATTGGGACCGCTTCAGCCCCATGCGATTTCAGGGCGCCGAGACGGATGCCGCGCATCGCGCGCCCGCCTGAGCTTATCTAAAACCGCCTCCGCTATGGTTGCGGCGGAGGCGGAGCGGTAATCGGCTGGGCATTTCCGAGACTGGTGAATTGAATCTGGCTGCCGTCGAGAGAAAGTTCGTGTTCCAAAACGATGTCGAGCGTGGAGCCGCGCGGGAGCTCGGCTTCCGGCCCGCGAGTCAGAAGCACGGCAGCCAATCCCGCGGCAGCTCCAATCCCGGCACCAATGCCGAGACCCTTCACGCCGTGAGCAATCGCGCCTATTCCCGCACCGGTGGCGGTGGTTTCCGCAATGGTGCCGGCGTCCTTAGCCTTGCCGCCTGGAGCGGTGACCTTACCTTCGGAATCCATGGTCTCTTTGCCGCCGGAATCGGCGCTGCGCGGGGCGGCATTGAGACTCACGGTGTAACCATTCGGCAAGATCAAGGTGTCGAGCCGGAGCCGAAATTCGCCTCGGCCCTTTACCTTTCCCGGTCGCTTGGCCTCCAGGAGTTCACCTCTCAGATAGGAGCCGACGGGAATGACGATGCGATTACTCAGGGTGACCGGAAAATTTGTTTGCAGGTAAACCGAGTCTCCTGGCTTGGCGTTACGCGTGGAGATGCCGTTTTGAAGAACGACGCCAATTCGCGTTCCGGAGGGAACCGCTATTCTTTCGCTAGTGTCAGACGGCGGAGCCGCAGGCTTGGGCGCCGGCGGGACCGGTGACGGTGCGCCGGATTGCGGCCCTTCAGGCTGTTGCGCGAGCAGGCTCATGGGCAGCGCCAGCGGGATTAGGCAGACCAAAGTTCGCGCCATGCGTGTGGCAGAGGATCTCAGATTCATCGGCGGCTCCCTGGCATGGAAAGTCCAATGCGATTGTCTGAGTTAAAGATGCTCCGCCAAGACGTTGCGGTCAAGCAGCAATCTGCTGGGCCGTCGAAGTTGCCCCGTTGAGTGGCGGTTTGACCCGGTGGAGACCGCCAGCCCAGCGCTTTTCAGGGCGGGGTAAGGCCGACTTGCATGTTGTTTGCATTTGTGATGCGTTCGTGCGCTATACTGTTCTTACGCTCTAGCACGAGTAAGGAGAATCGCATGGCGAAGCTGGCGTTAATTTACGGGATGAGATTGCTGCCCGAGGAAGATCTCGGCGAAGTGAAAGACGCGACGGTAGTATTGAAGAATGGCCGGACGGCGCGCGTAGCCATGCATTTGATCGAAGGCAGCAAGGAAGAAATCGAGAACACATTTCGCCAGTCCATCGAAGCTTTCTTTGAAATGTACCCGGAGATTTGAGCAGTTTTCAGCGGTTGCCGAAGTTTTCCGGATCGGCGTTGGGATCGCCGAGATTATCGTTGATGAGCACAGTCGACTGGCCAGTCAATTCAAAACGCTTGCGGCACTTGTAGCACGCCACTAAATCATCCAGCCGCACCATGTAAGAACTGGCCTTCGCGAACTTTTTCCGGTCTTCTTCGCCGATTCCGCGCGGCAATTCTTTTTTCTTGCGGCAGACTTTCCAGCGCACGGGAGCCTCGAATTCGCCGCGGCAACTGGGGCAGACCAGCTTTACTTTCCGCGTCTCTTCTTTTTCCGTGTAAAACTGGCGTTCGTCCATAATTTTAAGGAGCGGGTGTGCGCACCGCTTCTCCGATTGTAACAAATTCGAGGTCGAGGTCGCGCCACCGGGGCAACCAGTGTTCGAGAGCGGCCAGCGTCCGCGAACGGTCGCCATTCAGCTCGCGGTGCCCGCCGTCGTGGAGGCAAACGACATCGCCCGTGCCGGCGGCGGGATTCGAGCCATTTCCCAAACTTCTCTGGGCATGGCCGGCGATGGGTTGCAAGCGCGGAATCAACCATTCCGCGGGTTTCTCCCGCCAATCGCCGGGAATTAGCGTCCACATCACCGTACGGTAGCCGAGTTCGCTGGCCGCCGGAATGACCCACGGATTGCGCAGTCCATAAGGCGGGCGAAACCATTTTGGCGGCTTCCCAATCGCGCCGCGGATAGCGTCGTGACAGAGCCGCAACTCGACACGCACGCTGGTAGGATTCAGCCAAAAAAGATTCGGATGTGATTCCGTGTGATTCCCGATTTCGTGGCCGCGGGCGAGCGTTTCTTTCACTAGTTCCGGACATTCGCGTACGTAGCGTCCAATCAGGAAAAATGTCGCCTTGGCCTTGTAACGCTCTAGCAGATCCAGAAGCTTCGGCGTAATCGCCGGATTCGGACCGTCGTCAAACGTGAGAGCCAGCTGGCGCGCGGAGTTTGTCCGGCAGATGGTCTTCCCAAAGATTTGCGCGCGCGGATACGCCGCGCCATAAGCAAGCGCGCCCGCCGTGAGGGCGCCTGGAACTGCGAGGAATAAAGGATTCAAGTTGGAAACCCCGCCCCGAATCTTCAAAGTGAACGAACTAGGATAGCAGCATTCTGGCAGGCAAATAGCCCTCTGAGATGCAATTGTGTGTCAGAGTGAGACAAACGGTCCTATTCCTGAGGAAAACCGGCCCGAGAATTCCTGTAACAAACTGATTATAAATAACTTATCTTGGAAACAGGATCGGAATTTCTGTCTCCGATGGAGCGTTTATTGCAAGAATTCCTAATGTGAAAGTGTGCTTCCGAGCGAACCGTAGTCCTCGAGAGGGCCTTGGAGTTCCGAGGGCTTTCGATCCGCGCCGGTTTTCTCTGTTAGGGCTGATCTTTGGCTTACTGTTGATGGTCTCCCCGGCTCGCGGTCAGGACCGCACCACTGAATGGCAGGCCCAGGTTCGTAGATATGCCGAAGCCCAAGACTGGAGTTCCGCGCTGCGAGTTGTTGATCGCGAAGTCGCCCGGGCTCCCCTGGACATGGACGTGCGTGCGTGGCGTGCGCGCGTTCTCTCCTGGTCGGGACGACTCGCGGAGGCGGAAAAAGAATACCTGGAGATTTTGAGAGTCGCGCCGAAAGATCCGGACCATTGGCTGGGGCTGGCGAGCGCGTATTCGCGCGAAGGAAAACTGGAAGACGCCTTGCGGGCGCTGGACCGCGCGGTAGAACTTGATCCCAAGCGCGCGGACCTGCGCGCAGCCCGAGGGCGGGCGCTGCAGGCCATGGGCGAACGAAGCGAAGCTCGCATCGAATTTCAGAAAGCTCTGAATCTGGACCCCCGCAGCCTGGAAGCGCGCGCTGGGATGACTTCCATGCGCGTCGAGCCAAAGCACGAACTACGGTTCGGCGAAGACAACGATATCTTCAATTTCGCGAGCGCCAATCACGATGGATTGGCCAGCTTGGTATCCCGCTGGACGCCGCTCTGGACAACCAGCTTCGCGGGAAGTTTCTACGAGCGCGCAGGAATTAACGCAGGAAAGTTTTCCGGCGCCGTTACGAGACGCCAGCCCCACTGGGGAGCCTTGACCGTTGGAGGCGCGGCCGGCCATGACCATGCCGTGATCCCCAGGAGCGAAGCTTTTTTTGACGCCGATCACGGATGGAAAATCAGCGAAGAGTATTTTGTGCGCGGCGTGGAATTCGATTACGGACAGCATTGGTATTGGTACCAGCAATCCCGGATTTTGACTCTGAACGGCACAACGATTTTGTATTTGCCGCGGGAGTGGACGCTGTCGCTGGCCGCTACTGGGGCTCGGAGCGCGTTTTCTCTAACGGGGGCGGAATGGCGGCCTTCCGGAATGACGCGCCTGGAGTTTCCGCTCGCGGGATGGCGGGAAAAGAGGCTTTCCGGGAATGTATTCTTCGCCGTCGGCACGGAAGACTTCGCGCGAGTAGACCAGATCGGGAGATTCGCTTCAGAAACTTACGGCGGGGGACTGCGCTTCCAGATAACGGCACGACAGGACGTGACCAGCTACGCGTCGTATCAGAAGCGGACGCAGAACAGGATGGATACGGCTTTCGGGTTTAGCTATGGAATCCATTTTTGAAAAACTGTGGCGGTTAGGCCCAGCCGCGTTCGTGCTGAAGGCCATTGTGGCGGCCATCCTCGCCGATGCGCTGCTGCTGGTCTTCATCCTGCTTCGCCGGACGTACCGGAAGCGGTTCTTCGCGAAGCGCGACCGACGGGTCTTCGAATTACGGCAGAAATGGGATGCCCTGATTTCCGGCGACATTCCCTACGAAACTTGGCGAAAGAAATCCTTCGACCGGCGGATTGTCGAGACCATCGCACTGGACGCGTTTGAAGCCGCGGGATCAGAAGAATCAGCGCGCCTTCTGAGATTCCTGAGGGATAGCGGTTTGATCGAAAAGCGCATTTTCGAAGCGCGGCAGCTCACCGGCTGGAGACGCATGCGGGCGCTCGTAGCGCTAGGACGAACGCGTGCGCCAGAAGGCATTCCGGCATTGGCAGAGGCCCTGCGTGACCGCGATCTAGAAGTACGCTTAGCGGCACTGCGAGGGTTGGGACGTATCGCGTGTCCGGAAGCAGGGCAGGAGATTCTGACGTGGCTGGGAGAAAGTGCTTTGTCTGTGCCCGCGCTTCCGCTGCAAAGCGCGCTCATTCAGTGTTGCGCGGAGCGCCCCCAGATGCTCACTAGCTACGTGCAACATGCGGAGGGCCCAGTTCGCGAACTCTTGGGCCGCGTGCTCGGCGAGGTCGCGACTCCCTCCATGGGGCTGGACTTGTTGCAATTCATGGGCGACGAGCGCGAAGAACTGCGAGCTGCGGCGGCCCGGGCCATGTCGCACGCGGGGTCCGGCCTGGCCTTCGATGTTTTGAACGAATTGGCGCGCGATCCCGTTTGGTTTGTGAGACTGCGCGCAATCGTAGGCCTCGGCGGACTCTGTGAGCCACGCGCCATCCCCGCCTTGATGGGCGGCCTAGTGGATTCGAATCGGTTGGTGCGATTGCGGGCGGCGGAAGCCCTGGTGCAACTCCAAGCACAAATGGCTCAGATCTTCGCGCAGGTTGTACAGACACGCGACCGCTACGGATTGCACGCGTACTTGACCGCCCTTGAGAATGCCGATTTGCGAGAAAAGCTTGGACGGGAACTCCAAACCAGCACGGAAATCACGGAAGAACAAAGGGGCCGTCTCGAGAAAGTGCTTGAGTTAGGGGGCCTTTGGCCCGAAGACTCCGCGAAAACAGGAAACCTTCCCGACAAAGTGGCTTTGCTGCCATGATTCGCATTCTGGACATTTCGAACCACGCGCTCTTCTGGTACTACCTGGCCAGCAATGTCGCCTATTTGATCATGCTGATCATTGCCCTGAAGACCAGCGCAACCCATCAGCGCAGGCTGGAAAGCCATCGTCTGAACTGGATCAAAGACTCTCCCTTGGCCCCGCCCATCGCGATCATTGCGCCGGCGCATAACGAAGAAAGCTCCATTCGTGTGGCCGTGCGCAATCTCCTCGATCTTGATTACCCCGAGCTCGAAGTCATTGTTGTCAATGACGGATCCAAGGATCGCACTCTTGAGGAACTGCGCGAAGGGTTTCGCCTGCGGCAGGTTCGCGCGGTGTACGTTCCGGAAGTGAAGAGCGCGCTGGTGCGCGGATTGTACCGCAGCGATGTCGACACGAGACTGGTGGTGGTTGACAAGGAGCCCGGAGGCAGCAAGGCAGACGCGGTAAATGCCGGTCTAAATGCGGTGAATTCGCCATACGTTTGCGTTGTGGATGCTGACTCTGTCCTTGAACGCGACGCGCTGCTGCGCATCATGATTCCCATCATGGCGGATCCCCAACGCGTCGTTGCGGTGGGCGGAATCATTCGCGTGTTGAATGGCTCGGAGATTCAGTGTGGCACTCTGCGGCGCGTGCGTTTGCCGCCGAAGAGCATCGAAGTAATCCAAGTCATCGAGTATCTCCGCGCTTTCCTGATTGGCAGGGAAGCCTGGGCGCAAGGAAACATGTTAACGATTATCTCTGGGGCGTTTGGCTTGTTTCGAACCGACCTGGTCCGCGCGGTTGGCGGCTACCGGTCGCGTGCGATCGGGGAAGATTTCGACTTGGTGGCGCGCTTGCACCGGCACCTGCTCGAGAAAGGCGCCGACTATCAGATTCGTTTTGTCCCGGATCCGATGTGTTGGACGGAAGTTCCGTCCGACATCAAATCGCTGGGAAGGCAGCGTGCTCGCTGGCAAAAGGGCTTATTGGACGTGCTGTGGCCGAATCGCGATATGCTTTTCCGGCCGCGTTACGGCAGGATCGGATCGTTTGCTTTTCCGTATTTGTGGTTGTTTGAGTTGTTTGCACCTGTAGTTGAGATCTTGGGGATTGCCACCATCATTGTCGCGGCTTGTTTAGGCGTGTTGAGTCGGGAGTTCGCCCTGCAGTTCCTTTTGTTCGGCTACGCGTTTGCCACGGTGATTTCCATCGGCTCGGTGTTGCAGGAAGAGATTACCTACAAGCGGTACAACGACTGGCCAGATGTTGTGCGGCTCGTCAGCTACTGCTTCCTCGAACATTTTCCCTACCGGCAGCTGCACATGATTTGGCGGCTGCAGGGCCTTTGGCAGTACCTGCGCGGTGACCACGTCTGGAGACCTCTGAAACGCAAGGGGCTCGAGTCCGCACAAGCCCGATAGCACGCCGCCCAACGGAGTCGTAGGGCCCGCCTTTATGGCCGGGCCGCTCCTTCCCTATGCCGGCAGACCGCGGCGGGCCTTTAAATCGGCGAGGAGGCGGTCGACTTCGGCGTCGCGATCGAGGCGCGTCAGCTTTTCCCCGACGTCGTCGGTGAGGAGATCGACTTCGGCGGTGGCTACCGCTTCGGTGTGCTGCACGCGGTCCTTGAGGCGGTCGAACGCGGCGCTCTTGGAGTTGTCACCCAAGACGGTTTGCGCATGGGCCGCTTTGCCCAGGGCCATACCCCGTCGGTGCCGCGCCAGCAGCAAATCGCGCTTGGACTTGGCTTCGTCTAGTTTCTGTTCGAGTTTCACGAGCGCCCCCTTTAGCGTATCGACTTGCGCCTTCTGATCGTCCACCTGTTCGCGGTAGCTCTCGGCCAGCCGCTGCGAAGTCTGGAAGCGGTCGAGCGCAGCGCGCGCCAAGTCGTCCTGGCCCTTGTCGACGGCGGTTTCCGCCTTGCGCATCCAGTCCTTCCCGGAGTCCTCGTTCTCACGCCATTTTTTCTCCAGCATGTGCTGGTCGGCGATGGACACCGCCACCTGGGTCTTGACCTGGAGATACTGGTTCTCCATGTCCAGCATCACCTGCTTGATCATTTTTTCCGGATCTTCCGCACGATCGACCATATCGTTGATATTCGCGCGAATCAAAGTACTTACTCGTTCTAAAAGTCCCATGGTAAATCTCCTTTCAAGTTGCAAAAAAATGCTGATCACCGAATCCTTCAGAAAAACCAAAAAGCAACTTCCCTTTCCACTAGGGTCAGGTTAGGAAGCCAGGCCATGAAACCAGATTCATGGCGATGGCTTTGCCGAGCTCATAAATGGCGCTGGCCCAAAAATGGTGGAAAACAAAACCGAACACCACCACCACGAGAAGCCACAAGAACAGAAGTTTTTCGTTCATATTCATGGTCATCCCCCAAGACCAATTGGGCGTCCTCGACAGGTCCCAGGGGACCTGCTGGGACGGAAGCGATTGACCGCGGCGCGGTCCTACCAACAATCATCAGGTCTTCTTGGCCGGCGCTTGCGGCAGCTCCGGCTTCGGAGCCTTATCGCCGATCACGCGCACTTTGCTAAGAAGGTCAGACATCTGCATGCCAGAGAGCGCTTCGAAGAGCGCGGGCACCTGCGCGGCAATCCTGGTGATGTCCCCGGTCAGCTTGTAAGCGCCGGCGGCATCGCCATTGCCCGTGGAAACGATGGTCACCTTGTCCACTTTGCTGAGCGGCTCGGCGAGAGCGCGCACGACATCCGGCAATCCGGTGAACAGTTTGTCGATGACGGCGGCCTGGTTGTATTCCTGGAAGGCCTCCGCCTTGATGTTCATGGCCTTGGCTTCGGCTTCGCCCTTCTTGAAGATGATCTCGGCTTCGGCTTCGCCTTGCGCGCGAATCGCGGAGGCGCGTCCTTCCGCTTCGCTGATCGAACGCTGACGCTCGGCGCTGGCAAGCGTTTCGATGCGCTGGCGCTCGATTTCCGCTTGCTTCAGCACGGTGGCGATGAGTTCCTTCTCGCGGCGCGCGATTTCCGCTTCTTGCACCTTCACCTGCGCTTCGCGCTCCACTTGCTGAACACGCACGGCTTCTTCAACCACTTTCTGCTGCATGACGTTGGTTTCGATTTCATAGGCTTTGTCAGCGGTGGCTTGCGCCTTTTTGGTCATCTCCAGGTAACTGGCTTTCTTGATGTCCAGGTCGCGTTGCGCTTCGGCTTGTTTGGCTAGAGAGGCGGTTTCGGCCGCTACCCGCTCCTGGTCGGCTTGTGCTTTGGCCACGGCGGAAGCGCGGGTCGCTTCGGCACGCTTGATGGCGATGTCGCGGTCGGCTTCCGCGGCGGCCACTTCCGCGTCGCGCTTGATGCGAGCGACGTCGGGCCGGCCCATGTTGGTGATGTAGTCGTTCTTGTCTCGCACTTCCTTGATCGTGAAGCTGATGACTTCCAAGCCCATCTTGCTCATATCATCCGCGCATGTGGAGCGCATGCGGTCGCCGACCATTTCCGGCTCTTTCACGATTTGCTCCACGGTGAGCTGGCCGATGATTCCCCGGAGATGGCCTTCCATCACCAGGCGAATCAAAGCTTCGCGCTGTTCGGGCCGCTTGGTCAGGAACTGCTCGGCCGCCGTCAGGATGGACTCCTTGTCGTTCTTCACTTTGATTTGCGCAACGGCTTCCACGGTTACGGCGACGCCTTGCTTCGTGTACAGACTCTGCTGCGGGGCAACATCGAACGACATCAACTCTAGCGAGAGATCCCGGCAGGTCTGCACCATCGGAAAAATCAGAGCGCCTTTTCCGCAGTAGACCTGGGTGCCTCCCATGCCATAGCGGATCAAAGCCTCATTGGGCCCTACTTTTCGATACATCTTGGCGACGACGATCATGACCATCAGGATCGCTAGCATCATTGAACCCGCGATGACCACTACTTCGTTTGGCAACCCCAACATAAAGCCTCCTTTTCGACCGCTCCGGACTGTTGGTGTCGAACGCCAGTCCGAGAAATTTCTTACTTCGAAAATTCCTCCCACCTTTTCACGTAAGCGATGCCCTTTTCGTAGCGCTCGATAACCACTTCGGCCCCCTTCTCAATCGCTTGGCCATCGTCGCTGCGCGCTCCGGCGCACCGCCGGACTCCCGCCAACGAAAAAATGATTTCGCCGGTGCCGTTTTCCCGGATGGACATGCTGATGGTCCCGAGCGAGCCCTCCATCCTGTAGTCTTCGCTCTTCATCGGTGCATCATCCGAACTCACAAGTTTCACCATGAAGCGGAAGACGACCCACCCAGCAGCCAACCCGGCGACCGTGGAAAGCAATAGGCTAATGACCGCAAACAAGTGCGAATGTCGCGTAAGCAGATAGCCCGTCCCGCCAAACCACGCTAGAAAAGCCATTGCCGACGAAGCGTTGAACCAGGAAATATGCGCGCCGCCTTTAAGTCCACCGTGCGAGGCGCCCACTCCGGCATGGTGGGGGCCGTGAAATGGCAGGTGCATCTTGAACGGCAGATGGATGTGGACGGCGCCGGCCAAAAACGAGAGAACGCTGAGCGAAAAGCCCACCAGGAAACAGAGGAGATAAAAATCAGACCAGGTCATAGAGCACCTCGAGCGCGAACTTCTTCCGGCAACCTGCGGTTGCATGGCGCGAGCTGGAATTCGAGACGGACCTTATTGACTGCTCCGGCCCTTTCTGGCCGGCACTGCTTAGTTGCGAAGTGGCGAAGTCGGCGCCGGATGGCCGTTGCCCGGTTGCCCTCCACGGTGATGATTGCCGTGATCTAAGACTTCTCCGAGGCGTTCGGCTAAGTCGGGCGTCCGCAGAATCTCCGCCAAGAGCAAAATCGCGCGGCGGGAGTCCTCATGTTCCGCGATGGTGAGAAGCGCTTGCTGCAAAGCTGGATCAGCCGTGAACTGCTCGGCTCCGGCGAAAAGCCAGGAATCGACTTTCGCGTCAATGGCCCGCAGCTCCGACTGGAGCCCCGGGGTGTAGCCTTCCGGATCGTCCACCAGAAATCCTGGATACACGCGGAAGAATCGCGCCAGCAGTTCGCGCGTTGTGTGCGTCAGATGGGGCCGGGCGCCATTCTCGATCTGCGAGAGGTACGCCTGGCTCAGGCCGCGGCCGATTTCGCACTTCATCGCGCTGGCCAGTTCCTGCTGCGTCATCGAACGGCCCAAGCCACGGAGTGAACCTTCTACGGCGCGGAGGGAGCGGAGTTTGTCGCCAAGTTTCATGGAAGAACCCCCATATTGCAATCTGCAAATATCATATTACATATCGCTATTCTGTCAAGGAAAATCGGCGTTCTTTTGTAACTCCCGCATCTGCCTCAATTTAAATGGTTTATTGGAAGCTTGGCTTCCAAGGGGAAGGCAGAGAGCCCGCTTGTAAATGCAAACCCGATTTATTCAGGCTTGCGCAACGACTGCAGATCGATTCCCAGCTGCTGGCACTTCTTATAGAGGTGGCTGCGCTCCAGTCCCAGCGCCCGGGCCACATTGGTCATATGGAAATTGTGCCGCCGAATTTCCGCTAGCAGCACTTCCCTTTCGAAAACTTCGGTGCGTTCCACCAGCGTGCCGGCGGCGCTTCCGGCGGAAGAACCGGATGCCCCCCCAGAAGAAGAATCCGAAGTGGGAAGAATGAGCCGAACATCCGCGGCCGCAACGTCCTCGTCCGAAGCCAGCAAGATGAGGCGTTCCACGACGTTGCGCAGCTCGCGAACGTTTCCCGGCCAGCCGTACTTGCGCAATTCCGCGATCGCCTCTGGCGCGAAAATCTTTTCTTTCCAACCGTTTTGCGCTGCTACCTGGCGTGCAAAATGCGCCACTAGTTCCGGAAAATCCTCCCTACGTTCATGCAAGGACGGCAACGTCAGCGGGAAAACATAAATGCGGTGGAAAAGATCGCGCCGGAAAGCGTTCTGCTTGACGAGTTCTTCCAAGTTGCGGTGCGTAGCAACCAGCACGCGCACATTCACCTTAATAGGCTTGTCGCCGCTGACGCGTTCGACTTCCCCTTCTTCCAGTACACGCAGCAATTTTGCTTGCATCGCCACAGGCATGTCGCCGATTTCATCCAGAAAAAGTGTTCCGCCGTCAGCTTGCTCGAATTTTCCCAAATGCTTGACCGCTGCCCCGGTGAACGCGCCTTTTTCATGGCCAAAAAGTTCCGACTCAATCAATTCCGCCGGCACCGCCGCGCAATTCAGGGTGATGAAAGGATGTTCGCGCCGCGGCGATTTTTCATGGATGGCGCGCGCGACCAGCTCCTTGCCCGTTCCGGTCTCGCCGAGGATGCAGACGCGCGTTTCGCTCGCCGCGACACGTTCGATTTGCGTAATCAGCTTCGTCATCGCCGGACCCGATCCCACCAGCTCGTGTTTTCCCAGGCGCTGACGCAGCTCGCGGTTTTCATCCTCGAGGCGCGATAACCGCAGCGCATTTTCCACTGTCACCAAAAGCTTATCCGTCGAAAGGGGCTTCTCTAGAAAATCCAGCGCGCCCAGCTTGGTGGCTTTCACCGCCATTTCGATGTTCGCTTGTCCGGAAATGAGTACAATCGGCGTCTTCACACCGGCTTTCTTCAAATCCTGGAGCAACTCCAGGCCGCCTTTCCCTGGCATCACCACATCAGAAAGAATCAGGTCAAAGGATTCGCTGCGAAGCAGGTCGATCGCGCGGGCCGCGTTGTCGCAAACGGTCGCTTCGTGTCCCGCCAGCCGGAAAGCCCGGGAAAGCGAGGCCAGCGTATTGTGATCGTCGTCGACGAGGAGGAGATGAGCTTTGCGAGGCAAACTTGGGTCCTATTCGAAACGCTAGTCGGATGCCGCAGCCAAAGTGGATGTTGCGCTCTTAGTAGACTCTTGCGCCGGCTCGCTCGGTGGCGCGGCACGGCCGGCTTGGCGCTGCGGCAGATCGATGCGAAAGGCGGTGCCGCGCCCCTCGTCGCTGGTAACCGAAATCGTGCCGTGATGGTCGCTGACCACCGACTGCACGATCGCGAGCCCCAGCCCGGTCCCTTGCAACTTGGTGGTGTAATAAGGAGTGAATAGCCGCGAACACTCTTCTGGCGTCAGGCCTTTCCCGGTGTCGGCCACTTCGATTCGCACGTGGCCACGCGGTTCCGAAGTTCTCAGCGTCAGCGTCCCACCTGCAGGCATGGCATCCAACGCGTTTAGCACCAAATTCTGCAGCGCCCGGTGCAGCAAATCGGGATCGGCGTCGATGTCCGGCAACGGTTCGGTCAGAAACAATTCCGGAGTGATGGTGGGCTTGCCGACGGCATTGAATTGCGGCTCGAACAAGCGCACCGCGTTGCGCAATGCTTCGTTCACGTTCACGCGCACAAACTGCGGCGCAGGCATCTTGGAGAAATCGCTGAAACGCCCGACGATAGTATTTAGATTGGCAAGCTCCGCCTTCAGCGTCGCCGTCGACTCATTGAAAACTTCCAGAAATTGTTTGGCGTCGAGTTGACGAGACTTCTGCAAATTCTCGACGGTAATCTGCATGGGAAACAGAGGGTTGCGCAGTTCATGTGCCAGCCGCCGCGCCAGTTCGCGCCACGCCGCCACGCGTTCGGTTTGCACCAAGCGTTCCTTCTGCGCCGCAAGCGTTTGCGTCATGTGATTGAAAGCTTCGGCAAGCTGGCCAATCTCATCACTCCCGCGAACATCAATGCGCGTATCCCACCTTCCGCCGGCCACTTCGCGCGCGCCTTCGGCCAGTTCTTCGACGGGCCTGGTAATTCGCGCGGAAACCCAGAAGCTGACGATAAGTCCCATCAATAGCGCAGCCGCCGCAACGGCGCCGGCGATTTTCAAGATTTGGCGGGTTAACAGCACCAGCTCTTTTCGCGAGCTGCCCACAAAGAAGATGCCCAGCAGTTCATTGTTTCTGCCGGTCAAGGGAATGGCATGAAAGGTTTCCGCGTCCACCGGATCGCCAGTCCAGTTAATCGTCCGCACCAAAGATTGTGGCTGCTTCTCTAACTGCTCGACGAGCGGAGCGAATCGTTCCGCTTGCTCCGCGTCGATCTTTTCGCCCATCAGGGATGTTGCAACAAAAGTAGGCTCCAGGTTGGTATAAATAAGCGCCCGCATCCCCGAAGGCAGAACCAGCGAAGCAAGGAAATTCTTGTCCAACCGGTGGCCTCCGATAATGTACAAACTCTTGTCTGCCACCGTATTGTTCGTGCGAACGACGCTCAGGGAGACCGCTTCGCCGTCAGGCAGTTCTTCTTTTTTCAAGAAGGCCGGAGTATCATTCCAGTCCTTCACAGCGGTCACCCATTCATTCTTATAGCCGACACGCGCGGGAAACTGTGCTGACGAAATGAGCACCCCGTTGTGATTCACAAACTCCACGTAGTCCAGCCCGTGTTCCTGAGCCGAGCCGGTGGCATCCCGCACGTAGAGAGACAGGTCGGCGTTGGGGCGCGACATATCAATCGCCATGCGCTCCGTCGCGTTGGCCTCCGCGATGTTTTTTGCCTGTTGCGCTATTTCCGCCCCGCGCTGCACAAACTCTTTATTGAATTGTGCTACTAGCGCTTCGGTGCGTTCCGTGTCCATCGCTTCGAACGCCGCTTGCGTGTAATGCGTCACGGCATAAGCGACCACCGAGACCGATGCAAAAATGGTCAGCAGCACAGCGAACAGCAATTTCGCTCGGAAACTCATGGTTTGACTCCGGGGGACGGGGGAGATGTCTGTGTGGCGGGAGTTTCCATGCCGTTTGAATTGCCGGGCGGCGCGGGAGCTGCTTCTGGAAGATCGAGCCACACGTCAGCGAGATGCCATTCGCCCCATCGGGCGGGCACCCAGTCGCGAACCTTCTGGCCAAGGCCGACATACTCGGGTAGTACAACCAGCGGCAATACGCGCCGTTCCTCGAGTAATTTCTTTTCGCGCGCGTAGAGTCGTTCCGGATGGCTCGAAGACACCGCTGCTTCGTTCGCATCGCCGAAGTTGAGAGCAGATACCATCTCTTCCAGTTCCACCCTAGGCGAAAGCGATGAATAGTGCCAAGAAAAAAGATGAACGCCGCTGGCCGGGTCGCTCGAAGTGGTCGCAGAATGCGGGACTGCGCGATTCACCACCTGCACTAGAATGGCAGCCTGTCTCGCGTTTACCGCCACGCGCTCCCCGAGCAGTTTCGCAAGGTCGCCCGCCGCGTCCACGCGCAGCCGCAACGGCTCCGCACCGGCTGCCCCATTCGCGGGAAGCTTGGCGTGAATTTCCTTGGCGCGCTCGATGTTCGTCTCCATGGTGAAGAGGAAAGCATATCCTGAGAGCCACTGCGGCAGAAGGGCTGATGCGGGCTCGGCTTGCCTTTGAAGCAACACATTGGCCATGGTCTGGCGGTCGAGCGAAAGCGACAGTGCCTCGCGCAGATTCCGATCGGCGGCCGCCGGCTGCGCGCCATCAAAACGCAAACCGTAAAAGGTTACCGCCGCGGAAGACCATACCCGCTGATTATCCTGCATAGCCCTGCGCACCAGCTCGGGAGATAGCTCGACCACGTCCGCCTTTCCCAATTGCAGGTCGAAAAGCTGCCGCAGCGCCGGAACTCCCAGCGTCACTTCAATGGCGTCGAGAAATGGCCGCCCCGACCAGGTCTCCTCGTCGGCACAAAATCGAAGGTGCGTGGTCTTGTTCATCGCTGGCAAGGAATCCGCCACGTTCGAATCAGATGCCACTGCGGTTGAGAGCGTTGTTGCATAGGACTGGCAGCGTCGGCTGGGGGCCATCTCGGCCACAAAAAATGGTCCCGTGCCCATCAACGTTCCATCCGGCTGCAGGCGATAGACAAAGAAGCGGCCGGAAGCCAGTTCTTCGAGCAGATCGGGCATAGCCACTGCCGATTGAATCACCACGTTGTTCCCTGCCGCGCTAATTTGCTGCCCATCGGGAAGAAAAGGTTGGAGCGCCGCCACCACATGCGCGCCGCTCAACGGCGTTCCGTCCGAATATTTGACGTTCGCGCGCAAAGTAAACTGCCACTTCTTAAAAGCCGCGTCGTGCGACCACTCTGTCGCCAATTGGGGCTGGAATCTTCCATAATTGTCCAGCATCACCAGCCGGTCATACACCAGCGCCCGCAACTTTTCATTAGTGGCAGACTCCAACGTTCCCACCCTCCATTCCCGCGGATCCAGCGACACCGCTGCCGCGCGCAGTTCCACGCGCAGCATCCCCCCATGTCGTGGGCTGGTCGCCGAGTGTGCTCCGCCGGCGGCCAAAAGTGCTCCGCTAATTAGAGCAAGTAATCGAGAGCCGATAAGCCTCATAGCGACCTGTCTGCAGATTTCGTACAACGGCTAAGGCACTCGCGCCGGTCGCGCCGTCACCCGCGAATTGCGGCGCCAGGGCGTGCAGCGCAGTAACTGCGCCGGCAACTTCGAGCGGGGATGAAACCGGCTGGGCTTGGCGCTCTTGAATTTCCATGGCCTGAATCGTGTCCGTGCGCGTCCAGTCCCCCTGGCCCGTGACGAGCAACTGCCAGCCACTTCCGCACCTGCTATGAACGCTGGCAATCTCGCTTCCCCATCCCGAAAAAACGGCAACAGGATCGGGGCCGTCTTCGTATAAGCGAGCTAAACCGTCCAGTCCGGTGGCGACAATTCTTGTTGCTTCCGCCGGACCCAGCTGCGCTGCGGAGATCCACAATCCCATCTTTTTTTCCGCGACGGTGTCCGGAGAAACGGAACGAATTGGGATTGCGCCGCTATACTTTTCACACTTCCAACCTTGCGCATCCGGCATCGAGACCGTGCACACCTCTCCGGGGAGATAGGCCGCCTGCGAGTTAATTCCGAAATAGAGGAAACCTCTTGGTTCGCGATGTGAAGAACGGTGAACCGGAAGTTGGCCGGCTCCGGTTAAGGTCCAACGGTCGCCCTGCAGCTCATAGGAGGCCATCGCTTGAGTTCCGAGAACCGATGCATGCCTGGCATCTCCCTCAAAGACCAGGTCCAGAATCGGAGCATCCTGCGCGAAAAGAAATTCCTTGTGCACCATCAGGCCATAGGTGAGCTCTGCCGCCGGAGCGCCCTCGATCGGCCCAAGAACCTCCATCACGTTTTCAGAACTTTCCTTCCGTCGAATCTGGACGATGCCGATATACGCGTTGGGATTCTCCGTTACCGTCAGCACAATAGCCGCGGCAGCGTCCACCGGCAGAATTTTAGCGCCCAGCCGCAATAATTCTTCCTGGAATACGGCCGAAAGATTTGAAAACTCCTTTCCGGATAGCGAGGAAAGGTTTTGCCCTTCGTAGCTGATGGAAACTCCATGCAGCGAAGACCCGGCTTTGCGGGCGAGTGCCCGGGCGCCTTCTTCGAGGGAATCGGCTCGGGAGAAGCCCGGGCAGGCAACGAGAAAAGCCAGCAGCACCAAACGGAGGGAAAACCTGCCGCGCGAGCGCAGCTGGGACAGTTTTTGCTTGGCGTACACTGGGTTATAGCCTGATGATATCACGGCTGCGCGAAAGCGACCGTGGACGGAACAGGAGCGAGTGAAAAAACTGCACGACCGTTGCAGCGAATAGGAATCAGGAGAGAAACGTTTTGCCCTGGCCAGCCGTCCATACAAGAGGTCCGTTGTTCCAGGCAAAATCCATCTTCAGGAGCGAGTGATGAAGTTCAAGTCTTTTCGTCGTCTGCTGTTGTGCCTGAGCGTATTGCTGTTCGCCGTCTTGGCGGCAGTTTCCGCGAAGTCGCCCGTTCAAGCCGCCGCGGACCAGGTTCCGGACGGGCCGACCAAGCTCCTCCGCTTCGCCGACATCTCCAGGGACAAGGTGGTTTTTGCTTACGCTGGCGATCTTTGGATCTCCTCGCGCGAAGGCGGCGCTGCCAAGCGGCTGACTTCCCACGTGGGCGACGAACTCTATCCGAAATTCTCGCCCGACGGCAAATGGATCGCCTTTACGGGCGAGTATGACGGCAATCCGGACGTCTACGTCATCTCCGCCGAAGGCGGCGAGCCCAAGCGCCTCACCTTTCATCCCTCGAATGACATGGTGCTCGGCTGGACTCCCGACGGCAAAGATATTCTCTTCCGCTCCGACCGCTTCAGCGCGCCTCCCGGCCGCTACACCAAGCTCTTTCTCGTTTCACCGCAAGGCGGCCCCGCCAGACCGCTCGAGGTTCCTCGCGCCAGCTTGACTAGCTTTTCGCCTGACGGCGCCAAGATCGCTTACCTCGAAACTTCCCAGGAATTCCGCACTTGGAAGCGCTACCGCGGCGGCTGGAGCCTCCCCATCGCCATCTTCGACCTCAAAAGGAAATCCTACGAAGAACTGCCGAAAACCACCGGCATGGACCTCTTCCCCATGTGGCATGGGAACACCATCTACTTCATCAGTGACCGCGACGGCGTGATGAACCTTTTCAGCTACGACCTCGGCTCGAAGCAAACCAAGAAACTTACCGACTACCAGGAATACGACATTAAGTGGCCGAGCCTCGGGCCCGACGCCATCGTCTACGAAAACGGCGGCCTGCTTTATGAATTCAATCTCGCCAGCGGCAAACCGCGCAATCTGCCGATCGTGGTGCGCGCCGAAGATATCGAAGCGCGGCCGGAATTCAAAAGCGTTGCGCAATCCATCGGCAGCTACTCGTCTTCCCCTTCAGCGGCTCGCGTCCTGATGGAAGCGAGAGGCAACATCTTCACCGTTCCTGCCGAGCACGGCAGTGTTCGCACCTTGACTTCGGATCATTCCCGAGTTCACGAGCTGAATCCCGCGTGGTCGCCGGATGGAAAGTGGATTGCGTATCTCTCCGACCAAACCGGCGAGTTCGAGATTTACACGCGGCCGCAAATGGGCGGCGCGGAAACGCGCATTACCACGGATGGCGGCGTCTATCGCTACGGCCCGGGGTGGTCGCCGGACAGCAAGAAACTTGTCTACTGGGACAAGCTGCATCAGCTCTGGTTCATCAGCCTCGATGACAAGAAACCTGTGCTGGTCGACAAGTCCGACTACGGCGACATCAACGACGCCAGCTGGTCTCCCGACGGCCTCTGGCTTACTTATTCCAAACCGCACCGCCGCGGCTCCAGCGACGTTTTCCTCTATTCCCTGGGCAGCAAGAAAATCACCATGGTTTCCAGCGGCTTTTATAGCGACAACAATCCGGTCTTCGACGGCAACGGGAAGTACCTCTATTTCATTTCCACGCGCTACTTCTATCCCAGCGTCGGCCAGCTCGATCAGCGCTTCAATTACTATTCCACCGATGGCGTTTTCGCCGTCACTCTGAAGGCCGATGAAGCTTCTCCATTCAAACCCCAAAGCGACGAAGAAAAAACCTCCGACGAAAAAAAAGATGAAAAGAAGGACGATAAGAAGACTGCCGACGCAAAATCCGCCGACAAGAAGCCTGACGAACAGAAAGAAGAGAAAAAGGACGAAAAAAAACCAGAAGTCGTCAAGCCCATCCAAATCGACCTGGAGGGCATCAGCTCGCGCGTCGCGCCTGTGCCTATCAGCGCCGGCATCTTAAGTGGACTCTCCGCCCGCAAGGACAAATTCTTCTATATTTCGACGCCCCAGGAAGCACGGCAATTTGGCGCTGGTGATCGCGGCTCCAAAAATGTCCTCCACATCTACGACGTCACCAAGCGCGAAGACAAAGTGCTGCTCGAAGGCATCGATGGCTACGACCTCGATAAGGAAGGCAAGAAAGTCATCTACAAAGCCGGGTCCGTTTACGGCATTGCCGAAGCCACTCCTGGCAAAGCCAAAGTCGGCGACGGCAAGCTCAATCTCAGCGAGCTGCAAGTGAAAATCGACCCGCGCGAAGAGTGGCGCGAAGTGTTCCACGAAGCCTGGCGCGTCGAGCGCGATTTCTACTGGGATCCCAATATGACCGGCCACAATTGGAAGAAAATTGGCGAGCGGTATGAAGCTCTTCTTCCCTGGGTGGCGCACCGCAGCGATCTGAATTATATCATCGGCGAAATGATCGCGGAGTTGAGCACTTCGCACACCTATGTCGGTGGCGGCGACCAGCCGTCCAAGCCGCACGTCAGCGTTGGCATGCTTGCCGCCGATTTCGAGCCGGACGGTGGCTACTTCCGTATCTCGAAAATCTATCCCGGCGAAAACTGGAACGATTCCTCGCGCTCGCCCCTTACCGAACCGGGACTAAAGGTGAAAGCCGGGGACTACCTGATCGCCGTTGACGGCCAGGAAGCGCGCTCCAATCAGGATGTCTATTCTTATTTCCAGGATCTCGCCGGCAAGCTCGCCACTCTGAAGATTAATTCCAAGCCCACTCCGGAAGGCGCTTGGGAAATCACTGTGAAGCCCGCCAACAGCGAAAGCGGTCCGCGCTATCTCGATTGGATGGACGAAAACCGCCGCAAAGTTTCCGACGCCACCGGCGGGCGGATCGGTTACATGCACGTGCCGGACACTTCCTTCCCTGGCATCATCGCGTTCGACAAGCAATTCACCGCGCAACTCGACAAGGACGGCATCATCGTCGATGAACGCTACAACTCCGGCGGCCAGATTCCTGATTTCTACACTGAAAAGCTTCGTCGTGAACTCCTCGCCGCGCTCGCCCCGCGCGAAGGCAAAGACATTCCGTGGCCGCCCGTCGCGATTTACGGGCCGAAGGTGATGATCGTCAACGAACTGGCCGGTTCCGGCGGCGACGCTTTCCCCTGGTTCTTCCATCGCCAAAAAATCGGCCCCATCGTCGGCATGCGCACTTGGGGCGGACTTGTGGGCATCTCTCGCGGAATTCCTTTGCACGATGGCGGCAACGTCACCGCGCCGGAGTTTGCCTTCTGGTCGACGGACAACGGCGGCGAATGGATCGTCGAAAATCACGGTGTCGATCCCGACTATGTCGTACCGCAGCGGCCCGATCTCGTTGTCGCCGGCCACGACCCGCAACTCGAAAAAGCCATTGAACTCGCCAAGGAAGCCCTAAAAAACTACCAGGGTCTTCCTCCCAGACCGCAATATCCCTCGGTCAAGGAATAGCATCGGCCTCGAGAAATCCAAATTCTCGCCGAAAACAAGAAGAAGCCCCGCGTGTGTGTCGGGGCCTCTTCGATTTGCAGCGTATTTCTAACCGCTAGCCGGGTGGCTCGAAACGCGACGCCGGGGGAGAAGCAATCTCTGGCCGAATCGGTCAAGCGCGGCGGTGCTTGGCATTCTGCTCGTGATCATCCCTTCCTGCAACCTCGCGTCCCGGGCCACTCGCAGGGGTTTTGGCTAGCGGAACCGGTCAGCACAGTTTCTACACCGTGCAAATCTTCGCCCCTGTCTTAGGGCCTCTTCGACGCCTTACGCTGCGCCCTCGCCGTAGCTGTTGGCTCCGGATCGTCGCCATCATCAGAAGAGCCGTTGTTGCTGCCGGCCACTCCCGAGAACGCCGACCGCATCACGTCATTCGCAAAAAAATTCTTCCCGTCGATCGGCACCATCATGATTTGCAGCTTGTCCGACAGCCGCTCGGCGATAATTTTCTGAATCAGCATGGGATTCGACTTCAGCACCGAGGCCTCGAACTTCATGCGCTCAGCATCGGCCGCAGCCGTCACGCGAATCCGGTTGGCCTCCGCATCGGAAAGATTCTTTTGCCGCTCCACTTCCGCTTTGCTGTCGATAATTTTCGCTTGTGCAGCGGCTTCCGCGTTTTGCAGCGTGGACTCCTTGCGCGCTTGCGCCTCCAGCTTGCTCTGCTCGATCTGCTTCTGCTTCAGAGGCAGCGTGTATTGCATCGCGTCCGCCTCCGACTTCGCCTGCAGCACGCGCACTTGCGCCTGCGCTTCGGCTTGCTTCACGTCGCGCGCCTTTTGCGCTTCCGCTTCCAACTCTGCAATCTTCACCTGCTTGCCTTTGATTTCCGTTTCCGTGCCAAGCCGCTCGTTCTCCTGCTCCTTCAGCAGCAACCCTTCCAGCCCCTTGGCATATTCCTCGGGCAGCAGCAAATCTCGCAGCAGCACTTCGCGCACGATGATCCCGTCGCTCGCCAGCCGCGCCGTGATGGCCTCCGCAGCTTTCGTCCGCAATTCTTCTCGCTTCGTCGCAAATATTTCCCGCGTTATATAATTCGGCGCTAGTTGCCGGTAAATCGTCGAGACCACCGGAGCCACCACTTGTTCTCCCACCGGTTGCGGCAGATTCGTGTGAATCGCGTCCAGCCGCCGAGAGTCCAGCCGGTACCTCACGGAAACCGCTAGCCCGATGTTCAACCCTTCCCGCGCCTGCACCGTCAGTACATCACCCTTTTGCTTGGCGTTTTCCGCCGCCAACGTCGAATACACCTGCTCGCGCGTATCGTAGATCGCTACGGAATCCACCAGCGGCGTCACCAAATGCACTCCGGGATACAACGTACCTGGGCGCGCGCCCCAAATTTCGCTCACACGAACTCCGGCTGCTCCGTCCGGCACCACCACAAAACTCTCCGTGAGCAGCAGCACCAGCCCTCCCGCTATCGTCAGTTGCAGCGCCAGCCTCCACCTCACTGGCCGTAAAGGGCGGCGAGCCAGCGCACCCACCTCCGCACCGGTTTCATCCGTTTTGTTCCGCGACAAGAGCCGCCGCAGTTGCACCGACAGAAAAATATCGTACGCCACCAGAGCCCCCGCGCTTCCAAAGAGTCCGGCGCCCACCAGCATCAGCAAATATCTCAAAGCCAACATCGAAGTACCCCTTTCTTCCATTTCCCGAAGCCGTAGCGCCGACATGTTGCCGGTTCTTCCGCCCCGCCAAACTCGTTGCTGCGAGGGAGCGGTGACCGCCATCTCCGCCGCTAGCATTGGGCCGAGTGATCCCGGTTGCACTCTTGGCAACCTGTAGGGCCGGCCTTCAGCCGGGCCGCCGTGTCCTCGAAGGCCCGGCTTGCCCTGAGACTCCCTCGATGGGCATTTTTCCGGCTCTTCCGACTTCGGGAGGGGCGGGGCTTGTTTACCCTGAGGAAGCCAAAGGGCCCCGCCCGTTCTTCGCTGCGGCTCGCCAAACCGCCCCCGTCACCGCGAACCTGAATAAACCCGCGCCAACTGCGCCGTCCCTCGCACCAATTCCGTCCGCCCAGGAATCCTCCGGGCTGTAGCCGGGCGCATCATTAAGAAAGCCGCTTGCAAACACACCCAAAGCAGCCCAGCGGCAGCAGCCACCGCAAACATCGTGGCCATGGCAAGCGTTGTAAATTCCAGCGTGGCGATCATGACGTGCCTCCCTTAGAACGATTTGAGGAATCGCACGGCCATGACCAATCTCAAAGTATTGATAGAAAAGGACTTACACGAGGGATCTTTAACAATGCTGTGTGGCACATCACACACCGTGTCGCTCTGCACGCGCTCATGCCTTGTAGGGGTGAGCGCCCCTGGTGAGAACCGTCAAACAATTCTTCTCCTGCTCTTAGGATGACAGTTCTTTCGCTTTCGCCACGTTGCTAATTTGGCAATCCCTTCCACAGATTTTCACAGGGATACGGTAAAGACCCTATCCAACGATACAGCGTTTGCTAGATTTACCTTCTTTCGCTGGTGACCGAGCCTTTGCTGGAGAAAACGCACCGATATCCAACAGGCGTTGGAGTCGTCAGGAGGCGCAAATGGCTCGATACCACCGTATACGGCGCATCGTGAAGACCGAGCGAGCGGGCGCACATCAGCGCATCAGCGCAATTTGTGGGCTCAATTCAGATGGAAGTCATTGGACACTGACACTTGAGGACGCTGTTTCACAGGTCGAGAATAGAATAAGCGCGTTTTACGTAGAGGGACCTAGAGGTCAGCGATATGATGTAATCGTCGCAATGGATATTCACGCGCACAGGTACCTCAAAACGGTGGACCGAGACCAACCTGACCAGCTTACGTTTCTTCCGGCTTGTCCTCACGTCGTGCGCACACCTTACTGCGAACCGAACCAGCGCGTTGTGGGTGGTAAGCCGCACCTAACATCGGGAACGTCAAGTGGAGCGGGCTTTGCCTTTCGCATCGAACCTCTGTCGCTAGCGACGTTACGTTCACGACCATCGGTTCGCTACTTCGTTACCTCTTTGCTTCCTTACTTCCCGCGCCGCGACCGGATCTCCGGCCAGCGCGCGAACACAGAGGTGGTCAAGCCGCCGCGCGGCGTGAATTCGCCGCGGACAACGCACCATTCGGGCTTCACGGCGGCGACAATGTCGCCGAGCATCCTGTTGACGGCGTTTTCGTAGAAGATGCCCAGGCTGCGGTACGCCAGGAGATACATCTTCAGGGCTTTCAACTCGATGCAGTCTTTCTTCGGCATGTATTGGATGGTGATGGTGCCAAAATCCGGGAGGCCGGTCTTGGGGCAGACGGAGGAATACTCTGGGAAGCGCGTAGTAATAATGTAGCCGGGAAATTGATTCGGCCAAGTTTCGAGCGCGGGCAATTTGGTGCTGATTCCGGCGCGGGCGTGTTCTTCGGTATAGTCAGGCATGTGGGCTCCTGAAGATATTGTATCGTGGTGAGCCTCGTCGCCGAAGGCGCGAACCGGAACTTGACGTGGCAGGTCTTTAGACCCGCGATTTTTCGTTGGGGCAACGTGAGAGAATTGCAGCGCCATCGTCAAATGAACTACAAACTCTTGCCGAAGGCTACTACTTCGCCTATGCTTTGCTGGGAGAGGAGTGATCGACGCCAGTACCATAAGCTGCCCGGTATGCCACAGCGGGAATAGCCGGCGTTCCAAGCGCAGGTCGGTGCTGGATCATCTCTTCAGCATCGTGGGAATCCTGCCGTGGCGCTGCGAAGACTGCGCCGCGCGGTTCTACGCGCGCCCGTTGCCGCTTAGCACGTTTCTTTACGCGCATTGCGGAATTTGCGGCAACTCGAGTCTGCAGCGCATCTCCGGCGAGCACGTCCCGGGCGTGACCGCTGTTCTCGGACGCTTCTTCGGCCTCCCGGCGCTGCGCTGCGCACCGTGCCGCCATAAGTTTTTTTCGATAAGGCCGCTCCGCCGCGAACAACGCCCGGTAGCGCCCGCGCCAACCAAATAGCGGCGATCCACGCCAGCAGGACCAAACGCGCAAACGAATCGCGCGGCGCGAATATATCCCTTCGCGGTTGCGTAGTGCGGCGAGAATGCGGTACTAAATCCGTACTTCGCCGGGTCCCAGTGTTCCCGGTGCGTTTCGCGCGTTTCACGTTTGCTTGCGCGCGGTTTCCAAGCATGCGAAAATTGCTAACACCTTTTTTGGCCCTGGCGATATCGTCTAAAGGTTAGGACGTAGCCCTCTCAAGGCTAAAATCCGGGTTCGACTCCCGGTATCGCTACCAAAATTTTGCGCTCCACCGCCTCCCGCATCCGAAAATCTGCCAAAATAGAAAACTACGTGTTCAATTTTTTGAATCTGTCGCATCAGGTCTTTTGATTGACGGTCGGAATAGCCGCGCGATACCCTATTGCCGGGCTGGCGGGTTCTTTGCCGGCCAAGAATTTGCCCCTAAGCTTGCTTCTTATCCCAACTTGAGGAGATTCATGTCGAACGAACTGCGAAATTTTCTTGCCCTTTCCTATGACGAACTGGAGCAGTTGAATCTGAAGGCCAAGGAACAGCGTCAGAAACGAGTTGCCGAGAATAAAATCCAGGAAGAACGCATCAAGTATTTGACGGACGAAAAGCGCATCAAGGCCGTTACCGTGCTCTTCAGCGATCTTGAAGGCCGCTTGCACATGCTTGATTACGACAAGAAATTTCTAATCAAGAGCTGGGACAACCTGACGTTTGACGGCTCCTCGATCCGCGGCTTCACCGCGCAGCGCGAAAGCGACTTGCGGCTGGCGATGGATTGGGGCGCGTTTTACTGGGCGCCTTCGGACGTTTTCGGGTCCGGCAAGGTTCTCGTCTTCGGGCACGTGATTGACAAGGACGGTTCGCCCTACGCCGCCGACATTCGCGGGGTGCTGAAAGGCTACGCCGACAATCTCTACGAGAAGAAGGGCTACACCCTCAACGCCGCCAACGAAATCGAAGGTTTTCTCTTCGCTGGGCCCGACGCCGAGCGCCGTTACCACGAAACCGGCAAATTCGATTACGTCAATACCGGCGGCTACTACCACTCGCTCCCTGGCGATCCGCTCCGCACTTTCATTGATACCACCGCCGAAGTACAGCGCGCCATGGGCTTCCAGAACGAAAAAGATCATCCGGAAGTGGCGCCATCGCAATTTGAAATCAACTATGGCTACGGCGAAGTCGTCGCCGCCGCCGACCAGATTCAGCTTTACAAACTGATTTGCCGCCAGGTTGCCACCAACATGGGCTTTACCGCCAGCTTCCTGCCGAAGCCCGTGGTTGGCGTCAATGGCAGCGGCATGCACACCAACGTTTCCATAAGCAAGGACGGCAAAAATATCTTCTGGGATCCCAAGGGCGAGGAAAAGCTCAGCAAGTTCGGCTGGGAATTTGTTGACCGCATTCTTACCCACGGCAACGACATTTGCTTGCTGATTAATTCCAGTGTCAACGCCTATCGGCGCCTTGACCCGCACTTCGAAGCACCGAACCAGCTCAATGCCTCGCCCACCAACCGCGGCGCCATGGTGCGCATTCCCATCGGCAACGAGCGCAGCATGCGCACCGAAGTCCGGGCCGTGGCGCCGGACTCCAACCCGTACATGGTGATGTACTCGATTTTCAAAACCGGCCTCGATGGCGAAATGGCCAAGATCAAGGATCTGCGCTCCGCCAAGCGTTTTCTGCCGGACAACATCTACACGGCCATTGAAAACTTCGAAAAAGCCGACTGGACCACCAAGCTTTTCGGCGCCGACGTCAAGGCCCGCTACGCGGACTTGAAGCGCGCCGCCGCAGACCGCTGCCCGCGCTCCCTCGGCACCATCGTCAAAGCTCAGGAAGTCCAGTTCCACCACGAGGTCTACAACCAGTTCCTCTGGAACCAGTTCTAGAAGAATTTCGGCAACATAGAATGAAACGCCCCCGGTTTTTCCTGGTTTTTCCGGGGGCGTGTTTCTTTTGCAGCGCAAAGGAGCAGCAACCCTGCTGGAACTAAAAGGCGTTGGAATTCGTACGGTATGGTAAGACGACGGTGGGGGTCTGTTCGTCAGTACACCTAAAAGGCGGTGGCTTTCCTTTGCAGGAGGAGACAGACAAACATGAAGCACATGAAAAATTCGGCAGGGAAGTGGACAACGGGAGCGATTTGTCTCGCAATGGTCTCAGTGCTGGGCACTGCCCCCGCAGGGGCTCAGACCGAGAAGCGTACGGTCTACACCGAGCACGATTTTCGCTGGCAGGGACACTTGAAGGCCGGGCAAACGCTCGAGGTAATCAATCAAAATGGGCAGATTGAGGCGACCAGCGCCGCCAGCGATGAAGCACGGACCGAAGGGACGTGGAGAGGGGACGCCGAACGCGAGTTGTTCATCGAGGTTGTCGAATATTCGGACGGCGTGACGATTTGTGCCGTACATGCGAAGGACAAAGCGCCCGGACGCTGCCATCGCGGAGGCGTTTCGTCCGAGTCCTGGTCCTGGAGTTGGCGTGGGAACCGGGCGAAGATTAACTTCGACGTGCAAGTGCCACGGGGCGTGAACTTCCATGGGCTAACAACCAACGGAAGCGTAGTGGGCCGGAATTTGGCAAGTGTGGTCGAAGCAGCGACGACCAACGGAAACGTGGAAGTTTCGACGAGCGAGTGGGTCTCCGCAACAACCACGAACGGGGGAATCCGCGTATCCATGGGCACCGCGCAATGGACTGGCGAGCTGAAGGTGAGTACCACGAATGGCAGCGTGGAGGTGACCATGCCTGCTTCCTCAGAATTCAGAGTCAATGCGGCCACGACGAATGGGGGGATTCAGACCGATTTTCCAGTTACCGTAATGGGAAGCTTCAGCTCGAAGGAGCTTTCCGGGACCGTGGGCGGCGGCGGGCGGGAATTAAAAGTCGCAACGACTAACGGCACGATTCGGCTGAAGAAGAGCTGAGGCGAAAAGGATTTGCGGGGCTGAATCTCTTCAAATTTGAACTCTTCAGCTTTCGCTACATTTAACCTCGTGGCTTTCTGAACTTGCGCGTGGCGGTGATGCCTTTTCCCTCAGTCACGATCACGGTTTGGCCTGCGGACACACTCGAGAGGCGGTCGATCTGGCCGCTCGGCCAGCGAATCTCAACGGTGTCGGCTTTTTCGTTGCGCGCTAGTCCAAAGGTCAAAACGAGTTCGCTGGCGGAGAGATAGCTGGAGCCGCTGCGCAGCATCTGCGTTTGCGTTTCGCGGCCGGCGCTCAATCGCACCGTCGCACCGATGCCATCGTGATTGGATTTTGTGCCGGTCAGTTTGACGCGCAGGCTCTTATTCGATGCCGCGGCGCCCTGCGCTTCATTCCGAAATAAATAGGTTGGGCCGCCGTTAGTGGAAAGCAGCAGGCCGAGGCGGCCGTCGTTAGCGAAGTCCGCGTAAGCGGCGCCTCGTGCCACTCGGGGAGAGGCAAACGCCGGCCCGAGCGATTTCGTCACCTCTTCAAATCTTCCTTTGCCGGTATTACGGAACAGATGCGGCGGCATGGCGTATTTGACGTTCGCCTGCACGCGCTGTATATCCGCGTCGATGTGGCCGTTGGCCACCAAAACGTCGGGCCAGCCGTCTAGATCGTAATCGAAGAAAAAACAGCCGAAGCCGAGTGTGAGCAGTGAAGCGCGGCCGATTTCCGAGCGTGGCGCTTCATCGACGAAGAGCCCTTTTCCTTCGTTGTGATAAAGCGAGAGCATCTGGTTCGAGAAATTTGTAATCAGCAAACTCGGAAAGCCGGAGTGATCGTAGTCAGCCGCGTCCACCCCCATGCCTGCGCGAGCCACGCCGTCTTCGCTAAAGGCAATTCCAGCGACGACCGCTTTTTCGGTGAACGTTCCATTGCCGTTATTGCGGTACAGTTTATTCGGCTGCGTATCATTTGAAAACAAAAGATCCGGCCAGCCGTCATTGTCGAAATCCAGGACCGCCACGCCAAGAGTCTTCGAAGTGGGCTCGCCGAGACCGGCCTTCTGTGTCGCGTCTTCAAAAGTGCCATTGCCGCGATTGTGCCAGAGGCGCACGGAAGTGCCTTTGTAGGATTCCGGCGTGCAATACGATTTACTCTTGCCGTCCAGCGTGCAATATAGATCGGTTTCCGGCGTCCATTGGACGTAATTGCCGACGACGAGATCGAGGTTTCCATCCTTGTCATAATCGACCCACGCCGCGCTGGAGCTAAATTCTTTCGGCCCCAGCAAGCCGGCCTTTTGCGTGACCTCGGTGAACGTGCCGTTGCCATTGTTGTGAAAAAGGCGGCTCTGTCCGTACGCCGTCACGAACAGATCGTCGTAGCCGTCGTTGTCGTAGTCGCCGACCGCCACACCCATTCCAAACATTTCGACGTCGAGCCCCGCTTTGTGTGTCACGTCGGTGAAGGTGCCGTCTTGATTGTTGTGATAGAGCTTGGGCGTGGAGTGCTTCTGAACGTGGGTTGGCCAGTCCATCCCGTTCACGAGAAAAATATCCGGCCAGCCGTCGTTGTCATAGTCGATGAAAGCCACGCCCGGCCCCATGGTTTCGGGCAGGAATTTCTTCCCGAAAGCCCCGTTGTTGTGAACGAAATGGATTCCCGCCGTTTGCGTGACATCTCGAAATTGAATCGTGGAAGTATCCGCTATTGCTGCGGTTCCCGCTTTTCCAGCGAAAGCCGGGGCCAGCCCAAGAAACAGCATTGTCGCCAGCGAACGCTTCACCATTCCCCCAAGTGTCAGTCGCGGCCCACGCCGAGCGCATCAGCCGCGCGATTGATGTAGCTAAACCAGGAAGCAATCAGCGTGATTTGCAGGATGCCGCGGTCTTCGAAGCCCACGGCGCGCAGCTTGGCGTGATCTTCCGGCCCGCATGTGGTCGCATCCTTGGTAAGTTTCACCACGTAGTCCAGCATGGTGCGATCTTGTTCGCTGATTGGTGCGCTTCGATAATCGTTGCGCAGGGCCTTAACCATCGTTCCATCCAGAGTGACCCGGCGCAGAAACTCTGCGTGTGATTCGATTCAATAGTGGCAGCGATTCGTCACCGAAACCATCGTAGCGATCATCTCATGCTGATGCCGCTTTAGAGGCAACTCCGGCGACATCAGCGCTCCAAACGTGCTGAAAGCGTGAAACAGCACATCGGGAAGCAGCGAATGGCTCGCCACGATGTCCGACGTTTGTCCGTCATTCACGGGGTGGACCGGAGTTGCGTATTCGATGGGGTAGAGCTTGCGCTGCGCTTCCATCGCGCTCTTGACGCGGTCGTCTTCCGCCATCGAGACAGTCTTAATCCAGGTCATTTTTGGCAGCTCCTTCGATCGGCAATGGCCTTGAGAATTATTTCGAACCGCCTGTGCGAGAGCGCTCCCCAGCGACGCCTGGTATTGTTGCCCGCGCCGCCACCGTCTTTTTGACCGCCGGATGCGGCGCCAGCGCGACGCTAACGTGCTCGTGAATCGCCTGCCGCTCGTTGTTGTCCTCGGGATGAGCTTGGCGGTACGGCCCGGTAATGGCTTGCGCCGACTCATCGGCCTTGAACCGCAGATAGCGCACCTTGTGCTCGTTTGCTTTGGCTTCGTCGCCCAATCCGTTGTAGCACAGCATCATGTTGTAGTGCGCTTGCAAATCTTCGGGATCGATCAAAAGCGTCTGCTCAAATTCTTTCACCGCTTCGGCGTAGCGTTTTTGCAGGAAAAGCACGCGCCCAAGTTCGTTGCGTACCACGCGGTCGCGCGGAAATTGTTCCAGCACGGTTTCTAAGTGAGTCGCCGCCGAGTCATACTCGCCATCTTCCCTGAGCGCGCGCGCGTAAAAGAAATTCGTCCGCGCCAGTCGCGGGTCGATTGCCAGCGCTTTTTCCAAAACTTTTCGCGCGCCGGCGGTCTCTCCTTCCTGCACCAGCACGCGGCCGATGTTGGTCCAGCCATCGGGATTCTGCGGGTCGGCTTTCGTAATTTTCTCGAACGCCGCCGCCGCCGCTTTCAAATCGCCCTGCAAGAAGAGCCCGATGCCATAGTCGTTCCACCGCGTCCAATCTTCCTTGGTGCTGACAGTTTGGGGTTGCGGAACGGCAGCGCCGCGAGGAAGGACACGCAGGGTTTTGGTGTCCTCCGCAATCACGACAATAGGAAGGTCAGGAATCGTCTGGAGATTGCCAGACACCTGCGAAGTATCTCCGTTGAACGCCCATTTGCGGTCGTCATAATCCGGCGTGGTCGTGGCCGCTGCTGTTGTACCCGCGGGCAGCGCGATCGGCCGATGGCCCGGTCCCGTCTTGCCCGCTTCGACGCCCGCAAACGAGAAATGCGTGTTAAACCAAGTGAACTTGCGATAGTTCAGCTTGGCATGCAGCGTGATTTTGTCGCCCGCATTTTCCGGAATGTGGAGGCGATAATGCGCGGTGTCTGCCGCACCCGGAGGAATCAGATGCACGTAAACAACCGACCGCGTCGCCCAGGCATTCCGTTTATTGATGGGATTTCCGTGTCCATCGATCTGCAGCGAACGATAAAAGTGCGCTCCCGGTTCGACCGGCCCTTTTCCATCGTCTTCCACCTTCCCGCTCCAGAAAATCGTTTGTCCTTTTTCATCGGTGGCCTGCAGTTCAAGCCACACATCAAAAGCGTCCACAGTGCCGCCGGGGAAAAAGTGGCCCACCTTGCGTGTGCGCACAACTACATCTACGCGCTCATCGTCGCCACGCCGCACGGCCGCTTCCGTGCGGTCGATGGGAGCCGTAATCGGCCGGACTTCTCCGACAGGGCCCTGCGGCAGCGAAATATCGGATTCTTCGCCAACGGCGAAGGTCGTCGAAAGCTCGGTCTTTCCCATTCCGCTTCGCGCTGGCTCGTTCGCCTCTTTTCCTTCCGGAGAAATCGCGAAAATATCCACGCTCAGTTGTTTGTCCTGCAAGAACTTCTTGGCGAATTCGTACTGCGCCTGGTCCTGATTCGCCGTCGGCACCGCCGTGTTCGCTCCGGGGAAACGATGCGAGTGCACCAGCCCGTTCACATTGCCATCGTCCGATGAAGGCACCGTAGGCATGTGGCAGTCGGGGCAGCTCATTGGCGTCTTCGGGTAATAGAAGGAGCGCGCGCCTTGCCCGGAAACGCCGCTGGCTTGCCAGTTATCGTACTCATTAAAGCCGCGAATCCACCGGTAATGATTCACCGGCACATCCAGATGCACCTTGTGGCAAGAAGAGCAGAATTCCGCCGTGTCCACGCGCATGAACGGCTTCAGGAAAGTGCGGCGGTGCGGTTCCGGGTTCAAACGGACTACAAAGTCGTGTAGCTTGCGAACCAGCGGATTTTCGCTGGCGGCCAGTTCATGCAGCTTCGGATACTCTAGGAAAAAATCGCCTTGCCCCATCGTGCTTTTTACTTCCACGATGCTGTGGCACATCAAGCAGCCGAGGCCCGCGCGTGCTTCCGGCCGGTCGACGATTTGCTTGATTGGGGCATCGAACAAGCCGCTGTAAAGCAGCGCTGGATCGTGGCAGCCGGCGCACCACTTCGAAGAACGCACGCCGGCCACTTCCTGCATGTACTCGATGCTCTTGCGGTACCACTGATTATTGAACGATGAGAAGTGATGCATCGAGCTGTCCCACTGCTTATAAATATCCGCGTGGCAGCGCTGGCAGGCGTCCGATTTCATGAAGTATTTGGACGGAATATTGATGCCCTGCTTGGTTTGCGCGGAACTCGGAAAGAACTTCCCTTGCGCTCCATCACCTTCCGCATCCATGGACCCCGGCGGCATCAGTGGATTGGAGATGCGATTCGCGTTCTTCCAGGCCACCTCGCGCGTCCACCACATTCCGCCTGCAACGCCCGCCGTCAGCAGCGCCAGCGCGGCAAATCCTAATCCACGCCGTAGGAAACTTTCTCCCAGCCGTCCTTTGGAGATGAGCCAAGACGTTGCCAGAAAAAGCGTGGCAAGAACGCTCAGAGCGATATGCGCGTAGAGCCACGGCTTCAGCCGGTTCGGCGTCCCGACCTTGATCAGCACCAACCCAAGAATCGTTCCCACTGCCAGCGTGATCCATCCTAGGCGGGCCAGCAAAGATTCGTGGCGGAGCAATCGTGCCGTATAAAAAAGAAGCAGAATCGCCAAGACGATGCCCATCGCCACGTGCAGCAAATCCACAACGAAGTAGGAAATAGTCGCCGAAGGATATCCGTACAGGTAAACCGCGCTAAGCGTCAGCGCCGCCAGCATTCGTGACAACCACTGCCTTACAGATTCAAGCTGTTTCATTTCCACCTGTATGTGCGATGAGCGGTTATCAAAACAGCGGCCGGATGTCTAGGTAACATCCGGCCGCAATTCAGTTTGGGGTGCCCCGAAGCGCGCCAAGAACTGGCAGTGCTAGAGGCGATGTTGCTTGTGGGCATACTTATACGTTTCTAGGAAAAGACTGGCAATACTGTAAAAACACTAGCAACCGGATAATAATGCGAAAGCACGAGGGCCTGGCAATAATACAAAACCATTAGAAGCCATCTTGCGGATCAATGCCTTTTGTTTCCAAGAGCTTATAGCTCCTGCCGGCGCGCAGGTCTTTGTATTCTTCCGTGCGGCCACTGGGCCAGTCGACCGCCACACGATCGATTTTATCGCGCCGGCCGAGGCCAAATGTCACCGGCAACTCGGATTGCGAAAGATAGCTCGAGCCGCCGCGCACCAGCCGCGATTGCGTTTGTCCATCGTGGAAAATGCGCACGGAGGCGCCGATGGCATCGCGATTTGATTTTGTGCCTTTCAGTTGAAAACGGATGCTGCGGGAATTCGCAGTTTGCTCGTTGCGGTACAAATAAGCGGGGCCATTGTTGGTGGTCATCAGGATGTCCAAATCGCCGTCGCGATCGAAATCCGCGCAGGCCAAGCCGCGCCCAACCTTTGGTGAATCGAACCCGCCTCCGGCTTCATTGGCAACGTCGCGGAATTTTCCACTGCCGCGATTGAGGAAGAGCTGCGGCGCTTGCGCGTAGCCAACGTTGCCCCGGATATTTCGTACGGTTTCATCAATATGGCCATTAGCTACGGCAAGGTCAAGAGCGCCGTCAAGGTCGACATCAAGGAACAAACAGCCAAAGCCCAGTGTGTTCCGCGAAGCCGTGCCTATCCCAGAGAACATTGATACGTCGTCGAATATCCCTGGAGCGCTGGCGCGATACAGACCAATCATCTCGTTGTCGAAATTGGTGACGGCCACACCGGGCTTGCTTGATCCGTCGAAATCCCCGGTGTCCACGCCCATGCCGGCGCGCGCTTTCCCCTCCGTGCTGAACGCCAAGCCGGCCTCCACAGCGACGTCCTTGAATTTGCCATTCCGCAAATTCCGGTACAGCTTATTCGGTTGCGTGTCGTTGGCGACCAACAGATCCGGCCAGCCGTCTTCGTCGTAGTCGAACATCGCCACTCCCAGCGATTTCGAGCTGCTGTCAAAGATCCCGCTGGTTGCGGTTACATCTTCGAAAGTTCCATTGCCGCGATTATGGAAGAGCCAGCAAGTGTCCCCGCGATAAGCTTCCGGCGTGCAATACGATTTATGCGTGCCATCCAGGCTGCAAAAGACGTCGTGCTCCGGGGACCAGCGCACATAATTGCACACGAAAAGGTCCAGCAAGCCATCGCGGTCATAATCGAACCACACTGCGGAAGTGCTGAAGCCCTGCCGCCCGAAGAGGCCGCTCGAGCGCGTGACATCCACGAAAATCCCCTTGCCGGTATTGCGAAAAAGCCGGCTCTGTCCCACGCAGGTAATGAAAATGTCTGGAAAACCGTCGTTGTTGTAATCGCCCACCGCCACACCCATCCCGTACATCTCGACATCGAGGCCAGCGCTTTTCGTCACTTCCGTAAAAGTGCCGTCGCGATTGTTGCGGTAGAGTTGCAGCGTGGATCGCTGGCGTTTGCTCGTACTGAGCGAAGCGCGCGCGTGTCCCGGCCAGTCCATACCGTTCACCAGCAGGATATCTTGCCAGCCATCGCTGTCGTAATCGAGGAACGCGCAGCCCGAGCCCAGTGTTTCTGGAAGCAGTTTGCCGCCATAAGCGCCGCTGTTGTGGAGGAAATGGATTCCCGCCCTGTTTGTAACATCCGTCAGGCGAAATCCCAGCGCGGAGGCGGGATTCGCGCGCGCCCAGGGTGGCGTGGCCGCCGTGACAATGCCTGCGCCCAATGTTTTCAAAAGAAAGTCTCGCCGGTTCAAGGCAGATTCACCAGCCCATTGCGAATCGCGTACACCACCAGCTCTGCCGTTTTGTGAATCCCCAGCGTGTCCATGATATTGGCGCGGTGCACCGCCACGGTATTCACGCTGAGATGCAAATCCGCGGCGATTTCCTTGTTCGATTTTCCGGCGACGATGTGCGACAAAATTTCCAGTTCCCGCGGCGTTAATCCCCCGCCCCGCTCTCCTTTGAGATTGTCTGGGCGCGACACCTGTGGGTCGAGCACCGTGATGCCCGCCGCGACGCTTTTCACCGCGCTCACCAAGTCGAGGTCCATGGCGTTTTTCAACACGTAGCCGCGCGCGCCGGCCGCCAGTGCCTGGCGCACCAGAGTTTCCTCGGAATGCATGCTCAGCATCAGGATTCCCGCTTCCGGGAATTTTTCCAGGATTTTTCGCGTCGCTTCGATGCCGCTCAATTCCGGCATCGCGCAGTCCATCACCGTCACTCTGGGTCGCAGTTCGCACGCTAATCGCACGGCTTCTTTGCCGTCGCTGGCTTCTCCCACCACGGAGATTTCCGGGTCGTCTTCCAGCATGCGGCGAAATCCGCGGCGCACCAGCGCGTGATCGTCTGCCAGCAGAACCGTAATTTTAGGCGCCATTAGCATCCACTTTTGCCCGCGGGATCTGGAGAAGGACGTTCGTTCCCCCTTGCGGCGGCGGCGAAATCGTCAGTGTGCCGCCAATCAATTCGGCGCGCTCCCTCATGGCCACCAAGCCGATCCCGCGCTGCATCTTTTCGGGCACAAATCCGCTCCCGTGATCTTCCACTTCGAGCTCCAATGCATTCGGCGAAAATCTCAGCCGCACCCAGGCGTCCGTCGCCCCGGAATGCCTGCTCACGTTATTCAGCGCTTCTTGCAGCACACGATAGATGTGCACGCCGGCGCTCGTCTCCACCGCGAAAGGTTCACCCGTCTTTTCGTAATGCAACGCAATGCCGGTCTGCCTGGCCACCGTAGGAATATACCAGTCCACCGTGCTTTCCAGCCCCGCTTCCTCGAGTAGAACCGGGTGCAGCGCTTGGGACAGCGTCCGGATATTGTTGAGTGTCGATTGCGCGATTTCCTGTACCTCTTTGAGATCATCGCGCAAGGGCGATCCGTCGGGAGCGTACTTGCCGGCGCGGCCCAGCATCGAGCCGATGGCCGTCAACACTTGGCCGAACTCATCGTGCAGTTCGCGCGAAATGTGCCGAAGTGTCGATTCTTGCGCGGAGATCAGTTTCTGCGCCAAGTCGCTGCGCTGCTCGGAAAGCTCCGCCAAGCGTGCAAAAATCTGGCGGTTGCTGCGAATCAGATACAAACTCGTCAAAACAATGGCAATGAGCGTTGCCGCCAAGAAAATATAGAGCTGCCGTTGCACGCCATCGTAAATCTGCGCGATACGCGCGGCCGCTTGCTCCTCACCTTCGTTGTTTCCTACCAACAGGCGCGATACCGCCGTGCTGAGCGCTTGCTGTCGCGCCTGGAGCGACAACCGAATCTGCTCGCGCGCCTCTACGTCCTTGCCGTTCTGCGCCAGCGCGAACATCCGGTTCACCGCGTCCCAGAACTGCGACACCTCTTGCGTGAGATACAGCCGCTGTTCCGGCGTGCGGTTCGCTCCCGCCAGGCTCTCTTCCAGTTTCAGGCCGGTGTCCAGATCCTCGCGAATGCGTTCGAACTGCGCGCTCCACGCCGTCAGCGGATAGGGTTCGGTGGTGTCCAGCATATCGCGCATGGCCAGCGCGATGGAATTGAGGTCGTTCTGCACGCGCAACAATTGCAGCGAGTCTTTGCGGTTGCGATCCACCATATCACTTTGAAGTTTTCGCAGGCCGGCGAGCTGCACGGTAATGTAGGAAGCATAGGCCAGCACGGCCGCCAGCGTGATCACCAGTCCAAACAGCAGTCCGTTTGTCGGCGAGCGTTCGGACGATGCGGCATTCGGCACGGCCTAAGAATACCTCACGCGGTGGTCTGCCGCCGCAGGGACAGCACCAGGCAAATCAAAATCGCCGCGCAAGCCAGCGGCACAAGCAATCCAACGCGCAAGCTGCCGGAGAATTTGGAGACCGCGCCGATCGAACCCGGGCCTGCCGATCCTCCGAGTGAAGCAAGCGCGAATAAGAGGCCTCCGATTTTCTTCGCGCGCTCTCCATACCACCGCGAAAGCCAGGCAATGAAAATGGGATAGACACTCGCGCACCCCAGGCCGGCCAGGAAAACAGCCACGGTGGCAACAGACAGCGTTCTGGATGCCATTAGCAAAACGGTCGCGGCGGCCTCCAAACTGAGGGCGCCTAGCACTAACTTTCTTTCGTGCAGACGTTTTAAAGCGGGCGATGCGGCCGCGCGCCCGGAAGTGAGGCCGGCGTAGAAAAACATCGGCGCCAGCGTGGTCATGCCGGTGATGCCGTTAGCCACTCGCTTGGCGTATTCCGCCGCCCATATGCCGACGCCGTTTTCCATAGCCACGTAAATGAAAAACATGGCGGCTAGCGCGATCGTGATTCCCAATCCGATTTTTGCTGATGCCGCCCCTGCCCGGTTCTCATCTTTTTCTTGTTTCTGCGCTCCGAACGATGTGAGTGAAAGACCCAGAACGAGAATTCCGCCGAAGATCGCCGTGCCCGTCAACAAGATTGACACTCCGTTGCGTTCCAGCGCCAAGGCGATCAGCGGGGAACACGCCATGGCGCCCGCCCCCCAGGCGAAATTGAGCTGGTTCAATAGCGACGCGCTCTTTGCTCCTCCCAATTCGGCTACAAACAAATTCGTTCCCGGAGTGATCAACCCGTAGCCCAAACCGAAAGCGGCAGTAGCCGCCAGCGCAACGCTATGCGTGTTTGCATTCAGAAACGCCAGACCTCCTCCCATCAGCGCATACCCAAAAACCAAAGGTGGCTTATATCCGCGCCACGCGGCAATCGCGCTAGAGGCGAGTGTGCCTCCCAATGCCGCCAGGAATTGAATCGTGGAAAAAAGGCCGGCTTGTCCATCATCGAGAGACCATCTCTTGATAAAAATAGGCAACATCGGACCCACGATCGTCGTGGCTATACCGCTGAGCACGAAGCCCGCGAAAAGCAGGACGAGCAGGTTGCGATGCTCTTGCGTGTTTGTGACATCTGAGTTTTGTTCGCTCACGGGTAATCTGTCATTCTGAGGGACGCCGCCTTTCGAAGCAACTTCGCGCTCCAGAAAAATCCTTCTACTGGGAATTCCAAAGTTCGGTACTCTTTAGCGTTCGCTTCTCTGGAGAGATAGAGTCCCATGATTGAAGTCGGCCTCGTCGGATTCGGTCTCGCCGGCCGCGCGTTCCACGCACCCGTGATTCGCGCCGTGCCTGGCTTGCATCTCGCCGCCATCGTGCAGCGCAGCGGTACGGAAGCGGCAGAGAAATATCCCGATGTTCGAATCGTCCGAAGCCTGGACGAATTGCTAGCAATATCTGAGATTCGCCTTGTCGTGATTGCTACTCCCAACGAAACGCATTACTCCTTCGCCATGCAATGTCTCCAGACCGGCCGCGACGTTCTCGTCGACAAGCCGTTTACCACAACTCTCGAAGAAGCTGTTTCACTCGTCCAGTTTGCGAAGAGCGCCAATCGCCTGCTTACCGTCTATCAAAACCGCCGCTATGACGGTGACTTCCAAGCCATCCAGCAACTTGTCGCGGCTGGCACCCTGGGCCGAATTGTGCGGTTCGAAACCGCCTACGACCGCTACCGCCCACAGCTCAAGCCCGGCGCTTGGCGCGAAACTTCTCGCCCCGGCAGTGGAATCCTGTTCGACATCGCCCCGCACCTTATCGATCACGCCATGGTTCTTTTTGGCCTGCCGGAAGCTGTGACTGCCGACGTTCGCGTGGAACGTGAAAACGCTTCCGCCGACGATGCCTTTGATATCACTCTCCGCTATTCGAACGGGATGCGCGCGGTGCTTCGCTCGAGCATCCTCGCCGCGGCCCCGCGGCCCCGTTTCGTGCTGCTCGGCACGCAGGGCAGTTTCGTGAAGCAAACATTTGATCCGCAGGAAATGAATCTTCGCCGTGGCCAAATTCCCGAGGGCCAACCTTGGGGATACGAACCGGAAGAAAATTGGGGCGTCCTGACGCTCCCAGCCGGTGATTCGTTCGAGCAGCGGCGGATTCCTTCCGCGACTTGCGACTACCGCGATTACTATGCGAATCTGCGCGATGCCATTCTAGGACGCGCTAAGCTGGCTGTGGCTCCCGAATATGCGCTGGACCTCATGCGCATGCTCGAGTTGGCGCGCGAGAGCAGCCGGAAACGCTGTACGATTCCATGGTGAAGCGCCGGATCTCGAATATTTACTTGAACTTCTGCCTCTACGCGCGGTTTTGTTGGCATCACACTTTTCAGCACGGTCGAGGACTTCCGCGTATAATCTGTTTTCTCTGAAGCACGGGAGGAGCGCCACTCCGCACATGGCTATTGAACTAGCACCATCCATTTTGTCGGCAAATTTCGCGCGCCTCGGCGAAGAAGCCAAAGCCGCGCTCGACGGTGGCGGCACGGTAATCCATTGCGATGTGATGGACGGACATTTCGTGCCAAATCTCACGATTGGGCCGCTGGTCGTGGCCTCGTTGCGGAAAGCGCTTCCCAACGCCATCCTCGACTGCCACTTGATGATCGAAAATCCCGACGATTTCATTCCCGCGTTTGCGGAAGCCGGTGCGAGCTGGATCTCCGTGCACCAGGAAGCGTGCGTGCATCTGCATCGCACGCTGCAGCTGATTGAATCGCACGGCTGCCAGTCTGGCGTGGTGCTGAATCCGGCGACGCCGGTGTACATGCTGGATGAAGTTTTGGATATGGTGCATCACGTTTTGATCATGTCCGTGAATCCGGGATTCGGCGCGCAAAAATTTATTCCCGGCGCGCTGCACAAAGTCAAGACGCTGGTCGAAGTTCGCGAATCGCTGGGACTGTCTTTTCGAATAGAAATCGATGGCGGAGTCGCGCTCAATACGGTCGGCGAGATTGTGCGGGCCGGTGCGGAATTGCTGGTGGCCGGGAACGCCGTCTTCGGCAAAGGCGATATCCGCGAGAACGCGCAGAAATTATTGGAAGCGGCGCGCGCGGCGATGCTTACCCGCGCTTGAGAAAAGTTCACGCGAAAAGACTTTTCACAAAAAAATGTAAAAACCTCCTTCGCTACTGCTCTTGATAGTTCCAAGTCAGCCCGCCATCGACAAAAAACGTTGCTCCGGTGGCATAGTCGGATTCCGACGAAGCCAGGAAAACGGCCATGGCGGCTACGTCTTCCGGTTTTCCCAGCCGCTTCAGCGGAATGTTGCCGAGCAAGGCATTCAGCTTGGCGGGGTCGTTCAATAATTTTGTGTTGATGGGTGTTTCGATCGCTCCCGGGGCGATGTTGTTGATGGTGATGCCCAGCGGGGCAAGTTCGATGGAAAGATTGCGCGTCAGCATTTTAACGCCGCCCTTGCTGGCGCAATAAGAAGTAAAATGTGGGAACGGAAGCTCTTCATGCACGGAGCTGATGTTGATGATTTTGCCGCCGGCAGTTTTTCGGGCGGCTTGGGCTTGCATGTGATGCTTCACGAATGCTTGGGTGATGAAAAAGACGCCTTTCAGATTGACGTTCAGGACGGCGTCGTAATCGGCTTCAGTGGCGTCCCAAAAATCGGCGTGGCGTTCGAGACCGGCGTTGTTGACGAGGATGTCGATGTTCCCAAATTGCGCGACGGTTTCGGCGATAAATTTCTGTCCCTCGGCTACGCGGCTCACGTCGCATTGGAATCCCGCTGCTTTTCGCCCCAGCTTGCGAATGTCCGCGGCCACTTCCTCGGCTCCCGCCTTGTTGGAGCGGTAGCAAAACGATACGTCCGCGCCTTCCTGGGCGAAGCGCTGGGCGATCGCCAGTCCGATGCCCTGGCTTCCACCGGTAATTGCCGCTACTTTGCCGTCCAGCCGATTTGCCACGATGATCTCCTTACGAGTCGTTCTTGTATCTGATGCGGCAACTTGATTCTTGTTTCAAATTTGAATTTCCAGTCGTTGGCATGGGATCTGTTCTCTGATTCCTGGCGGAGCTATTCGCGCTGGTAGGCAAGGTTATCGAAGTGGAGGGCTTGAGAGTTGGTGAACTCGAAGAGGACTTTGGAACTGGGCGCTTGCCAAGCGGTGCGGAGGCGGCGAAGTTCACCAGGTTCGAGAATGAGGACGACGGTCTGCGTCTCCGACGAAGAAACTTTGAGGGTTGCCTCGCCCGGACCGTCATTGTAAACATCGAGACCCAGGAAGATGCGGGGAGCAAGAAAACGGAACTCGGCGTGGGAAGGTGAGTTCGCTAGAGCCATGTGAAATGTAGCGAACTTGCCGAAGGGAGGAGCGATTTTCCAGACGCTTGTGCCCCAATCGAACAGGTTGGAAGGATACGCGCCGGAAAGGAGCGTACCGGCAGGCAAATGCGGGTCGTCAAAGGTGACGAGCGTAGGCGGAATGACGTCGCTGGAGCCTTGAATGTCAACATCGCGCGAATCGGCGTGACGAACACGGAGGACGCGTGTGGAATCATCAAACGTATAGCCTGGCGCATCCAAATTCTGCCGGCGCGGGAGTTGGCGTCCACCGCAGGAGACGGTCTCCGGAATAAATGCAAGACGCAGAACTTCGGTGGAATCGGCGTCGAAAGTCGAGTAGGTGACCGAACCACGCCGATAAGTGATTTTCGTGACCGGTGAAAGACCACCGAGCAGGTGAGATTCCGCGGAGGGAGCCCACTCCGGCACGGCCCAGAAAGCGTCCATTAACCGGCGCGGCCCATCGGCGAACTGATCGGTCCACCACCACTGTCCGGTGAAGGGCGCGTGGGCGCCGCCGGGCAATCCCTGAAAATAGGTGACCCAGTTATAGGAGCGGTAAGCCGCCTCTTTGTAGGTCGGATCACCGGTTCTGGCAAAGTAAAAAGCTTCGACGGCGGCGAGGCGCGCGGTGTGGCTATCGCAACATTGATTGGGAAGATTGCAGCAGAATTCCTTGCCGCTGCCCTGTTCGGTGGTGACGGTCGCGCCGTGAACGATGTACTTGGGCCAGCGAGGCGTGGTCTTGACCCAGTCGATCAGTTTGCGAGCGTGTTCGCGCCAGTCAGGATCTTTTTCCGGGTGGAGAAGAACATAGCGAGCGAATTCGAGCGGAATGACATTATTCATATTTTCCATGTTCGGGCCGACATCCTCGAAATAGCCGACCCAAACGTTGTTGGTCATGGGGTATTTTATGAGCCAGGCCCAAGCGCCTTCGCGAACCAGTTTGTAGGAAGCAACGTCGCCCTGGCCGATACGGGTGAGCTCATCAAAAAGCATGATGGGCTCGACGACGTTCGCCGAATAAGGGCTCATGCCCTTGCCGGGAGAGAGAGCGCCGTTGCGAGCCAGGCAGCGGAAAGGCCACGGGGAATTTTTCTCGTCACCGGGCTTGAAATTCTTTACCAGGGCAGCTGCGCAACGAATGGCGGCCCGCAAATATTTCGCATTGCCGGTCATTTCGTAAAGGCGCAAGTAAGCATAGCCGTCTTCTCCTACCACATGAGGCTCGACGAAATCTTCGCCGTGATTGCTCCAGCCGGTGTATTTACGCGAGCCGGGATTCGCCGAAGGATAGGGAACCTGCGACCAAGCGTCATTTTCCGGAGTGGTGCCATTCTCGAGTTCGTAGTCCACGAAATTCTGCAGGAATTCGAGTGTGTGCGGATCGCCGGTGTAGGGATAGAGACGCTCCAGGAAGCCTTGCATCATGGCGCGCAAATAGCCGGTGGAGTTGACCCAATTGGGATCAGGAGCCAGTTCGTAAGTGGCGCGGTCAAAATCGAAACAACAGTAGAAGTAAGGAAGACGTTGGCGATTGAACTGATCCCAGAGGATGGTCCACTGAGAAAGAAAATGTGCGGAATAGGAGTAGCCCGGGTCATCCGGCATGGGCCAGGGGAGGAGCTTGTGCTGCGAGTCGAGGGCAACGGGGCGGCCCGCGATGGCCGGCTCGTCGACGGTGGAAACGACGGGGAAAGATTGTTGAGGCGAAAGAGTGGCCGCGAAAACAAGGAATGCGGCCAATAAAGTAGCAAGAGCTCTAGTCATGGTTGTGGAACCAGCCTCAGCATAGGGCTCGCGCGCGGAAGAATACCATTCTCCAAGTGTGCAGGATACCCGCGGCACGTGAATCGAGGAAGAAAGTGCTGAAATGGGCGTGAGCCGTCATGCTGGAAAAGGGGGAGGCGCTTAGGGATCGAGCAGGATGAGTTCCAAAATGGGAATGGGACGGTGGGGATAGGAGATCGTTGGAACGTTGGAAGGTTGGGACTGGGGAGAGATAGTGCGAAAACAGTAAGGCACAGCTTGTGGCGTGCCTACGGCACCGGCTATCAGGCGACGGTCACTTCAGGGCTTAAGTACACGTCCTGGATGGTGTTGAGGAGCTGGACGCCTTCCTTCATGGGGCGCTGGAAGGCTTTGCGGCCGGAGATGAGGCCGGTGCCGCCGGCGCGCTTGTTGATGACCGCGGTGGCCACGGCTTCTTCGAAGTCGTTGGCACCGGAGGCGCCGCCGCTGTTGATGAGGCCGGCGCGGCCGCTGAAACAGTTGATGACCTGGTAGCGGCAGAGATCGATCGGGTGATCGCTGTTGAGCTCGGTGTAAATGCGCTTGTCGAATTTGCCGTAACTCGAATTGCCGATGTTGAGCGCTTCGTAGCCGCCATTATTCTCGGCCATTTTTTGCTTGATGATGTCGGCTTCGATGGTGACACCGATATGGTTGGCCTGTCCGGTGAGGTCGGCGGACAGGTGATAGTCCTTATCCTTTTTGAAGGCGGGGTTGCGGAGATAGCACCAGAGAACGGTGGCCATGCCGAGTTCATGAGCTTCAGCGAAGGCGCGGCTGATCTCGATAATCTGGCGGTCGCTTTGTTCGGAGCCGAAGTAGATGGTGGCGCCCACGGCGGCGGCGCCCATGTCGTAGGCTTCTTTCACCGTGCCGAACAAGACCTGATTGAACTGATTGGGGAAGGTGAGCAATTCGTTGTGATTGAGTTTGACGATGAAAGGAATTTTGTGGGCGTATTTGCGGG
>DATKHV010000087.1:0-12248 GCA_035510055.1 Candidatus Cybelea sp. | reverse complement strand
CGTCGCCTACGTTTCACGGGCTGGGCAAAAAACCCAGGCTCTTGCGGGAGTGAGTTTCGAGGTGCAGCCCGGCGAGACTCTTGGCGTGCTGGGCGAGTCCGGTTCCGGGAAGACTACTCTCGCGTCAGCGCTGCTGCGCCTGCTACCGGCAAATGCGGAGATTCAAAAGGGCGCCGTTCTTTTCGAGCAACAGGACTTGCTGCGGGCGGGGCCGCAAGCACTCCAAGGAATTCGCGGCGCGCGCCTGGCGCTTATTTTTCAAGAGCCGTCCCTGGCGCTTCATCCGACACTACGAATTGGAGAACAAGTTGGGGATGTTCTGTCCGCCCACCAAGCGCCGAGCCGAAAAGCTTTGCGTCAAAAGGTGCTGCAACTTCTTGGCGAGGTTTTTCCTGGAGACCCCGAACACTTTGCCGATGCCTATCCCCATCAATTGAGTGGCGGACAGCAGCAGCGCGTGCTGGTCGCTCAAGCTATCGCATGCGGGCCCTCCTTGATCGTCGCGGATGAGCCGACGGCTTCTCTCGATCCTACAACGCAGAAGGATATTCTTTCGCTCTTTCAAAGACTGCGACAAAAGTTCAATCTATCGCTTATTCTAATTACTCATAACCCAGCGATACTGGCAGGTCTGGCGGACCGAGTCCTCGTTTTGTACGCTGGAAAAGTCGCGGAAATCGGGCCTACCGAAAAAGTCCTGGCCTCGCCCGGGCATCCCTACACCCGGGATTTACTACAATGCATGCCCGGCCGGCCCGGCGAACATTCGAAAGGACCCAAGTCCATGCTCCCGATCATCCGGGGAGAAACGCCGAACCTGGCGGCGCTCGCAAGCGGTTGCCGGTTCGCATCCAGATGCGCGGACCGCATGGAGATTTGCACCCAGCGCGAACCTACCGCCATTGTCGTAAGCGCAGCTCACGCCGTTTCGTGTTTTAAGTTCGGCGGCTGAATTACAGCGAGGCGCGAGAACATGCAGCCACTGCTCATCGTGGAGAACCTCGAAAAGCGCTACGAAGGTGCGCGCCGGCTTGGCGCCAAGAACAAAGCGCCGGCGCTGCGGGGAGTCTCGTTTTCCATTAGCCCGCAATCAACGTTTGCTCTTGTGGGTGAATCAGGTTCTGGGAAAAGCACGCTAGCTTATTGCATCGCCGGCCTGGAGCGGGCAACCTCGGGAAGCATAAAACTTAATGGAAACGAAATCACCGAGCTGGACCCCAAGCGGCTGCGGGTGCTGCGTCCTCAGATTCAGTTGGTATTCCAAGATCCGGCGCGCTCGCTGAATCCAAGATTTTCAGCGGTCGAAACGGTCAGCGAGCCGCTGCTGGTGCAAGGGCGCATGGGAAAACAGGAAAGGGAGGACCGCGCGCGCGCCGTTCTTAGTCAAGTAGGCATCCCACAGGAAAAAATACCGCTGCGAGCGGAAGAATTCAGCGGCGGTCAGAGGCAACGTTTGGCGATCGCGCGAGCCTTGGTGCTTGAGCCCAAGCTGCTAATCCTGGATGAAGCGCTTTCCGCCCTGGATTGCTCGGTGCAAGCGCAAATCGCAAATTTGCTACTCGAGCTGCAGTCTTCACTTGGTCTGACGTATCTCTTCATTACGCACGATCTGGCGATGGCCGGCCACTTGGCCGACGAGATCGCGGTGATGGAGAGTGGAAAGATCGTGGAAATGGGCGCAGCGGAAAAAGTCTTACGCGAACCGGAGCAAGAGACTACCCGGCGCTTGATAGCCGCCACTCCCAGATTGGACATTGCGGCAGGCCAGCCGCAGGGGTTGTGATGCGTTACTTTTTGCGGAGGCTGATACAAGCGGCGTTTCTGCTGACCGGCGTCTCGATCCTCACTTTCTTGTTCTCCACGCTGGCGCCGGGAAACTATTTCGACGAGATGCGACTGAATCCTCAGATTTCTCCGGAAACGGTCGCGGCGCTGCGAGCGCAGTATCAGCTTGACCAACCTCTGCCTTTGCGTTACGGACGATGGGTAAATTCCGTGCTGCACGGCGAGATGGGATTCTCTTTTGCTTACAACAGTCCCGTTCGGCCGTTGCTGTGGACGCGCGCCCGAAACACGTTATTGCTGACGTTGTCGGCCACACTGATCGCCTGGGCGCTGGCGCTACCCCTGGGGGTCTTGAGCGCCGCAACTCGGGGGCGCTTGCCGGACCGCTCGCTTTCTTGGGCAACTGCGGCAGCTCTCGTTATTCCAGACCTGGTGTTCGCGCTCGCGCTGCTCATTCTGGCCGTGCGCAGCGGATGGTTTCCCACGGGAGGAATCGTCTCCGTAGGATTTGAAAGCCTCTCGCCAATTCAAAAATTCCTTGACTTGGCGTCGCACATGGCCCTCCCAGTTCTTGCGCTCGTTTTTTCCGCCTTGCCGGCCCTGTTGCGTCACGTCCGGGCGGCTGTCCGAGAGGTCCTCGATGCACCGTTCCTGCGTGCCGCGGCGAGTCACGGAATTCCCCGGCGAATTCTTCTTTACCGGTACGCGCTGCGCGCCGCCGCAAATCCCCTGATCTCACTTTTTGGATTCAGCATCGGAGCACTTTTGAGCGGTTCGCTGCTCGTGGAAGTGGTGATGAGCTGGCCAGGGCTTGGGCCACTGCTTCTCGAGTCCATCCTCGCTCGCGATTTGTACGTGGTCATCGGCGGCGTACTCTTTTCCACGATTTTTCTGGTCGCGGGAAACTTTCTGGCGGACATATTCATCTATTGGGCAGATCCCAGAATCCGCACGGGGAAGGCCGCAAGATGATCCGGTATCGCGGATGGAAGCAATGGCTCCTCGTCCTTGCCGTTCTGCATGGAACTATCGCTGCCGCTGGATTCTTAGCGCCCTATGATCCCACGGAGCAGGACCGCGAGCACCCTTACCTGCCCCCGATGAAACTCCACCTGGTGGATTCACAAGGACACTTTCACTTTCGTCCTTTTTTCTACGCCCTACACCCGCGCGACGGCTCCCTGGATCAATTCGAGGAGAATAGCGGCCAAGTTCAGCCTCTCGGATTCCTTGTGAGCGGACGACCGTACCGTCTGCTTGGCCTTGTGCCGTCTCGCCTACATCTATTTGGAGCGCAGACAAGCAAAATCTATCTGCTGGGCAGCGACGCGTACGGCCGCGACCAGCTATCGCGAATTCTTTACGGCGGGCAAATCTCCCTGCTTGCCGGCTTGCTCGGAGCGGGCCTCACGCTCTGCTTTGGCGTGCTGATCGGCGCGACAGCGGGATACTATGGCGGCTGGAGAGACGGATTACTGATGCGCCTGGCGGAACTGTTTGTGGCCCTGCCCTGGTTGTATTTGTTGTTAGCGCTTCGCGCGTTCTTGCCACTCTCCGTCCGGCCAGTGCAGGCATTTTTCTTGATTGTCCTGGTCATCGGATCCGTGGGCTGGGCACGGCCAGCGCGGCTGGTGCGTGGGGTGGTGTTGAGCGCTAAAGAGCGCGATTTTGTCCGCGCTGCCCGCGGATTTGGCGCCACGGATGGTTATCTCCTTCGACGTCATATACTTCCGGAAACCTCCAGCGTGATTCTGACGCAAGCCGCCATCCTGGTGCCGCAATTCGTGCTGGCGGAAATGACGCTCTCCTTTCTGGGCTTAGGTGTGCCGGAGCCCACACCCAGCTGGGGCAGCCTCCTTGCCAGCCTAGAGCAGTACAGCGTCCTGGTGTCCTACTGGTGGATGTACTTGCCGGCATTGGCAATCGTACCGTTCTTTCTGGGATACTTAGGCCTTGCAAGCGCACTGCAGCAGGAGATAAGCGTAGAGAAAATAGAGGGGAAAACCGGCGGGGACGTATGGTGAGAATGGAGGCACGGTTCACCTTTGGCAGATGGTTTGGCTACGGCCTGCTCACGGCCGCCACAATCCTTTTTTCGCAACCCGTTACCGCAGCTCCGCAAAGCGCAAATGAAGAGCTTCTCACTCTTCCGGGAGAAATCGGAAAGCAAGGCGGGCGGATAGTGGTTTCCTTGCGCGCTGAGCCAAAGACCCTGAACCCGGTTATCGCCGCGGATACTCCATCGCGCGAGGTGATTCTTGGTGCGATGCAAGCGGACCTGATTCACATCAATCGTGCGACCCAGCTAACGGAACCAGCTCTGGCAAAATCGTGGAAAGTTTCCGAAGACGGCTTGCAGTACACTCTGAACCTGCGAAAAGGATTGCGGTTTTCAGACGGCCAGCCCTTCGACGCGGACGATATCTTATTCACTTTTCGCGTTTATCTGGACGAAAATGTTCACGGCACGCAGCGCGACAAACTGATCGTAGGCGACAAACCAATCGCAGTGCGCAAAGTGGACAGAGAGACTGTTGTCTTTCAATTGGCGAAACCCTATGGCGCCGGGGAGAGACTTTTCGACGGCGTGACCATTTTGCCCCGCCACTTGCTCGAAAAACCCTACGCCGAAGGCAAGCTTTCCCAATCTTGGACGCTCGCCAGTCCCGCGAACCAGTGGGCCGGGCTCGGCCCGTTTCGTTTGAAAGAGTACCTCGCGGGGCAAAAGTTGGTCCTGGAACGCAATCCCTACTATTGGAAACAAGACACCAAGGGAAACCGCCTGCCCTATCTGGACGAGCTGGTTTTCCTGTTTGTGCCCAATGCCGATGCGCAAGTGTTGCGATTCCAGTCTGGTGAGACGGATCTCATCAGCAGGCTCAGCGCCGACAACTTCTCCTTGCTCAGTCGCCAGCAGCGCGGCTTCACCATGTCCGATGCCGGACCCGGCCTCGAATACAATTTCCTGTTTTTCAATCTAAATGGGCCGGGAGAAAAGACTTCGCCAGACTTGGCTCGCAAAATGAAGTGGTTTCGCGAAGTTAAATTCCGGCAAGCCGTCTCTCAAGCGATTGACCGCGACGCAATTGTGCGGCTGGTCTACCAAGGGCGTGGAGCTCCGCTTTGGGGACCCGTCACGCCGGGAAATCCCCGCTGGCTGAATGCCGCTATTCCCCATCCAGCGCGTTCGCTGGAGAAAGCGCGAGCACTCCTGAAGGAAGCAGGCTTCACCTGGACCACCGCGACGGATGGAGGGCCAGCCCTAGTGGATTCCGAGGCAAAACCCGTGGAGTTCTCCATATTGACCAGTTCCACGAATGCCGACCGTACCAAGATGGCCACCTTAATTCAGGAGGACTTGAAACAGCTCGGGATGCAAGCCCAAGTCGTGCCCATGGAGTTTCGATCTCTGCTCGATCGCATCACGCAAACAAAAGAATATGAGACCTGCGTCTTGGGTCTGGTTAGTTTCGACGCCGATGCCACGGCCGATTCCAACGTTTGGCTCTCCAGCGGGGGTAATCATCTCTGGAATCCGTCGCAAGCGCATCCGGCAACGGCTTGGGAAGCAGAGATTGACAAGCTGATGGAGCAACAACTTGCCGCATCAAAGTATGACCAGAGGAAAAAGGCCTTCGATCGCGTACAGCAGATTCTGGTGGAGAATCAGCCCATGATTTTTCTTGCCAGCCCGGACATTCTGGTGGGTGCAAAAACTTCCGTGGGCAATTTTCGTCCCGCGGCCCTCGAGCCGTACGTTTTATGGAACGTCGAGCAGCTCTACTTCAAGGACGCCCTGGGGTACGCCCGACAATGAGCCCGGTCATGGCCAAAGCGGAAAATAAAGCCCGGAACACCTGGGATGACCCCCAGCTGGTTAAGGAGTGTCTCGCGGGCAACGAAGAAGCTTGGTCTCGTCTGATTGACAAGTATAAAGCGCTCATTTACTCGATCCCCGTGAAGTACGGTTTGCCGCCACACGAAGCAGCCGACGTATTTCAGTCAACCTGCATGGAACTCTTGACCCGGCTTCCAGAATTGCGTGAGCCGCGGGCCTTGCCGAAATGGCTCATGCAGGTGGCCCATCACGAATGTTATCGCGTCAAGCGCCAGCAACAGCGCTTGGTCAGCCGCGACGGCGAGTCCGGCCTTCCGGTCCCGGAGACACCCGCCATGGCGGAACACCTCTTGCAGCAGACACAAGAAGAACATCTTCTGCGGGAAGCGATGGGGAATCTTAGTCCGCAATGCCGCAGGCTGGTGGACCTCCTGTTTTTTGAAACTCCGCCGCGACCTTATAGCGAAGTCGCCGCGGAGCTCGGCTTGGCCTTGGGTTCCATCGGGTTTACACGCCAGAAATGTATCGAGCGGTTGCGGCGGAATTTGGACGAAATGGGATTTCGTTGATGCCCGCGATGGCCAAGATAGGGGCGCCGGAAGAACTCTTTTCCCAAGTGGCGCAGCTCGAGAGTGAGCCGGAGCGGCGGAAGTTTCTCTCTCGGCACCGGACCCTCATGCGCGCCAGGGTTGTGGAACGGCTGGCTGAACTGGTTGTTGAACGGGTTCGTGTCGACACGCGTGAGGCCGTGCACCTCGCCGAAGCTGCCATTTTGATTGGCAGGAAACTGCGGCGCAAAGATAGTCTGGCCGTGGCGCTGCGGGCAAAAGCGAACGCCCTCTATGCTTGCGGAAACAATGCCGCGGCGGTCGAACATCACGAAAAGGCCATCGAACTGTACGACGCCCTGAAGCTCGAGAAAGAAGCCGGGCGAACTTTGAGCAGCTCCATCCAGCCGCTAATCCTGCTGGGCGAATACGATAAAGCGTTCCAAGCTGCGGACCGGGCCAAGGAGATCTTCACGCGTCTCGATGACACTCGCCGCCTGGCGCGTCTCGAAATCAACCTCGGCAACATCTATCACCGGCAGGACCGTTTCGATGAGGCCATTGCTCATTACGAGAGGGCCTACAATCGCCTGCTGCCGTTTAAGGACGCGGAAGGTATCGCCGTTGTACTGAGCAACATGGCGATGTGCCTGATCAGCTTGAATGACTTCCCCCGTTCGCTGGACTGCTATCAGAAAGCTAGGGCAGCGTGCGAGCGGTACGGCATGCCTCTTCTGCGCGATCAAGCCGACTACAACATCGCTTACTTGTACTACTTCCGCGGCGAGTATAGCCGGGCCATCGAAATGCTCTTCGCGACGCGGCGCGCGTGCGAAGTATCGGGTGACGCTTATCATCTAGCGCTGTGCTATCTCGACCTCTCGGAAATTTACCTCGAGCTGAACCTCAGCGAAGAAGCGCGGGAAATGGCGCAGGAAGGTTTCCAGCGATTTCAAAAACTGGGAATGGGCTACGAAGCCGCGAAAACGCTTGCCAACGAAGCAATCGCCTACGGCCAGCAAGGCAAAACCGTCCACGCGCTCGAACGATTCAGCAAGGCTCGGGAGATGTTTGCGCGAGAAAAAAATCTGGTGTGGCCCTGGCTGCTCGATTTGTACCAGGGACTGCTCCTCTTCCATGAAGGCCGTTATTTTGAGGCGCGCAGGCTCTGCACCGGCGCCGCCGCATTTTTTGATCAAACCCTGCTCTCGGGAAAGGCCGTTCTGGCGCATCTCCTTCTCGCACGCATCGCCTTGCAGGTGGGAGAGACCGCCGTCGCGGAAGCGGAGACGGAGGCCGCCGCCGCAAGGATTGTGCGATTGCAAGCCCCCGTGCTCGCTTATCAGGTACATTTTCTCCGCGGGCAGCTGGCCCAGAGGCGGGGCGACCGGCGTGCTGGGCTCGCCGCCTATGGCGAGGCGCGCAAAGCGCTGGAGACCCTGCGCAGCCGCCTGCACTCTGAAGAATTGAAAATCTCTTTCGTGAAAAATCGCCTGCAGGTCTACGAAGCGCTCGTGGATTTGCACTTAAGCGGCGAAACTGGCGAAACCGCTGCTGCCGAGGCCTTTGCATGCATCGAAGCGGCGAAATCTCGGAGCATGACGGAAATGATTTTCAAGAGCGGCCAGAGCCTACCCATGGGCGATGATGCGGGACAGAGCGAACTGGTGCGGCGAATCCGGGATTTGCGCGAAGAGCTCAACTGGTATTACCACCGTATCGAATTGGAGCAATTGCGACCGGAAGAGAATTCCTCGAAGCAGTTGCTGCAATTACAGGAGACCGCGGTACTACACGAAAACGAGCTCTTGCGGACCTTGCGCGAGCTTCCCGCGAACGAACGTGAGAACGCCACTCTTGAGGCTCCGGCGGACTTCTCCCTGACAAGGCTGCAGTCCACTTTGCCTAGAGACACAGCGCTGATCGAATATTATTCCACTGGGGACCGCCTTTTAGCCGCCGTGATTACGCGAGAATCGATCAAGATCACCGCCGTCAGCTTGGTCTCTCGCGTCGTCCACCTGCTGCACTTGCTCCGGTTTCAACTTTCGAAATTTCGCATGGGCGCAGCTTATGTTCAGCGCTTTGAACAGCCGCTGCTCTCGGCAACCCAGGGCCACCTGGAGACGCTCTACACGGAACTCCTGGCTCCCGTTCGTGAACATGTCAACTCCAAGCATTTGATCTTCGTGCCGCACGGCGCACTGCACTTTCTTCCTTTCCATGCTTTGCGAAATGGCGAGGAGTATCTCTGCGACGCGCACACCATATCTTATGCACCCAGTGCCACTGTCTTTGCCCTCTGCCAGGATAAGACTTCTGGTGGTATGCCCAACTCCTTGGTCATGGGAATTCCCGACGAGCGCGCCCCGCAGATTCTGAATGAGGTGCAATCCGTGGCCACCCTCTTGCCGAATCCGGAACTTTTCCTCGGTCCGCAAGCTACCTCGGACATCCTTCGCCGGCGCGGCTCAGCGAGCAGCCTGCTGCACATCGCCACCCACGGCACCTATCGCCAGGACAACCCGATGTTTTCCGGTATTCGCCTCGGAGATGGCTACCTGAACCTGTACGATCTCTACCAGATTCGGCTACCGGCCAAACTCGTCACCCTGAGCGGTTGCGCTACGGGCATGAACTTCGTTTCTGCAGGGGACGAACTACTCGGTTTGCAGCGCGGTCTGTTCTGTGCTGGCGCTACATCTCTCCTCCTCTCCCTGTGGGACGTCCACGACGAGAGCACCTCCGCTCTCATGCAGGAGTTTTACAAGCGCTATGTGCAAACTGGAGACATGGCCGGCGCTCTGCAATCCGCCATGAAACAACTCAGAAAACAACACGCTCACCCCTATTTCTGGGCCCCCTTCGTTCTTGTCGGTAAACTAGCTGAAAACAAACAGGTTAACTAGGCTTTCCCCCTATATTTTTTACGCCCTCTCCTCCCCCTTATTCCCGTGAGAGTTGTACCTGGGCTCTCATCCGCTGGGGTGCGGAACGTTCAAGAGAAGAAAGGCTGATGGGGGATAGAGATGAAACACTTTGCGACGGTGGAGTGGATCGATTTCGTAAACCAAGTGGCTTCTCAAAAAATGCAGCAAGCCATGCAGAAGCACTTGGCCAGCGGATGCAAGCAATGTATGGAAACAGTGGCCCTATGGACAAAAGTTCACAAAGCCGCCGCCCTGGAGGCCAGCTATCAGCCTCCCGCTGCCGACGTCCGCATCGCCAAAGCCGCATTTGCCACGGCTGGGCCGGCTGCTCGACCGAACGAAAAGGGCAGCTTGGTGGAAGTCTTGTTCGACAGCTTTCTACAACCGTTGTTGGCGGGGGCGCGGTCTACCAGTGTGGGAGCGAGGCAAATGCTCTACCGCGCTGATCCCTACCAGATTGACATCCAGATCGAGGCCCTGGCGCAGGGCAACCGCCTCATGGTCACTGGGCAACTGTTAAACGTCAGTTCGCCCGGCATCGTCGGACGCGATGTGAATATCACGCTTTCGAATCACCGCGGCAACGTGGTTCACACCACGACCAATAAGTTTGGCGAGTTTAGCGGCGAAATTGAAAACAGCGGCGACCTCGAGCTCTCCTTTCCGGGACAGGACGAAAAATCCATCGTGATTTCGCTCCGCAACGCTCTGGGTAATTGGCCAGCGAGCATGGCGTGATGGACTCCCGCCACATCGAGATTTTCGGCTATGTGCCGGCCGGTACGAAAGTACCAAAAGCCGATAGCCCGAATGATTGTGACAATCATCACACTCGTACCATTGGCTCCGAAAAAGGTATCCGCGAAAATTTGCGGGTATCCCAAAGGGCTACTGGCGGAGTGAATCTCAGCCCGAAGTCCCCCAGAAGGAATCCATTCAATGAAACGCAGCTTACTTATTTTCGCCGTCTTGATCGCTACAGCCACCGCGGGCGCGCCGTCGGCCGCGGCCCAGAATCGCTATATCGTACGGACGACCGGAGGGCTTAACTCCGTCCAGAGCTTGTGTCTTTCCGCGGGTTGTCAGGTGCAGGGCTCCTTGGATGGTTCAGTTGGTCAGATCTTCCTAGTTACGAGTTCCGGGAATCTGATTGCGAACATTGTGAACGGCCTTTTGAACTTTCTAGAATCTCTTCTGGGTATCCAGAGTGTCGAGCAAGATCAGCTTTTGCCTATTCCCCAGAAACCCGTCAATTACATTCCTTCAGGACTCAATGACCAGACCCCCGTTAGTTATTATGGGACGGTCGTGTGGCACGGCTACGCCGCGCAGCCAGCTGCCCAAATCATCCGCCTGACCGACGCACAGCATGGCTTCAACATCAGCGGCACCGGCATCGTGGCCGTGATTGATACCGGCGTGGATACCTCCCACCCGGTTCTCCAGCCGGTCCTTTTGACTGGCTACGACTTCACCCGCAACCAGCCGGGCGCTTCTGAGTGGCTGGACATCCCGCAGTTGGATGGCAACACGACCTCCGGCGCTGATGGCACGGTAATCGTGCAGCAATCCAGCGCTGCCGTACTCGATCAGTCTTCGGCTGCTGTCCTCGATGGCGGACCCTACTCGGCATTCGGACACGGCACCATGACGACCGGCCTCGTACACCTTGTCGCGCCGAAGGCTAAGATTCTCCCGCTCAAGGCTTTCACTTCGAGCGGCACAGGCTATCTTTCCAACATCGTTGCCGCTCTCTACTATGCCGTACAGCACCAGGCGAATGTCGTCAACATGAGCTTTGACGTGTCGACTCCTTCTGCTGCCCTGAGCCAAGCGGTTTCCTATGCCAATCAAAAGGGCGTGGTTCTGGTGGCCGCTGCCGGCAACGAGAGCACCAGTTCCGCCGTGTATCCCGCGGCGCTCAGCGCCAGCGTGATGGGCATCGCCTCGACATCAGATTCCGACACGCGTTCTACGTTCTCTAACTACGGCAACACGGACGTTTGGATTGCCGCGCCGGGTGAATATGTGATTAGCACCTTCCCGGGTGGCACCTACGCCAGCGCCTCGGGAACCTCCTTCAGCTCTCCATTGGTCGCGGGCACGGCCGCGCTGCTCTTAAGCGCCAAGGCTTCCCTGAACCAATCAAACGCTTCCAGCGCGCTGTCCCACGCGATTCTACTCACACCGGACCTCCACAAGGGCCGCCTCGACGTGTATCAGGCGGTTTCCGCCTGGGTCAACAGCAGCTCCGGTTCAGGCTCCGGTGGCGGAACTGCTTCCTGCGGCTTGCTCTGCTTGTGAGCAAGCGGCTGAAGGAGAGTGCTTCAATGCTCGCCCTCTCTTCTAGTCCTGATTGGACGCCAGACTCGCTGCGCGTCAAACAACTCGAAGAGCAGGTCACCGCGCTGCGCAGCTCGGTGATCTGCGCCTTCAATCAGCTTCTGGACCTGAAGGATCTCAACACCGGTGTTCATAGTACGCGTCTTGCGGAGTGGGGCATGCGCGTCGGACAGGAACTCGGCCTGCAAGAGTCGGAACTGCAAAACCTGGAAGTTGCCGCGCTTCTTCACGATATCGGCAAGGTTGGCATTCCCGACTCCATTTTAAAGAAACCTGGACGCCTCGACGCCGATGAGTACGCTCTGATGAAAAAGCATCCCGAATATGGCTGGGCGGTTCTGCGCATGCTGCCGGGGTTCGAACGCGCCGCTCTTGACATTCTTCACCACCACGAAAATTTCGACGGAAAAGGGTATCCCGCGGGATTAAAAAATACGGAGATTCCGGTGGTGTCTCGCATCGTCTCCGTGATCGATGCCTTCGACGCCATGGTTTCCTCGCGGCCCTATCGCAGTGGTCTTCCTCACGAAGAAGCGGTTCGCCGGCTCATCGAGTCCAGCGGAACGCAATTCGATCCCGCGGTCGTGCGGTGTTTTATTTCTTTCGCGCAAGCCGAAATGGCTACGGTATTTGCAGCCGCCGGCACTTCTGTCTCCTCCGCCCTCTAGTGTCCTGTAACAGTGGTTCGTGACATAAGTTGTGCGGCCTGAGCATCTGCCGTGCGCTGGGCGAAGCGGGCGATGCTGGCCAAGATTTCGTCGGCGCTTTTGGTCCACACAAAGGGCTTTGGATCAGCGTTGTGCA
>DATKHV010000086.1:0-3138 GCA_035510055.1 Candidatus Cybelea sp. | reverse complement strand
CTGCGCCTGCTCGATCGTCGTGCCCGGTTTCAAGCGCGCCGTTAGGTTCAACTCGCGATCGTCGCGGTCCTCGAAGAAATTCTTTTGCATGTTCGTCGAAAACACGCGCGCCATCGCCAGCGGCACGTAGAAATCGGGATGTCCGACGATACCCATCCCCGGAAAAGTTTCCGGAGCCACGCCAATCACGGTGAAGTCGGTGCCGTTCAGCCGAACGATCCTGCCCACCACGGCACGGTCGCTCGCGAATTCGCGCCTCCAGAATTCCGGGCCGAGCACCACCACGGCATCGCGGCCGGGCACCTGATCTTCATCCTCGCGAAAACCGCGCCCCAGCCGCGGCTCCACGCCCAGCGCGTGGAAGTAATTGCCCGAAACCATCATGCCGCCCCTCACGCGCGGAGTTGCTCCGGCTTCGGCGCTGAACCCAACCGGCTCCATGTCCGCGTTCGCGATCACACTGTCGTAACTCTTCGCCTGGCCACGGATGTCCAGGTATTCGCGATAGGAAAAATCCTCGAAGCTGGTATCGTGCGTGGTGGTCACTAAAGTGACGAGGCCGCTGGGATGCGGCACCGGGTACGGCCTGAAGATCAGCGCATCCACCATGCTGAATGTTGCCGAAGTCATCCCGATCCCCAGGGCCAAAGTCATCACGACAAACAAAGTAAGTCCCGACGTGCGCTGCAAACTTCGTATCGCGAAACGCAGGTCTTGCACCAGGTGTTCGATGAATTGCAGCCCTCGCGCGGCGCGGTAGTCTTCCTTCATCGCTTCCACTGCGCCAAATTTCAATCGGGCTTGCCGCCGCGCCTCGACGGGCGATAACCCGGCGCGAATGTTTTCGGCGGTCTGCAACGCGATGTGCTCCTCGATCTCTTCCCGCAATCGTTGCTCATCGCGCCGCCGCGTCGCAAAGTTCGCCAGCCGCGCGAAAAACCGTCTCAGAGATTTCATGGCAAATCCTCCGCCTTCGCTTCGAAGAACCGCCCGATGATCGCCGCGGTCTGCTCCCAATCCTGCGTCTCGACCTGCAACTGCTTCCGCCCTTCTCGCGTCAGCCGGTAAAACCGCGCCCTCCGGTTATTCTCAGACGCGCCCCATTCGGAGGCGATCGCGCCTTCCTGCTCCAGCTTAAGCAGCACGGGATACAAAGTCCCCTGGTTCACAGCAAGCAGATCGCCGCTGATCTGCTCGATCCGCCTGGCGATTCCATAGCCGTGCAAAGGCCCCAGCACGTCAAGCGTCTTGAGCACCATCAACGCCAAAGTTCCCTGCAGCACATCCGTTTTCTGTTTCATGCCCACGGTCACGACCTCGCCATTTGGGTTTCCAACAGGAAGATGCCATACTTCCTTTGGGAAAGCAACAGGAAACTGCCGCCTGCCCCGGGGTAAACGGCTTGGCGACAATACCAGATGTCCAGTGACGCGACCCTACAAGGAGCTGGCCAGGGGGCGATATTCCGCTCAAGGCTGCTTCAGCGCCTTCGTAGCGGATCCCCAGAAGCGTACTGGTCACGCGTCAGCCTGACGGCGAAGTCGCCGTCTGTAAGCCGCGACCTTGTGGCGGTTGCCACAGAGCATCATGCTGCACCAACGGCGATGGTGCGATTTGGTCTGGTCACGGAACCAGAGCACGCACGTGTCGTCCTCGCACCGTTTCACCAGTTTAAAGTCGGCGCCGGCCAGGAGCTCAGCGGCGGCTTCGGCCACCGGTCCAAGAATCGCCTCGGCGGTGGCTTTCGGACGGACCTTCTCAATTTTGAGCGAGCGCGGTTTGTTCCAAACAAGGCGGGGATGACTCTGGGCGCCAGACAGAAACTGGTTGAGGACCGAAGGATCCCCCCGCTGCCCAGCCTTACGTTTCTCAACAAGCGAACGAAAATTCTCGCGCAGCGTTCGCGCAGAATCTAAAAGAGATATCCGCGTCACGTCCGCCCCGAATTTCGGGACCGGCAGTCCCGCGAATTTGAGCCAATGCAATACGTCCTCGTCGCCCCGAAAAAGATCCACCAACTTTCCTTTTACTCGCATCCGTGTATTGAGAAAGTCCAGCCCGAGGTGCCCGGCCAGAAACACCGGGGCGGGCCGTGAATTTCGATTTGGGGAGCGGGTCAAGTGGATAAGGCTCGGAAGCAGTGTAACCAGAAATCACAGTCTTGACAAGTTACAGCCATTATGGTGTAACCTGAGACGATTACTTTGTGTGGTGTTTGGTAATCCGATGCCAGCATTCTTAGGAGGAATTGCTAATGACTCAAAATACTTCAGCGCAAAAACAAAAGAGTGGCGCATCAAGCGCGGAGTCCCGCGGCTCTGTCGTGCCGTTAACATCTATCCGCAAGATCGAAGCCGATGGAGTTCAAGTTTTTTACAGAGAGGCAGGAAATCCCCAGGCACCTGTGGTTCTTCTGCTGCATGGTTTTCCCACGTCGTCCTTCATGTATCGCGAGTTGATTCCCCGTCTCGCTGATCGCTATAGAGTAATCGCGCCAGACCTGCCAGGCTTTGGATTCACACAGGTGCCTGAAAAGCGAAAATATACGTACACGTTCGACGCGTTGGCCACGACGATAACTGCCTTCACCCAAGCGATCAAAATCAATCGCTACGCGCTTTATGTCTTCGATTACGGAGCGCCAACGGGTTTCCGCCTTGCCATGGCTCATCCCGAACGGGTTACAGCGATCGTTTCACAGAACGGCAACGCGTATGAAGAAGGACTCGGGGACGCCTGGGGACCGATCCGGAAATATTGGGCTTTTCCTAACGCCGAAAACCGGGAAGTCATCGCGAAGAATGTGCTAACTCTCGAAGGCACTCGCTGGCAGTACACGCACGGAGTGACGAACCCAGACAGCGTGGCGCCGGAATCCTACACATTGGACATGGCGCTTATGGAGCGGCCGGGAAACAAAGACATTCAGCTGGATTTGTTCCTGAATTATGCATCCAACGTCGCGCTTTACCCCGCGTTTCAAGAATACTTCGGTAGGTCGAAGCCTCCCTTGCTCGCCATTTGGGGCAAAAACGATCCCTTCTTCATTCCCGCAGGGGCGGAAGCATTCCGAAGGGATATTCCTGGCGCGCAGGTCAAGATGCTCGACACTGGACATTTTGCTTTGGAGACGCACGT
>DATKHV010000085.1:0-6696 GCA_035510055.1 Candidatus Cybelea sp. | reverse complement strand
CATGGCGGGGTATGATACGAGGCACCAAGTCCCCGGCGAGAATACGAGACCCGGAGGGCCACTTCATGGCTCACCGCTTCACCATCGGCGTAGAAGAAGAATTCCAAATTATTGATCCCGCGACATGTGAATTGCGTTCGCACGTCAGCCAGATCGTCTCCGCCGCTTCTCCGGACATCGCCGATCAAGTGAAGCCGGAACTGCACCAGTCCATCGTGGAGACGGGCACACGCATCTGCGAGAACATCAGCGATTTGCGGATCGAAATGCATCGTACTCGAGGCGAACTGGTGGCCGCCGCCGAACGCGCCGGTCTTCAGGTAGCAGCCGCCGGGACACATCCCTTTTCAAGTTGGATCGACCAGGTCATCTCTCCCGGTGAGCGCTACCAGCACATCATCGAAGAGATGGGCCAGTTGGCGCGATCGCTGCTTATCTTCGGCATGCACGTGCACGTGGCCATGCCGGACAAGCAAACGACCATCGACTTGATGAACGGAGTGCGGTACTTCTTGCCGCACCTGCTCGCGCTTTCTACCAGCTCGCCTTTTTGGATGGGCAGAAATACCGGGTTGAAGTCTTTCCGCACCACTGTGTTCCGCCGTTTTCCGCGAACCGGAATACCGGAACAATTCGAATCCTGGAGCGCTTACGAAAATTTCGTGAACCTGCTGGTGAAGTTGAACTCGATCGACAACGGGAAAAAGATCTGGTGGGACGTGCGGCCGCACCCGATGTTTGGCACGTTGGAATTCCGCATGTTCGATGTGTCGACGCGAGTGGAAGAAGCGGTGGCCATTGCCGCCCTCACGCAAGCCATCATCGTGAAGCTGCACCGCCTGTACCAGGGCAATGTGAGCTGGCGGCTCTACCGGCGCGCGCTCATCGAAGAGAATAAATGGCGCGCGGCGCGTTACGGCATCGACGGAAAAATGATCGATTTCGGTAAGGAAACCGAAGTGCCCATGCGCCAGCTGATTCCTGAACTGCTGGAATTGGTAGATGACGTCGTCGATGACTTGGGAAGCCGCAGTGCCGTCGAATACGTGCACACGATCTTGAACGAAGGCACCAGCGCGGACCGGCAGTTGCGCGTGTTCCAGGAGACGGGTGATTTGAAAGCAGTAGTCAAGCACCTGGTAGCGGAAACGCGCGGGGGCGTCACCGAGCCACGCACTAGTTCCGCACGAGCCGTGAATTGACGGCCATTCGGGAACAGAGGTAATTCCACAGGACCTCTCTCAACAGGAGCACGAAAATGAAAACCGTTGGCCTTCTCTGCGGGCGGGAATACAGCTTCCCTCCGGCGTTTATCGAGCGCGTCAAGAAGCTGGGCGCCAAGGACGGAGTGACCGCGGAGTTTGTGAAGCTGGGTGGCACGCGGATGGGCGAGCCGGCACACTACAGTGTCATCGTCGATCGCATCTCTCACGAAGTCGAGTACTACCGCGGCTACTTGAAGCACGCCGTTCTCGAGGGAACCTACGTCATCAACAATCCGTTCTGGTGGACGGCCGATGATAAGTATTTCAACTACTCGGTGGCCGCTAAACTGGGAATCGCCATTCCCAAGACCGTGCTCCTCCCGCAGAAGGGCTATCCGAGCGATGTAGATATCACCAGCGAATCGCTCCGCAACCTGGAGTATCCGGTGGACTGGGATGGGTTACTCGACTATGTGGGCCGTCCCGCGATCCTGAAGCCTTTTTCAGGTGGCGGTTGGAAGCACGTCTACAAAGTGCAAAACAAAGAGGAGCTGCTCCGAGCGTTTGACAAGACTTCACCGTACTGCATGACACTGCAAGAATTCATCGATTTTAATCAGTACGTGCGGTGCTTCACGTTTGGCAAGACCGACATTATCCCCGTTCATTACGACCCCCAAGAACGCAAGTACCTCGTCGACCATCAATACCTGACGGCGGAACTCGGCACGCGCGTGGTGAGAGATGCGCAGATCATCAATCAAGCATTGGGCTACGAAATGAACACGATCGAGTTCGCCATCAAGGACGGAGTGCCTTACGCCATCGACTTCTTGAATCCGGCGCCGGATTTCGAGCGTGACCGCATCACGGAATTCTATTTCGAGCAGGTGGTGGAGAAAATGGCGCGGCTGGTGATTGACCGGGCGCTCCATGGCAAGGCTTCTAGTCCGTGGCCGCGTTGGGAAGAGATGCTGGGCATTGGCGGAGCCGGCGGCTTTACCGGAGCTCCGAAGAGCGCTGCTGCCGGACAAAAATCAGCGGCCGCTCCGGCTTCTGGGTCAGCACCGGGACGGTAATGAAATGAACAGCGCTCCCATACCTTCGGCGCTGCCTGCGTCCCCTATGGAGGAATGGAATGCCATATTGCAAAGCACGCTGCTGCGTCTGCCGGCGCTCCCGGAAGATTTGTTCAAGCGCCTTAAGAGAGCCAAGCTGACTTTCGGCGACCGCGTGCACTGCCCTTTCCTGCGCCCGTTTTTTCTATCTCCAGAAGACGAAGCTCGCGTGCGAACCGTCGCGGAAACGATCGCGGATCTTGGCGAACGCATTGCCCTCGCGGCGCTTGACGACAAGAATCTGTTTGCACAATTGCACCTCCGGGAGGAAGAAGAGCGTCTCGCGCGCATTCCCACGGGATATGGGCGGGCGAGCACGGCCTCGCGGCTGGATGCGTTTTTGCTTCCGGACTCTCTGAAATTTGCCGAGTATAACGGCGAATCACCGGCGGGAGCGGGTTACGCGGAAACGCTCGCGGAAATTTTCAGCGAACTCCCGGTGATGGACAAATTTGCCCAGATGTATGAAGTCCACAGTTATCCACTCAGCGCGAAACTCCTCGATGCTCTGGTGATGAGCTATCTGGACTGGGGCGGATCGTCCACGAAGCCGCAGATTGCCATCGTGGATTGGCAAGACGTGCCGACGGTGAGCGAATTCAAGATCCTCCAAGAACGCTTCGAAAAGATGGGCATCCCGACGCTGCTCGCGGATCCCCGCGAGCTCGAGTGGGATGGCAAATCGCTCGTCGCGCGGGACACCAAGATCGATCTTGTTTATCGCCGAGTGCTCATTAACGACATCGTGGCCAAACCCGCGGAGTGTCGAGCGCTGGTCAAAGCCTATTCGGCGAATGCCGTGTGCGTGGCCAATAACTTTCGTTGCAAGATTCCGCATGTTAAGGCATTTTTCGCGGTACTCACCGATGAACAAAACGGCTCGCTTTTTTCCCACAGCGCGCGTGAGCTGATTCGAAAACATATTCCGTGGACGCGCGTGGTGGCGGATGTCGGGACGGCGCATTACGGCAAGCGCATCGAATTGCTGGCCTTTATCCGCAAAGAACGCGAGAACCTGGTCTTGAAGCCCAGCGATGAGTATGGCGGCTCGGGCGTGACCCTCGGCTGGGAAACCAATGAAGCCAACTGGGACATGGCCATCGAGCGAGCGCTTTCGGCGAAGAACGGCGTGTGGATCGTGCAAGAACGCATTCCCATTCGCCGCGAGGTTTTTCCCTACATCGCGGATGTCGGCAAGGTCGCTTACCGTGACATGCTTGTAGACTTCGCGCCGTATTTGTTTCGCGGAAAACTCTGCGGCTTTCTCACGCGCCTTAGCGCCACCGGTCTCGCTAATGTGACTAGCGGTGGAGGGCAGGTTCCCGCCTTCCGCGTCTCCCCGCGTGCCTCGGCTGCCCACTAGCCCGGAAATCTCACCATGCCGAATCAGGATGACAACGGCAATTCGATCGCGTGCGCCCCACCCTTGTCCCTCGAGGCAGGCCCCCACCCGGCCCGAAGGGCCAGTGGAGGAAAGAAGACTCCGAGATGAACGGCGCTAGAATATCCGGTCAATTCAAGTAGAATTATTAGGATGAGCTTTGGTTCCCCACAAGCGGAATTGATGCCCGGCGCGCGGAACGCCGTGGAAACGTGTCTCGGTGTGCGTCCCGGCGAACTTGTGGCGTTGATTGCGGATCGAGCCAGCCGCGCGGTCGCGGCCAGCATCGCCGCCGCACTGGATGACCGGCGCGCTCCGTACACAGGATTGCTGCTAGAAGATTTTGGACCGCGGCCGATGGCGGCCGCGCCCCGGGATGTGCTCGACGCTTTGGAAACCGCGGATGTTGGCGTGATGTGCATGACGCCGCAGCCGGGGGAACTGGGCGCGCGCATGGCCATCGTGAAAGTGGTCGAGCGCCGGCAGATTCGCTACGCACACATGGTCGGCGTGACGCCAGAGATCATGCAACAAGGCATGCGCGCGGACTACCGCATGGTGGATCGGTTGAGTGAAAGTTTGCGCGAACGCATGTTGCGCGCCGAAACGCTCATCGTAAGAACCGAGGCCGGCACAAAGATAGCGGCACATTTTGACCGCGGCCTCGACTGGGTAAAGACCAGCGGCCTGATCAGCCCTCGTTACTGGTCAAACCTTCCGGCCGGAGAAGTCTTCACCACGCCCGCGACAGTTGACGGCACTTTCGTTTGCGATGCCACGGCCGGCGATCACTTCAACGGGAAATACGGCGACCTGCAGGCCACACCACTGACGCTGGAGATTAAGGGTGCGCGGCTAGTGGGAGTTGATTGTGCACGCAAGGATTTGCAGCAAGAGTTCTGGGACTATTGCCACACCGACGAAAACAGCAACCGTGTCGGCGAGTTAGCGTTTGGCACCAACCTGGGGCTATCCGAAATGATCGGGATTCTGCTGCAGGATGAAAAATTTCCCGGCGTGCACATCGCCTTCGGCGATCCTTACGGTAGCCAGACCCATGCCGACTGGAAATCCAAGACGCATGTCGACGTGCTCACCCGCAACTGCGACGTGTGGATCGACGACGACCAAGTCATCGAAAAAGGCCACTACCAGCTCGAACATCTCGGCCTGGCATGATCTAGCGCAACACCCGAAAATATTCCCCCGCTGTGCGATCCCATGTATCCTTAACCAGACTTTCAGGAAAACCTGGACAAGACACTGTTCTTTTTAAGAACTAGCAGCATTTCTTGTAAGGGAGTCAGCCATGCGCAATCAGATTGTCGGCACCACCATGCCGGTCCTCGAGTTTGTCCTCGACCCCAATGATTCCATCATCTCGGAGGCCGGCGAGCTTTCCTGGATGGGCAGCTCGATACAGATGACCACGCACACTCAATTGGGCGGGGGCGGCGGCATTCTGGGCGCGCTCAAGCGCGTTGTAGGCGGCGGAACACTTTTCATGACCGAATATCGCGCCGTGGGCACTCCCGGCGAACTGGCCTTCGCCACAAAACTCCCCGGACATATTGTTCCCATGGAGGTCGGGCCCGGCCGTGAATACATGATTCACCGTCACGGCTTTTTGTGTGCCACGCCGAATGTGCAGATTGGCGTCGGTTTACAGCAATCCCTTGGCGCGGGAGTTTTTGGAGGAAGCGGGTTCGTGCTGCAGCGAGTCAGCGGCCAGGGAACGGCCTGGATCGAGTTGTCCGGGGAACTGATTGTCAAGGATTTGCAGCCCGGCGAGACGATTCGCGTTCACCCCGGGCACGTCGGCGCGTTCCAGTCCGGCGTGAATTTTGAAATCACTACGGTTCCCGGAATCAAGAACTTGATCTTTGGCGGCGACGGAATTTTTCTGGCTTCCCTGCGGGGGCCGGGCCGCATTTGGCTGCAGACCCTGCCAATCGCCAAACTGGCTCACAAGCTTATGGAGTACATGCCCACGGAGCACGCCGCGAGAACCTCCCAAACGAGCGTCGTGGGAGGAATCGTTGGTTCCATCCTGGATTCGGACTAAGAAGTTAGCGCGAGAATCGCCCTTGGGAATCGAACGGGAGAATGGAATTCAGCGCGTTGAGTTCGTCTTTTCGCTCGCCCGCCGGTGCGATCACCTTGTTCTCACTATGGCCATCCCCCTCAAAATAACCGCGAGATATATTCGCGCATTTGGTGTTTCCAGTAGGGCCAGTCGTGGCCGCCCTGCGGGCCCCAGTTGTCCAGGGAGTGGCGTATCCCCTTGCTCGAGAGAATTTCCGAGAGGCGATAAGTCGGCCCGCTGTTTTCCCAGGGGCCGGTACCGGTAGTCAGGTGGATGTCGCAACTTGCAATCTGCTCGTAGAACCAGGGGTCGCTGGCGCCTGAAAGGTAGTCGACCGGATTGTTGAAATAAAAGTTGTTGTCGTACATGCCGTCCATAAAGTTCCGCAGATCGTAGACTCCGGACATGGCAAAGCAGCGCTTGATGACGTCCGGATGCTTGAAGAGGCTGTTGGCAGCGTGGTAGGCGCCAAAAGAAGCACCCATCGTGGAGATCGCTATACCTGGCGTCCGGCAATTGTTCCAGATAAAGGGGACAACCTCCTCCCGCAGATACGAATCGAAAACGGATTGCACGTAGCTGCGGTGAAACGGGTGCGCGCCGCTATTGTAGAAGCTCTCCCCATTGATCGAATTCACGGTGAAGAACTTGATTCTCCCGGCGTCGATGAAATCGGCGAGCGCGCCGACCATGCTCTGGCCTTCGAGTTCCCACTCGTCGCCGGCGCTGGTCGGGAAACCTAGCAGCGGCGGGCCCCAATGACCATAAACGACGACGCCCAACTCGATGCCGAGCCGGTCGGAGTGCCAGCGGTGATATTCGCGTTTCATCGATTGCCTCTTGGTTGTTGCGGGGGAAAACAGAGTATGCCAGCCGGGCGGGTTCCGGGCAATCCGTTTGCCCGAC
>DATKHV010000084.1:0-15177 GCA_035510055.1 Candidatus Cybelea sp. | reverse complement strand
CGCGGTTTCCTTTTCGTCGAGGGTAATAATGTTCTTCTTCCACATGCTTCGCAGCTCGACGTAACCCAGGCCAAACTCCTTGGACGCAACTTCCAGGGCGTGGCCCAAGTCCTCGGAGATTTCGTCGGTGATCACGGAAAGTTTGAAGCGGCTGCTGATCATGGGCAGAGGCGAAGCACCGGAACCCGAGCTGCATAGCAGCGAGGATGCGGCTCCACCTAAGGCGGCAAGAAATTGTCGGCGGGATTCGAACGGAGGCATACGGTGTTTTCTCCCTACGTCTGTGAATTATTCCGAGATGATATCACTTCCTCCATCGCGTGGGCGCGCTTAGAGGCTGCTGCTCGCTGCTGCTCCCCAAGGTTGCCGTCTTCAGATATCATGGCCTCCCGTGGCCCTGACAAGAGAACCCGCCCGGAGTTCGCGGCGTCGCGCGCTGCGCGACATCCTGCTCTACGGCGTGTGCGGTGGCGCGCTCGTCACGATCCTAAAACTCACGGAGTACCGCTTCCTGGTCGTCGAGCATTCCGCGGAGATCTACGTCGCGCTGGTCGCCGCCCTGTTTGCCGGACTCGGTATTTTGCTGGGGCTGACACTCAAGAGAAAAAGGTCGGCGATGGTCATCGAGGAAATCCCCGCGCACCCCGCGGATCCGTTCGTGGCCGACGAAACGCGCGTGACCCATCTCGGCATCACCCCGCGCGAACTGGAGATTCTCGGGCTCATAGCCACCGGGTTGAGCAATCGCGAGATTGCCGCCCGACTATTCGTTAGCGAAAACACGGTGAAGACCCACTCGAGCCGGTTGTTTGATAAGCTCGGCGCAAAGCGACGCACCCAGGCCGTGCAGATCGGCAAGACCGCCCGGCTCATCCCTTGAACACCCCACCCGAAAGCATGATTTTTCGCTCTCCCATCGAGAATCATTCGAAAGTGTGACGACAGCGCGCGCGTTCCCGGCTACAGTTCGGGTACCCTGAAAGCAAGTTTCTGGGGTTTTCACGGAAGGAGACTGGAATGAAATGAAAAAGACGGTGCTCACCTTTGGACTGATTTCCGGCGCAGTGTCTGCTGTGACCATGCTGGCTACCATCCCCTTCGCCGACCGGATCGGCTGGAAGAATGGGGAAATCCTCGGCTACACCGCTATCGTGCTGTCGGCGCTCCTGGTCTTCTTCGGGGTGCGTTCCTACCGGGAAAATGCCGGCGGCGGGCGACTGACCTTTGGCCGCGGGTTCGCCGTCGGCATTCTGATTACGTTGATCTCTTGTGCTTGCTACGTGGGCACGTGGGAAATCGTCTATTACAAATTCATGCCCGACTTTGCCGAGAAATATGCCGCCCACATGGTGGAGAACGCTAAGGCTTCTGGCGCCAGCCAGCAGAAGATCGATGAGACAGAGCGCAAAGCCAAGGAGTTCAAGCACATGTACGACAATCCGCTATTCAATGTGGCCATCACGTTCACGGAAGTTTTTCCTATCGGCCTGGTGGTCACGCTGCTCTCAGCCGGCATTCTAAAGAAGAAAGGGCCGGCCCCCGCAAACTAGACGAGGAAACACGTTTCTAGGAAACCAGGACCTGGCTTCGACTGTCATCGACAGGCCGCCCTGGTATATTTCACTCCGAACGCAACGCTTGGATAACATCGATGCGCGCGGCGCGCGCCGCCGGCAGCCAAGATGCGACGACTGCGGCCGCGAGCAGCACGAGCGCGGAAACGACCACGGGCAAGGCCCCCGGCATCTTGACGTCTGCGAAGTAGCTGCCCGCCAAACGCGCCGCCAGATACCCGAATGCCCCGCCGGCTAGGACGCCCGCCCCAGCCATCATCGCGCCTTCTTTGATAACACCGTTCAGCAGATGCTGCGGCTCGGATCCCAGCGCCAGCCGGATGCCGAACTCGCGCGTCCGCGCACTGACAGAAAACGCCAGCACCCCCGCAACACCAACCACCGCTATCGCCAATGCCACGGCCGCGAACACCCCGAACACCACGGAGTTCAAACGGTCCGGCGTGAGCACCTCCGCGCGGACATCTTCTAGCGTAGCGGCGTGTTCAACGGGCTGATCGGCGGACATGCCGCGAAGAATGCGCGTGACCGGCGTAACCAGGGAATACGGATCTGCGCTAGTGTGGATGAAAAGGCCGCCGCCAAAGATCGGCCCCTCTTGAAAGGGGCTATAGACGGTGAGGGTGGGTTCAGGAACGACGTGTAGGTCGTCAATATCCGCGGTGACGCCGATAATGCGGTGCGGCGCGGGACTGATCCCGCCAGCAAATTGCAGCACGGGATCGGTCCAATAGACGTGCCGGCCGACGGCATCTTGATTGGGGAACATGCGCTTTGCGAGAGTCTCACTGACGATAACGACGGGCTGTTTACCTTTTTGGCCGTCGGAATCGTCGAAATCACGGCCGCTAATGATGGGTACTCCAAGCGAGGCAAAGAATCCGGGAGAGATGACGCGCATCTGGGCGCGAGGGTCCTCCCCGGGGACACTTACATGACCGTCGGCCGAGAACTGGAGGGCGAAATCGGAACCGGCACCGCGCCAGGGAACAGACAAGCCGAAAGCAGTCTTGTTCACGCCGGGCAACGCGTCAATCTGGCGAATCGATTCGTTGTAGAAATCGACCACTTGTTGAGGCGTTTTTCCGTAGGCCATGGCGGGAACGTTGATGGTGAGGACGTGGCGCATGTCGAGACCCGTCACGGCCCTTTCGAAGGCAATCAGCGTAGAGACTACCGCACTTGCGCCCACCAGCAGCACGAACGACGCTGCGATTTGCGTCACCGCGAAGATCCGCTGGCGGCGGCTCGTGCTGCCGATGATCCGTGCGCTGCCGATCGCTAAGCCATGGCGGTTGGAGGTGTCCGCCGCCGGCAGCCGCGGGACGAACGCCAAAATCACCGCGGCCACCACGGCCAGCGCCGCCCCCACCCACAACAGGCTCGCGTCGACCGTCAAATCCAGCGCGCGGACCGAGAACCGCGACGCGTAGCGGGCCAAGATGGCCACCAGCGGCTGCGCGCTCCATACACCGACTGCGGCCCCAGCGCCACAGAGCAGCAGGCTTTCGGCCAGCAGCATGCGCCGCAGCGCGCCGGTGCTTGCTCCGAGCGCCGCACGGATAGCCAGCTCGCCTTCGCGGCGAACCGTGCGCGTAAGAATCAGGTTGGCTACATTGGAACAAGCGATGACGAATACCAGCCCTGACGCTCCGAGCAGCACCAGCAGCACGGTCCGCGCGCCCGAAGTGATTTGCTCGCGGAGCAGTTTGGCGCTGATCTGGTAGTTCGCTTTCGGGGGATAGGCTTCGGGATAGGCTTTCGTCATGGCCCCGTAGACAGAGCGTAACTCGGCGCGAGCTTCGTCGAGCGTGGCGCCCGGAGCGAGACGGCCAAAGAGACTCGTCATGCGATGGAGGCGGCTCGTGACCATCGTCGCCGTTAGGTGGTGGGGGCTGGTGACGATGTTGGCCATAATTTCGGTGTCTTGCGGATAGGGGACGGAGGGTTCGAGCACTCCGATGATGGTGGCAGAGCGATCGCCCATGAGGCCCCAGCTAAGGCGAACCGTTTTGCCGATGACGCTCGGGTCTTTCCCGAAAGTGGTCGCCCAGAAACGATAGGTAAGAACGGCGACGCCGGCAGCTTTAGGACCGTCATCTTGAGGTCCGATGAGCCGGCCCAGCACGGGATGGAGCCCCATTACTTCGAAGTAGTTGCCACTGATTACGCCGGATTCGACTACGCGAGGCTCACCCAAGCCGATCATGGTGAACTCCAGCGCCGAGAACTCCCCCAACGAGCTGAGGGTTTTAACGCTGGCGCGCAAATCCTGGATTTCCGGCACCGAGAACGCGGTGTCAGCATCGCCATTGCCCGGGGCGCTCTGGCGGATGTAGATTAGCCGGTCCTCGCCACGGTTGACGAGAGGCTTCAGCAGCACGCCGCGCACCAGCGTAAAGATGGCCGCGTTTGCGCCGATGCCCAACGCCAGCGTCAGGATCACGGTAATCGCCAGCCCTTCTGTCCGCAGGAGCGAGTAAAACGCAACTCTCAGATCTCTAAGGAATGACATAACTTTGCTCTTCCTTCCCGGAAGCCAATCTCCCAAGCTAGCGAAGCAACCACTAGCTTTCCATCTGTTTTGCCTTATTTTGCGAATGATAGCGAACTGATATCGAAGATAGGGCTGCAATTGGCAATCCACCCGCCGTTCCATCTAAGCTCTTTCCTGTGGCCGTGTTATCCCCATTGCGCCAGGCTTTCTTATCCCCCTCTCTGCGCGATTTTGGGATGCTTTGTCCAGATTCGGACAGCCTCTATTCAGGATGGGGCCTTCGTAACCGTGGGTTGCGGCGTTTTCTCTGGGTCATTTGAACAGTCCATCAATCCATTCACTATCCTCTTGTACTCGCTTGTCTGGTGGCTGGCCCCGCCTACCAATCGCTTACGTACCTGCTCGTCACCGGCTGGAAGATGCCAATCCTAATCACCATCGTCTACGGCTTCATGAATTTTATCCACGGCAAGACCAAGACGCGGCTCAAAATCCAGGATGAGGAATTACCGCGGGCGCGTGAGATCCAGGAGTCGCTCCTGCCCAAACCCATTCCCGAGCTGCCAGGATTCGAGGTGGCATAGAGAAGCGGACCCCAGGAGGGTGCCTCGAATGGAAGAATCGCCACGGCGGACCAGTTCCCGGCCTTCGCCTGGGCTTCGCTCCAGAATTTCCTGCATGGAAAGGGGATAACTGCCTGCTCACAATGAACTTTGGGTTCGTTGACTTGCCTTTTTCCCGCCTGTTAGCGTAATCAAGTAGCGTTACGAGCCGTTCGTTACCGCTGCAACTTGAAGGAGACGTGTGAGGCAAACTCCTCGGGGAGATTTGTCTCTGTTCGCGCATGGCCTATAACAAGAGCAAGAACGTCGAAGCCGCACAAAAGCTGCTGAACCAGGGCAAGGTCGCCCAAGCCATTGCCGAATACCAGAATATTCTGAAGTACGAGCCTCGCGATCAAGTCACCCTGATGACCATCGGCGAGCTCTATATCCGCCAGGGTGAGACGTTCCAGGCCATCGATTACTTCGAGCGACTGGCCCAGATTTTTGTTGGCGATGGGTTCCTGACCAAAGCCATCGCTGTCTACAAGCGCATCGCCAAGCTGGCCCCGGAAGAAATTCGCCCTCTTGAAAAGCTTGCCGACCTCTACGTTCAACAAGGCGTGATGAGCGAAGCTCGTCCCCTCTTCCTGCAACTTGCCGAGATTCACCTCAAGAACAATCGCCAGCCGGAAGCCGTGGGCTTGTTGAAAAAACTGCTTCAGGCCGAACCCGACAATCTTCGCATCCAGATCCGGCTTGCCGATTTGTACCAGGCCATGGGCCAGACGCGCGACGCCATCGAAGGCTACGTTTCCGCTGCCCAGCGCGCCCTGGCTCGCGGCGACCACGCCGAGAGCGAAAAACTCTCGGATAAAGCTCTGAAACTTGAACCGAGCAATCTGGGCGCCGTCATCGTCAAGGCCCGCTCTTATTCTTCACAAGGCAATCTCGCCAAAGCGGCCCAGCTCCTCGAGCAGGCGCCGGATCTTGAAAAGGGCGGCGAGCCGACCGAACTTCTCCTCGATCTTTATCTTAAGAATTCTGACTGGGACCAGGCTTCGGCGCTTGCCAATCGCGTATTCGAAGCCGACGAGAAGAATTATGGGCCCATGCAAAAGGTCGTGGAATCGCTCCTGCAATCCGGGAATAGCGAAAAAGCCATAGAGATCCTGGATAAGTCGCGTTTGCCCATGATCGATGCTGGGGAGCACGAGGTCGTTGCGAAGTTGCTCAATGAACTTGTCGCCAGCATGCCCGGCGCTATTGAACCTCTCGAATGGCTCGTGGAACTTTATGGACGCACCAGCGACTCCTTCCACATGGCCGATGCCCTCGCCCACTTGGGCGATGCCCTGGTTGCCGATCAGCAATACGACCGCGCCAAGATAGCTTTCGAACAGCTCGTCGATCGTGAACCCGAAAGCGATTCGGCCAAGCGCAAACTCAATCAGGTGCTCTCTAAGTTGGGGCTCCTTGAAGGCGGAGAACCCGAAGAACTTCCCGAGGAGAACTTGCGGGTGGATATTCCGCAACCCCCCGCTGCCAGGCTGCGCACCGGCGAAGAAGAGACTGCTCGCGGTGTACCGGCAGCCACGCCGGCGCTCTCGTCCAACGAACCGCCGCTCGATGACGAGACGCAAAAATTTATCGCTCAGTCTCTCACGGACGTGGATCTGTTCGCCAGCTACGGACTCACGCAGAAAGCCATTGGTTTGCTGGAAGCCATTTTGCGCCGCGCTCCCCGCCATACGCCTACGCTCGAGAAACTTCTCGATTTTGTCCTGGGGGCCGGTGACGACCGACGCACCGCCGAACTCGCCGCGCATTTGGAACTAATTCATAGGGAAACCGGCGACCTGCGCAGCTCCGAACGTTTCGGGGAATTGCGCCGCCGCTTCCAGCGGGCCGCTGGTTTGACGGATGAGGAATTGGCGAGCGCGCTTCCGGCGGCAAACCCCGTGGCCCCCGAAGCCCTCGCCCCGCCGGACGATTCGATTCCGGAGATCGGCGCGGTGCCCGCGCCGGAAGAATCGGCGCCGGCTCTTGAGCCTGGCGAAGCCCTCCCGGTCGAAGAAGGGCTTCCCGAGCCCGTGGAAGTAAATTCCGCTTCCTCGCAGACAGAAGTGCAAGAAGTCGATTTGTCCGATGAATGGGCCACACTTCTTGAAGAGACGCGTCCTAGCGAAGAGCCTGCCGAAGCGCCTGCCCCGGCGTCAGCGAACACCTCGGGAGCAACCGCGCGTCAGGCCCAGCCTGGAGAGGTGGAAGAATTTCAGATTGGCGAGGAGCCCGCGGTCCTTCCTTCGGACGATCTCCCCGCTGAGGCTCCCGCAACTCCGCTCGAGCCGGAACCCGTTGCCGAAAAACCTGCGCCGAAACCCGCGCCGGCTAAGCCAAAAGAAGCGCCGGCCGCCAAAGCTCCCCCACCGCCGCCTGCACGCGAGCCCGAATTCGAATTGGAACAAGAATATGAGCTGGTCCTTGAACAAGAGCCCCTGGTTCCTGCTTACGACCAGAGACCTCCCGCGACTCCCATCGCTCCGCCTGCCGCGCAAAACGCCGCGCCACCTGCCGGTAGCGGTTTTGCTTCTGATCAATTTCTTGCCGACCTCGCCAACGAAATCGATCAACTCGACATCGGTGAGCTGACGCCCGGATTCTCCGGAACGTCGCCCACTGCCCCGCCGGCGTCCCCAGCCCAGCCGACGGAGCCAGCGGCTGCGGCTGGCGAGTCCGGGCCTCTGAAGGAGGTGTTCGACGAGTTTCGTGCTGAATTGGGGGAAATGGGCGCGGAAGACGAAGATCTCGAAACGCACTACAATCTGGGCATCGCGTTTCGCGAAATGGGACTGCTCGAGGAAGCCATCAGCGAATTCCAGAAAGTCGCCAAAGCCAGCGATCGCGGCCGCCCCTTCCGCTACACCATGCAGTGCTGCACGCTGCTCGGTTTGGCGTTCATGGAAAAGGGCCAGCCGGCCATCGCGGCGATCTGGTATGAGCGCGCCTTGCAGACTCCCGGTAATGATCCGGAAAGCACACTCGCCTTGCGGTATGATTTGGGCGTAGCTCAGGAATCGGCGGGCGAGCCGGAAGCGGCGTTGAAAAGTTTTTCCCAGGTCTACGCGATGAACATCGACTACCGCGGGGTGGCCGAACGCATCGCTGCCCTTCAAAAGCCCGCGCGCCGATCCTGAACCTTTCCTGACGGGACGGGGCTCCGCTCATCCATGAACAGGTTTTATCGCGCATTGCAAGTGGTACTCGCGTTCGAAATGGGCGCCATGCTCCTGTACTTGCCTTGGACGGTCTATTGGGAGCAGAATTTTTTTCTCTCTCACTATCCCTCGCTCATGCACATCGTGTTGCATCCGTCGTTTCGTGGAGCGGTGAGCGGCGTTGGCGTTCTCGATATTCTTCTGGCAATCGGCTGGATCGGTTCGCGCCCGGGGCCTGATCGTGTCCCACCTCAATAAAACATCGCGCGGACTGCTGCTTTGCTATGTGACGGACTGGCGCAGCCTTTCTGAAGTCAAATCCGCGGAACAGACGGAAACACGCGAGAGACAGCTCGAGAAAATCGCCGCTGCCGCGGAAGCAGGCGTCGATTGGATCCAGATTCGTCGGAAGGATCTTTCCGGGAAAGACTGCGCCGCGCTCACCCGAGAAGCGCTGCGGCGCGCCGCAGAAATTTCAGCAAACAAAACTGCCAGGACGCGCATCATCGTGAACGACCGGCTAGATGTGGCGCTTTCAGAGCGCGCTGGCGGCGTGCACCTTGGCGAAAAAAGTTTGCCGCCTGCGGAAACCAAGCAGCTGGTGGAAAGCGGAAGCGGCAGCAAAGATTTCCTCATCGGTGTTTCTACCCATTCGCTCGAAGCCGCGAGAGAGGCCGCCAGGGATGGCGCGGACTATCTTTTTTTTGGCCCCGTCTTCCGGACGCCCTCGAAAGCGGCGTTTGGCGTGCCGCAAGGGCTTGAACGGCTTGCCGAAGTTTGCGGCGCGGTTTCCGCCCCGGTGCTGGCCATCGGCGGAATTACTTTGGCGAACGCCGGGGATTGTCTTGCCGCCGGCGCCTCGGGGGTCGCGGCCATTCGACTCTTCGAAAACGCTCGGGAAATGTCTTCGCTTGTACAAGCGCTAGGAAAATTGAAAGGCTGACCCCGCAAGAGAGTGCTAGTTGGCAATCTTGGCACTAGAAGAACGGGAGACGGATAGAGCAAGCCCACAGGAAAGTTATTTGCAAAAGGTATAGGCCTAAGTTAGTTTGAAATAGTAATTGCAAATCATTTGCAAGGAGCTTTCGTGGCATTGGTGGGCCGGTTTGTTCTGCTGGGTTTTGTCTCTGTTTCCGTCGTTTCACTTTTCACCCCTAAGCCCGCCCAGGCTCAGGAGAATCCCTACTTGGTCGCCTACGACCACTATCTCGAGGAGCCCGGCAACCTGGAGATTGAGTATTTCTCCACTTTTGGCACCGAGCGAGGGGGAAATGACTTCCACGCGTTTTGGGGGGAATTGGAATACGGAGTGACGGCTTGGTGGACGACGGAACTTTATCTGGATGGGCAGACGACGTTCAACGACAGCACTTTATTCACGGGTTTCCGGTGGGAGAATCGCTTCCGGGTTCTGAAGCACGAGCACTTCATCAATCCGGTTCTTTATGTTGAGTACGAAAACAAAAACGGAGCGGACAAGTTGCTAAAGGAGGTCGAAGGGCACGACGTGGAGTCAGACTTTCTTGTTTCGAACGATGTGGCGCAGAAGGAACACGACCACGAAATCGAGCTGAAGCTTATCTTGTCCAGCACCTTCCGGGGATGGAACTTCACCGAGAACACGCTAGCGGCCAAGAATCTTCGAAATTCGCCTTGGGAATTCGGATATGCACTGGGCGCCAGCCGGCCGCTGGGGTTGAAGGCTGCGGCGAAGCGCTGCACGTTGTGCCGCCAGAATTTCGTCGCCGGAGCTGAAATGTACGGCGGGTTGGGCGACCGGCACAGTTTTGGGTTGCACGAAACTTCCCATTACTTTGCGCCTGTGATTGCGTGGAATTTGCCATCCGGATGGACGCTGCGGGTTTCGCCGGGATTTGGTTTGAATGACAACAGCCACCGGTTCTTGATGCGCTGGGGAGTTTCCCGGGAAATAACGGGATTTGCTGCGATGGTGAGCCGGCTGTTGGGAGGGCGCAAGTGAAATCCATTGTCGCGGCCCTTGCTGTTTGTGCTTCCCTTCTTGCGGTGTCGGTAGTCCTGGCACAAAGTGGAAATACCGAGCAGCGTCCCGTTGTTAAGGCCCCGAAATACGATCCGGCCATCTATGCGGAATTGCAAAAGGCGCCCGAAAAAGCGCGAAATCGCGGCAATCCGCTCGCGAATGACCCGGACGCTGTTGCCGCGGGAGCGCTTCTGTTTCGACAGCACTGCGCGGAATGCCATGGCCACGCCGCCGAAGGGTCGCCTAAAGCGCCGAGCTTGCTGGTTCCTGAGGTACAAGAAGCCGCGCCAGGAACACTTTTTTGGGTGATCACCAACGGAGTGGTTCGCAGGAAAATGCCGGTTTGGTCGAAGTTGCCGGAACCGCAGCGCTGGCAATTGGTGCGATACATCAAATCGCTTGGGGGGTCCGCCGCTGCGGCAGAATCTGCTATTCGAAAACCGTGACGGAGAATGCTAGTTCCGAGGTTTAGTGGCTTCGTTCAGAATCATGGCCAGACGCACGCCGGCTTCGGCTAAGGCGGTTTCCACGGCTTGGGCGGCGTTGTTTTGATAAGCGTCGCCCACGACGAGATGCTTTTCGAACATACGCTTTCCCATTTGATTGTTTTCGGCGCAGCTTTTTAGTTTCAAGTCCGGCTCGATGGCGATTTTTTCTGAGAAGGCTTCGTAAACGGCTGTTTCCGCGCGCTCATGGCTCTCCCACGCCCAATCGTCCACATGGATGCCGGCGGCTTCCCAGGCGGCGGTATGGGCGTGAAACTTTTCGTCGAGTTCGTCGGCGTAGCGAAAGGGGTTGGAGATTTCCATATCGCGTTCGACAATTTCCGTGTCCCAGATTTGATGAAGATTTGGGGAGTAATCTTCACGTTCCGGATGGAGAAGATTGAGAAGCGGCTGGTGGCGGAAATATTTCACCGCCACACAGTTTCCGCCGTTGTCGGCATTGTTGGTGGCGTGCAAGGGTTGGTGCAGGTCGCCGACAAAGTGGATCAGGTAGCGGATGGCTTCGGCGCGCTTCAGAGGATCGGCGGATTTGTCTTCGAGGATGGCGCGTTGCGCTTCGATCGCGCTGGTCACGCAGCCTTCGGCGCCGCAGTACTCGCTCTGGTCCCCCTTGTGTTTGCTGCGGGGAATATCGATGTAATGCCAGGGGCCGTTTTTTCGTTCATTGCGCACGTCGTCGGGCCAAGTGGAGGCATCCGCCAGCAGGTCGGAGGTGGCCTTGCCGCACCAGCGTTTGAGCTGGGGATCGATGGGATGGTCGGCGAGGAGCTTTTCTAGAAATTGCTGCGTTTCCGGCGTGAGGTGCTTTCGCGCGATGGCCGCCACCGTCTGGTGTCCCTGGCAGCCCCAAGCGTTGACAGGAGGCGCGGTCAGTGTCAGGTAAACCATAGCACCTGCCAGTACGATCTTAGGATTCATCGCTTTAACCTCAACGGAATTTGCCCGCTCTGCGGCCCAGGGCCGAAACTGCTAAGACGCGCAACCCCGGAATCGCGGTTTCACGCGCTAAGCCACCGCCCGATGGGTTTCCACGATTCCGTATGATCGCAGATCACGCGCAGCGCCGCGGTGATAGGAATAGCCAGAACCAAACCCATGCCTCCCCACACCCAGCCCCAGAAAAGCAAGGCAATGGTGATGGCCACGGCATTTAAGCGTACGCGCCGGCCGACGAGTTGCGGCGCAACCAAATTGATCGCCAAAACATGGATGATCGTGAGGGTGGCGGCAATCAAAACGAATTGTCCGATGGTCGTCCACTTCGCGAGCGCAATGATAAAGGCTGGCAGCCAGGCGATCACGGCACCGATATAGGGCACCATATTAAGGAGCCCGGATGCGATTCCCGTCAAAATGGGGTACTCCATGCCGATGATCCAGAAAAACAAGCTGCTCGCGGCGATGACGATCAGCGTGACGATGGTCATTCCGGCAAGGTAATCGCGGAGGACGTCGCGCAAATCTTCAAGCGTTTCCTTGACTTGCGTGCGACGCGAAGCGGGAAAGAGTTGCAAAGTGCCGTGCCAAACCTGGCGCTTCTCGGCAAGCATGAAGAAGACCAGAAAGGGCATGAATGTAACTTCCAGAAACAAAGCGTAGAGAGAGCCCACCCCGCGGAAGATAAGGGTACGCACAATGCTGGGTTCGGTGTGAACTGCCGAAGCCGACGGCGCACCCTGCTCGGGGGCTAGCTGCGAAACCTGTCCTTCGATGCCCTTGATCTTGCCTTCGACCACGCCGGCCGCCCGCTGCAGAACGCTGCTGTATTTCGGCCAGTTCTCCGCGAAATCGGAAGTGCGCGTCCATAGGCCATAGCCCACCGCGACGAGGACGGCGATCAGGATCAGCACCATAACCATGGCGCCGAGGGTTCGAGGGAGCCCTATTCTTTCCAGGAGTTCCACGGCCGGATCAAGAAAATAGGCCAGCAAAATCGAGAGGAGCAGGGTGATGACCACGCCCGCGGCGTAATAGAAAAACAGCAGAATGATGGCGGCCGCGATCACGCGCATGCTGAAGTTGGAACTGGTAAAGCGCACGAGCGATGGCGGCGTTGGCGTGGCGGACACAAGCGGCTCCGGTCGACCACGTTAACACACTCCGGGAAACCGTTTATGGCGGGGCATAGAACTGTTTCGATTTAGCAAATCCAACCGTCGATAGGAGCGGATTGGTTCGTGGTCTCGTTGCTGCAAAAGACATGGCATTCGGCTCAGAACTAAAGCCGGCGTTTTGCCGTGTGTTAAACTTTTGGGGGTTCATCCACAGGGAAGTTGGCCACGACGCGGCCCGCAGCACACTCGGAAAGACAGGCTTCCACCCATGGCCAAAGAGTTTTTTGGAACCGACGGGATTCGCGGCGTGCCGGGAACGCCGCCGCTCGACGATGCCACCCTCTATGCCACCGGGCGCTCGCTCGGCGCGTATCTCGAGAGCGCACTTGGGGCGGCGCATGTGCTTATCGGCATGGACACCCGCGAATCCGGGCCGCACATGGCCGCTTTGCTCGCCGCGGGCCTCGCGCGAGCCGGCGCCAAAGTTTCTTTTGCCGGAGTGATTACGACTCCGGGCGTGGCTTGCCTGGTGCGGCAAAATGACTTTCAAGCCGGGGTGGTCATCTCCGCCTCGCACAATCCCTTTCCGGACAATGGAGTGAAGCTGTTTTCGCACGCGGGAATGAAATTTCCGGACGTGGTCGAGGAAGTGCTGGAACAGGGGATATTAAAGCTTCGCGGCGAAGCGCCGCCAAAAAATGCGCCAGCGCTAACGGCTGATGAATCGCTAGACGCTGAATACCTCACTTTTTTGCGGAAGCGTTCCATTCCCGGCGCGAAGCTAGCCGGGTTCCGCATGGCTCTCGATTGCGCCAATGGGGCCGCCTACAAGCTAGGGCCGGAGTTGTTCCGGTCCCTGGGAGCCGAGGTGGTGGCCATGGGTGTTTCGCCGGACGGACGGAATATCAATGCCGGATGCGGTTCGCTGCACCTGGAGAGCTTGCAGAAGCGCGTGGTGGCAGAGAAGGCGCGGCTGGGGGTGGCCTTCGACGGAGACGCTGACCGGGCGCTGTTCGTTTGCGAAACGGGAAAAATCGTGAATGGTGACGGAGTGCTGCTGGCTGCGGCGCGCTTCTTGAAATCACAGAACAAGCTCCATGGCGACCGCGTCGTCGCGACGTCGATGTCCAATCTCGGACTGGAACGCGTTCTGGCGCGCGAGAATATCGTGCTGGCCCGAGCGGCCGTGGGGGATCGTTATGTGCTCGAGGAAATGCTGCGCAGCGGTAATGTCCTGGGAGGGGAACAGTCCGGTCACATCATTTTTCTGGAGGACAGCCCGGCCGGAGACGGTTTGCTCACGGCGGTGAAAATTGCTTCACTGGTTTCGATGAAAGGCAAGATCGAATCGCTGGTCGATGGCCTCAAGGATTATCCGCAACTGATTGTCAACGTGAAGGTGCGTGCCAAGCCGCCGCTCGAGACGCTTCCGGAAGTCTCCCGCGCGCTGGCGGAAGCGCAATCAGCGTTGGGCGATAATGGCCGGGTGGTCTTGCGCTACTCCGGCACCGAGCAGCTTGCTCGCGTCATGGTCGAAGCCGAACAAGATGCCGACGTCCGGCGATTCAGCCAGTCTCTGGCCAACGCCCTGCGTTCCTCGATCGGCGCCTGAGCCCGACTGGAGCATTATCTCTTCCCGCCGGCGCCTGCTATTTTCTCCTCTAGAGCTGCAAGAAACGGCGGCCTCCCCGTTCTAACTCCTGACGTGACAGGAGGCAGCCCATGGAAGACCATCAGAGATCGATTTACGTTCGCATCCGTGAAGTTTTCTCGGCCCGGCGCCGCTTGGTGTTGGCGGGTGGCCTCGCGGTTGGAGTCTCGTTCGTTTTCCTGTTCTTATCGAGGCAGAGCGTAACGCCCGAGCGCCCGGCTAATGTGTCTTTCGCGCCGGATCGCGGAAGCCAAACGGGCGGGATTTTATCGCCAGATGGCCTCCCGACGAGCATCGACACAAAAGAGCTAAATGCGACGAGGTCGTCGCGATTGCCAGGCATGGGCGATCGACCGATGCCGGTTGATTCAACGAACCCGTACCGGGAGCCGCAGATCGCCTATTCCGCGGAACTTTGCGTGGCGACCAAGGAGTTCGCGCACTCGCGGGCCAGCTTGGAAGAAATTCTGGAGCGCCACCACGGCTACGTGGCAAAGCTGCGCATGGTGGGCCAGCCGGCGGGGAGCGTCCTTTCCGCGACGCTACGCGTTCCGTCGTCGGAGTATCGCTCCGCGCTCCTGGAGTTCAAGGGCGTGGGCCTGGTCGAGCATGAGGAGGAAGCGGCCGACGAAATTACCCAGCAGCACAGCGAACTCGAGGCGCGCCTGGTGAACGCGCAGAACGAGGAACAGCGTATCCAGCGGCTGCTCGAGAATCGAGACAAGTTCAACGATACGGCTTCTCTGGAACGCCAGGTGGCGGTGCTTCGGGGTGAAATTGAACGCATGGAGGCGGAACGTTACTCTTCTGGGAGCCGCGTCTCTTTCGCGAACGTTTTTTTCTCGCTGCGGGAAGAACGCACGTCGCCCGCCGCGACCATCGGAGCGAAACTTAAGAATGCCGGGCTAAGCGGTTTGAACGACGCTTTAGAGAGCATCTCCGCCATCCTGGTGTTTTTGGCTGGGCGGGGACCGCTGCTCGCTTTGTGGGCGGTGCTGCTCTATTTTCCGGCGCGATACTTCTGGCGCCGCCGGTCGCAGCTGGCGTTCAGCGAAGCCGAGGTTCCGAAGAACTCGTGAGCATTCTGAGCCTGGGACCAAGTTGAAAAAATCGGCTTGGTCCCTGGAACTTTT
>DATKHV010000083.1:0-3690 GCA_035510055.1 Candidatus Cybelea sp. | reverse complement strand
GGGCGTATGACGGCGGTCACAAAATGGGCGAAGTGCGAGGCGCCTTCATCGAGTTGCAGCCACCGAACGACACAATGATCGGCGAGATATTTTGTGACGCGCGATTCCGGTATGCCGAGATGTTCAGCGAGTTGCGGCTTCAGAGAGTCGGCGCCCCGGCGGCTTGCCCCGCCGCGCAGAAGATTCCCTATGGCGATACGCAGGGTCTGGCAGGCTTCGACATAGTAGTAGCTGGTGAGGTCGGAATCCGTCAGAACGAAAACTCCAGGACCGACGGGCGCGTGATCCGCTTCATTGAGTTTTACAGGAGAGCAAGTCAGCAAGCGCCGGAGTTGCATCTCGAGAAGGGACAGTCGGGAGGATAGCCCGGGATCGCCGGAACGGCCGCGAACGCTGGGGCCGCCCGGCTCGCCGATGGGCTCCACGGGAAGCTGCGGAATGGCGCGGCTCTCGGCACTTCGCGATGCGCGCGGCGCGACCGGTTCATCAAAGACTCGCGACGGCAGGCCTTTCGCTGGCGTGGCTGATTCGGCAGCACGCGAGGGGGACGCAGCCGCGGCACCTTTGGGAGCTTCGCCCTTGCGCCGGTTTCGGCCACCGCGACGGCCACGGCGGCGGCGCTTTTTATCGGCAGAATCAGCTGACTCCCCGACGGGCGCGGCTCCAACAGACTCCGTTTCAGCACCTGCTTCAGCAGAAACAGAAGAAGGTTCGGCCGTGGCAGAAGTCTCGGCTAGCACCGTCTCCGACTCCGAGCCAACCCCCGGAAGCGGCGTCAACATAAAGTCGCCAGATGCGTGGACAGGATCAACGGCCGAAACTTCCGCGCCCAGTCTCACGGCCGCCTCCTGTGCTTTGGTTTTCCAATCGGCCCTGCGAAAGCGTTCCGCGGCAGCGAGATACCATTTGGCGGCCTCGGGGTTCTGACCCGCAGTTTCGAAATAGCGGGCCAGTTCAAAAGCAACCATGGCGTCTCGCGTTTTTTCGTACAAATTAGAAAGTTGTCCGACGGGATCCTTGCCGGTGCGGGCCCGACGGATGCGGGCGGTGATCTGTTTCCAATCAGCCATGTGTTGGGATGCATTGTAGCAGCGGAACGGAGCTACAGCCAGAGGAGACGCGAGGTTCCGGGCCAACCTAGTTTTTTGTGGCTCGGAATGATTCTTTATTGACGCCAAGAAACGCTGTGAGTATTCTTCCCTTAGCCCTCTTGGAGGCTTCAATGCCGCGCTCGCGCGAGATTGTTGCTGCATGCTTGGCAACGTGTTTACTGATGACTCCCGTCTTCGGCGCTTCCACGGGCTCTCTCGGAACCGTGGTCGCATCGAATGGAGCCAGCGTCGGCGGAACCGGCGCCGCCGTCGGGACGCTGATTTTTTCCGGCGATAATTTGAGCACCTCAGACGCGGGCAGCGTGCAATTGCGCACGAACGGAGCGCGATTCTTGCTCGCGCCCAACTCGACGGCTACCGTCAACGAAGAAGGCGGAGTGCCTGGAGCGACGCTGCTGCGCGGCTCTGCGACATTTTCAACATCCAGTGCAAAAGGGTTTGCTCTGAACGTGATGACCGCGGTGATAAAGCCGCAGTCCGACGAAGCCACCGTTGGGCAGGTGACGGTGCTGGGCCCCAAAGAGTTGTTGGTGAGGTGCACGCGGGGCGCGCTGATGATAACGGTGGGCGATGATTCCAGGCCGATACCTGAGGGAAGCGCGTATCGCATCGTGCTGGACCCGACGGAAAGCGACGAAGCGCAAGATCAGCCACCGCCGCAAGGAGCGGGATCGAAGGGTTCAGGTCGGCCGCCCATCATGGCAGCCAAGAGCAAGTTCGTATGGTACGCGGTTGCGGCCGTGGCTGCAGTGACGATCTTCGCGATCCACAAGGCTCTGGAAAGTCCAGACCGGCCGTAATCCACTTTCTTCTGAAGTTCAGACGGTCGCGATAATTTCCATTTCAATGAGGGCGTCTTTCGGTAGGCGCGCAACTTCCACGGTAGAGCGTGCGGGCGGAGCCGAGGAGAAGTAACGGGCGTAGACCTCATTCATCGCTGCGAAGTCGCTCATGTTCTTCAGAAATACCGTTGTTTTTATGACATGGCTCAGTTTGCTTCCCGCCGCTTCCACGATACCCTTCACGTTTTCCAAAGTGCGTTCGGTCTGCTGAGCAATGTCCCCGGCGACAAACTCGTTGGTCTTCGGATCGATGGAGACTTGTCCGGACACAAACAGCAGCCCGTTTACTTTAATGCCTTGCGAATAAGGTCCAATGGGCTTAGGACCGCGATCCGTCAGAACGATTTCTCTCATGGCATGGTCTCCTTGGAAGTAATGGCCGTGGAAGCGGAAACATTCTCGTAACGCGCGCGAAAATCATCGGGAACACCGGGGCGCTTCATCCACAGGCGGATAAACTCCGCGATGTTCTGGTGAGTTTCCTCTTCGAACGCAGCGATAAAATCATCGAGATCGAAGCCGCTCCCTTGTCGAGCAGAAAGCATGTGACGGATCGCCCGGCGGAAGGTTTCCCGACCGTAGCGCTCCTGAAGGGCGTAGAAGAACAGAAAGCTCTTCGCGCGCAGCACCGCAGGATCCTCTTGCTTACGCGCAACGTCGCCCTTGGGAATCATACGCAAGGCGCGGCGGATTATCTCGGTGCGAGAGGCAGGGCCCTCGATGGCTTCTTGCCCCAGCGCCGAAGCAAAAGCGGGAAGCGCGGAAAGAGGAGGTTGCTGCTCGTAAAAACCTGGATTCCGGCCGTAGCCGAGCCAGCTGGCTGCCAGTGCCGGAGCGGCCGCAGCAAGCTTTGGCTGTCCACCCGTGAAATCGATCAGCAGCGTGTCGAGCGAGGCGAGCTCGGAGGAAGCGTCACCAGGTTCCGCATTCAGCAGATTGGCGTAAGCAGATTCTTGCGAGTTAAAGCAGCCCGCCACGACGGGGCACTCCACAATCCAGAAAGGTTCCGCCTTCGCGCTGCGCGTGCCGAAAGCGGCGTCGTATTCCTGGACCGCACGAACGAGAGCTTCCGCCGGCTGATGGAAACTCGCGGAATTTTCTTGGGCACGAGTCCAGAGAAAGACCTTTGTGCCATTGCCAGCGTCCAACGCGGTTTCTTTGTAGCGCCCCGTGACGACGAACGGATAACGATCCTCGGCGCGTTGCAACGAGTGCAAAGTGATTTCGCGGCCGCTACGCGAAGCTTTTGAAGCACGGCCGCTGGTGTGTACGAGGAACCCTTCGGGGACGCGAACCTGCATCCGCCATTGTTTTGGAGGGGCACCGCCGGTCGAAAACAATCCTTGCGAAGGCAGCAGCTCCGGCGCCCAGCCTTCCGAAGGCAAGAAGAAAGCGTCGGAGGCAAAACGGAAACCGGTTTCACCGGCCGTGGGATTCTGGAATTCAGCCGAAAGATGAAGAGCGTGGCGGTCGGAAACATTCCACCGCTGGGGAAGCGACAGCACTGTGTTGCGAGGAAGTAGCGGCGAGCTTTCCTCGGCCAGAGCGGCGCCATCCCAAGTGGCTTGCGCCGTGGCGAGCTTGAAACTCCGGCGGCCCGGTAGACGCAATTCCAAAGCGGAAAGAGGCTTCGTTCCGATGTTTCTCAGCTGATAGTCCGCATCCACCCGAATGCGGGGATCGGAACCAGCCACGAACTGGACCCGGATTTCCTGGCTCTCGATGGCGTAGCCGGG
>DATKHV010000082.1:0-24777 GCA_035510055.1 Candidatus Cybelea sp. | reverse complement strand
TACCTTCATTCAAGGGCCGTTCTGGTTGCTAGGCAAAATTCTGGTGTTTCTGTTCGTGTATGTGTGGATGCGCGGCACGCTGCCCCGCTTCCGCTACGACCAGTTGATGTCTTTTGGCTGGAAGCTTTTGCTGCCGGTGTCGATCGTCAACGTGGTGCTGACTTCCTTCTTTGTCTTACTGCGGAGCAAGCCGTGAGCGCGCAACTGCTGGTATTTTTCATCCTCGCCGCGCTGGCCATAATCGGTGCGTTGAGTCTAATTTTCCAGAAGCATCCGATTCACAGCGCGCTCTCCCTAATCGTCGTGATGGTCGCCCTCGCGGGACTCTACCTCTTGATGGGTGCGGAATTTGTGGCCGCGGTGCAAATCATCGTCTATGGCGGCGCGATCATGGTGCTGTTCGTTTTCGTGATCATGCTGTTGAACGCGGGCGTGGAAGAGCACACTAGCATCTCGAAAATGGCGGGAGCGCCGGGCCTGCTGCTGGTCGTAGCGCTGGCCGGAGTAGTGGCGGCGACGATCGCGAAGTCGGCAGCGGGCGTGCAAGCGGTGCCGCAAACCGGAGAAATTTCTTCGACCCTGGGCATTTCGAACATGATTTTTAAGGACTTCGTCTATCCGTTCGAGCTGACTTCGTTTTTGATTCTCGTGGCCGTGCTGGGAGCCACGGTGCTCGCGCAGCGGGAGAAAACCTGAGATGGTGCCGACGAGTTATTACGTGGTCTTGAGCGCGATCTTGTTCGGGCTGGGCGTGTTTGCCTTTATTTTCAAGCGCAACATCATCACGATTTTCATGTCTATCGAACTGATGCTGAATGCCGTGAATCTGGCGTTCGTAGCCTTCAGCCAGGCACTGGGCAAACTCGACGGACAAGTTTTTGTGCTCTTCGTGATTGTGGTGGCGGCGGCGGAAGCGGCCGTGGGTCTGGGAATCATCATCTTGATCGCGCGCAACCGGGAAACGCTCAATGTCGAACGCGTGGACTTGCTCAAACTCTAATGCCCACTTATCCGATGCTCGAATACTTGTGGATAGTCCCGTTGCTGCCGCTGCTGGGCTCGGCGATGAACGGGCTTTTTGGTGCGAAGTGGCCGAATAAATTTGTTAACGGCGCGGCGATTGGCTCGACGGGGATTTCTTTTCTGTGCGCCCTAGAAGCGGTGCGCGAATTTTTCGACTCGGGCCAAGTTGTTTTTCGCAAGGAATTTTTCACCTGGATTGCGGCGGGAAATTTCCGCGCCGGCTTCGACCTGCAAATGGACCAGCTCACCGTGGTCATGGTGCTGGTGGTAACCGGAGTCGGCTGGCTGATTCACATTTATGCGACCGGCTACATGGCGCATGAAAGCGGATACTACCGCTTCTTTTCCTACCTCAACTTGTTCATGTTTTTCATGCTGATCCTGGTGCTGGCCGCGAACTACGTCCTGCTCTTCGTTGGCTGGGAAGGCGTAGGACTTTCCAGCTACCTGCTGATCGGATTTTATTTCTTGAAGAAGTCCGCCGCGGATGCGGGAAAGAAAGCGTTCATCGTCAACCGCATCGGTGACTTTGGCTTTATGCTCGGAATGTTCCTGCTGTTCCGCGCCTTCCATACGCTGGATTTCCAAGCCATCTTCACGAGTTCCACGCTCGGGGGCTGGCCCGTTGAGTTGCGCGGACATCTTGGCACCTTGACGTTTGCGTGTTTACTGCTCTTCATGGGCGCGTGCGGAAAGTCGGCGCAATTGCCGCTATATGTTTGGCTTCCGGACGCGATGGAAGGGCCGACGCCGGTCAGCGCGCTGATTCACGCAGCGACGATGGTAACCGCTGGCGTTTACGTCGTTGCCCGTTCGCATGTTCTGTTCACGCACGCGCCGACGGCCATGTTGGTCGTGGCGATCGTGGGCTGCGCGACGGCATTTTTTGCGGCGACCATCGGACTGGTGCAGACGGACATCAAGAAAGTTTTGGCGTATTCCACGGTAAGCCAACTTGGTTACATGTTCCTGGCCTGCGGCGTTGGCGCTTTCTCGGCGGGAATTTTCCACTTGATGACGCATGCGTTCTTCAAAGCGTTGCTGTTCCTCGGGGCTGGCAGCGTGATTCACGCCGTGGGCGGCGAGCAAGACATGAACCGCATGGGCGGTCTCAGCAAAAAGATTCCCTGGACGTTTGGAACCATGCTGGTCGCGACCATGGCTATCGCGGGCATTCCTTTCTTCGCCGGTTTCTTTTCCAAGGACGCGATTCTCTTTGCGGCATTCCAAAGTCAGAACGGCGGCCGCGTTCTTTATACGTTCGGTTTGTTGACAGCACTGCTCACTTCCTTTTACATGTTTCGGCTCATTTTTCTGACGTTTCGGGGCAACCAGCGCTTTGACGAGCACAAGGTGCACGTCCATGAATCACCCTGGAGCATGCTGGGGCCGCTCGTGGTTCTCGCGGTACTCTCGGTGGTGGGCGGCTGGTTTGCGCTGCCCGCATTTTTCAGCGGCCCGGACTATTTCAGCAATTTCCTGGCGCCAGTTTTTGGCGGACATGAATCTGTCGAGGCAGCTGGGGAAGCTGCTGTTCACCAATTAGAATTGATCCTCGCCGCGGTAGCCGTGAGCGCCGCAGTCATCGGTCTTGCGGTTGCTTGGTGGTTGTATCTCAAGAAACCGGAAAAGGCGGACGGACTCGCCAAATCGCTCCAGCCGGCTTACACAACTTTGTTGAACAAGTACTACGTGGATGAGATTTACGCGGCCGTGGTGGTCAAGCCACTGCTGTGGATTTCCACCAACGTGCTCTGGAAAGGTGCCGACGTGGCCGGCATCGACGGCGCGGTGAACGGAATTGCCGACGGAGCTATAGCCATCGGCGATGGACTGCGCCACACGCAATCCGGAAACACGCGCAGTTATGCGGTGTGGGTGGTTGTGGGAGCCATTGTGATTATTGGCGTCATCTTCTTCTGGCCTTCCGCCGGAAGGCCCGTCATTGGAATGGTGCATTGATGCTCCCCGCCGGACATTTGCTTTCCGTGCTGATCTTCTTCCCGGCCGTGGGAGCGCTGGCGCTTTTGCTGCTGCGCGGCGACGATCACAAGTTCATCCGCTTCATCGCGCTGGTCGTTTCCTTGGCGGAATTCCTGTTCTCGGTATTGATGATCCGTGCCGTCCCCACTGGCGCCACCGGATATCACCTGGTGGAGTACTTCAAGTGGATCAACCAGCCGCCGATCAATTATCACTTGGGCGTGGATGGAATCAGTTTGTTCCTGGTGATCCTGACGGCGTTCCTGACGCTCATTTCGATTCTGGCGTCATGGAAGAGCATCGAGCACCGCGTCAAGGAATTTTTCGTGATGCTGCTGATGCTGGAAGTCGGCGTTGTCGGCGTGTTCCTCTCGCTGGATCTTTTTCTTTTCTTTCTTTTCTGGGAAGTGATGCTGATTCCCATGGCGCTGCTGATCGGCATTTGGGGCCACGAGCGCCGCGTTTACGCCGCCGTGAAATTCATCCTCTACACCATGGCCGGCTCGATCTTCATGCTGATCGGCATCATCTGGCTCTACAACGCCACCGGCACATTTGATCTGCCGACGATCCAAATTTTGCTGCATACTCCCGCTTCAGAAGGCGGGCTGGAGCTTTCTTCCACGAGCGAAATGCTTTTGTTCCTGGCGTTTTTCGTGGCGTTTGCGATTAAGGTCCCGCTTTTCCCACTGCACACTTGGCTGCCGGACGCGCACGTGGAAGCGCCGACGGCCGGCTCGGTGATGCTGGCGGGCGTGCTGCTGAAGATGGGCACCTACGGCATGATTCGCTTCTGCCTGCCGCTCTTCCCCGAGGCTTCGCGACGCGCGGCTGGATGGGTGGCCGCGCTGGCCATCATCGGCATTATTTACGGCGCGCTGGTGGCCATGGTGCAGCCAAACCTGAAAAAGCTTGTCGCCTATTCTTCCGTCAGCCACCTCGGCTTCGTGGTGCTGGGCATTTTCGCGTTCCATAGCATTTCCATGCAGGGCGCGGTTTACCAGATGCTGGCGCACGGCATTTCGACAGGTGCACTCTTCCTGCTCGTAGGCATGCTTTACGACCGGCGGCACACGTTTGAAATCAGCGAGTACGGCGGGCTGGCCACGCCCATGCCGAAGCTGGCGGCGTTCTTCTTGTTTGTCGCGCTGTCCTCACTGGGCTTGCCGATGCTGAATGGTTTTGTCGGTGAATATTTAATTTTGCTCGGCACTTATCAGCGGCACTGGGGATGGGCTTCGTGGGCCGCGCTCGGCGTGATTCTCTCGGCTTGTTACCTGCTGTGGTCGTATCAGCGCGTGTTTTTCGGCGAGATCACACGGGAGAAAAATCGCACGCTGCCCGATGCCTCTGCGCGCGAGAAGTGGATTCTGGCAACCATGACGGTCGTCACGCTGTGGATGGGCATCGGCTCGACATTTATTACCGCGCGCACGGCCTCCCCCGCGCAAGACGTGATCGATCAAGTTGAACCGCAGCGGGCGTATGAAGCCACCGCGCCGAACTTGCCAGTGCCGAGCGTGATCACGCCGCAAGCGAAGCGCGATTCCGCGAGCGCCGCCGCGAAAGTTATTTTGATGGAAAGGCTGGGAATCCGCTAAATGCTGCCCCGCGTCATCGACGCTTATCGAGTGCTTCCCGAACTGGTGTGGTGCGGCTTCGGCGTGCTGGCGATGTTGTTGCAGCCATTCGTGCGCAGTCGCCACTTTTTCACGTTCATGGCGTTGATTGGCACGCTGGCGGGAACGGCGGCCTCGGTGACGGCGGCGATGCACGCCGGGCCGGGATTTGGCGGGCTGGTGCAATCCGATTCGTTCAGTTTCTTTTTCCGGCTGCTGGTAGGCACGGTGGCGTTTCTGGTGGTGTTGGCTGCGGGGCCTTACCTGGAGCGGGAACGGCTGCCCTTTGCGGAGTTTTATTCGCTGCTGCTCTTCGCGGCGGCGGGGATGGGCGTGCTGGCTTCGGCGCAGGAATTGCTGACCGCGTTCATCGGCCTGGAGATGAGTTCGATTTCCAGCTACATCCTGGCGGGATACCGGCGCGATGCGCTGAAGTCCAGCGAATCGGCGATGAAGTATTTTCTGCTAGGTTCGTTTGCCACGGCTTTTTTTCTCTACGGAATTGCTCTGGTGTACGGTTCAAGTGGCACGACGATGCTCCTGAAGATGGACTCCGCGGAGCTGCTTCACAGCACGCTATTCGAGCTGGGACTGGCAATGATTCTGATCGGGCTGGGATTCAAAGTGGCCGCGGCGCCGTTCCAGGTTTGGACGCCGGACGTTTATGAAGGAGCGCCGACGCCGGTCACCGCGCTTTTTTCTGCGGGACCGAAGGCGGCGGCTTTTGCTTTGTTGCTGCGGATCTTCGCAACGGTTCCGGCGGCGACCCACTTCTGGTTCTGGGCCTTCTGGGTGCTCGCGGCGCTTACGATGTTCGCTGGGAACCTGGGCGCACTGGTGCAGACCAACGTGAAGCGGCTGCTGGCGTACAGTTCGATCGCGCACGCCGGCTATATTCTGGTGGCGTTTGCGGCGGTCACGCTGATGGCGCGCGATAATTCTTCTGACGCGGCGCCGGCTTATGCGGCGGTGCTTTTTTATCTCCTTAGCTACGCCCTGGTGAAGCTTGGGGCCTTCACGATCGTTTCGCAGTTGGGCGGCATGGGCGAGAAGAATCTTTCGCTGGACGACTACGCGGGGCTTTCGCAGCGGCAGCCGTGGGTGGCGGCGGCGCTGAGCGTTTACTTGCTTTCGCTGCTCGGACTGCCGGTGACGGCGGGGTTCTTCGGCAAGTTTTATATTTTCAAGGCGGCCGTGAATTCGCACCTGCTGTGGCTTGCGGCGCTGATGGCCATCAACAGCGTGATTGGGGCTTACTACTACTTGCGTGTGATCGTGGTGATGTATATGCGCGAGTCCAGCGCGGAAGTGCAGGCGCTCGGACCGGTGTACTTCCCAATCGGCGTGAACGTGGTGCTGCTAATTACCGTCGCGGGCACGATTCTGTTCGGGCTTTACCCCAATCCCGTCATCCAGTTCATTCTGCAGCCGACGCTTCTCGGGCGTTAGCTCTTTGGCGAAGGCACGGCAAGCCCTCCATAGGTTAGATTTTTCCGGTGACTTGGAGGCCCATCGCGTTGGGGACGGCTTGGCGAAAGGAAAACGGCCCGGAGGGTTGCGCCGCCGAGCCGTTTCCGAAACCCTTTCTAAACTCCGGTACGCGGGATTCAAATCTTCACGAAGATGATTACCAGGGTGAAGAGCGCGAGCGTTTCGACGAACACCAAACCGAGAATCATAGCCGCGCGGATGGCCGCCGCGGCTCCGGGATTGCGGGCCATGCCTTCGCAAGCCGCCGAGGCGATACGGCCCTGCCCCAGCGCGCCGCCAAAAGCCGCCAGAGCCATGCCGAAGCCCGCGGCAATGGCCAAAAGGCCCTTGCTTCCGGCCGCTCCTGCGGAGTCTTGCGCGAACGCGGACGGAGCAATCAACATCACCGCCGCGAGCGCCACCAACACCATCGTCCACTTCTTCATCACTTCCTCCTTATGAATCGCCGCCAGGAGGTGGTTCCCGGACACCGTGCCGCCGGGCGCACACTGAAGCAGCGCATTGCCGGAAACGAATCACCGGCAAAACTAGATTAGTGCTCGTCGGCCGTGGCCATGCCCAGATAGACCGAGGGCAGAACCGTGAAAATGTAAGCCTGAATGATGGCCACAAAAATATGCAGGCCGATAAAAGCGATGGGAATGGTGGCGGGCAGCACGGCGATAACCATGCCGAAGACCGAAGACTTCGACCAAGCCGCGACCGTGGCCAAGGAAAATAGGCTCAAGAAAATCGTATAGAGGAGGTCACTCGCCAGGATGTTGGCCCAGAGGCGGACCGTCAGGGAGAGAATACGAGCCGAGGTGCTGACGATTTCAACGGGGAAAAGCAAGATAGCTAGAAACCAATCGCCCAACTTTTTCGGGGCACCGGCAAACGTCAACAGGTAATGGCCAACGCCGTGGTGCTTGATTCCTTGCCAGTTGAAATACAAAAAAGTGAGAATCGCGCAGCCCAGCGGAACCGTTTTGTTAGCAGTGGGAGCGGCAAAAAGCGGGAAGACGCTGAGAAGATTCGACAAGAGCACAAAAACGGAGATAGTACCGACGAACGGAACGAGCTGGAGGGCACCGTGATGGACGTTTTCTTCAAGAAGATCCTGGATGCCGAAGCCCAGCGGGTTGGTGAGGAGAAGTTCGGCCACTTGCTGAGTAGCTCCCGGCTTCTCGACGGAAAGGCGCGAGCGGAGAAACAGCGCCAGCAGCGAGCCGAGAATCAGCACCACGACGCCCATCACCACATGTTGCGGAATAGGGGTCTCGGGATTTTCGGGTGTGACGTGGAGCCAGGAAAGCAACGCCATTGCAAATGGCCCCAGGTAATGATTCACGAGCAGCGTAAGTCCGGTGACGTGTTCGACCATTCCTTAGTCCACAGGATACAAGATTTCGTACACACTCGCGGCGACGGTGGCAGCTCCCAAAGCACACAAACCCACGATCATGCTAACCAGGGGAACTCTCAGATAGATAAAAATAACATACAAGGCGAGGGCTATCAACCCATAGCGGAAGAGCATGCCGAAATAGCTCTGAAGGGGAACAACCGGCTTATCTTTGCCAGCTTGAGCAGTGGAGGCAATGACTAAAGCATCCAAACCCCGCCGGAGCCAGCGAAAATTCAGCCACGAAAGGACCGCGCCAATCCCTAAGCCCGCGCCCCATAGCCGGTTGCGAAGCAGAGCGACCACCAGAGCTGCGAGCAGGCCGATGAGCAGGGTCAGGCGAGAGATGCGCCGTTCGGTAAGGGCAGCGGGCACGGATTCAGCTGCGCTTGGTACCATCGCCGCTTCCTCCGAGCCGCCGGAGAATGTCTCGCACACCGGCGTAAAAGCCTATGCCGCCAAGAAGGAGCAGGAAAACCGGCTTGCTGTGCAACCAGCGATCGAGAAGATACCCCAAGAGCCCACCGACAACGACAGCCGAGACGAGGACGAAAGGCAGCTCCATGGCCATGGCTGCCTGATTGGAGGCTTCCTTGGCCTTTTCCGCTGAGGGTGACGGGGGGTTTTCCGGCTTATTGTCCGAAGGCATATTGGGCGAGCTTTGTGAAAGGCTCAGGATACAACCCAGCGGCGAGGGTGACAAACAGGGCGATGCCCAGGGCGATGGCCTGGGCGCCGGTCATGACGGGACGCGGGGCCTCGCCGGGCTGCTTGAGCCAAGCGTGGACCACGATGCGGAAGTAGTAGTAAAGCGCGGGGACGATATAAAGGACGGCGAAAACGGCCAGAACGGGGTGGTGCGTCTCGATGAGCGAAAGGAAAATGAAGTACTTGCCCATGAAGCCGGCGGTGGGAGGGATGCCCGCAAGCGAAAGCATGAAAATGAGGAGCAGTACGGCAGCGGCGGGGCTGCGCTGGTAAAGGCCGTTCAAGTCGTCGAGTTCCTCGCCGATCAAGCCTTTCTGGCGAAGAACGATGATGACCGCAAACGCGCCCGCGGTCATAAAAACGTAGGAGAGCAAGTAGAAAGCTATGCCCGTGAACGCGGTGGAGTTCCAGGCCACGAGACCGAGCAGGATGTAGCCAACGTGGGAAATCGAAGAGTAGGCGAGGAGGCGCTTTACGTTCGTTTGGGTCAAGGCGGCGAGATTGCCCCAAGTGAGCGAAGCGACGGCCACGCCAGCAATCAGATAAATCCACGCCGGATGGGAAGACTCGAAAACGGAGGTAAACAATCGCAAGAGCAGCGCAAAGCTGGCAGTCTTGGAGGCCACGCTGACATAGGCAGTGACAGGAGTTGGCGCGCCTTCGTAAACGTCGGGAGCCCATTGATGAAAAGGCACCGCGGCAATTTTGAAGAAGAGGCCCACAGCGACCAGCACAAACGCCGCAGCAAGAAAAAGAGGTGCTTTGTGCAGCAACGAGGGATCGACGTGTAGCGCCGCCGGATACCGCTCCGAGAGGACCTGGCGTGCTTGGTCGCCCAGTCCCCCAGATAGACGGCTGTACTCGATCACCGCTGCCAGACGACTTCGCGGATCAAAAGCCGCCCGCATGTTTCCAATGCTGGTCGTTCCAGTCAAGCCATAGAGTATTGAAAAACCGTAGGCCAGGATTCCGGAGCTGAAGGCGCCGAGCAGGACATACTTGAGGGCAGCTTCATTCGAACGCTTTTCGCGGCGGAGGAAACCGCTGAGCACGTAGAAGCTGAGGGCCATGGTCTCCAGCCCAAGGAACATGACGATGAGGTCGATGCCGGAGGCCATGAACATCATTCCGACACAAGCAAAGAGGAGAAGGGCATAGTATTCGCCTTCTTGCTCTTTCTCGATTTCCAGGTACTTCACGGACAAGAGAATCACAAGCGCGGTGGCCGCCAGGAAGAGGGCTGCGAAAAAGAGGGAAAAAGGATCGATCACCACCGACTCGCGGAATCCATAGAGGTCGCCCCGCACCGCGACTGCGCCTCGCAGCCGCCACAGAGTGAAGGCGCTGAACAATGTGCCCGCGAGCGCCAGGCCGGCATTCAGGATTTTTTCTTTTTCCTCGATCCAGAAATCGATCAGCAGGATGCCTAGTCCAAAGAGGACGAGTTCGATCTCCGGAAGGATGACGGCGCCGTCACCCTGGAGATAGCTGAGAAGCGAGTTGATGATGGGGACGCTCATGCGGCGGCTATTTCGTCTCCGCCGCAGCGGCGTGGAGTTCCGCGGGAGGCAATTTTGCGCGCTCCGCTTCATAGAAATGCGGGTTCACCTGCTCGACGATTCTTTGCACGGGCTTTTCGATGAGGTTGAAGAACGGCTTGGGATAGATGCCGATCCAGAACGCCAGAATCACGAGCGGAACGAGCGTGGCATACTCGCGCAGATTCAAGTCTGGCAACTCTTCGTTGGCGAATTGCGTGACCGGGCCGAACATCACCCGCTGGTAGAGCCACAAGAGGTATGCCGCGCCAAGCACGACCCCGAGCGAGCCCCAGGCGGCCCAGGCTTTGCTTACCTGGAAGGCGCCCTGCAAGATGGTGAACTCTCCGATGAAGCCGTTCAGCAACGGCATGCCGAGAGAACTGAGGCTGACGATCAAATAGATGGCGGCGAAATTCGGCATGGGCGTCGCCAAGCCGCCGAACTCGGAGATCATGCGAGTGTGGCGGCGTTCGTAGAGCACGCCGACGATCAAGAAGAGCGCGCCCGTGGAAATGCCGTGGTTGATCTGCTGGAGCACGCTGCCGGCGAGGCCATTGGGCGTGAGCGCGAAAATTCCCAGCGTGCAGAAGCCGAGATGGCTGACGGAGCTGTAAGCGATGAGGCGCTTCATGTCTTTTTGCATGAGACAAACGAGCGCGCCGTAAATGATGCCGATTAAGGAAAGCACGATGACGATTTCAATGATCTTGTGTCTCAAGGCAGCATCGGTTGGGAGTAGCGGGAGAGAAAAGCGAATGAAACCGTACGTGCCCATTTTCAAGAGGACACCGGCGAGGATGACGGAGCCAGCGGTGGGCGCTTCCGTGTGCGCGTCGGGGAGCCAGGTGTGGAACGGAAACATCGGGACTTTGATGGCGAAAGCGAAGAAGAAGCCCCAAAAGAGCCAGACTTTCAGCGGGTCGGTAAAGTGCTCGGCGGCGGCGAGCAGCGTGGGAACATCGAAGGTGCGGGTCGCACCCGGGCCTGCAGGAGCGTAGAAGTAGAGCGCCAGGATGGCCAGCAGCATCACCACGGAACCGGCCAGGGTGTACAGGAAAAATTTGATGGCGGCGTAGAGGCGGCGGTCGCTGCCCCAAACGCCGATGAGGAAGTACATGGGGACAAGCATCACTTCCCAGAAAACGTAGAAGAGGAAGAAATCGAGGGAAACGAAGACGCCGAGCATGCCGGTCTGCAACAGCAAGAGCAGAATGTAATACTCCTTGGTGCGCAGATGAATGGCGCTCCAGGACGAGAGAATGGCGATCATGCCGAGGAACGTGGTGAGCATGACGAGCAGCAGGCTAATGCCGTCGATGCCGAGATGATATTTCGCGCCAATGGAGGGTATCCAATTGGCGGTTTCTTCGAAGGAAAAGGGCCGATCCCCCGGATTCCACCAGCGAAGCAGTGGAAGCGAAACCAGGAAGCCGAGGACGCCGAAGACATTCCCCATGATTTTGTGGGCGTTCTCGTTTTCGCGCGGGATGAGCAACATGAGCAAGGCGCCCACGAGCGGAGTAAACAACACCGCGCTCAAGATATGATTCGCAAAAAAGTCCATTCTCATCGCCTCTCAGCGCACGCTGCGCAGCATGACCTGCACATGGTGCCCGTAATACGCCAGAAGAACGACTAGGCCGACCAAAATCAGCATCGCGTAACTGGAAAACATTCCGGTTTGCAGCAGACGGACCGGATAGCTCAGAAGCTGCATCATCTTGGCGGTCAAATTCAGGAGGCCGTCGATGATCCACTTGTCCCACCACATGGAAAGTTTGGAAACGAAGCGGGCGAGCCAGCCGGCGCCGTTGACGCCCACGCCGTCGATGACGTTGGCATCGAAGAGGCCGAACAGAGTGCCGAGGTCTTTGGTGCGATCGACCACGGCGGCGTCGTAAATTTCGTCGACATAATACTTGTGCACGAGTAATTGGTACAGCTTCGGCAATTTTGCGGCAATCAATTCTGGAGCGATTCTCTTGGAGTGATAAAATTCGTACGCGAACCAAAAACCTGCGGCGACGATGGCCAATGACGCCAACATCAGGAAAATCTCCTTGAAAAAAGCATGGTGCGCGATTCTCACTGTTCCCGTCTCTGGCATAACGCCACCCAGAACGGGATCGAGAAAGCGCTCAAAACGGTTTTCTCCTCTCAGCACTTCCGGCCACCCAATCCAGCCGCCGATGAGTGAAAAGCCCGCGAGAATCATAAGGGGCAGCACCATCGGCCGCGGCGACTCGTGAATATGCTTCTCCACGTGCTCGTCCGCCCGGCAGTACCCAATGAAAGTAAGAAAGAAAAGCCGGAACATGTAGAAGGCCGTCAAGCCCGCGGTGATATAGCCGACGATCCACAGCAGGAAAAAGCGGTCGAAGGCCTGGCCGAGAATTTCATCTTTGCTGAAGAATCCGGCGAAAGGAAAAATTCCGGCGATCGCCAGAGTGGCGGCGGCAAAAGTCCACGCGGTATACGGAATTTTATCCCATAGTCCGCCCATCTTGCGGATGTCCTGTTCCCCGGACATGGCGTGAATGACGCTGCCAGCGCCGAGGAACAAGAGCGCCTTGAAGAAGGCGTGGGTCATCAGGTGGAAAATTCCAGCGGCGAAGGCGCCGACGCCTAACGCCAGGAACATGTAGCCAAGCTGGCTGATGGTGGAATAGGCGAGAACTTTTTTGATGTCGTTTTGGACGAGGGCCATGGAGGCCGCGAAGATTGCGGTTGTTGCGCCGACTACGGCGACCACATTCAAGGCCACCGGCGAGAGTTGGTAGATGGCGTTCATGCGCACGACCATGTAGACGCCGGCGGTGACCATAGTGGCAGCGTGGATCAGCGCGCTGACCGGAGTGGGGCCTTCCATGGCGTCGGGGAGCCAAACGTAGAGAGGAATCTGCGCAGATTTGCCCGCCGCGCCGATGAAGAGCAGGAGGGCGATGGCGGTCATCGTCGGGAGGAGGACTGCCAACGTTCCGGAATCCCTGGCTGCTTTTAAGACTTGCAAAATTCCTGAAGCGCCAGATGTGTCGGGCAAGCCTTGCGAGGTAAAGCGGACGCTGCCAAGCGTGACGGCGGTGAGAAGAATGCCGAGGATGAAGCCAGCGTCACCAATGCGGTTGACGATGAAGGCCTTTTTGCCGGCGTCGGAAGCGGATTTTTTCAGGAAATAAAAACCGATCAGCAAGTAGCTGCAGAGGCCGACGCCTTCCCAACCGACAAACATGAGAAGCATATTGTTCGCGAGGACCAGCGTCAGCATGGCGAACATGAAGAGGTTCATGTAGCCAAAGAAGCGGTAGTAGCCGCCTTCGTGGCCCATGTAGCCGATGGAGTAGACGTGGATGAGAAAACCGACGCCGGTGACGACCAGCACCATGACACAGGAAAGCGGATCGAGGAGGAAGCCCCAGTCGGCGACGAAGCGGATGGCCTGGCCGCTGGTTGTTTGCATCGGGCCGGGGGTGAGCCATTCGAACATGATTTGTTGAGCGACGCGATTTTCGGGAGCGGCGGAAAGTAATTGAATCACTGCGCCGGCCGCGTGGATGAACGACACAAAGACACTGCCGACACAAAGCACACTGACGGCGTTATTCGGCAAGCGCTTGCCGAAGAAAAGCATGAGCGCCGCTGTGGCCAGGGGAAACAGCGGAATGAGCCAGAGATGAGCGAGAAAGTAGCCCGTGGGCGTCATGCCAGTTTGTTTTCTTCTTTCATTTCTTGCGCTACCACTTCAGCAAATCCATTTCGTCTTCCAAGACCGTTTCGCGATTGCGGAAGAACGCGATGATGATTCCGAGCGCCACGGCGGCTTCGGCAGCGGCATCGGCAATGATGAACAGCGCAAAAACTTGGCCCGTGACGTCGCCGTACAAACGGGAAAAGGCCACCAGGTTGATGTTCACGGCGTTCAAAATCAGCTCGATGGACATGAGCACGACGATGACGTTGCGACGCGTGACGACGCCGATCACGCCGATGATGAAGAGAGCGAGACTCAGGAACAGATAGTTCTCGATCGGAAGCATCGCTGCGTTACGTCCTTTTCTTGGCCATGACGACGGCGCCGATCATGGCCACGAGCAATAAGACCGAGGCAATCTCAAACGGCAACAGATACGATTCGAACAGGCTGTGCGCCACCGTTTCGGAATTGGGCGGCAAGCTCGTCGCGGCGGCGGCCGTCAAAACCGGTAAGCCCTGCCCCGGCATTTTGCCGGACGACCAGAACATGAGCCCGACTTGAGCGGCCAGCGCCAACGCGACCAGGAGAGCGACCCACTTCTTGCGCGCAAACTGAATCTGCTGGAGCGCGACGTCCAAATTGACAAGCATGATCACGAAGACGAACAGCACCATGATGCCGCCGACGTAAAGAATGATTTGGACGATGAACAAAAACTCGGCGCGCAGTTGCAAGAAAATTCCAGCAGTGGCGAGCAGTGCCGTGATCAGAAAGATGGCGCCATGAACAACGTTTCGGCGCGTGACCATGAGGGCGGCGCTGGCCACGGCGATCGCGGCGAAGAAATAAAACAGGACTTTATCCAGCATAAAAATCCGAAGCGGCGTTGGGATCGTGCCGGACGTCGCGTTGTTTCTCGGCGGACAGAATCAGCAGCGCGACTACAAGAGTGATGACGGCGGCGGGAGTCGTAACCAAGAGCAATCCCCAGCCATGCAAGTTCAAGTACGATGCGGCGATCAGAGCCACACCAACCAGCAAGACATTGATGATGGAAAGCGGGATCAGGAAGTGCCACCCGAGGCGCATCAACTGGTCGAAGCGGTACCGCGGGATCGTGAATCGCAGCCACATGAAGAAATAGATGTATAGGCTCACCTTGCAAATGAACCAGAAGCCGCCGTGAATGCCGGCATAAAACGGATGGGCAATCGGCACCACAACGGGCACCAGCAGCACCAGCGCCACGACAAAACACAATCCTGCCACGGCCAGCATGAACAACTGCTGCACGCGGGTGGGTTGCTTTGGCATGCGAAGGACGCAATAGGCGGCGACGACGACCATGAAGAGCGTGGGAAGAAAATCCAGAGAATTCAGCCAGGAAACGTGAGCGAAGGGCCGAAGCCAGCCGCCGAGGAATAAAGTCGTGGCCACGGAAGCTACCACGATCATGTTGGTGTATTCGGCGAGAAAATAGAGCGACCAACGGAAACCGCTGAACTCCGTCATATACCCGGCGACGAGTTCGGATTCCGCCTCCGGCAAATCGAACGGCGCGCGGTTGGTCTCCGCGATGGAAGCGACAAGATAAGTGAAGAAGGCCACCGGGGCCAGCATCACGAACCAGATGCCCTCGTTGCTCTGCACTTCCACGATGGATTTGATATTCAGCGTGCCCGTGAATAGGAGGGCGCTTACCAGGGCCATGCCCGCGGCGGTCTCGTAACTAACCAACTGCGCGGAACTGCGTAGCGCGCCCATCAACGAATAGTGGCTGTTGGAAGCCCATCCGCCCAGGACGATGCCGAAAATTCCCATCGCGCTGATGCCGACAACAAAGAGAATGCCAATGTTGATGTCTTGGGCGATCTGAAAAGCTGGGCCAATCGCTAAGCCAGCGATGGAAAGCAGTCCCGCGCCAACGGAAAGAACGGGCGCGAGCCAGAAAACCATCTTGTCGGCGTTGTCGGGAATGATGTCTTCTTTAATGAGCAATTTCAGCGCGTCAGCAATCGGTTGTAGCAATCCGTGTGGGCCTACGCGCATAGGACCTAGGCGCGCTTGCATGTCGGCCATGAGCTTGCGTTCCACCAACACGATGTAGCCGACGGCCAGAGGCAGGATCGCGACGATGGCCACGCCGCAGAGCAGCGGCGCCCAGTAGTGCCTTAAGAACTCGATGGTTGCCTGGAGGATGGCATTCATCGGTCGACTTCTCCAAGCACAATATCAATCGTTCCGATGATAGCAACTACATCCGCCACCAGATGTCCTCGAACCATGCGATCGAAAGCCTGCAAATTAATGAAGGAAGGCGGGCGTATGTGCACACGGTACGGCATGACCGTGCCGTCGCTCACGATGTAATAGCCGATTTCGCCCTTGGGCGCTTCAATGGCGTGGTAGACCTCACCCGGCGGCGGCTTCAGTACCTTCCCAACTTTCGCCATGATCGGCCCGGCCGGAATATTTTCGATGGCTTGCAAGCAGATCAGCCGCGATTGCCGCATCTCTTCCATGCGCACCAGGTATCGGTCGTAGGTGTCCCCAGTGGTGCCGACAGGAATTTCGAATTTGTATTGATCGTAGGCCGCATAAGGCGCGGCTTTGCGAATGTCCCATTTTACGCCGCTGGCGCGGAGCACCGGCCCAGTCACGCCAAACGCGATGGCATCGGCGGCGGAGAGAATTCCCACGCCCTTGGTGCGCCCGATCCAGATGCGGTTTTGCGTGAGCAAATCCTCGTATTCCACGATGCGCGATTCAAAATCCTGACAGAAGCGTTCCACTTCCGTCTCGAACGTATCGTAAGCTTCGTATTGCAGCCCGCCAATGCGGAAGGCGTGGGTGGTCAAGCGCGCGCCGCAATACTTTTCAAAAATTTTCAAAATTTCTTCGCGCTCGCGGAAACAGTAAAAGAGCGGAGTGAGCGCCCCGATGTCCAAAGCATGCGTGCCCAGCCAGAGGAGATGGCTGGCGATCCTCTGCAGCTCTGTCAAGATGGTGCGAATCACGCGCGCCCGGGGAGGCGCCTCTACTACCAGCAACTTTTCCACCGCCTCGCAATATCCCAGGCCGCTGCTGACCGCCGCGACATAGTCCATGCGGTCCACGTAAGGAGCAAATTGCTGATACGTGCGGTTCTCTGCGATTTTCTCAACGCCGCGGTGCAGGTAGCCGATGATGCATTCCGAGCCGATCACGCGCTCGCCGTCGAGCTTCAATTTGACGCGCAAAACGCCGTGCGTGGACGGATGCTGCGGCCCCATGTTGATGACCAGCTCATCCGCGCCCAACAGTGTCTGGTGATCGTTAGTGGTGTCGATACTCAGGGTCGTGTTCCCTTTACGGCTGAAATCGTTTCACTGTCCGCTCTCAATTCCAAGATTTTCCCGTACCCAGGCGGTGTCCTGCTGCAAAATGTCATAATCTTTGCGCAGCGGGTAGCCTTGCCATTCCTCCGGTAGCAAAATGCGTGTCAAATTTGGGTGCCCGGAAAAAATAATTCCGAACATATCGAACACTTCGCGTTCCTGCCAATCCGCCGCCGCCCAAACGCTGACGACGCTGGGGACTTCTTCCGCATCCGCGGCTTGCACCTTCACTCTGAGCCGTTCGTTCTTTGAGAAGGAATACAAATCGAGCACCACGTCGAAGCGCTTCTCGCGCTTGGGCCAGTCGACGGCCGTCAAATCGGCGAGCATGTCGAATTTCTCTTCGTCGCGTAGGTGCAGCGCTATTTCCACCAAGCGCGGGCGGTCCACGGTCAGGATGGCCTGCTTGCGATCTTCGATGGCTTCCACAAGCACGGCCCCAAACTTGGAGCGAAATCGCTGGACGAGTTCGTTGTCGAGGGGAGTCTGCAAGACCACGGGCGGTTTGGGCGGGGCAGGAGTCGCCGCCTTCGGGGGAGCAGGGGGTGCGCTCGCACCTGCGGGTTTGCCAGGGGCCTCGGACACAGGGGCTGCGCTGCTTGCGGGCTTATCGCCCGTGGGGACTTGAGGCGGTTTAGGTTCCTTGGGCTCGTCAGCCATGGACCCGGGGTTCGGCAGGGTGCGCTGAACCATGTACCGTTCACAACCTGCCACAGAGAAGCAGCCGAAAATTCAAACGCCGCGTTTCTAACACACGCAGCAAACCTAGTCAATCACAAGAACTTGGGAACAGGATGGTGGATTTGAAGAGAGCGGGAAACTTCGGCTCAGGCCCATTCAAGAGCACCCTTTTTGTACAACCACAGATACCCTGCGAGCAGGATTCCGAGGAACACCACCATCGAAACAAGAGCAAACAGCCCCTGGTGCACCGTGACCCAGCCCTTATAGAGAATCGCCCAGGGGATAAGGAACATGGTCTCCACGTCAAAAATCACGAACAGCATTGCCACGATATAAAACCGCACGGAATATCGCCCTCGGGCATCGCTCTCCGGGGGAATCCCGCACTCATAGGGCTTGAGCTTCGCGCCATACGACGTGGAAGGCGGCCGAATAAACTTTGCCAGGACCAGTGTTACGGCGGGAAACGCCATCACCAGCGCCGCGTAAATCAACACCGGGATGTAGGCGCTCTGCATCAGGTCCTCACAAGCAGCATCCTATCACCGTTGTCAATGATAAGGCGGCTTACTTCTCGAACACGAGCTCTCCGGCGCGACTGGTGGCTTTCACCACGGCCTTGATGAGCGTTACGCGGAGCTTGCCTTCTTCCAGTTCCATAATTCCGTCGATAGTGCATCCAGCAGGCGTGGTCACGGCGTCCTTGAGCAGCGCTGGGTGGTCGCCGGTCTCCAAGACCACGCTAGCAGCACCTTTCATGGTCTGCGCTGCCAGCAGCGTCGCCACATCGCGAGGGAGACCGACTTTGACGCCGGCTTCCGCGAGCGATTCGAGAATGATGTAGGCGAATGCCGGCCCGCTGGCCGAAAGCCCGGTCACCGCGTCCATGTTTTTTTCGTCAACCACGACCGTGCGCCCAACGGCATTGAACATGGCTCGCGCCATCTCCAGGTGCTCGGACTCCGCATGCGCGCCGCGGCAAATGCCCGTCATGCCGCACCCCACAGACGCCGGCGTATTGGGCATTGCGCGCACCACGGGAACTTTTCCGCCGAGGCGCTGCTCGATATAGCCGGTGGGCACGGAAGCGGCAACGGAAATGACCAGCGTCTTTTCATTCAACTCCGACGCAATTTCTTTCAAGACGTCGCCGACGACTTGCGGCTTCACGCCGAGGAGCACGATGTCCGCGCCGCGCACCGCTTTGCTGTTCTCGGTGGACACGGAGACGCCGAGTTCCTTGGCCATCGCCGAGGCCTTTTCCGCGTGCTTCACGGTTGCGGTAACGCGCTTCGGCGAGAAAAGCTCCTGCTTCAAGTACGCTCGCAGCAAGATTCCGCCAAGCTTTCCTGTTCCCAGAACCGCCAATTTCTTGTCCGCTAGTTTTTGCGCCATGGTGCAATCATTCTTGACTTGAATCCGCAATCGGTCAACTCAAGAATCGTTTTGATTTGGGGCCTAGCTATTTGTGCCGAATGTCCGCCGGGGCGCGAGTCCGATCTAGCGGAAAAACCTGCAATTGCCATTTGACGGGAACGGACGTAGGCACATAGCAGATGGTTTTGTCGCAAGCTTGGTATTCAAGCTTTCCCGTTATAGTGAGGAGTTTGCCTTCTTTCCCGAGCGAGCCCCAAAACGCCGACCCCGAGTCCACTTTCACATCCTGGCTGATGCGAAAAGTTCCATCGAACACCGGCACCTTCTCTTTAATTGCTGGGAGATAGAGGGTCTTGGATGCGGGGTAAACTGCCGGTTTGAATTCCAGAGCTTGCACGGGATCGATGAGGAGCTTAATGGGCTTATATCCCTGAGTGCCGGGTGCGTACACATGCACGTCCTGAGGCAGCCGTAGTTCGGCAACCAGCGTGATGCGCGTTCCCGGAACGCCGGTCGGATCAGATTGCTGGAGCGTCAGTTGGAGATGCGGAGCTTCGACAGTCTCGGTGACTTCCTGTCCCAGTTCCGGGAAAAGCTTAGCGATAATGCTATTGCCGGTGAGCCGCTCGCGGTATTTGGCTTCGCAGAATTTTTCGCGAATAATGCCGTTGGCGTCGATGAAAAAATATCCGGGGCGGGCAAAACCCTTTTGCATTCCCGTGGCTTCGGCGTTGAAGACACCATAAGCCTTGATGGTCTTCGAGTCCGGGTCCGCCAATAGGGGATAGTCGATCTTGTGCCGGTCTGCAAAAAATTTCAGGATTTCTTCTGAGTCGTAGCTGATGGCCGCCAGCTTCACGCCTTGCTTTTCGAATCGCGGGATGGCACTTTGCAGCTGGACCAGCTGCCCTTTGCAGAAGGGTCACCAGTCCGCCGAACGGAAAAAGAGCAGAACGGTGCCGTTGGATCCTTTCAAGCTATCCAGAGTCTGTATGCGGCCAAGCTGGTCGCGCACGGAAAAAGCCGGAGCTTCCTGTCCCACCGCGAGTCCAATCGACATCAACTCGACGGAAGTCAATTGAATCGTGTCTTCCCCGAGCGTGCCGCGTACCGTGACAGCATCTCCCAAGTGCGCGGTTATGGATTCCTGCGGACTAAGGCCGTACATCACCCGGTTGGTATCGTCATAAAGCGCCAGCTTCGCGCCAGGAATGCTCTTGGTGCAGTCCGGCGATTCCGCAAAGGCTTCGTCGGCATTGCAGGCGCTGGACAAAAGAATCCCGGACCACGATCCCGGCTTTGTTGAAGTGCTTTGCGCGCCCACTGCGCCAGATGCCATGGAATAAAGCGTCGCCAGAATTAGAATGGACCGTTTTGCCGAAGTAGTAGGTCTGAATAGCAGGTTCAATGCGAGGTCCTCGTTTCACTGCTAAATCGCTCGTACTGTACACCTGACGCCGCAGCCGCGCAAAGTCTACAGACATCAGAACAGACTCGGGCTGCCCGATCAGCGGCACCTTATGTTGTCAGACCGCTAGCCCCTTGACCTTCGCCGAGCAAAATGGGAAAAAGAAACAAAGCCTGTGGGCGGGCGTTATGAAGACGACGGGCCCAAAGAAAGAAAAATGGCAAGTGCTTAAACGGCGGAGGCGTCCGAATCCGGACAAAACGTCCCAGTATCGCGCAATGACAAGGATGGAAAACAGGGAATCTGCTTTGCGTAACACGTTCATGGGAAAGAGTTTAGATTGACTCGCGAGAGGGATTGTTAGTTGCATTCAACTCCACAACGTGGTTTTCTTGGCCTCTGGCCAGGATTGTAGGCAAGACGCAGAAGTTTTTTCGTGTCGTGTGTCGATTTCGCGGGACTCCGTTCGACGTACTGGGGAGAGGGTTATTTGGCTCGATCGCAGGGCGAACCGGGAATTTGTACCACCAGCTGCTTATGACCGATTCGAAGGGGGAGCAAAAGCATGTCATTCCTTAACGATCTAAGAGTTGCACTCCGTTCGCTCGATCGGACCAAGGGGCTTGCGCTGACGGTGGTGCTCACTTTGGCGCTGGGCATCGGCGCCAACGCTGCCGTTTTCAGCTTGGTGCGAGGCGTGCTCCTCCGCCCGCTCGTCAACCGCGACGAGGACCGCTTGGTCTATATTCAGCAGAGCGCCCGCGGCATCGGCGTCGCGGACATTCCTTTCTCGGTGCCGGAAATCCAGGATCTCCGCGCAAGCGTCAAGACTCTGAGCGCGATTGGCGACTTTTCCGCCATCGGCTTCTCCATGATTGGCCTGGGCGAACCGCGCGAGATCCGCGGGGGCGTCGTTGGCGGAACGTATTTCGCGGTAATGGGGCTGCATCCCGTCCTCGGCCGCCTCCTGGACATGCGAGACGACGGCCCCAATGCCGCTGGAGCAGTCGTCTTGACTTATCACTTCTGGACCACGACGCTCAAAAGTGATCCATCCGTAATCGGCAAGAGCGTCCGGCTCGACAGCCAAGGCTCGCGTACGGCCACCGTTGTCGGCGTGCTCGAACCCTCCATACCGTACCCCGCTGACACGGAAATCATCGCCAACGTCGTCACCAGCCCCCATCATCTCTCAGCCACGATGGTCACCGGACGCGCCCATCGCATGACCCAGCTTTTCGGCCGCCTCGCTCCCGGCGTAACTCTCGACCAAGCGGATGCTGAGCTGAAGTCCGTCTACGCCGCAATGCTCAAAGACCATCCCGGAGACTACTCGCAAAAAGCTGGCAACAAGATCGACGCCAGACTGCTGCGCGATCAGATCACTTCGCCCGCCAAGACCGTCTTGCTGGTTCTGCTGGCCGCCTCCGCGCTCGTCTTCATCATCGCCGTTTCCAACGTCGCCAACCTCATTCTCGCGCGCACCGTTCGCCGCGAAGGCGAACTGGCCATCCGCGCGGCCCTGGGCGCAAGCACTGGAGCGCTGCGCCGCACGCTGCTGTCCGAAAGCCTCTTGCTGTGTGTCGCCGGCGCGACGCTTGGCGTTATGATCGCGCGGCCCATGGTCGTCGTCCTGGCGCGGTACGCCTCGCGCTTCTCGGTGCGGGCACTCGATCTGACCGTGGACTCCAGCATGCTGTGGGTTGGCGCGGGGTTGGCGATCCTGGCCGCCGTGCTTTTGGCGTTTGTTCCCCGCTTGCCGTCAGCTGACACCTCCAAGGGCATAGGTCTCTCGAGCGGCAGCGTGCGCATCACTGGCAGCACCAGCCGCCGCCTGCGCGTCTTCGCGGTCACCCAGATCGCCGCATCCTTTATGCTGCTTGCGGGTGCCAGTATGCTTGTCAAAACGCTGCTCGCCCTCCAGGCTACAGAGACCGGGTACGATACGCGCCACGTCCTCGCGATTAACGTCCCCGTGGTCTCCTATGGACGCACACAGGATCAGACTGTCAATTTCTATAAGGAAACCATTCGCCGCATCGCCGAGCTACCCGGGGTGGATAGCTCCGCCGTCGGTACCGTCGTGCCGTGGCGCGACGCCGGCAGCTTCGGCCCCGGGTTCGCCTTCTCCGGGGACGAACAGGTTCGCGAGCGGGGCGAAGAAGATCCGCGCGCCCAGTTGCGCACCGTCTCTCCCGGCTTCTTCGCGTCGCTTGGCGTCCCCCTTCTCTCTGGACGCGACTTCAACGATTTAGATCGCAAAGATGCCGAGACTGTCGTCATCGTGAGCCAGAGCGTGGCGCAGCGGCTGTTCCCGGGCCGGGACGCAGTAAACCGCCACATTATGTGGACTGATCCGGTGATGAGATTTATCGACATCGGCACCGGGCCCCGCCGTATTGTGGGAGTCGCCGCCGATGTCGACGACGAGCACGTGGTGCCCGGCCCGGCGCTGACTATCTATCACCCCTTCGAGCAGCAGCCTTGGGGAGGCCGCTTGTTCGTTCACACGCACTCTGACCCGTACGCGCTGGTGGCTCCCATCACGCGCATTATCAGAGACATGTCCGTGGACCAGCCGGTCGAGCGCGCCGCCACCCTCGAAGATATCCGCGCGGAAGTGCTTACGCCGGACCGCCTAAACGCAGTAGTCTTTGGAGTTTTCGCCGCTGTCGCGCTGGCGATCGCGGTCGTGGGCGTGGCCGGCGTGCTGGCGTTCTCGGTCAGCGGGCGCACGCGCGAGTTCGGCATTCGGCTGGCGCTAGGCTCGCAACCTCGAGATCTACTGAAGGGAGTCATTGCCGAAGGCGCGGTAATGGCTGTCGGAGGTGTGGTCGCCGGCGCGGCACTCGGCTACGTGCTGGCGCGACTCGCCGGCAGCTACGTTCTGGACATGAAGATGCCCAGTGCCGCGCCAGTGGTCGCCTCGGCAATCATTCTGATGACCGCCGCGGTCATCGCCTCGGCGCTTCCGGCGGGCCGCGCCGCGCGCATCAACGTCATCGAGGCACTGCGGTCGGAGTGACCTGCCGCAGGAGAGAGAATTGTTGTTCCGCACCAAACGAAGACGGTTGATAGCCGTAAGGTGCAAACAGTTTAAGAAGGAGTGAGGCATGAGCAGAGTTAGGGTTTTGGCCGGCACACGCAAGGGTGCATTCATCCTGACTTCCGACGGCAAGCGCGAAAAATGGGACGTCAGTGGCCCCCATTTTGCCGGTTGGGAGATGTACCACCTCAAAGGCTCGCCGGCCGACCCGAATCGTATCTATGCTTCGCAATGCAGCGGCTGGTTCGGCCAAATCATTCAGCGCTCCGACGACGGCGGCAAGACTTGGATACAGCCAGGGACGCCGCCAAGCGCACAACAGGGGCCCGGAGGTATGCCGAAGGGCGAGAGCAACAAGTTCGTATACGACACATCCCCGGAAACCGGCAAACCCCTCACTACACATCAGTTCTACGACGGCAATCAGCATCCCTGGGAGTTCAAGCGCGTTTGGCATCTCGAACCTTCGCTCACTGATCCGGACACGGTCTATGCCGGGGTAGAAGACGCTGGCCTGTTCCGCTCCAGCGATGGCGGACAGAACTGGCATGAGCTCTCTGGACTGCGCGGCCACGGCACCGGCCCGCGCTGGCAACCGGGCGCGGGCGGGATGTGTCTTCACACCATCATTCTGGACCGGAGCGATCCCCAGCGAATTTACATCGCTATCTCGGCTGCTGGCGCCTTCCGCACCGATGACGGCGGCCAGACCTGGAAGCCAATCAACAAAGGGCTCTATTCCCAATACATTCCCGAGCCGACTGCCGAAGTCGGCCACTGCGTCCACCATGTCGCGATGCATCCTTCGCGCCCTGGCGTGCTCTTTATGCAGAAACACTGGGATGTGCTGCGCAGCGACAACTCCGGCGACCTTTGGAAAGAAGTTAGCGGCAACCTTCCGACCGACTTCGGCTTCGTGATCGACGTTCACGCCCACGAGCCGGAAACCATCTATGTCGTCCCCATCAAGAGCGACGGCGAGCATTTCCCACCCGACGGCAAGCTGCGCGTCTACCGCAGCAAGACCGGCGGAAACGAATGGGAAGCCCTGACCAAAGGCTTGCCGCAAAGCAACTGTTACGTAAACGTTTTGCGGGATGCCATGGCCGTCGACTCGCTCGATAAATGTGGCGTGTATTTTGGAACCACCGGAGGACAAGTCTACGTATCGGCCGACGCCGGCGACAGTTGGTCCCCCATCGTGCAACATCTTCCGGCGGTGCTCTCCGTGGAAGTCCAAACCCTGCCATGATCCGCGTCGTGCTTCCCGGCCATTTGCGGGCGTTGGCGCGTGTGGGCGCCGAGGTGCAGCTCGAGATTACGGGTCCGGTGACGCAGCGCTCGGTGGTGGACGCGCTGGAGGCCCAGTATCCCATGCTGCGCGGCACGATCCGCGACCATGTCACGCAGCAGCGTCGCCCATTCCTTCGCTTCTTTGCCTGCTC
>DATKHV010000081.1:0-114304 GCA_035510055.1 Candidatus Cybelea sp. | reverse complement strand
AGAACATGGGTACGAACACGATGCAGATGGAGATGGTCGCAACCAGAGCGGGCACGGCAATCTGCGCAGCGCCGTCGAGGATGGCCTGCTCGATCGCTTTGCCCTCTTCGAGGTTGCGATTGATGTTCTCGATCTCCACGGTCGCGTCGTCGACGAGGATGCCGACGGCGAGAGCGAGGCCGCCGAGGGTCATGATGTTGATGGTCTGGCCGAGCGCGCTGAGGCACAGGATGCTGACAAGAATGGAGAGGGGAATGGAGATGGCGATGATCAAGGTGCTCTTCCAGTTTCCCAGGAAGAGCAAGATCATGATGGCGGTGAGGCACGCAGCGACAATCGCTTCCCGGATCACCCCCTGAATCGAAGCGCGCACGTAGAGCGACTGGTCGAAGAAGGTGGAGATGTGCATGCCTTCGGGAAACGAGTCCTTATTGTATTCGAGCATCTGCTTCACGCGGTCGACGATGTCAATCGTCGAAGCACTGCCGATCTTGTAGATGCTCATCAGCACGCCGCGCTGGCCGTTCGACAGCACAATATTAGTCTGCGGAGAGAAGCCGTCGCGCACGTGGGCCACTTCTCTCATATAAATCGTTGCACCGTTGACGGTTTTTACCGGCAGATCGTTGAGTTCCTCGACCGATTGCGGGCTCCCATTCATCTCCACGTTGTATTCGAGCGTCCCGAGCTTCGCTGTCCCGGTCGGGAGAATCAGGTTTTGCGCGTTTACCGCGTTTACGATATCAACTGCCGACAGCCCCTTGGCTTGAAGTGAGGCTGGGTTGATATCCACACTGATTACGCGCTGCTTGCCGCCGTAGGGGAAGGGCGTCCCGGCCCCCGGCACGGTCGCGAGCTGCGTGCGGATAAAATTGTTGGCGTAATCGAAGAGCTGCTGCTCGCTCAATGTTTGGCTGGTCAGGCCGATCTGGATGACGGGCACGGTGGACGCCGAATAAATAATGACCAGGGGTGGCGTGGTCCCGGGCGGGAGGTTCTTCAAAAAGGTTTGTGAAATCGCCGCTGTTTGCGCAAGCGCCGTCTGAATATTCGCGCCGGGCTGGAAGAACACTTTAATGACGGCGATGCCGTTGAGCGATTGTGACTCAATATGTTCGACGTCGTTCACCAGCACGGTGATGCCGCGCTCGACGTTGGTGGTGATGCGCTGCTCCATCTCCTGGGGTTCGAGGCCGGTGTAAGTCCAGACCAGGGAAATGACCGGGATATTGATGTCGGGAAAAATGTCGACCGGCGTGCGCAGGAGCACCACTGGCGTGAGCAGGATGATGGCGAGCGCCATCACCACAAATGTGTAGGGCCTCCGTAGGGCTAATCGAACTATCCACATAGAGTCTTAGTCCGCCACTTTACTGCGAGAGAGCACGAGGGCATTCGCCAAGGTGGCCCTCCGAAGCTAATCCAAGTTAGATTCCTGAGAGCCTTTGTTTAGGTACGGCCTTACCGGGGCTGCGAGAGCCAGCCCGTTAAGTCTCACGCGCTGTATCAGTTAGAAACATCGAAAGAGCATTCTCTTGCCCTAAAGTTTCCACACTCCTTTCGATGCGGACATTCTGGCACAGGGCACGTAAACGGCTCCATCCAAATTGGCCGGTGATCCTTGAAGAAAGAAGGGCCCACCCGGCCGAAGCAAACGATGCGGTGGGCGCTACTTGTGAGTCATCGTGAAAACGCCGTCCCAGCCAGAAGGAGGCTCGTCGAACAAGTAGTCCTGGCAGCGTTTCCAGTAAGTACGCGAGGGGCCGTCATCCGGCCACTTGTCCAGAATCGTCTGGAAAGATTTCTGCGCGTCTTCCCAGCGGCGTTCGCGGTAGAACTGGTGGGCGCAGTGAAAAAGTTCGACGCGTTTGCGCACTTCGTCCGGCGTGCCATAAACAGAGTTCTCCGCGGCGCGGCCGATGAGTTCGTAGATCCTAACTGGCTGGAGCTTGCCTTTCACGCGGATAAGATCGAGCTCGCGAAACAAGAACCCCTCGTTCTTTACGGCGGAATGCGTGGTTTCGTTGACCAGGATGTGCGTGCCGTAGTCCTTGTTCAGCCCTTCCAAGCGCGAGGAGAGGTTTACCGTGTCGCCTAGGGCCGTGTAACCGTAGCGCAGCGAAGAGCCCATATTGCCTACGCTGGCCACTCCGGTGTTCAGCCCGATGCCAATATCGAGTTGCGGTTTGCCCTCGGCTTTCCATTTCTCTTGCATCTCGCGGACGCGTTGCATCATTTTCAGGGCGGTACGGCAAGCTCTGGCGGCGTGGCCAGGTTCTTCGAAGGGCGCGCCCCAGAAAGCCATCACCGCGTCGCCGATGTACTTGTCGAGAGTGCCATGGTGCTCGAAAACGAGGCTAGTCATGTCCGAAAGATATTGGTTGAGAAAGAGTGCCAGGTCTTGGGCGTCCAGCTTTTCAGAAATAGTGGTGAAGCCGCGAATGTCGCTGAACATCACGGTGATGTCGGTTTTCTTCGGCTCCACGAGGCGCGGATTCACCAGCAGCCGCCGAATCACTTCCGGGCTCAGGTATTGGCCAAACGCGGAGCGCACGCGGCGCTTCTCTTTTTCCTCGAAGAGCGAACGGTACAGCGAAACGAGGAGAACGTTCGTGGATAGCGTGAGCGCCGGCAAGATCAAGTTCAGCCACCACCCATGAAGGAAACCCCAGAAATTCAGCGCGATCATTGGCACGACGAGTGCCACGCCGAACCACATCCATCTCGGCGAAACGAGTGCCATCCAGATTCCCAGGGGAATCCCACAAAAGAGGATCAACAGTGCGTCCGTGAGAGCCTGCCGAAAGCCGTGTTTCAGGAAGCGCTGGTTCAGGATGTTGTCAATAACGTTGGCGTGGACTTCCACGCCAGGGTAGTCGGTGCCGCCGTATGGGGTGCCACGCAAATCGCCAATCCCCGTGGCCGTGGCTCCGACTAAGACAATTTTTCCTTGAAAGGCGCCCAGGGCAAACTTTTTCTGGAGAACGTCCACGATGGAATAGTGTGTAAAAGTACTTGCCGGACCTTGGTAGTTGATCATCAGCTGGCCGCGGCCGTCCGGGTGGAGGAGGAGTGCCCGGCCAAATTGTATTTCGACGATTCCTTGCGGGCCATAGACCAGATTCATGTCCTGGGCATCAGGCCCGATGAAGGCGCGCGCGGTCATTAAATCCAGAGAAGAATAGATATCCCACTCATCGGGATTTTTCGAACGGCCGTAGGGAAGAACCAACGTGGCCCGGCGGACGATGCCGTCGGCATCGGGCGGTGCGTTGAAAAAACCGGTCCAGGAAAAATCCCCATTGAGGGCGGAGGTCAATTGATCCAGATTGGCCTCGGCTCCCTGCGGCAGAAGGCCCCCCAGCGAAAAGGTTTCCAGCATGCCGGTCTTTTCCTGCTTCTGAGAATCGGGATGCAGAGGATGAGCCGGCGGGTAGGCAAAGAAGGCGATCTCATTGGCGTACGCGTCGAGAGCGGAAGCTTCCATGCCGCGGAGGTCCGCATTCGTAAAAAGGAAGTAATTGCCGAGGATGACCGGGCCAAAGCGCTGAATCGAAGCCGCGAATTGTTTGTCAGCGTCATAAGAAGCAGCGATCCTCTGAACTTCCGCGGATAGCTTTGGATCGATAGGTTCTCCATTACGCTTGCGCGCTTCCAATTCGGACCACAGCGCGCGAATGGGAACGGCGGATTGATCCGGCTTGCTGAAGGTAATGTCGAAGGCCACCACTTTGGCGCCGCTGGCGTGCAATACGTCGAGCGTGCGGGCGAAGTTAGTACGCGAGAAGGGCCAACGGCCGAGGACCTCCTGCGCGCGCTGGTCGATGTCAATGACTACGATTCTGGGATCTGGATACGAAAAACGCTGTGGACGGTAGCGGAAGCGCGTGTCCAGCGTGGCCAGCTCGAGACGTTGGACAAATTCGAAAATGGGTGTGGGCCGCTCGCCGACAAACGTTAGGACGTATAAGACAAGCGCAAAAAAAGTAATGGAAAGGCTAAGGAGAAACGAAATGCGGTGGCGCCACCACGTCAGAATCAGTTCGTAGAGGCCCACGGCGCCCCGCCGTTGCCAGAAACTCGCTGACGGAGCTGTCATCGCGTTTCGCGTGCTACTCGCGGAAGATGAAGTTCAGCCGCACACCCGAGACCTCGACCGTGTCGCCGTGGTTCAAGCGCACCGGGCCGGAGACGGGAGCGCCATTGACTTTGGGCACCTTGTCGCCGGGGCCCAGGTAGTAGCCGTCATCGCGCTGATTGATCTGCGCGGCCATCTGGGGTTTGAACCAGCCTTTGAGGCGAACCGTAGCCATGGTGGATTTTCCGATGACCGTGAGCTTGTTGGTCAGAACATACTCTTTTTGATCGGTTTTGCCGGTCAGAACGACCAGCGTCGGCACTTTTATGCGCCCGCCGGCAAACTGCATGGATTCGCCCATGGCCGCAGCTTGCTGGAGCATCTGGCGGCGTTCCTTGGTGTCCAGTACCATGGTTTCGTCAATGCGCGGCGCGGCAGCCTTTCGGCCCGTGTCCCAGGCCAACGGAGCATCGCCGCTGGTATCGACCTTGATCTTGTGCTTGCCGATGTGGATGTTATCTCCATCGTGCAAGGTGGCGCGCTCGATTCGCAGGTCGTTCACAAAAGTGCCGTTGAGGCTGTCGAGGTCTTCCACGACCATGCGCCCGGCCTCGAAATAAACTTTCGCGTGATGGTTGGACACGGCAAGGTTGTCCACCGGTATGTCGTTGTCCGGGGAGCGGCCGATCGTTACGGGCCGGCTGCCCACGGGAACCTCTTTCACGATTTTGTTGTCAAACATGAGGCTGAGCTTCGGCATCTCAATTTCCTCCAGCAGTACCGTTCGATCTTTGATTCTTGGGCCAACTGCCGCGCAACCAGGAAAACCATCCCTTGGATTTCTTTTCGAGCCGCACGATCACAACGGTGATGTTGTCCGGGCCACCGCGTTCATTGGCCAGTGCGACGAGTTTCTCCGCTGCCTTTGTTGGGTCGGTCTCGGCCTGCAGCGTGCCGGCCAGCTCGGGCTCTGTTACCATGCGCGTCAATCCATCCGAGCAGAGCAGCAACACATCCCGGGGAAATAGCGTGTGCTCCTCCGCGTCCACTTCGATTTCCGCTTGCGCGCCCAGGGCGCGCAGCAGGACGCTTTGCATGTCACTCTCTTCCGCCTCGGCGGAAGTCAAAATGCCGCGCCGCACCTGTTCCGCTACGAGCGAATGATCCCGCGTGAGCTGAAGCACGCTCCCGCCGCGAAGTAAATAGGCGCGGCTGTCGCCGACGTGCGCGATGCTGAGTTTTGCGCCATTGATCCACACCGCCGTCAGAGTCGCTCCCATGCCGTGCTGATCCGGATTCTGTTCGGCCGACTTGAAAATATTTTTATTGGCCATATGGACAGCGGTCGATAGACGCTTTGTCCAAACGCTCCAATTCGGCTGTACCGCGCCGATGACTTTGGCCGCGGGATTGGCTTCGAAATCCAGGCAATGCTTCACGACCGTTTCAACAGCCATGGCACTGGCGATTTCGCCGTGGGCTTCACCTCCCATGCCGTCGGAAAGCACATAGAGGTTCAGCGGCTCAACGATCTTGTAACAATCTTCGTTGTTCGAACGCACGCGACCCACATCCGTCACGCCGCCACTTGCAATGCGCAAACTCCCTCCTGCCGCTTTGAAACTACACCCCGGCCCACACCAGTACCGGGCAACCTGCTCCCACGCTAACAGAGCCCCAAGGCCGACGAAAGGCTTTGCACCCTACTGATTACTCGCTCTTTCGCTACACGGAAACGGGGAAGTGGCGCCTGCTCTTTGGTTTAGGGGCAATTTCCTGGCCTTCTCTATGCACAGTTTGCGTGCCTACTCTACGGGCATTCGATATACTTTCGGTCTCCGCGGAGCGCCCGGCCCCCGCGGTTTATGCCCTTGTTCATGTCTCGAAACAAAAAGCCGCCCTCCCAGCAGGCCTCGAAAACCCGAAGCGGGTCGCTCAGGGCGACGAAAGCCACTCGTGAACTCGAAGAACTCAACCGCGTAGGGATTGCTCTTTCTGAAACGCGGGATGTCGCGCAGTTGTTGGACCTGATCTTGAAAAAAGCCAGGGAAATCACCTCGGCCGATGCCGGTTCACTCTATTTAGTCGAGAACGTCGGCGCTTCCGCGGAAGCTGGATTGCGCGTTCCGTTGCTGCGGTTCAAGTTGACGCAAAACGACAGCGTGCCGTTTCCTTTCGGCGAACACACGCTTCCGTTGACGGAAGATTCGATGGCCGGGTATTGCGCACTGCACGGCGAAGTGATCGAGCAGGCTGACGTGTACCACATCCCAAAAGCGCTGCCGTTTCATTTTAACGACATGTTTGATCAGCAGGCCGGCTACCGCACGCGTTCGCTGATTACGCTGCCAATGAAAAACGGGAAGGGCGAAGTCCTCGGCGTGCTGCAGTTGATTAATTGCAAGCGCAATGCGAAGGCGCGACTGGCCGATTCCGCGGCCGTGCGGAGGTGGGTACACCCGTTTCCGGAGCGCGCCGTGCAGTTGGGATTGTCGCTGGCATCGCAAGCGGCGGTGGCCTACGAGAATTCAAAGCTTTATCGAGAAATCGAGAATCTGTTCGATGGATTTGTGAAGGCGGCGGTGAAGGCCATCGAACAGCGCGACCCGACGACTTCTGGTCATTCGCAGCGCGTTTGCGCCATGACTGTGGCGCTGGCCGAAGCGGTGGACCGCGAGCCGCGCGGCCCTTACGGGGACTTGCGGTTTTCCCGGGGGCAGATCAAGGAACTTCGCTACGCCGCCTTGCTGCACGATTTCGGCAAGGTGGGAGTGCGCGAAGAAATTCTGGTGAAGGCTAAAAAACTTTACCCGCCGGATTTTGTGCGCGTGCTGGACCGCTTCGACTATATCCGGCGGGACATCGCGGCGCGCACCGCCGAGCAGAAAGTGGAAGCACTGCTTTCCCTGTCGCGCAAACAAGCCACGGAGCGTTTGCGGATGCTCGACGAGGAATCGCGGCGGCTCCATGGCGAATTGGACCGCTACGCGGAGTTCATCGCCAAAGCCAATGAGCCGACACTTCTTCCTTCTTGGGATTTCGAAGTGCTTACCGAGATTGCGGAGAAAATGTATCGCGATCCCCGCGGGATGGATCGCCCCTATCTTTCCGCCGAAGAGGTGCGGTTCCTTTCGATTCCGCGAGGCAGCCTGGATGGCGACGAACGGCGCGAAATCGAATCGCACGTGCTGCACAGCTTCAATTTTCTGGCGCAGATTCCCTGGACGCCGGAATTCCGCGCCATCCCGGAGATCGCGCGTGCCCACCATGAAAAGCTCAACGGCAAGGGCTATCCGTTCGGGCTGAATTCCGGGCAAATTCCCGTGCAAGCCAAGATGATGACGGTTTGCGATATTTTCGATGCGCTCTCGGCTTCGGACCGCCCTTACAAACGAGCGGTTCCCACCGACCGCGCGCTGGACATTTTGAAACTCTGCGCACGCGATGAAGAAATCGATGCCGAACTGTTTCGCGTGTTTCTGGAGGCGCAGGTCTATCGCCTGGCCGCGCAACCTTCCTAAAATTCATCGCGGGTTACTCATTGGATTTAGTTGCGCAAGCGGCGGGAAATGCGCGACAGCATCTTTTAAACTGAGGTGGGGCCCCTCTGCCGTGCTGACTTATCTTCTTGGGCCATTTTTGGCGCTGCTCCCGCAGCGGTGGCGCAAGTCGCTGCCGATGGGTGAAAGTGTAAAATGGCGTCGCGCCACGGTCTTGAGCGGGTTTGGCGAAGCAACAATCGCGCTGGCCGCTCTCCTTTATTGGTATTCGTACTACATGAACGTCCTGGTGAGCAACGGGCTGGATTCGGCGCTGAGCGGGAAAATGGGACCAAGCGTGACGCCCGAGGAGATCGGGTTTACAGCGCTGGTGATTTGGGCAACACATCCGCTGACGTGGGCAATCGCGTTTGCGGGAATCGAGGGAGCTGTACGATTAGTGGGGGCGGCATTCGCGGAGAACCATCTGGGGATTCTTCCTCTCTTCCTAACAGATAAGATCCTTCGGAAACTTTCCGGGCAAAGCCCGCCGAGCGCCGCCAAAGCCGCTGGCTACTCGCAAGGGAATTTATCGTCCTACACGGGGGCCATACGAGAGAAGGCCACTTTCAAGCGGCTTCCGCAGGTTCCTGACGAACTCTTCGTGACTCGCGACGGGACCGAGGAAATGCTGGAGATTCGCGCGTGCCACAGGAAAGAAGACTGGAACCCGCCGCGCACGGTGCACTTTCAAGATACGTTTTACAGGCTCGAAGCTTCGAACGAGGGGACGCCGCCGCGGCCTTTCCGCTACACCTTGCGGAAATTGTCGGCCGGAGTGATGGGCCGAACGGTGCTGGTTTATTCGCCGGAGGAAACGCCCGTCCTCGCCAAGAAATGAATTGCGCGATGTTCCGGGGTTAGCCGGTGCTCCGATTTCATAGCCATGAGCTTCTCCACTACAATTCCACACATGTCTTTCCTGCTGGCGCGAAGATCTCCAGAAAATGGGATTAAGCACTCTTCTTGATGCTGGCTTCGGGGGGAAGGGGAAGAACGCCTTGGGGATTCTCGAAGGGGAGTTCGGGAACGCCGGCGCCGAGCACGGTTTCCAGAGTGTTGTGGGCTCGCTCGAAAAGCTTATCGGACTCACTGTAGCTTTGCTGGGCGTTCTTTAAGTGCGTGCCTAGAGTGACGAACTTGTCAGCGAATTTCTCCATTTGCTTTTCCATCCCGGAAAGGCTCTCGAGGAGACGCTTGGCATTTTCTTCCATCTGCATGCCGCGAAGGCCCATGGCGATGACGCAAAGATGCGCGTATAGAGTGCTCGGCGAGACAGCAATGACTTTCTTCCCGCGGCCGTAAGCGTCGAGGAGCTGGCCCTTATTGTCGGAAGTTTGCAGGAGTTCGTAGTAGACGCTTTCGGAAGGCACAAACATCAAAGCCACGTCGAGCGTGCCTTCGTCAGGCACGATGTATTTTTTGCTGATGGCATCGGCATGGCCCTTTACCGCGGTAGCGAAAGCGCGGCGCGCTTCGTCTCCCTCAGTGCTGATGCGGCGATAGGCATCGAGTGGAAACTTGGAATCGATGGCCATCAATTTTTTGTCGCGGAGCTTGATGACGGCGTCGGCTACTTCTCCGCTGGAAAAGCGGTACTGCATCGCGTACTGAGCGGAGGGAAGGGAATCCTCAAGCAAGCGTTCCAGAGTGGCTTCACCTAAGGAACCGCGGGACTTGGCACCTCCCAAAATGCCTTCGAGCGTCTGAGCGGTCTGGGACATCTGCTTCCCGGCTTGCTGGACTTCGCCGAGTTGGCGCTGAATCTGGCTGATTTGCTCGCGGGTGTTCTTGAGCTCCTCGGCCATTTTGGTTTGCGCGTCGGAAGTCATCTGCCCGGTGATCTGGGCGGAGTTCTTGATGGCGTCTTGCAGCGCGGGGGCAACGCTATCGAGGCGCTGCGCGACATTTTTGGCGATGGTTTCGAGTTGGCCGGTGCTGGAGGCTTGCGACCTGGCAATGGTTTGAAGGTCGCGGCGCAATTCGTTCATCTGGGATTCGATGGTGGCGCTCTTTTCGCGGCTTTGCAAAGTCTGCAAAGCTAGCCAGACCACCAGGATGGCCACAAGGATTACACCGCCGATCAAGAATGCGTTCATTCGGGTTCCCATTCCTCCCGGGGGAATGGTTCCCCTACTCTAGCAGAGGTCGACAGTCGACAGTTGAAAGTTGAACAAGAGAAATAAGGGATAGGGATGGTGCGGAGGTCAAAGGTTCAAAGGTAAAAGGCAAAGGTAAAAGGTAAAGGGAAAAGGTAAAAGGTAAAGGGAGGAAGAACGAGAGTCGGTTGCGGTCGGGAAAAGCAGCGGGCCAAGCGGCGCGACTGCGACCACCAGCTTACTTTTAACTTTCTACTACTTGCAATTTCTAAGCCGTGGTCTCTATTTACCAGCTGACTTTGAGGGCGAACTGGAATTGGCGCGCGTCGTAAGACGAAGTGGGCTGGCCCGCAGTGCAGGTCGAGCCAGCGGATGGGTCGCAGAGCTGGTTGACGGCCGCCACGTTCAAGCGGTTGAAGAGGTTGAAGGCGTCGGCGATGACGTCGAGCTTGAGGCGCTCGCCGATGGGAATACGCCTCGCGAGGCGCATATCCCATTGGAAGAAGTTGGGCGAGGTGAAGCGGTTGCGGCCGAGGTTGCCGTCGCAGCCAGCTCCGAGCGTTGTAAATGGGGGCACACTGAAGGTGCTGCCGCTGTTTGTCAAACACTGATTGGCCACGGTGAAAACGACACCTGGAATGAAAGGCGAAGTGGTTCCGCTCGTGCCGCCAACCGAAGGCCGAGCTTGTGACGCGCCCAAGTCCAGGCGCGTATCTGTGCCGGTAATGACGTTGTAGGGCCGGCCGGAAGAGAACTCGACGAGGGGGGCCAGAGTGAAATCGCCGACGAGATGTTTGAGGAAACCATCGCCCGACTTGCCGGCAGCCGACTGGAAGACGGCGCTGGTGACCCAGCGGTGACGCTGGTCATTCACGGAATTGGAGCGCTCCAGGTTGGGGAAGCGGCTGTCCTGCGGCTCGAGAGGAGATTGCAGGTCGGTCGAGTCATCGATCGAATGAGAGTAGGTGTAGCTGGAAAGCATCTCAAAGCTATGAGAGAAACGCTTTGTGAGATTGAAGGTCACAGCGTCGTACCAGGAATTTCCGTTGGAAACTTGCGCGTCAACGCTGTTGTAGGCCACGGGGACGCCGAAGCCTTTCGGGTAGCCGGCCAAGGTTGCCAAGGCCACCTGAGTGGTGTAACCGCCAGGTACCAATCCCGCAAAGGATGGATTGGGCCCGGAACGGCGGAAGAAGTTGAAAAAGGCAGGCGTACCCACAAATCCCACCGCCGCCGCAGGGTTGCAGTTGGCAGCGGCAAAACCCTGGCCAAGGACTCCGGGAGCAATCAGGAAAACGCTTCCTGACCCCACGTTGACGCAGGAATTGCGGTTGCCGCCAGGGACCACCACCGTTAAGGGGTTGCTTACGGAGATTCCCGAAACAGCGGCGTTAAAAGCATTCTGATCCAGGAGCTGCGGATCGGTGGAGTTCAAATCCTGCGGCCGGTTCAGGTGCACGCCGCGAGTGTGTTGACCGCCGAGGCTGAATTTCCAGGAGCCGGCGATTTCACGCTCGATAGTGAGATTCGCTTGGTCCGCGTAGGCGTACTTGAAATTCCTGGCCAGCGGAAGCGTGAACGGCAGAATGGGGAGCGGAAACCCCGCGCTGAGATAATTTTGATTGGCAAAGAGCGAGCCAGCCGCAAAGGGATCGAAGCGCTGCTGATCCGGTTGGTAGCCAAGAGTCAGTGAGGTCGGAAGAGCGAGATAGATGGAATTGGCGTTCAACACTCCCTGGAAAACGGAAGACCCGTTCAGATTCGCCGGGGTGTCCCCACCGCCGCCGCAATACCCCGGCGGAGGGGTGTTGATCGAAGTCTGAGGAAGCGGCAGTAATCCGCAGGCAGAAGGTGTGCCGCCCGTGGAAAGCAACTGGGTCGAACGTCCGCCATCGGCCGTCGCGGAGTCAAAAGCCGTGGCCAGCAAGGGATGGTCGTAAAACATGCCAAAACCGGCGCGTATGACGGTTTTACCGTCGCCCTTGGGATCCCAAGCGAGGCCGAGGCGCGGCGCGACGTTTTTGTAGTTGCGTGGGATCCCTTCGGTGACTCCCAAAACCTGCTCGGCTGCGGGATTGATGCCCGGCAGAGCCGCAAAGAGCGGACTGATTTCCACGTCATAGCGCACGCCGTAGTTGAGGGTCAGGTTGCGCTTGATGCGCCAGGCATCTTGAGCGAAAAAGCCCATAGGAATGTTATCAAAAGGATTGTTGGAATTTCCGATGCCCTGAATGTAGGAGGTTGGAACTCCAAGTCCGTAGGATTGGAGGCCGGTCGTTCCCGGCAGGTTGATTCCCGCAATGCTGTCAGGAAAGCCAAAAGTGGATGCCGAGAAGCCTCCGAAGTTCACGTCACCGCCGAAGTCGAGTTCGAAGATTTGCGCTTTCTTGGAACGCAACTGAATCAGGTTCACGTCGGCTCCGACCTTGAAGGTATGTTTGCCGCGGACCAGGCTGACGTTGTCCGTAAACTCGAAGCGACGCTCGATGCGGTCCACGGTGGAATAGGGTTCGCGGCCGAAGTAAGCATATCCGGGGATGTTTACAGCGATCTGATCGCCGCCGGGAAGCTGAGAGAAGCCGAAGTGCAAGCCGCGGCGGGCGACTTGCATGCGGAATTCGTTATAAACAGTGTCGCTGACGATGGTGTCGTGTTCAAAGGTGAAACTAAGGTCTCGCGACTGGTTCAATCCCGCCCGCGTGCCGGCATTTTGGCCGAAGACCTGATTTTGCGAAGTGGAGGGAAGGCCGGTGACTAGAGAGGGAGAAACGCCCACGCGCAGGAACGAATTGTTGCGATTGTTCCAACGCTGGTCGAGGCGCGCGGACCACAGGCTGGTCTTTTCCATGACCGGATAGTTGCCGCGGACTCCGTTTAGTGGAGCAAAGGAAGCCGGCAGCGGGGCCACGTATACGCCGAATGGCGAGCAAGTTGCGCCATTGTTGACAGGCTGGCTGGCAGGGCATGCAACGGGAATGGGGAATTGCGCGCCCGGCGTGGCTGTCAGCGGGATTCCACGGGATTGATAAAAACCGTTGGCGACGGCGCCAAAATCAATTCCATTCAAGGCTACGCTGGAAGCGGAACCCATGAATGCACCGTACTCCACGCCCAGGGTCTGGAGGGCAGGGACGCCCGACGACAGAAGAGCATTGACAGCAGTTGCTTGCGGACCCGTCAACTGCACACGGAGCGGACCAGAGGGCGTGGGCAGAGTTACGGGTACCATGCCGAAATTGTCGACGCCAATGCTGGCAAAACCGGACTCTTCGCGTTGGGTGTATTCGTAAGAGAAGAAGTAGAAAGTCTTATCTTTTTTGAGAGGGCCGCCAAAAGTAAGGCCGCTCTGCGTACGGGTGTAGGCTTGTTTGATGGGATCGAGATTGCCGGTGACCGGGTCGACTTGGCCGGAAAAAGGATTGCGGGCCTGAAAGGCCTTATTGCGCAAAAAGCCGAAGACATCGCCGTGGAAATCATTGCTGCCGCTCTTGCTCACGATGTTGACCACACCGCCGCTGGCGCGGCCGTATTCGGCGTTGTAGTTGCTGAGAATCAGCTGAAACTCCTGAATGCCCTCTTGAGAGAGCGTCGCGCGAATGGCGTTGATGGAGTTGTCGACGGCGTCCGCGCCGTCAACACTGACCATGGTGCCACGGGCCCGCGCGCCGCCGATGCTCAAGCCGCTATTGGGCGCCGGGCCGATCGTAGGGGAAACGTCGCGAGTGGTGCGCGAATCCGTCAGGGTGAAATTGATGTAGCTGCGTCCGTTGATGGGCAGGTTGTCGATACGGCGCTGGGTGACAGTATCGGAGACGTCAGACTTGGTGGTCTCGATCGGCGCGGTCTCGGTGGAAACAGTTACCGTCTGTTGCATACCTTTAAGTTCCAAACGCGGGTCGAAGTTGCCATTCTCACCGACGGTAAGAATAATGGAGGAATCCTCGAAGACCGCAAAGTTCGCGCCGCCATCAACGGACATCTTGTACTGACCGGGAGGAAGTCCAACGAGACTGTAACGCCCGCCGTCATCCGTGACGGAATTCCGCTGGGCGCCGGTGGCGGCGCTGGTCATGGTGACTTTGGCGCTCTTAACCGGCAAGCCTTGAGGGTCGGAGACGGTTCCCGAGAGCGTGGCGGTATTGACCTGTGCCGAGGCCGACGTCGGCCACCCCATCATCAGCAAGCACAGCACAATTCCGGCGGTCGGCGCCCGGAAAACATTAATTCTAAACCGCGGCGCGGTCCGAGTCGAAATTGGCACACACACACGCTGACTGTCTTGCATGAGTCCTCCTATTGGTACTGACTAATCTTTCGCAACCCCGAGCGGTGGCGTGAACTCCGCCGTTTCTCGAATCAAACAATGAAACAATTGAATACACGGCTTTTACTGCAATATAGCGTTGCTTTCAACTGAAAACTTCCAAGTCGTCGCCTCATACGAACTAACCAACGGGAAGGCGACAGTGCCCAAAGCCCTCCAAAAATTGCTTTGACGGAGTCGCGGACGGCAAGCACGAGGAAAGAATCCGGGAAAGCGGGAGGACCGGCAAGGGACAAGATGCGAAACGGAGCCGGGGCGGAGGAATGTCGCTTCTTGTCGCCTTCACTGCTCCGGTGGCCGATTCGTCAACAGAATGCTAGGCGGCACCGGAGCAGCTGGGTTCTAGGGACAGGTTAAAGCTGGAGGTGACGCTGCACGAGTTTGCGGAGCTTTTCGCGGTCTTCGTCGCGCATGTGCACGAATTCGACGCCGCTTCCGTCGGGGCCAATATTGCGGACCACGGCGGTGAAATTGATCTTACGGAGACCGGCGCGGACCTCCAGTTTGATCGAATCGCCGACACTGAGCTTCCCCGGAGACTCCAGATAAGCGCCGCCCATGCTGATGGTTCTTACGCGTGCCAGACCAGCCGGGGCGCCCGCGATCTCGGCGCGCAGGGGCGAGTCCAGAGGAACTCGAGTGTAGCGTCGCGGTATGACGTAGCTGGAACTGGACTGTGCCGGGGCGCCAAACGCCGCCGCGGCTTGTTTGAATGTCGGACGGTACTCGATCAGCGCCAGCGCATCTTCCGCGGCGGCGCGCAATCCGGCAGGTTCCACGTAAGCGAGACCCTCGCGCTTTTCCGAGAGGGTGCGAAGCAATTCCCCGGCTTCGGAGGCGCGCAGGCGGCCGAGCGCTTCGATGGCTTTGATGCGCACAAACTGGTCGCGCAAAACCTCGTGCTCACCGGCGGCGATTTCCATAAGCTGCGGTACGGCGGTGGCTTCCTGGGCCAGGCCGATCTGGTCGATCATCATCGGAACGACCAGGGGATGTGCGTCGGCAAGAATGGCGGAAAAGACAAAAGCCGTGCTCAGCGCCGATGCGGAATTGTTGGGCCGCGACAGTTCGCTGACTGCTAAATCCTGGAGGTTCCATTCCCAACTGGCCATGGCCCGAGCCAGGCCGCGCAGCAGCCGCTCCGGGTCCGCGGCGGCCAGCAGCTTGATCGCCGCAGTCACACGCTGGCGGCGGGCTTCATAGAGCCGCGTTTCGAGAAGGTTTAGAACCGGCACGCCGATTGTGCGCAAAAGACGAGCCATCGCGGGGAGCATTTCTGGGCCGCGCGGTTCGGTGAGCAGCAAAGTCAGGCGATCCAGCAAGCGCTCGGAATCGCGCTGCAATAGCCGCGGCAGAACGGGATCCAGTGCGCGGTTTGCCAAAGCAGCGTCCACCAGCAAGAGCCAGCGGTCTTGCGCCACCAAGCGGTGTGCCAGCGCGGCCATGTGACCGTGCTCGTGGTCTTGAGGAACGCGCTCTAGACCGATTAAGATCGCTTCGAAACCGGAGTAATCGGCGCGATTCACGGCGATGCGCCCGAGGGATTCGACGAAGGCCGCAAGCAGCGCGGCGGTCTCGGGAGACTTCTCGGTGTCCAGAGCCTTCATGGCGCCGCGGCTCAAGTCTTCCGGCAATTGATTGGGCCACAGTGATTCGAATAGGGGAGAAAGCTCATTGAGTCCGGCGGCGACGGAGCGCCGTGCGGAAGGGTCCGCGTGGTCGATGCGCCGGGCATAATTCAGCACGATGTTGCGCGCTTCGCGGCGGGGAGCGTCCGCGCCGGCATCGGCGAGTTGCCCGAGGGTGTGGCGCAATGCCGCGACGGGAACGCACCAAACGTCCGGACCGCGCAGGACCGCCGATTTCTCGCGGGGCGAAAGTTCCAGCCAGAATCGATCGATGAGCCCTTCGCGGTGGGTGTCCGAGGACCACGTGACCGCGAGCGACGAAAGATGCTGCGAAGAATGCGGGCCAGCATAGCCGCCGGCTTCGACCATGACATCGCTCAAGCGATAGAAAGTAGGCCTTATGGAAGTGGCGGTCAGAGAGCCGCTGGAAAACTCGGCGCTGAGAAACTCAAAAATGAGGTGTTCGGAGAGGCGCAACAAATAGGGCTGCGGCCGTTCGCCTTCGCGCGGTCCATACTGGGAAACGGAACTGAGCAGCATGGTTACGCTGTCGCGACTTGCTTCTTCCATTGCGCCGTGGATTGCGCGAGCGGCTTCTTCTGGAGAAAGGCCGCGAGCGGATTCCAGTGGGGGAGTCAGCCGCGCCAGAAGCCGCAGGCAAGCCACAAGGTCGTCAAAGTCTGGAGCTTGGATGGGTGCATCGGCAGTTTCGCGCGGCGAATGTCCGCCGTAGGCTACGAGCGCGGCGATAAGACTTGCCAACACCGTATCCACCCTGCGCTCCGTTTGCGTATTGATGGAAATGCCTTCCACGCGGTTCTCCAGAAGTCGCGCCGGCCACCAGGAATTGCCAGCACTGTTTGCTGGGTCCTCCGATTTTAGCAAGTATGTCTTCACCAGGTGCGCCAGCGTGTCCAGTTCGCCTACATGGAATTTCTTCGAGAACGCCAAGGCGTGAATTCCCGCGCGCTGCAGGTCAACTGCCAGTGCCTGCATTTCTCCCCGCGCGTCCGGCAGGTGGGCGTCGCCAATTCTCGGCGCCACCAAGCCGCCGCGCTCCACGCGAATTTCAAGTCCGCCCAGAATTTCGGTAACGCTGCGGATGGAATCGTAGGCGCAGTCCAGACTGTCGAGCCGGCGCGGATGATTATTCTCGTAGAGGCGTTCCGAGCGCATCAGCAAATGCAAGTTTCGGAGCGCCTTTTGAACTTCGATGGCTTTGTGGTCCGTTGCGCTTGCGGGAACTCGGGAGACCGCCGTCGCGAGCTGACGCAAGTAGGTACGCGGAGTAAGATTGGGGTTCGAGTGCGACTCCGCCTCGTGCTTCGCCTCTTCGATCGGCAATGTGGCCCTGTTGACCAAGCACTCTCCGTTTGCTACTTCCTTCGCCCAGCCGGGGATAGCGTTGAGGCTACCTTCGTTTAGGGACGACCTTCCAGGAGGCCAGGTGGTCCCTACTCATAAGGCAAGCACGCTTCCGGCCCCGGCCGGACGTCCCTAAGTCCTTTATCTCGAATCAATAGTGTCGAGAGCTCGGACACGAAGAGCACCATCATGTAACAAAATGTTACGAATTGGGAAGGGTTTCGGGGCGGTCCGCTGAAAGCCACCGGCACACTCTATTTTTGCTGCAGCGGCACGTCCAGCGTGAGGGTGCCGCCTTCGCTTGCTTGCACCGCCCGCTTGGCCGGCTGGAATCCATTCAGCTTCAGGGTTACCGTATGCATTCCCGTGGGAACCTGAACACGAGCCGGCGTGAACTGTCCGGTGGAGGTCCCGTCCACAATGATCTCCGCGCCTATGGGAGTGGAATTCACTTGCGCCCAAGCAACGCGGCTCGTGGACTTTTCACTCAGCGGTACGTTGAGCTGTGTCTGGATATTATCCTTGACCTGAATGCCTCCTGCGTAAGGCTCATAACCCGGAAGCCGGAGGACCAGATTGTACTGGCCAGGGGCCAGCGGCAAGGTGACCGGAGTCTGACCAGACTGTTTCGCCCCATTGATAAAAACATCCGCGCCAGGAGGTTGCGTGCTGATGAAAATCCCCTTCGCAAGCGATTCGAGTTTGATCTTCTGATCTTGGGCTTCACCGCTCTTCACCTGCAGCGCGGTCTGAACGGGTTGATACCCGTCTTTTTGTATTTCGAGGCTGTAGCGAGCTGGATCCAAATTATTAAAGCTGCAAGGCGTCTGGCATTTGTTGAGCAAGCGACCCGCCGGCCCGTGCAGTACCGCAGTCGCGCCAAGCACGTCGGTAACCACGTGTATCGCTCCGCGTCCCGCTGCGGGAACCGGGTGCGCGCCATCGTCAGAGCCGCTTGGGGAAGCTACGGGCGTGTCATCATATTCGAGATGATCGATCACGCGAACATCCGACGGAGCGTTTCGCAATAATTTCAAGAGCGCCCCATGGTCAGCCGGCCGGAGCTTTCCCGCGAGCGTCAGGGTGTTGCCGGCAGCCTGGACTTTCACATGGTCGGTCAATCCTTTTTCGGAGATTGCTTCTTCCATGCGGCCTTTATATTCCGCGGCCCTGGGGCTAATGGAATTTTCTGGTTTCTTGGGCGCTGCTTTTTTCGCGACGACTTCTGCAGGTTTGGACTCCGTCGGTTTCGGCTCGGCACTTGTTCCACCGGCGGAATCCTTTGCCGGAGCGGATGTCTCCGTCCCAGATGGATTCGCTGCCGAGTTGGCCGGAGTGGTTTCTGAAGCTGTGGACGCTGCCGCGGACAAGCTTCCACTCTTTTTCTGTTCGTTATGAAGTTCACGTGCGGCTTCGAAGACCGGCTTGATCCTATAGGCTCCGTAAACAATCACGCTTAGAAGCAGCAACGCTGCAAGAATGGTACCAACAACACTTTTCTTCTTGGCAGGCTCCGGAGCAGGCGCAAACGTTGCCGTTCTCCGCACCATCGGAGTTTGGTTGGGAGCCGATGCGCGCGCAGTCAGCGAGCGCGCGGTGGCAACGACAGTTTGATCTTCGCTAGTAAGACCACGGCCGCCCGCATTTCCGGATACCACGGTCGCTGCCGGCGAGCCTCCGCTCATGACCATCGTCGATTGCGGATTGCCATTGCTAGGCGCAATCGACCGGTAATTCCGCAAATCCTCAAGCATCTCGCGGCAATTCTGGTAGCGCTGGTCGGGCTCCTTCACCAGCGCTTTCATGATTACCGCGCTGATTCCAGGATGAATCGATGGATCAATCTGCCGCGGCGGAACCGGCTCTTCGTTGACAATCTTGTAGATCACCGTGGTGATGTTCTGCCCCGGGAAAGGCTTTTCGCCGGTAACCATCTCGTAAAGCATCACTCCCAGCGAGAAAATGTCGCTGCGGCCGTCCACGGCGCGCCCTTTCACTTGTTCCGGCGACATGTAGCTGGGCGTGCCCATGACGTGCGCGGTTTGCTGGACTGTCCCGAATTGCAGAATTTTTGCCGTGCCGAAGTCCGTGACCTTCACGGTATCGTCGGCCGTAAGCATGAGGTTGGCAGGTTTGATGTCACGGTGAATCACGTTGCGTTCATGCGCGAATTGCAATGCGCTGCAAGTCTGCTCCATGATGCGCAGGGTACGCGGCAGGGGAAACGCATGGCCGCCATCGAGCAGCACCTGTAAGCTTTTTCCTTCTACCAGCTCCATGGTGATGTAGTAGAGACCGTCTTCCTCGCCGGCGTCAAAAACCACTACGATGTTCGGGTGCGTCAGCAAACCAGCGGCGCGCGCTTCGGTCTGGAATCGCGTCAGAAGTTCAGGGCGGGACAGTCCCGTGCCTTCTTCGCTCAGCCGAATGGTCTTAACCGCGACCGTGCGCCCGATCACCGGGTCCATGGCCTTATAAACGACACCCATCGCGCCCCGGCCCAGTTCCCCAACAATTTCGTATCTTCCGGCTTTTGTTACAGTTGGCATCGTTCAATCGTTCTGTCGCCACGCAACGGCGGCAATAACCGTGCAAACCCTAATGACGCGAATCGGGTCGCGGCTAAGGAAGGAAGCTGAATCTGGACTAACTCCCAGACCTTCTATCGGCAATTTCCTAATCTCAATAAGTATGCGGAAATGCCTCCGCCGACACCCGGGCGCCCTATCTTGACAGTACCGACTGCATTTTCTGCCGGTCAACACTACTGGGGTACTAGTGTTTCGCACTCGATACGGTAGGGAGTGACGCTGTTCTTCGTTGGCGCCCGGCTCCTGCCCCGGTTTCCGAAAGCTGCCGGCCTACATCAGGGATTGCGGGTCAATTCTCTCGGCGACATGGTGCGCTCCGGCATCGGCACATTGGTTTCACGGACCGGGTGGTCGACTTCGCCTGGGCGTGCCGGAGCTTCCAGTCCGTCCGTCAACAGGTATCCTTCTAAGGCGATGCCGTTGGTCCAGACGCTTTCCAGCGCGGCGATGTACTCGATCTGCAATTCGTAAAGCTTTCGCTGTGAATCCAGGACCCGGGGGTAGGCAGCCAGCATCTGGCCATATTTCTCCAGCATCAAAGCGTAAGCCTTCTTCGCGCGCGGCAGCATCTCCTCGCGATACTCCGTGGCCATGAGGCGCGCGTTCGCGTATTGATCCACGGCCGATGCGGCCCGTTCGCGCAGCGTCAGCGAGATGCGCTTCTTTTCCAGATCCGCACGCTCGATATCAGCTTGCGCCGCCGCCACATTTCCCTGATTGCGATTGAAGAGCGGAATCTGTGCGGCGACTTCTGCGATTCCCTCCCATCCTTTCGCGAAGGGCGCGCTCCCGAGCAGTTCGTGGTTGTATTCCATTCCCCCGCGGATCTGGACGTCGGGAATGGCTTCACGCTTGGCACGGACCAGAACGATTTGTGCTCGCCATTCCGCGGCCTCGGCAATTCGCACGGCGGGACTCTCTTTCGCAATCGCGTCCACGGCCTCTTCTTCATTCACCTCCGGCCAGCCCTTTTCCAGCTCGCCGGCCACCGTCGTCAACGGCAAGTCCGGCTGCCCGATCACCGAGGCGAGCGAACGCCATTCTTCGCGCAGCGAATTCTCTTGCATTCGGGCACTCATGCGCATCCTCTGTTCTTCCACTTCCGCTCCGAGAATTTCGGTTTCGTCAGCTTGTCCGGTATTCATCAGCCTCCGCTGCGTCTCGGTGGCATCTTGCGCGATGGCCACCATGTCGCGGCGGGCGTAAAGCAGTTCCTGAGCAGCCAGCACCCGCAAGAACGCCATCTTTACCGCGCTTTCGACGCGCATTTTCTGTTCTTCGGCTTCGACCTCCGCGAGCTTCACTTCTTTCTTGAAAATTCCGCGATTCAAACTGAGTTTTCCGCCCGTAACGACGGTCTGCTGGACAAAAAATCCTTGTTTTCCTCCGCCCACCGACCCTCCGCGGATTTCGTCGCCCGTGTACGCCACCGTGGGATTCGGATAAAGCCCCGATTGCTGCTGACGCGCCTTCGCGGCGCGAATCTCCGCTTCCGCTTGCCGCAATGTAGGATTCGCTTCGCCGGCCATCTTCTGCGCTTGCTCGAGGGTGACCGGCGTGCCCTTCGCGTCTTCCTGGGCCCGGCCCATCCGCGGATATTCCGCTTTCACCGGCGCGATCTCCATTTGATGGTGCTGTTCCTGCTTGGGCATAGGCATCCCAATTCCCTGCGCTGGCGTGCCGCCCGCCGCCACCAGCAAGCCTCCAAGAATCATCGCCGCACATTTCACGGGAACTCGCATGTTGGTTCCTCTTCTCTGTGTCCTCTGCGCACTCTGTGATCTCTGCGTAAAGTTTTTTTCCTTCTTTTTACGATTCATGGTGCCGCTCCGTTTGTCCGCCAGCCGCCTTCTTTCGCACGAGAATTGCTTCGTATTCTTTTTCCGGCAGCACGCGAATCATCGTCATCATTCCCATCATCGCCGCGCTCCAATTTTTCGGCAGTCCAAACGTCTCCGGCTTCTCCACGACTTCATCCATTGCCATTTCCATGAAGGCATCCTGCGGAAAGCCGGGAATGTTCTGTGCGTTCTCTGCGACCGGTGAAGAATGCAAGTGTTCGAACGGCACGCTTTTCGCCAGCGACATCATCTGCGCCATGGCTTTCGCCTCGGTCTGGTCCGCCGTCTGAATCTGCCGGTCGCGCAGCAAGTCCATCATGCTGTTCATCATGTGGTGCGGCAGGTGGCAGTGAATCATCCACGCGCCGGGGTATTTCGCTTCAAACTCGACCACGCGCGCCTGCGCCACGCCCACCAGCACGGTGTTCATCGGATACCATGTGGATTCCGGCGCGCGTCCGCCTTCCGTGCCGGTCAAAACGAACTGATGCCCATGCAAGTGCACCGGATGATGATCCATTCCCATATTCAGGATGCGCAGACGCACGCGGCTTCCCAACTGCGCGAGTAAAGGCGTGGCCATCGGCGCGGCGACGCCATTGAACGTCAGCCAGTTGAATTCCATCGATGCCGTATTCGGAACGGTGTTGCTGGGCAGGACCGCCCACTCCTGCAGGATCAAGCCATAGTCGTGATCGACGCGCGGCTTGTAATTGTTCTCCGGATGGGCCACGAAAAATCCGATCAGCCCCATCATTTCTTGCATGGCACTGTGCGCGTGGTAGAAGAATGTCCCTTCCTGATGCACGGTGAATTCGTAAACGTACTGTTCACCTGGAGCGATGGGCTTCTGGCTGACGTACGGCACGCCGTCCTGCTCGATGGGAATTTCCAGGCCGTGCCAGTGCAGGGAAGTAGACTCCGGCAAGCGGTTCAGGAAGACCACGCGCACGCGCTCGCCCTGCTGCACTTGAATCGTCGGCCCGGGGCAGCTTCCGTTGTAGCCCCACGCGTCGATGGTCTTGAACGGCGCGATTTTTTTCTTTACCGGCTCCGCCACCAGGTGGAAGACCTTCACGCCGCCTTCCATTTTGTACGGCAGGTCCATCAGGTCCGGCGTCGTCATGGGCAGGGGATGTTCCTGCGCTATCGCTTTTCCAGGCGCTGCATGCGGCCCTTTGCTGCTATTGGGAGAGTGCTGCCTTTCATTCTCATTTTCCCGCGGTGCTGGAAGTCCCTCCCCCGGCGTGCTGGCGCGCAGCGTATTGCGTAACCCCAACAAACCCGCTCCAAATACCGCTGCGTCCTCTAAAAACCTTCTTCGGGTGCCGCTCATAGTGCCTCCTCAAATTGCCACTCGACCTATAGCCCTAACATCGGGAATAAACTTGTCACGCCAACAGCCAAGCTGAGCCTGTTTAGCGGGACGTGTTTCGGAGTAGTTGAGTTGGAAATTCAGATGCGCAGAACGACTTTAGTAATAGCGGAACAAGAATGCGGCGGCGACTCCACTTCTGCGGCGATGGCATCAGAATTACGAGCACCTGCCGATGAAAGGCCCAAGGAAAGAAAGGCAAGCCGGCCGGCAGAAGCAGTCGCGCGGTCCTTCTGGGCCGGTTCGCGCCAGTTTGCGGAAGTCAGGTTAGCCGCCTGCAACTCCGGCGCGCCGCAGTTTTGAACTGTATGTAGTAGAGGGGCACGGCCGTTCAGCGTGCCGTGGAGGTGGCAATGCGACTCCATTCCAGCCGAGCCGGGAGCTGGTGTGCAAGCCTGCGCAGCACAAAGCGGGCCACAAGAAGGCGCAATGACCAAAGCCAGAATCGTCAGGAGACTGGCAATCCTTGCCACGCAAACTCCGGTTCGCGATGGAGCGACACTTCTCATAACAGAATTCCTACGCTACGCTGCCGTTCGTTTGGCGTCAACTTCGGTTTTGCGAGGGTTTTACGCGAGGGGAGAAGCGTCAATCGCCGTAACCGTGCGAGTCTTTGTCGACCACCACTTTGCCGGCGAAAGAGCGATAAACGTAGGTGAAGTATCCCGCGGCTAGAATGATTCCAAAGATCCACCAGGCCAACCCGATTTTCAAACCGTAGTCGGCCGCTTTGGCCGACTTCACCGTCAAGGAATAAATCGGATTCCGCGCGGGCAAGACCATCGGGTACACCCCGAACACCACGCTGGTGAGCATTCCCGTCAGGTAGGCGCAAGACGCCAAAAACGCTTTGCGCTCATCGCGTTTTCGCAATTCGAAGAGAACGCCCGCAATCCCCGCTACGGCCAGCAGCGGGAATACAAATCCAACCGGCCAACTCGCGAAATTTTCTTTGACTTGCGGCTGAATCCGGAATGTTAGCGCTGTCACCAAGGCCGTGAGCGCCACGACACCCCACCAAGCATGTCCCGCCAGTTTTCCCGCACGTTCATTCACGGCGCCGCTGGTCTTCATCTGCACCCAAAGTCCGCCGTGCATCATCAGTGTGAGCAAAGCCAGCACTCCCACCAGAATGGTGTACCAATCGAGGATGCCGGTTTCATCTCCCAGGCGGAAATTCGTCCACAGTGGCTCGAAGAAGTAACCGCTCGCGTCCAGCGGCACGCCGCGCACCACATTGCCGAGCGCTGCTCCGAAAAATACCGCGAGCAGCAAGCTCGACGCGAAAAAAAGAAAATCCCACAAGGGATCCCAAACCGCGCTCTTGATGTGATTCCGGAATTCGATCGAGGCTCCGCGCAGTATCAAAAGCCACAGCACGATCATCAAGGGCAGATAAAATCCGCTAAACGCGCTTGCGTACAGCGTTGGAAAAGCGAAGTACAAGGTGCCGCCCGCTGCCACCAACCATACTTCATTTCCATCCCACACCGGCGCGATGCTTGCCAGCACTTGCCGCCGCTCCGCATCCGTTTTTGCTGCAAAAAGATGAATCGCTCCGGCGCCTAGATCGAAACCATCCAGGAGCACGTAGATCGCGATCATAATGGCCACTAGCCAGAACCAGATCGTTCCCATCGCGCCCTCTCTAGTCCGCCGCCAGGACGGCAGCCGCATCTTTTGGCAGAAGCCCGCTCGGTTCCGGCCCCAACTCGATCTCGCGGTAAATCAAAAACAGCCACAGGATCGCCAGTACCGCGTACAAGCCCATGAAGCCAATCAGCGTGAACCAGGCATTTCCCGCCGCCACGCGCGGCGACACGCCCGCTGCCGTGCGCAGCAGTCCGTAAATCAACCACGGCTGCCGCCCGAGTTCGGCGGTCATCCATCCCGCCGTGTTCGCAATATAAGGAAGCGGCACGCAGACCAGCAACACCCATAGCATCCAGCGAGAGTCATACAATTTTCTCCGCCACAGCAACAGCACCGCCAGAACCATCACCGCGATGAAGATCGTTCCCAGCCCGACCATCACGTGGTAGCTGTAATAAAGCAGCGGAATTTGATCTGGCCATTCCGCCGGTGGAAAATCCGCTAAGCCTTTGATGTTCGCCCGCCATTGCCTGTACGTCAGAAAGCTCAGCATATTGGGAACTTCCAAAGGGTTGTCGAGTTTCCTTTTTTCCACGTCCGGCTGTCCCAGGATGGCCAGCGGTGCTCCTTCTTGCGATTCAAAGAGTCCTTCCATGGCCGCCAGCGTTGGTTGCTGGTTGTACGCCACCAATTTTCCTTGCATGTCGCCGGTGGGGAAGAGTTGCAAGATCGCCGCAACTGTGCCCACCAACACACCCGCTTTCACAAACGTGCGCCCGTAAATTTGATTGCGTTTCGTCAGCAAATAAAAAGCGCCGACTCCGCCCATGACGAAGCAGCCGGTTTGCACCGCTCCCAGCATGTTGTGCGCGTACTGCCACAGCGCCCATTGGTTCAGCAGCAAGCCCCAGAAACTGGAAAGTTCGATGGCCCCGTCGGTGCCGATACGGTAACCAGTGGGATGCTGCATCCAAGCGTCTGTGGCGACGATCAAATAGCCCGAGAGCCACGAGCCCAGAAAAACCAGAAACGCCGTCACCCAGTGCCCGATGATGCCCAGTTTTTTTTCACCGTACAGAAACAAGCCCAGGAAACTCGATTCCAGAAAAAACGAAAACACTCCCTCCATCGCCAGCGTCTGCCCGAGTACCCCTCCCGCCGACTTTGAAAACGCCGCCCAATTGGTCCCGAACTGGAATTCCATCGGAATTCCGGTGATGACCCCCAGCGCAAAATTGATCCCGAAGATTCGCGCCCAAAATCGCGTCGCACGATCATAGTGTTCGTCGCCGGTGCGCAGCGCCTTGGTCTTCAGATAGACCAGCAGCAACGCCAGTCCCATTGTCAGTTGCGGAAAGATGTAGTGAAAGGTGATGGTAAATGCGAAGTGCAGGCGGTGCACATCCAAGGCTTGTCCCATGAATTACCTCATCGCAAAAAGTCGCGCTCTTCATCCAATAGGGCCGTTGCCATCTTGGAGGCTGCAAGTAAGGGCCAGATTCCGCGGCTATTCTTCCACGTTGATAGACTCCCCGCATAATATTTTCTGCCCGCGATTTTCACTGTGACGGTCCTCACTTGGCGCGAATTTTCCTGCGGTACCATTTGACGCGGTGCTTGCCTCGGAAAGGGTACGCTCATGCCTTGCGCCGCCGCCCTCGACCGAATGTGCTATCCTGACACCGCGCCAGTGAGATTTCTTCTGGAGAACCCTCCTTCCATGCGCGCTTCGAAGGCACCCTGAATTTCCTCGGAGGTTCTTATGGCCACTATGTCCTCCAGTTCACCCCCGACCAAGCTCTCACCGCACCTGCGCGGACGCGTTCTTCTAGAAACTCCCTTTTTGAACAAAGGCACTGCCTTCACTCTTCCGGAACGGCAAGCGCTTGGCCTCGACGGCCTCCTCCCGCCCGTCGTCGAGACCATCGAAGAGCAATCCGCCCGTGCCTATAAAGCCCATCTGCGAAAACTGGATGATCTCGAGCGCCACATTTACCTCCGTCAGCTTCAGGACACCAACGAAGTTCTTTTTTACCGCCTGCTTCTCGAGCATATCGAAGAGATGCTCCCGATTGTTTATACTCCAGTCGTTGCCGAAGCCTGCCAGGAATTCAGCCACATCTACCGCCGTCCCCGGGGATTGATCATTTCTTATCCGCATCGGGACAACATTCAGAAGCTCCTGCAGAATCGCCCGCACAAAAACGTCAGCGTCATCGTGGTCACCGATGGAGAGAGGATTTTGGGCATTGGCGACCAAGGCGTCGGCGGGCTGGGCATTCCCATTGGAAAGCTTTCCTTGTACACGCTCATCGGAGGTGTGCCTCCAGAGCAAACTCTACCCGTCGTTTTGGATGTCGGGACCAATAACCAAGAGCGACTGAGCGACCCCGAATACCTGGGCTGGCGTCACGAACGAATCACCGGCGACGCTTACGACGAATTCGTCGATCGTTTTGTCGAAGCTGTGAAACTTGAGTTGCCGGATGCTTTGTTGCAGTGGGAAGACTTCGCCAAGGCGCACGCCCGGCCCATCCTCGATCGCTACCGCGATCAACTGGTTACCTTCAACGACGACATTCAGGGCACCGCCGCGGTTGCTGTTGGAGCGATTCTCTCCGCCATCCGGGTATCGGGCCGGCAACTTTCGGATCAACACATTGTCATGTTGGGAGCCGGCTCGGCCGGCATCGGCGTCGCCGATTTTCTCCGCGAAGCGCTCGTTGCCGAAGGCCTGTCCGAAGCGGAAGCGCGTTCTCGTTTCTGGCTAGTCAATCGCGACGGCCTTCTCGAGTCGAATCGGAAGGACCTATCCGCCGAGCAGCGAATTTATGCCCAGCCGGCCGAGCGAGTCGCAAATTTTCCGCGCTCGCAACCGGGTGGCCGCATCGGTCTTGGTGACGTCATCCAGCAAATCGAGGCCACCATCCTCATCGGCCTTTCCACGCTGCCCGGAGCTTTCTCCGAGCCTATCGTTCGCGAGATGGCTCGCAAGTGCCAGCGTCCCATCATCCTTCCACTCTCCAATCCCACCTCCAAGTCCGAAGCCGTTCCCGAAGACCTGCTTCGATGGACCGCCGGCCGCGCTTTGATCGCCGCCGGTTCACCTTTTCCGAGTGTCGATTACAACGGCCGCAAGATGCAGATTGCGCAGTGCAACAACGTTTACATTTTTCCCGCCATGGGACTGGCGGTTTGCGCCACCCGCGCCAAGCGCGTCACTGACGGAATGTTCCTGGCCGCCGCCCGCGCCCTTGCCAAACACTCTCCCGCGCAGTCCGATCCATCAGCGCCTCTGTTGCCTCTCCTACCGAACCTGCGCGAAGCCGCGATCGAGATAGCCATCGCAGCCGCGGAGCAAGCCCAGCGCGAAGAATTGGTTGCTGCCATGTCCCCGCAATCCTTGCGCGAAGCCATCGTTTCGTCTCAATGGTCGCCGGAATATTGTTCCTATCTTTAAACGCCCGCACGGCTTCGGACAACAATTTTTTTGTAACTTCTTGCTCTCATGACCGTCCTCGCCGCCCCTGTGACCGCGCGCACGGAGCATGCCAAAGCCGAGTGTCAGAATCACCAGGTCGTCCCCTCGCAATCTGCTGATTCGTTTAGACGATTTCTAGGCCGACTTCTCCGTCCTGCTTGGAACCAGCTTTGCCGACCCAGATCACGCTGCAACGCTGGGGGTTGGGCATGTCTTCATCGAGGATAAGTTCGACCACTTGGCCACGCCTAATAAGGTGGAAATCTCCGCGCAACCGGAAACCTTCTTTCGAGGAATCGACAACGAGACAAGGGAGTCTCTTCGGCTTGCTTTCCAGATTGATGACCAGGCTGGCGCGTCTCTTCGACTCAATTCGCGTCGAGCGGCGTGCGCTGCGGGCAGGAGTGCTGGGCATCCTTTAGGGAGGCTACGGATGTGAAAACGGGAATGCTATCCAGCGAGTTCCTGAAATCAGGTCTAGGTGAATACCTTACAAGCAGGCGAAAAGTGCAGTTGCGCTCGAAGCCATAATTCTATTCCACAAAACCCAGAACAGTTTCACGGTAGCAGTCTAGTCCTTGCCTTCCATGTGGGCCTTCAAATGATTTGCACAAGCCTCAGCGGTCGTTTGTTGGCCGCGCAACATTAGATACCAGGAGGGTGGGTTCGAATTATGGGCATAGGAACGATGTGTTACCCCCGGTGAGAATCGTGGGCCTGGGCGGATTCGAACCGCCGACACTTGGTTTAGGAAACCAATGCTCTATCCATCTGAGCTACAGGCCCTCATCGGAGATTCTACACCAAGATTAATACTCACGATTTATAACCAAATTTGTACCCAACTAGCCCTCAAAACACCTCAAATCGGGTACAAGCCGCTTCGCTATCCTATTGAAAACACGTAATACCTCAAACCGCGAACGGTTTTCTAAACCGTTTGTTCGGAACTTCGAATCTCCCCAGCCCTACCACTCATCTCTAACCGTGCTTTTGTACGATCTCTTTGACTTCGCGAATTTACAGTCAACTTACATAGGTTCTTGTTCTTTCGCAACGAAATAGGTCGGCGTTGCGCCAAATATGCGAACGCATGAGGTGCGATTCGAGAATCGAAACCCCATCATCGCGCTGTTCGGCGCGGCGAATGCGTTCCTGTCCCTGGGCCAGGCTTCGCTTACGCGCGAATTGTCACTGGAAGGAGACAAAGAAATGCTATCTCTTTACTCTGAAAGTCCGTCCCAGCTACAAGAATCTTCAACGAGCACACGAAAGAAAATCGCGGTAGCGATCGTCATCTTGACGGCCTGTGGCCTCGGACTGTGGCTGGGCGTTCAGCTGGCCCTGAGTGTGTCAACAGGCCATTCCTGAGTTGGGGGCGTTCGTCACGGGGACATCGGTGTGGCTGGACGCGTATCCGCCGGCTGGGGCTTCAGCCCCGGCGCAATTTTGCTGATGCGCAAATTGCGAAAGATAGTCGGCCAGTACTCCCGCAGGGCATTGCTGGCGGTGTTCAGTCCGATGCGCACTCCATAACGCTGGAAAGTGCTGCCGGCGGTCTGTTCTTTCACCGGCAAATAACTGTTCGCTAGGCTCTCGGCCAGCAGCGGTCCCAAGATTCCCGCCCAATTGGTCCCGTCTTTTCCTTCATCCGTGCGCGCCACCACGATGCGGCTCAGCGCGTACCCGATGCGGTGCCCCGCGCCTCCGTGCAGCGTTACGAAGTATCGTGGATCCCGGTGCAGTAGCGAGGCAATCAGAAACGTGCCGAAAAAGTTGTTCGATGCGGCCGTAGCCATCGAAGAACCAAACCTTTCGCCGTACCCGCCCGCCCCTTGCCCGTAGCCCTCTAGCGAATTCCTTGCCTGGCTGATCCCCGCTCCGGCGGCGGAACTGAGAAAACGGGAAGGCGCCACGCTCTCATCCGCAAATAGTTCGAACTTCTGCTTCCAGCTCAGCGCGCCCTTGTCGGCTGCAATGTTCGGAAAAAAGAAGGACCGCCGTTCGAGGACTTCGATCGTTGCGTTGAGTGTACGTTGACGCTTTTGCGGTGCATCTCGCTGTTTGGCCACCGGTGCATCGGGAAGTTCTTGCGGCTTCGGCTCTTGCGCTGAAGCCGCCGCAACGACCGCCACCATCAATGTAACAATTTGCAGAGCCGATGAGCGAGCGCGCATTCTCAATCTTAAGATGAGTGACCCTCCCGAACGGTTGTAACTATTTTCGCGACCGACCCCGCGATTCGGAATCCATAATCCGCGTATCGAAACTCCGGCGGGATGCTCGAGCGCGCCGCCGTCCGCGTCACCTTAATATGATGCCGCCACGAACCGCCCCGCGAAGCCTTGCGCGTGCCGCTCTTTGGCCCTTGCGGATTTCGTTCCGGGGACCGCCCGTAGTATCCGCCGTCATACCAGTCCGCGCACCATTCGTGCACATTGTCGCCAACGTTGTACAGCCCATAAGCATTCGGCGCATACAATCCCACTGGCTCCGGCCCCAGCTTCCACCGCCGGCCATAATCCGGAACCATCTCGGGAGGTGTGTCCCCCCAAGGATAGAAAAATCCCTGCGTGCCACCGCGCGCCGCTCGCTCCCATTCCGCTTCCGTTGGCAAGCGATAAGACTTGCCGCTCACATCGCTCAGCCATTCACAATACCTCGTCGCTTCGTGCCACGATACCGCCACTACCGGCATCTTCGGATGGCTAAAGTTCGCGTCCTGCAAGGAAGGCGGCGGAGCGCCACCTGTGGCCGCAAGAAAGCACCCATACTTCTCGTTCGTCACCTGATAAGCCGCCATCTCAAACGTATCCACCCACACCCGATGTACCGGCTTTTCATCATCCCGCCCACTCGCGCATCCCATCTCGAACCATCCCTCCGGAATGCACACCATCACCGGCTCGATGATCCCGCTCTGCGCTCTACCCAATTTTGACCAAGCCGCCATGTCCGCCCTTCTAGCCGTTCTCTGGAGCCCTTGGATTTGCAGCGCGAGGCTTTTGCCCGGCGGTTTTTCACTCTTATAGGTGCCTCTGTTGCAGTCGCAGAACCCAACTTACGGCGCGATCAAACATTGTCGGCGGCCCTTGCGGCTTCTCGGGCGCGGGAACGCGCGCGCACCATTCTTCCGCCAGCGAGGCAAGGTAGGTAACACTGCCCCAGTTCGCCGGCCCAGGCAATCGCGCTTGTACGTGAAAACCGAGCGGGTCTCGCCAGGCCAGAACGGAATGCGCCGCTATCGAATCCGCTGGCCAAGTAAGTAAGCGCTGGGCAAGCACCGCGTCCACCAGCGGCTGGGCAAACCTCTTAGGCAGCACCAGAACTTCATAGCGCGTGTCGAACGCGGACAGCCCGCTGGGAAGCTCTTGGGCATTCTGAAAAAGTTCCACCGCGCTGCCGATCGTACCGCTGAACGCCATCAGTCGCGCTTTGGCCCCTTCGGGAATCGCACCCCTGAGGACTGCTGGCCCGTGCCCGGCGTCACGCGGCAGCACCGCCAGGTCCACCACGCCTCCCAGCATCGGAACGCTCAGTCCGAGCATGACCGTCCAACCCTTGTCATAGCCCTTCGTGCCCCTCGACGCCATGGTCCAGCTCAACCCGCTGTTGGTCCTGCCTTGGATGCGAAACGCCGTGGGGTCGCCTTGCCAGCGGCGCAGCCCGTAGAGCCAGCCTCGCGCCTCCGCCCCTTGCCGGATCTCGCGCATCATCCGTCGGCGGCCACGCGTGAGCAGCGCGTATAGCCCAAAGGGCACGCCAAGTGCGATCGCGAAGAACAACGCGAGAACTACCGGCGGCGGAATCTTATTCATTCACGCCCCTCAGGCGTTTTGGCCGTTCCCACTTTATTTTCCCCGGTCTTCGAACCCAGCGTCTTTTTCTGTGGCGGAGATCACGGCATCTGCGCACCCTCCGCATTCACGTACAACGCATACAACGACTGGCTCGCTGCCATGAACAGCCGGTTTTTTTTCGCGCCGCCGAAACACAGGTTCGCGCACGTTTCTGGAAGATGAATCTTGCCGATCAACTTCCCGTCCGGCGCGAGCACGTGCACCCCGTTGTACTGCGCTCCACCCCATCCCGCCGCCGACCACACGTTTCCGTCCGTATCGCATCGGATACCATCCGACGACCCCGGCGACATATCCGCAAACAGCCTTCCATTCTTCAGCCGTGCGTCATCCACCACATCGTACACGCGTATCGGGTGCGGGTCGCCCGCGTGCTTGGGCGTTCCCGTATCCACGATGTATAGCAATTTCTGGTCGGGCGAAAAGCAAATCCCGTTTGGCTTATCCATGTCGCTTGCAACTACCGTCGTCTCGCGCGTCTTCGGATCGAGCCGGTAAACGACGGCGGGCAACTCGAACGTGGCTTTATGCCCTTCGTAATTGGACATGATCCCGTACCCCGGATCGGTGAACCAGATCGCGCCATCGGAATGCACTGCCAGGTCATTCGGCGCGTTCAGCCGCTTGCCTTGAAATCCGTCCATCAACACGGTGATCGTGCCGTCGTATTCCGTCCGCGTCAGCCGCCGCGTGTCGTGCTCGCAGGTCAGTAGCCGGCCTTGCCGGTCGCGGTAGTTGCCGTTGCTGTAGTTCGAGGGGCTGCGGTAGATGCTGACTTCTCCGGTATCCTCGCTCCATCGCAGCATCCGGTTATTCGGGATGTCGCTCCACAGCAGATATCTCCCATCCCCAAACCACACCGGCCCTTCCGACCAGCGCGTGCCCGTGTACAAGCGCTCCACCGCTGCGTTGCCCTGCACATATTTTCCGAAGCGCGGATCCACCACTTCCACCGCCGCATCCGGATACGGCACCGGGCTCTTCCGCTCCTGTTCCCCAGCCATCGCCACCCGCTGAACTTCAAGCGCCACCGGCACAAACGCGCGTGCCAACGGCTTAAACGTGAGCGCCGCCGCCGCCCCCGCCGTAACATTCACGAATGCGCGTCTCTCCATCGCCCCCCCTGAAATTGCGAGTTCGCAGACCCGGGCTTCTTCCGTTTCCTTCCGTACCCTGTACGGCTCCCTCCAGCTACGCGGACTTCTTAACTGTCTTGCTTCTCCGCGGGCGTGAGCTGCTTCGTCTCGCGAATTTTCTCCTTTTGCGCCCTGGCTGAATCAGTACGTTGGCCGGAATGCCAAACTTGTCATGCAGCTTGCGGATCATATTCAGCGACAGCGAGCGTTTGCCGCGCAGCACTTCGTAGACCCGCGTGCGCTGGCCAATCACTCCAATCAAAGCGCGGGAATCTTTTCCTTCTTGTGCGAGGCGGAATTTGATAGCTTCCAGCGGGTCTGGCATGTCGATGGAATAGTGCTCCCGTTCGTGGGCTTCGATCAACGTAGCAAGGACATCCAGTTCATCGTGCGCTGCCGAGCCCTCCGGCGAGTTCCATAATGACTCCACACGGCGCAGCACTTCTTCATAATCCCGTTCGTTCTTGATGGGCTTAATTTCCATAGTTCACTGTCTTTACGTCGATCTTGTGGTACTCCGCAGTTGAGCCGAGCCACTTGATGAACACGATTTGCAACCGATAATGGATGGCCACTACCAGCCAGTAGTCGTTTCCCTCGATATTGAAGACTACGCGGTCCGACCCTACGATGCTGGCGTTCCCATAGGCCTTCAGGACCTCTGCCGGGTTTTTCCATTCCGCTTGTCGCGCTTCGTGAAACCAGCTGTCCACCTCCGCTTTGACCGCCTTCGGGTCTTTGCTCCCCTGCAACGAATCAACGAAGCGCTGCAAGGTCTTGCGGGCAATCACCCTCATAGCCACGACTCGCGCCACATCCTCTAAATTATAAGCCTGTTCCCAAAATGGGTACAACGCAAAACCCTCCCTTCCCCGTAGCCCTTGTTGCCTCTCGGGAGGAGGAAATGTTTCTAGTTGTCTCCGCCTCAATCTAGCAGAGTGGTACCCTCCTTCCATAAGCTAGGCGTCTCAATAAGCAGGTGTTGAGTTTCCCGGGAGAGACCCACAACTCGGCTCCACAACGAATCTGAGACGGAAGGGAATGTCCCATGCAAACCAGATCCCTTGCTAGCGGTGTGGTTTTTGCGCTCTGCCTGTCTGGAACGCTCTATGCGCAAGAAATCGGCACCGACCGCCGGCTGCTCTGTGCTTTGGGTTGAAAAATATACTTCCGTCATGAAATTCAGCTCGCTTCTCCGTGAATGGCGCACAAGTCTGGTCAAGGCATAAAGCGCCTGGCTCCCGAGCTGGGAGCGAGTTACACGCACCTGAGCAAATTGGAGAACGATGAAATGGACCCTCAGAGGAGCTAGTTGGGCCTACTTCAATTACGACAAGCACAGACTTTTGTTATCTGCTCGGAAGGTTCACGCTGAGATTGTAGAAATATTGCGCGCGCATCCCGACGAAGTAATAAAACTTCCAAAGCAGCGCTTTGGGAACCGTGATGAGCGATCCAAACCGTGCGGCGAACCTTCCGAGTGTCGAGAGGCGCCTTGTACTCGACAGGCGCTTTGAGAAGTTAGGCCGTCTTGGTCCTTCTGGCGGCAATGGCAACTTCTCTGTAACTTGTACATTCCACAGGGCAGGGCGGACGATAGAATCAATGACTTATGAAAAACACCGGGGAGGGGGCGGTTATCTCTAACCAGAACTGTTAACCAGAAGCCGAACAATGGCCTCTCCCTGGCAATCACTGTGCGCGTGTCCCCTGTCCCCCAGACGACTCCACTCAGCCTCTTCTTCAATAGTCGCTGTGCTATCCTCCCCTCTTGAGCGTTCGGGGGATCGCCCGTTCCTCCCGCCTTGGAGGTTGTCATGAATAAGGCATTGAAAATTGTCCTCATCGTGGTGGGTGTTTTGGTGGTGATTGTGCTTGTCGCCCCGTTTTTGATCCCAGTGAACCAGTTTCGGCCCACCATCGAAGAAAAAGCCTCGGTGGTGCTCGGGCGCAAAGTCGAGCTTGGAAATCTGAGCCTGTCGCTGATTAGCGGCGCGGTTTCGGCGGATAACCTATCTATCGGTGACGATCCAAAGTTCAGCCCCGCCCCGTTCCTCACCGCCAAGTCGCTGAACGTGGGCGTGGAACTCCTGCCGCTGATTTTCTCGAAGACCCTGAACGTGACTGGCGTTACGATTGCCAGTCCGCAAGTAACTCTGATTCGCAACGCCGCCGGCGTGTGGAATTATTCTTCGCTCGGCGGCGCCGCCGCGAAGTCCGAGGCCAAGAAAGCGCCCGCCGAGAAATCATCCAGTACCGCAAGCGCCGCGGACATTTCCATCGAAAAACTCACGCTAAGCGACGGCAGTATCGTCGTCGGCTCCACGAATTCGCAGAAGCGCAGCACCTACGATCACGTCACCGTCAGCGCTTCCGGCGTTTCCAGCACCTCGAAATTTCCGGTCACGGTGTCCGCCGATCTGCCCGCAGGAGGCAAGTTCAAGCTGGACGGCACGCTAGGCCCCGTGGATCAAGCGGACGCGGCGCTTACTCCCCTGGAGGCTAAGATCAACATTACCGGCTTGAATCTTGCCTCCACCGGATTCCTCGATTCTTCCATGGGCCTCGGCGGCATTGTCGATCTCGACGCGAATCTCTCGTCGCTAGGCGGCGAAGCGCAGACCAAAGGCACCGTCAAGTTTTCCAAGGCGCTATTGGTCGCAGGTGGTTCGCCAGCGGGAGTGCCCGTAACCGTGAATTTTGCGACGAAATACGATCTCCGCAAAGACTCCGGCGTGCTCCAACCTTCGACCCTGAATATCGGCGGCGCGGCGGCACATCTCAATGGCGCCTATGAATCGACCGGTGAAGCCACTGCCGTCAACATCAAGCTAGACGCCAAGGACATGCCCGCGAAAGATCTCGAGGCTTTCCTCCCCGCGCTGGGAATCAATCTGCCCAAGGGCGCTTCCCTCACGGCCGGGACGTTGAACAGCGATCTCAATCTCACAGGTCCCACCAACAAACTCATCACCGTCGGCACCGTCGGATTGTTTAATGGAAAACTCGCGGGCTTCGACCTGGGGTCTAAGATGTCCACGATTTCCGCGCTGACGGGTTTGAAAACCGGCCAGGATCTGGACATCGAAAAAATTACTACCAATCTGCGCATGGCTCCCACTGGCCTCGAAGCGGAAAACTTCCAGGCGGTTCTTCCCGCACTTGGCACGCTCGTTGGCGCGGGCACGGTCGATTCCAAGAATGCCCTCGATTTCAAAATGGCCGCCACGCTGGCAAGCTCCGCGACTTATTCTTCTTCAAATGGCGCGCCGGCGTCAGGAATTGGAGGCATCTTGGGCGCCATCGGCGGCGGCAAAGGCGGGTGCAAAGGCGCTACCATTCCGTTCCAGATTCATGGCACGACCGCCGATCCGAAATTCGTCCCCGACATCGGCGGCACGGCGGAGAGCTTGCTCAAGTCCCAACTTGGCTGCGCCGGCAGTACAGTACCTGGCGCCACCAAAGCCCAAGGACAAAATCCCGCCGACGCTATAAACGCGCTTGGCGGCCTCTTCAAAAAGAAAAAACCCTAGCGTAGAAAATCGGAAAAGAGAAAATAGAAATCAGAAATAAGCTAAAACTGAAAACTGATTTTTCATTTATGGCGCAGCGCGGCCATGGGGTAGACGCGTATCGCGCGCCGCGCCGGGATGTAGCAGGCCGAGAGGGCCACCAAGCTCAGCAGAATGCCGGAGAAGGAATACGTGAAAATGTCGGTTCGGGAAACGCCATACAGCGAAATGCCCGAACCGGACCAACCGATGGACCGGCCGGCAGCAATTGCGTCAGGACTAGGGCTGCGAGCGCGGCGCACGCAAGGCCCGCCACTATAAGAAAGAGCGTTTCTTTCAGGGCTTCGGCTGGGGACATGCCGGCGCGGAAGTTGTCTTCCATGTGCAATTGGAGATGGCTCTCCAGTTCGGCGGCAAGCTCGCGCTCGCGGCGGTTGCGGCGGAAGAATCCGCTAAGTCGCAGAAGCCCAGCGCGTAATTACCTCATAACATCCCTCGCAAAAGAACCGGTCTGAAGACCGGGCATTACAAACGCAAAAGAACCGGTCTAAAGACCGGCCACTACAGTTATTCCTTCGAAAATAGCCATAACCCCTTTACTTTCAACAGACATGTTGCGGCTATTTTCATGGTTCGCTTGTGGCTCGAAAGAGCCATGAATTATTCGTAGCGCAGGGCGACCATGGGATCTACGCGCGTGGCGCGCCGCGCTGGCACCCAGCAAGCCAGGCAACCCACGACGAGAATTAGCACGACGCCGGCGAAAAATGTCCACGGGTCGGTGGATTTTACGCCGTATAGTTCGCTGGCGATCACGCGAACGGATGCTAGGGCTCCGGCGGCGCCGATGGCGGCTCCGCAGGCCACAAGAGTTAATCCCTGGCGCATCACCATACGCAACACCGTGGCTTGCCCGGCTCCCAACGCCATGCGCACGCCGATTTCCTGGGTGCGGCGCGCTACCGAATAGGAGACGACGCCATAAACTCCCAACAGCGCTAGCGCCAAACCGACACCCGCAAAAACACCAAGCAGGACGGTGTGCAAGCGCTGGTCGCCGACGGATTCAGCAATGGTTTTCGTCAGGGTCATTACATGCGTCAAAGGCTGGTTGGGATAGCTCGCCCAGATTTGGCGCGAAATCGTGCCCGCCAGGGCGTCGGGGTCAGTTTGCGTGCGAACGATGAGGTAATCGGTTGCGGCGTCCCATTGAAACAGAGCCAGAAAGTATTCCGGGTGGGGCTCATCCTGGATGCCAACATCGCGCGCATCTGTTACGACGCCGACGATTTCATTCCATTCCGGGGCTTGCTTGCCTTCGGTGGATTCGGTCAGCCGTTTCCCGACGACATCCAGGGTGCCCCAAAATTTTCGAGCCATCGTTTCATTCACGACGATGACTTTATGAGCGCCGAGCGCGTCCTGCTCCTCGAATTCGCGGCCGCGCAGCAAGGAGAGGCCCAGCATTCGAAAATATCCCGGCGAAATGTAGCGCGCGATGACACCTTCGGTTACCACCGAGTTTTCCGGAAGCGCGCCTTCTAGTTGCAAGCCTGAATGCTCAAAATACATCCCGTCGAGGATGCCGTGATCGGAGGCCACAACGTCTTCGACTCCGGGCAGGCGGCGCACCTGCGTCACCATATCTTTCAAGCTTGCGATTTGGCCGGCAGTATGCCCTTCGGAATCTTTTTGATTTTGCGGCGGCGGCTGGGGCAAATCAAAGGTGAGCAAATGGTCAGTGCGGAAGCCGGGGTTTTGGTGCAGCAAATGAGCGAGCGTTTGCATCATGAGTGTCGAGCCGATCAGCAGGATGAAAGCCAGCGCTACTTCGATAACGACTAGCGCATTGCCGAATCGCGAGGTGCCTCGGACACTTCCGCCAGTTCCTTCCTTGAGGGCGTCATTGGGATCCCTGCGTGCGGCTCGACGCGCCGGAGCCAGGCCAAAGACCACTCCCGATACCAGGGAACTTGCGAGCGCAAACCACAGCAGCGTCCAATCCGGGGAAATTTCGCTTAGCCGGGGTGTGTCGGCGGGCGCGATCGCGACAAAGGTCTGCACAAGGCCAGTGGCCAACACAATTCCTACGACACCGCCCAGCAATCCCAATAGACAGCTTTCGGCCAGACCCTGAAGCTGAATTCTTCGCGGCGAAGCGCCCAGCGCCGCGCGGAGTGCCATCTCGCGCTGGCGGCCCCAGCCACGGGCGAGCAGCAAACTCGTCAGGTTCGCGCAGGCGATGAGCAGCACGAAAGTAGCTGCGGCCAATAAGACCAGATAACCATGCCGCGCATCTTCGACGCGGCTCTGTAGAAGCGGCTCCGCCGAGATTGTGTAGTTTTTGCCCAGGCGGGGATTGTCCCTGGCGATACGCTCCGCGATGGGGCCGAGGTGCGCTTGGAGCGATTCGAGCCTTTCTCCTTTTCGCAGCTTGCCGAGGACGTCGAACCTGAAAAACATTTGATTGCGCTGGATTTCCGGCGTCAGGGAAAGCGGCAACCAAACTTGGGATCCTTCGGGAAACGCAAATCCCTTCGTTGCGACACCGATGATGGTGTAGATCTCCTTGTCCAGAATGAGCTCTCGTCCGAGGACCGTGGGATCGTTAGCAAAACGCGTGCGCCAGAGCGCATCGCTAATCACTGTGACACGGTCGTGGCCGGGCTGGTGATCTTGTTCCGAGAGCAGGCGTCCTAGATCGGCGCGGCCGCCGAGCTCTTCAAAAAAACCGGTGGAGACGGCGGTTACCGGGAGCACTTCTGGTTGGTCGCGTCCGGTGAGCGTTCTATCGTTTTCCCAGTACGCTGTCGCTTCTTCCAAGGAAGTGGACTGCACGCGAACTTCCTGGAAGGCGGGCCACGTCAGAGGGAGTGTGAAGGCGGGGAACAGCGACGTCCTGGTATGGAAGGTCACGATGCGCGAAGAGTCTTTGTAGGGAAGCGGCCGAAGTACCGTCGCGTTCACGATGCTGAAAATGGCGGTATTTGCGCCAATGCCCAGCGCCAGGGTGAGCGTCGCTACGGCGGTAAAGCCGGGATTGTTTCGCAACGTGCGCGCCGCGTAGCGCAGGTCTTGCCAGAAGGTTTCGAGCACTGGCAGACCGCGCCGCTCGCGGTAGATTTGTTTTGTTTGTTCGACGCCGCCGAGTTTCATGAGCGCCTCGCGCCGCGCGTGTCCGGGGCTCATGCCCGCGCGCAGGTTATCGTCGATATGCATCTGTAGATGGGATTGCATTTCGGCCAAAAAGTCAGTGTCATGGTCTCGCCTCTTGAAGAGGCTGGCGAATCGAAGAAGGAAAGCGCGAAGACGTCTCATCGGAGTCTCCTACCCAGATTATTCGTACCGTAGCGCGGCCATGGGATCTACGCGCGTGGCGCGCCGTGCGGGAATGTAGCAGGCAAACAAAGCCACCATCCCAATGACTGCCGCCATCAAGGGGAGAATCCAGCTGCCATCCACGCGAAAATCGGGGATTATGCCTTCGAGAATACGTCTCATGGGCAGAGCGGCGATCATTCCGACAGCGATCCCGGTCAAGGCGAGTTTCATGCCGTCCCCGAGAACGAGGCGCAAAACCCGGTACTTGTCGGCTCCGAGGGTCATACGGATTCCGATTTCCTGCGTGCGGAGTCCGGTGGTGAAGGCGACCAGGCCGTACAAGCCCACCGCCGATAGCGTGACCGCCAGCGCCGCAAAAATTCCGAGCATAGAGCCAAAGAGACGGTCGCCGGCAGTCTGCTCTCCAATTCTGTCTTCGATACTCATGACCCTCGCGACGGGCTGTTCTTTATCGATACTCCACACCGCTTGGCGCAGTCTCGGAGCCATGGACTCCGGGCTTCCTTTGGTGCGCACTAGGACCGCCATTTCACCGGCCGGCTGCTGCAAGTAGTTTTCGTAAATTTCCGGGTCATCGGATGTTTGCAGCGGCCAGCTTTTCACGTTTCCAACGATGCCGATGACTTCGCGCCACTGCGCGCCGCTATCGCCGCCGGTGTCGATCATCACCTGCCGACCGAGCGGATCTTCCTTTGGAAAGAATCGGCGCGCAAACACTTCACTCACGACAGCCGTTCGGCGAATGCCTGGTCCATCCAGTTTCGAGAATACGCGACCTCGAATCAGGGGAATTTTGGCGGTATCGAAGAACGTCGGACTCACGACGATGTAACGCGCCTTGGATCTTTCGCCGGGTGGCAGATTTTCTTGCCCTTTCAGCCGGAAGGAAACTTCCTCATAGCCGCCCGAAGGCAGAACCGTAGAGATGGCAGAGGATTCGGCACCAGGAAGATTCTCTAGGTTCGCCAAAAGCTGACGATAAAATGCTGTCTGCTTGGGGCCATCGGGATAGTGAGAATCGGAGAGAGACAACGATGCTGTCAGCAAGTGTTTCTGATCGAATCCCAAGCCCTTGCTGAATCCTTCGATGAGTCCGGTGATGAGCAAGCCAGTTCCCGTGAGGAGCACAACCGCCAGTGCAATTTCTGCAGTCACCAGCACGCTGCGCAGGCGGTTCTGCCGGCGACCTGCCGAAGCCTTGGCGCTGGCGTTCTTCAGAATGGTGGACACCTCCGAAGTTCCGGATTTTAGTGCCGGAACCAGTCCGAATACGATAGCGGCGAGTAGGGAAATCCCGGCGGTGAACCCCAACACTCTTACGTCCACGTTCAGGTCGAGCCCTCTGACTTCTTCGTTAAAGCTGAGAGCCGATTTCAGCAGGCACGTGCCCCAAAATGTGAGGATCAAACCTGCGGCGCCTCCGAGGGCAGCTAGCAACAACGCTTCTGTCAGTAGCTGCCGGACCATGCGCAGGCGTCCCGCGCCCATAGCGATGCGGACGGCAATTTCTTTGCCCCGGCCGGTGGCCCGCGCCAGGAGCAGCCCGGCGATATTGGCGCAAGCAATCAAGAGCACGAATCCGACGGTGCTCGTCAGCAAGATAATCGCTGGGCCGGCGTTGAACTCGCGGATCAGGTGGTCCTGGAGAGTAAGGACAGTGGCGCCCCAGCCTTTTTCGGTGTCAGGAAAATTCAGCTCGGCGGCGTGAGCGAGGCGCTGAAATTCCGCATTTGCTTCGGGAATGGTTACGCCCGGCCCGAGGCGGGCGAAGATAAACAAGTTTCGGTTTTCGCGCGCAGCCGCGCTCTGTTGACTTTCATGCAGAACCAAGGGAATCCAAATCTGCGCAGGGAAAGACCGCAGTAGGAATTGCGCGGGCATTACGCCAATCACCTGATAGGGAGCACTGTTCAGAAGGATGGTTTTGCCGACGATGCCGGAGTCCGCGGCAAACCGCCGTTCCCATAAGTCGTGGCTCAGGATCACTTCATGGTCACGGCCATCCCGGTCCTCGCCGTCAGCGAACGTTCTTCCCAGTTGGGCCGAAACTCCGAGCACAGAGAAATAATTTGCGGTGGCTCGCATGGCACTAACGCGCTCGGGGTCGCCGTCTCCGGTCAAGCTCGCGCTGGCATAAGGATCGGCGGCGGCCATATCGGCGAACGTGCGGCTTTGTTTCTTCCACGCAAAGAAATTTGGCGCTGAGAAGGGATTCAGGTTGACGCTCCAGGAACTGACCGGACTGATTGAAGAGACCGCCGCTAATTGGTCCGGTTCCGCGACCGGGGGACGCTTGAGCATTACGGCGCTGACAAAGCTGAAAATCGTGGCGTTCGCGGCGATGCCCAGGGCCAGCGTGAGCGTGGCCACGAAAGTAAACCCGGGATTCTTCGCCAGCATGCGCGCGCCGTAGCGCAAATCGTGCACCAGTACTTCCAGCATCGGCAGCCCCCTGCTCTCGCGAACCAATTCTTTTGTTTGTTCGAGGCCACCCAGCTTGATAAGAGCCTGGCGGCGCGCCTCCTGGGCGTTCATGCCCGCGCGCAGATTGTCCTCGATGTGCATTGCGAGATGGCTTTCCATCTCGGCGGCGAGTTCCCGTTCTCGCCGGTCCCTGCCAAGGGTTTCTCCCAGGCGCCGCAACCATTTCCGTGCGAGGCTCATGCCGATTCCTTTCCGGGCGCCAGGAAGCGCGCCAGGATTTCCGTGGTCTGCTCCCACTCGCGGGCTTCTTTATCCAATTGCTTGCGGCCGGCGCGGGTCAGCTTGTAGTACTTGGCTCTGCGGTTGTTGTCGGAGGTGCCCCATGCGGAGGAGATATAGCCTTCCTGCTCGAGCTTCAGCAGGGCGGGGTAGAGCGTTCCGTAGTTGACGGCGAGCAGGTCGCCGCTGGTCTGCTCGATGCGGCGCGCGATGCCGTACCCGTGCAGCGGCCCGAGGGCCTGCAAGGTCTTCAGCACCATCAAGGCCAGCGTGCCTTGCCAAACGTCTTTCTTATCGGCCATGGCTTTCTCCCGTTGCTCCTATGGGATACCCATACCTATATGCTACATTTCCTATGGGAATGCAATAGAAGAGACGCCGCACCCGGGTATTTTGTTTCCGGGTCTTTTGTCTTTTTTTCTCTGCCTTGCTGTTCTCTGCCTTGCTGTTCTGTCGTTGCTGTTCTTGACTCTTCGGAAACTTCCCACTAGCCTCGTGCGTCTAGTTCCATGGTCACGGTTGCTGGGGAACGGTTGTCCTTTCAAAGCATTGGCGAGGAGTCTTGCATGCGTCCCAAGATCATTTTCAGGTGTGCTTTGGCAGTTTTTTGCGCGGCACGATTGGCCCTTTTGTGCGCTGCACCATCTGTTTACGCGCAAGGCGGCGAGCCGCAATACTTTGCGATTCGGGGCGCCAAAGTTGTCCCCGTGTCCGGGCCGCCCGTCGAGAACGCCACGATTGTCATCTCTCGCGGCCTGATTGCCGCCATCGGAAAAGACGTCGCCATACCCCCCGAAGCGTGGGTCATCGACGGGAAAGGCCTTACGGTTTATCCAGGGCTGGTTGATGCCTTTACGGATGTGGGTATTCCGGCTGCTGCTCCTCCGGGCGGTGAAGCAGGTCCGCGTCGCGGAGCGCAAGAAGGCGCGGCGCGAGGTCCGGAGGACCGTCCCCTCAGCACGCCGTGGCGGAGCGGCGCCGACGAAGTCAGCCTGAGCGACAAGCGCATCGAAACTTGGCGCAATGGGGGATTCACGACCGTTGTTTCGGCGCCAAAAGGCGGGATTTTTCCGGGGCAGGCGGCGGTGCTTGATCTGGCTGGGGAACGCGCGGGAGATCTCGTCGTGAAATCGCCGGTGGCGATTCCGCTGTCGTTGCAAACGTCAGGGGGATTCTTCGGTGGGTTCCCCAGCTCAATCATGGGCACTCTCGCTTATATTCATCAAGTTTGGCTGGATACGGCGTGGAGCATCGATGCACAGACCGTGTACGAAAAAACCCCGCGAAGCGTGGCCCGGCCTCGCTATGACCGTACCGAAGCCGCGCTCGCCCAAGCGCTGGAAGATCACGCGCTGGTTTTGATTCCGGCAAATAATTCTATCCAGCTGCGCCGTGCTCTCGACCTCGTCGATCGCTGGGACGTCAACGGGGCGATTTACGGCGGCCAAATGGCTTATGAAGTCGCTCCGGAAATCGCGGCGAAAAAATTGCCCGTGCTCGTGAACCTCAAGTGGCCCGAAGCCGAGAAAGACGCCGATCCAGAAGACAAGGTATCGCTCCGGACGCTGCGGTTTCGCGATCGCGCGCCGTCTTCGCCTTCGGCGCTGGCCAAAGCCGGCGTGAAGTTTGCCTTTTATTCCGGGGGCATCAGCGCGCCTAAGGATGCGCTGAAGGCTGCAAAGAAATCGATAGACGCGGGTCTCTCCGCTGACGCGGCGCTTCGCGCGCTAACGCTTTCGACGGCGGAGATTTTTGGCGTAGCAGACCGGCTGGGCTCCATCGAAAACGGGAAAATCGCCAATCTGGTGATCACCGATGGCGACCTCTTCGAGGAAAAAACGAAAATCAAAATCGTATTTGTCGACGGCCACCGATTTGAAGTTCGCGAGCCGGAGAAGCCCAGGGATCCTCCGAAAGGGGACATTAGCGGCATATGGAAACTGTCCTATACCACGCCGGACGGGCCGGACGATTCGACCGCGGACTTCACGATGGAGAAGGACGGCAGCATCTCTGGAACCATTACTGGCAAGCGCGGCACCTCTTTGATTATTACCGGGTACTTGAGCGTGGATAAATTCAGTTTCACCATCAACATTTTGCTTGAAGGTTCTCCCGCGGACGTCATCTTCTCAGGCACGTTTGATGGCACTTCCCTGAGGGGCAACATCAGCGTGCAGGGTATTTCGCTCGATTTCACAGGCGTCAAATCCCCTGGCAATTCAGATGCAACCGCCGCCGTGCTTGGAGGCACCCTGTGAAAATTTCATCTGGATTCTTCATGAGCTCGAAGACTTTCCGAATCCTTAACCTCCTTTGCGTCCTTTGCTTCCTTTACGGCCCTCGCGCGCGTCCGGCTACACCGCCGGATGCACCCGCAGTAATCGTCATTCAAAACGCCACAATTCTCACGGTCTCGCATGGAACCATCGAGCACGGCTCCATCTTGATTAAGGATGGCAAAATCGCCGCCGTGGGCCAGACAGTGAAGGCCCCGAAAGACGCGCAGGTGATGGACGCCGCGGGACAATTCGTAATCCCAGGAATTATTGATTGCCATTCGCACATCGCCTTGGAAGCGATCAACGAGGGCAGCGTTTCCGTTTCCTCGATGGTGGACATGGAGCAGGTCCTGAATCCGGAGGACATCGACATTTATCGAGATTTGGCGGGCGGAGTGACGGCAGCGAACATTCTCCACGGCTCGGCCAATGCGATTGGCGGCCAGACGCTGGTGATCAAGCTCCGCTGGGGCCAGCCGGCGGCGAAGCTTCCCTTTGAAGGCGCGATGCCCGGCATCAAGTTCGCGCTCGGCGAAAATCCCAAGCGCTCGAACTTTAGCGTGCCCGGACAACCCCGGCGGTACCCAGCGACGCGCATGGGCGTGGAAGAAACAATTCGAGCCGCGTTCACCGAGGCCGGCGATTACAAGAAAGCCTGGGAGGAGTACAACAAGCGCGCTGCGGCTGGTGAAAAAAATCTCATCCCGCCGCGCCGCGACTTGCGCCTGGAGCCGCTTGTCGAAGTTCTGGAAGGCAAGCGCTACGTTCACTCGCACTGTTACCGCGAAGATGAAATCCTGATGCTCTTGCGCGTTGCAAAAGAGTTCGGCTTCAAAGTGCGAACTTTTCAGCACGTTCTGGAAGGGTATAAAGTCGCCGATGAACTGGCGGCTGCCGGTGTGGGCGCTTCCACTTTCTCCGATTGGTGGGCTTACAAAGTGGAAGCTTACGACGCGATTCCGTACAACGCGGCGCTGATGACCAGGCGCGGCGTGGTCGTTTCCGTCAATTCCGACGACGCGGAAGAAGCCACGCACTTGAACCAAGAAGCCGCGAAGAGCATAAAGTTTGGCGGGCTCTCGCACGAAGAAGCGCTCAAGATGGTCACCATCAATCCCGCGATGCAGCTGGGTATCGACAAGTGGGTTGGCACGATTGATGTAGGCAAGGACGCCGACCTCGCGATTTACAATCGCGATCCACTAAGCGCCTACGCCGTAGTGCAAAAAACATTGATCGATGGACGCGTCTACTTTGACCGCCAGCGCGACATCGCGGAACGTCCCGAACGCGAAAAAGAGAAGAAAGTGCTGATCGAGAAACTTAAGAAATCGGAGAAAAAACCGGAAGAGAAGAAACCCGACGCCACCGTGCCCAGCGGACAAAAAAAACCGGAGATGAAGAAGACCGAAGAAAAGAAGCCGGAAGAGCAGCCCAAGCCTCCGCAAAACGGCGCCAGCGACTCAGCCGCCGTTCTGTCCGGAGGTGCGCTATGAGCCACGCGCGAGGTCGTTTCCTGTACCGCCTCTGTTTCATAAACTTCCTTTACCTCCTCAGCTCCGCGGGCGGCAGTGCGCAGTCGCAACCCGCTAGCAGCTATGCCATCACGCACGCGAAAATCTTCACGCTCTCCGGGAGCACCATCGACGACGGCACGCTCGTCATTCGCGATGGAAAAATCGCCGGCGTTGGCGTCGGCTTGGACATCCCGGCGGGGGCCCACATGATCGATGCCAAGGGGCTGCAAGTCTACCCGGGACTGTTCGACGCCGTCACTCAGATGGGGTTGCGGGAAGTCGGCGCCGTCAGCGCCACCGTCGATTCGACGGAGACCGGGAATTTCAACCCGGACGTGGTTGCCGCCACCGCCGTATTTCCTTCGAGCGAACACATCCCGGTGACGCGCGCCGCGGGCATTACGGAAGTTCTTGCAGTTCCTGGCAGTGGCGGGTTTGACTCCGGCGGAGGAGGCAGCATCATCGGCGGGCAAGCTTCCGCGATCCATATGGGGGGCTGGGAAATCGACGAAATGTTGATCAAGAAAAGCGCCGCGATGGTGCTCAACTGGCCCCAGGTCGAGACGCAAACTTTCGACTTCACCACTTTCTCGCGAAAGGAAAAGCCTTACAGCGAAGCCAAGCAAGAGTACGACAAACAGGTGAATGAAATCACCGATTGGCTGGAGCGCGCCCGGCATTATGCCCAAGCCATGGAGAAGGGCTCGGCTGCCGGATACGATCGCGACGTGAAACTCGAAGCGCTCGTGCCGGTGGTTCGCGGAGAGCTGCCGGTGCTGGTCTTTGCCGATCGCGCGCGCGAGATCCGCAACGCGGTTGAGTTTTGCGACAAACAAAAGTTGCGGATGGTGCTTGCCGGTGGCAAAGAGGCTTACAAGGTCAAGGACTTGCTCCGTTCGAAAGACATCCCCGTCATTCTCCGGCCCATGCTTACACTTCCGCCCGATGAGGACGATCCGTATGATCGCTTGCTTTCGCAGCCTGCGGAGCTTGCCGCAGCCGGGGTGAAGTTCGCTTTTGCCAGCTTCGATAATTCCTTCGCGCGAAGGTTGGGACAAAACGCCGCGAACGCCGTCGCGTACGGCTTGCCCTATGACGAAGCCCTGAAGGCCGTTACGCTCTATCCCGCGCAGATCCTCGGTATCGCTGATCAGATTGGAACCCTCGAGCAGGGAAAACTCGCCAACGTCATCGTGACCGACGGAGACCCGCTCGAGCTCACCACCGATGTTAAATACCTGTTTATCCGCGGGCAGCTCACCTCCTTGGACAACCGGCATCTGCGCCTTTACGAGAAATACTCAAAACGCCCGAAGCCGCAGTAATCCCATTGGAGGCTTTGCTGTTAGGGGCGCAGCGTACTGCGCCCCTGCGACCGAAGCTCAGGCCATCTCGTCTAGCTGGGCCCTGAGGTTCACGCATCTAATTTTCACGGAAACTTTTTGCGCCGAATAGCGTTTATATAAATGATCCTCATGCGCACACCTGTATTCGCGACGCTCCTCGCTTTGTTTCTCGCTGGCGAGGCTTACTCTGCCCGGGCGCAGGAGCCGGCCAAGATCGTCGATCAGTACGTGAAGGCGGCGGGAGGCGGCCGGGTATTGGGTAGGATTCAGACGTTAACGCTCGAAGGGACTTTTACGACCGATGAGGGGAAGGCTGGGACGTACACGTTGGATACCAAGCTGCCCAACCGGTATTACTCGGAACTCTTGGTGGGTGAGAAGAACGCCATCGAGGCGTACAACGGAAAGTCGGCGTGGCATCAGGGTGCCGGCGGAGAGCTTGGCACACTGGTGGGTCCAGAAGGAATGCAACTGGAGGCGGCCTCGCAGTTTTACAACTCGCGGCTGCTCAATCTGAAGAAAAACAAGATCACGCTGGCGCTGGTGGGGCACGCGCAGGTGCGCGGTAGGGATGCGCTGGAACTCGAGGTGACCACCGCCACCGGGGTGAAGCGGCTGGTTTTCTTCGATGCCCAGACGCATTTGATCGCGAAGGAAACGGCGACCGTTGGCGGCATCGCGGAGGAGATTCTCTATGACGACTACCGCACCGTGGATAGCGTGAAGTTGCCTTACAAAATCGAGCTGCACCGGGGAAGCGACAAGTACGATATTACCGTGACACGTGCGGTGATCAACGGAACCATCGGTGAACGCGTGTTTGATTTCCCGATCAAGTCGCAAGTGAAATTACCGGACCTGAAAGCGCTGTTCAAAGAGATTGATGAAAATCAGAAGGCCATCGACAAGCTCAAAGAAAACTACGCTGGATCGCAGTCGGAAGAGGAGACGGAGTACGAAGCCGACGGGAAAGTAAAGAAACATGAAATCAGCGAATACACCTTTTTCTATCTGGCTGGCGACGAAATCACCACGCTGGTGAAGAAAGACGGCAAGCCGCTGAGCGAAGCCGAGCAGAAAAAAGAAAACGAGAAGACCCAGAAACGCATCGAGGAGCGCCAGAAGCGCGAAGCCAAGAAGGAAGCCAAAGAAGAGAAAGCCAAGGAAGAAGGGAAGAACAAGGAAGACGACGAACCAGGGATCGAGGTTTTCTTGCGCGCTTGCCAGTTTGTGAATCCGCGGCGGGAGCGGTTTCGCGGGCAGGACGTATTGGTTTTCGACTTCGAGCCTAATCCCGAATTCAAGCCGCACAAACTGGTGGAAAAACTGGCGCAGAAGCTCGCCGGAGTAGTTTGGGTCGATGAAAAAGCGCACGACGTGGCGCGGCTAGAAGCGTATTTCACCGGTGACATGAAAATTGCCGGCGGCTTGCTGGCGAATTTGCAGAAGGGTACCAGCTTCGTTTACGAGCAACAGTTTGTGAACAACGAAGTGTGGCTGCCAACCTATATGGAAGCGCATATTGGAGTGCGGTTCCTGCTGGTGAAAGGGATCAAGGTCGGTGTCGTGACCAGGTATTGGGACTACAAGAAATTCAACGTGGAAACGCTCTCGACGATTGCCAAGCCCAAGGGTGCGGCTGAGACGCCCGCAGACCCTCCGACGAAACCTTAGGGGATGAAACAAAACCGCCGAACCCAGTCAGCTTTACGTCAGTGGGGCTTCGGCTGGCTGGGGCTCGGCGGCTACAGACTACCTGGCGACCTTTGCTAGCCTTTCACCGGAAGGGTGACCGGCTTCGCGAGCTTGAACGTCAACTTACTCTTAGCCGCTAGGAGAGTTACGTCCTTGTTCGCCTTGGACTTAGCCGCATCCTTGGCGTCGTTTTTGGGCTGGCTCTTCGGTCCTTCGATCGAATTGGAGTCCAACGGGTAGGATTTCCCGTGGATGATCACCGAAGCGAGCGTCACCTTCAGTTCGTGCTTTTTGACCTTGACGATGCGGCAGGTTACCTGGGTGCCCTTGGGAATCACGGTTTTTCCGTCCACCTGAATCGCGACGGACAGGCTGGCGGCAAAGGTATCACCGACTTTGTTTTTGTCAGTGGCCAGCGTTTGTCTTGTCGCCGCGCTGATCGCTGTGCCTTTCGGCAAGGTGATCATTGCTGAAGGTTCTGCTGTTTTGGCTGCGGCGGCAGGTTTTGCGGCCACGGCAGGCTTCGCTGCGGCAGCAGGTTTGGCCGCTTCTGCTTCCTTTGCCGCGTTATTGGCTTCGTCCGTGGCCGACTTCGAGCAGCCAGCAACCGTCAAAACAGCTGCCGCCGTCAAAGCAAGCCACAGACTCCGATGCACCTGAGTGTTGAACATTTCACACCTCCAAAGGGGCACCCTTGGGGTGAATGGGATGAGCAGGCTGGTTGGACCCTTCACCGATCGATACCGTTCGACTTTACAACGACGGGCATCCCTTACCTTCCTAGATCGTACCGAGTCCGGTAGGGAGAATCCCTGAGCATCTGAGGGGCTTGTTTCCTTCCCAGCACCGGCCTATCGGCCAGTATCACTTATCCGGGAGTCGGGCCGGGCAGAATTCTGAATGGGGGTGCAATAGGCTGCCTACCATACCAAGGGGTGGGCAACCGCGGGGGCAACTGAGGTAGAATCCCTCGCGTGTCGTTGGAGCGCGAATCGGGCGAACGACCCAATTTTGGGCTGGCGTGGGTCTTGTTGTGTTGGGCGTTTTGCGCGCACGTGGCGGATGAGGCGTTGACGGGCTTCCTGCCGGTTTATAACGCCACCGTTCTGGCGATGCGCAGCCAATACAAGTGGTTTCCGATGCCGACATTCGAATATCGCGACTGGCTGGCGGGACTCATCGTCGCAAACATCGCTCTGTTGCTGCTGACGCCGTTTGCGTTTCGCAATGCCTGGTGGCTGCGGCCGTTGGCGTACTTCTATGCGGGCGTCCATTTGCTGAATGGAATGGGCCATACTTTGGCGACGATCTTCGGGCAAACTGTCTCGACCATTCAATTTGCGCGTCCTGCGCCCGGGTTCTATTCTTCGCCGCTGCTTTTCGCGGGTTCGATTTATCTGGTGGTTCGTTTGCGCGCCAGCCGTCCAAGCCAGGCAGCCGTTTCCTTAAATTGAACGCCGAAAATTTGAAGGAGGATTATGCGACGAATCTCTTTGCGTGCTTTTTACCTGGTGATTGTCGTCCTGTTGGCGGGCGCGAGCGCTGATTCGCGCGGCCAGGCGAACTCCGCGATGAAAGAAGAAGCGCCGTTGCGCGTGGCGATGGCGGGCCTGGCGCATGGGCACGCCTCCGGATTCTTCGACCAGTTTAAGAAAAGAACGGATCTGCAGGTTGTGGGAATCTCCGAGGCGGACGGAAAATTAGTCGCACAGTTTGAAAAAACGTACGCACTAGCGCCAAGCCTCTTCTATACCGACCTGGACGCGATGCTGAAGGCCACGCATCCTCAAGCGGTGCTGGCGTACACGACTACTTACGATCACCGGCGCGTGGTGGAGATCTGCGCGCGCTATGGCGTTCCGGTGATGATGGAAAAACCGCTGGCGGTTAGCATCGAAGACGCACGGGCGATTGAGAAGGCTGCGCGCGACGCGAAGATTCAGGTTCTGGTGAATTACGAAACGACGTGGTACCGCAGCAATCAAGCGGCCTACGACTTGGTGCATGAGAATGCTCTCGGAGAAATCCGAAAGATTGTCGTGCATGACGGGCATCAGGGCCCAAAAGAAATCAACGTCGGGCCGGAGTTTCTCGCCTGGTTGAGCGATCCCAAATTAAACGGTGCAGGCGCGCTATTTGACTTTGGCTGCTACGGCGCAGACTTGGCGACTTGGCTGATGGATGGCCGCAGGCCGGATTCGGTGACCGCCGTGACGCAGCGCATCAAGCCGGATATCTATCCACGAGTGGATGACGAGGCCACTATCATTTTGACCTATCCAAATGCGCAGGCCATCGTGCAGGCTTCTTGGAATTGGCCGTTTTCCAGAAAAGATATGGAAGTGTACGGGCAGAAGGGCTATGTCATCACCGTCGGACGAGATGCTCTGCGCGTGCGGCTCCCTGAAAAACAGGAAACCCCGGTTGATGCCAAGCCTTTGCAAAAAACAAAGGAAGATTCGGTTTCCTATTTGCGGGCCGTGCTTTTCAGCGGCATGAAACCGGACGGACTTTCCTCGCTTGAAACGAACGTTATTGTTACGGAAATTCTCGACGCCGCGCGCCAGTCCGCGGCCACGGGAAGAACTATTTCGCTTGCAGCAGCTCATTGATCGTGCCGGCCGGAATCCCGTCGCGGCGAAGTATGGCGGCAAATCGCGGGAAACCAATCACCACCATTGGCGATTAACCGCACCTATTGTTTTGCGGGAACGGGCTTGTCGAGGAGTTCGCGGACTTTGTTCGTCAAAGCGCGGGGAGTGAACGGCTTTTGCAGAAAAGCAACGCCGGCTTCCAGTACGCCGCCATGCGCGATGACGTTATCGGTGTAACCGGACATAAAGAGGACTTGCACTCTAGCGTTTAGGGCCGTGATCCGGCGAGCCAGTTCGCGGCCGCTTTCTCCGGGCATGACCACGTCGGTGAGCAAGAGGTCAATGTCGCGCAACTTCTTCGCGGCAATCTGCTCGGCTTCCCTGGCGCTCTCCGCCACCAGCACGAAGTAGCCCTGTGCAGCAAGAATCGTGCGCGCCAGTTCGCGCACGGCTGCTTCATCTTCGACCAACAGGATGGTCTCGCATCCTTTGCGATCGCCGGCTTCTTCCAATTTAACGGAAGCAGGTGCGACCGGTTCCTCGACGCGAGGGAGATAGATTTTGAAAGTGGTGCCCTTGCCCGATTCGCTGTAGACCCAAATATACCCGCCGCTCTGCTTGACAATGCCGTAGACGGTCGAGAGGCCCAACCCCGTGCCGCGTCCTCCCTTGGTGCTGTAGAAGGGCTCGAAGATGTGGGCTTGCGTTTCGGAATCCATGCCCATTCCTGTGTCGGAGACGGCCAGCATGACATAAGGCCCGGGCTTCACGGAGACATGGTCGCGCGCGTAGTTGGCGTCCAGCTCAACGTTGGCCGTTTCGATGGTAAGCCGCCCGCCGTCGGGCATGGCGTCTCTTGCGTTCACCACCAGGTTCATGATGACTTGTTCGATTTGCGCCGGGTCGGCCTTTACCGTTCCGAGGCTTGCGCTGCAGGCCGTGCGCATTTGGATGTTCGCGCCCATCAAGCGATTCAAGAGTTTATCCAGACCTTCCACGATGGCGTTCAGGTCCAGCGACTTGGGCTGCAACACCTGTTTGCGGCTGAAGGCCAACAACTGCCGAATGAGCGTGGAGGCGCGTTCCGCGGCGTTGCCAATCTGCTGAATATCAGTGGTCAGTTCCGCCGGAACGCTGGCGCGGTTCAAGGCCATCTCGGCGTAGCCCTTGATGATGGTCAGCAAGTTGTTGAAGTCGTGCGCGATTCCGCCGGCCAGCCGTCCCACCGCTTCCATGCGGCGCGATTGCTGCAGCTGATTTTCAAGTAGCTTGCGATCGGTGATGTCAACAAGCAATCCTTCCATCACCGGATGACTGTAGCTGCCGTGAACCACCACGGCATTGTCACTGACCCACACGACTTTGCCGTCTTTGCGAATGAAGCGGTACTCCGCTTGGAACGGCTCTCCGCGGCCACTGGCGTCTTCGGCGGCTCGAACGACGTGATGGTCTTCCGGAACGATGTGGCTGAGCCAGTTGGGCGATTCAGGGAGCCACTCCTCCGGTGTGTAGCCAAGAATCGTTTCTATTTGCGGACTGACGTAATACCATTGGCCATGAACGCCAATTTCCGCGATATAGCTGACGGCAGCGACCCGCTCGACAATCAGGCGATGTTTGATTTCGGCTTCGGCGCTGGCACGCTGCGCGTTTAGCCTTTGCGTGATGTCGCTCGTCACGCAGATGGTGCCGCCACCGGGCAGCAAAGTGATCGCCACTTCCAGGGACAGCACCGTGCCGTCGGCATGATGCACGGTAATCGGCCCAAACCACTTGCCGTGCTCCTTCAAGCCATTCCGAAGGTCGGTTTGAACGGGCGCCACATCGTCGAGATTGCACGTCTCGTTCCAGCATTTTCCTCGGAGCGACTCCGGATACGCATATCCGATCATTCTTGCGTACGAAGGGTTGACGTAAATGTACTTTCCTTGGGCGTCGAGAATGGCCATGCCGTTGATGGCGGATTCCATGGCCAGAGTTTGCGTCTGCAGGTCGTCGGCGCCTTTGGCCTCGCGAAATTGGCTGATTCCCAGACGCGCGGCGAAGCACACGATCGATACACCAAGAAGCGAGAAACGAAGCAAGCGCCACTCCGGTCCAAGTTGCGAGACTTGCCAGAGGATGATCAATGGCGCCAGCGCGAAAGTGGCGTTGGTTACTATTAATTCGCCAACCGTCTTGCACTGAAGACGTGTGCTGGATTCCTCCGGCGTACCCGGCTTCCATCCTGCCGCCCATGTTGCAGCAACAAGAAACGGCAGTGTCCATAGCAAATCCCGCAACGTCCCTGTGGGGGCGGGCCTAACATTTTGCAGGTATTGCGCCAGGGCCGCGCACACCGTCAGGAAAAGCAGGTAGAAAGCGAGGCCGCCATAGAGCCTTCGAATATGCCGTTTGCGGGCGCGCAGAGCCTGGAACGCCGCAAGCGCGGTGAGCAGGACATCTTCCGCGTTTTCGACGCGCATCTCCCGCAAGAACGCGGAGTGCTCGTCAAGGCGGTAAGCCGGCAAGTAATAATATTCGACGTAAATAAAAAAGAAGACGATCCCAATCTGGATGAAGTCCAGAGCGGACTCCGCGTCAATCCGCGAAGAGTCCTTGTTCTGGTCTAGGAACAACGCCATGGCAAGGAGCACGATTTCCAGACCGAATAGGAATCGTACCGCGGAGGTCGTGGGCGGCTCGATGTGTAGCACAACTTCGTAGTACATCCAGCCCAGATTCGCCAAACCCCACATGGCCACTCCCGCGCCGAATATCATCCAGAAGGGGCGGCTCAAGCCGTGACCGCGGCGAGATGCTCCAAACGCCATCACCGCGGCAAAACCGCAAGCGAGGATTTCCAGGAGATTTGCGAGCAAAGATCCGGACGTGGTCGTGCCTAGCGTCGCTGCTTCGAAAAGATGCAGCGCGACAATAACCGCGGCAAGGATGAGGGCTTTTCGGGACATTGCTCGTCGTAAACTCTCGCGTTTCGAGCTGAATTTTCTTGTTCAAATCCATTTTAGGAGAAATTTTCAGGCCCTTTGCACAATCCGTCGGCAGAAGTGCTCTCCGAGATACGGGACGGTACGCGGTGATGATGGGTAGGATTGCTTAGACGGAAACTTCGGCTCCGCTCGAGCGCTAGCGCCCTTCGAGCGGGTAGCGGTCTTGGGACTGTACGGCAGCGGCCACGCGGCGGCGCAGCGCGATGGTGTCCACCGGAGCGCGCTTCGCAAAACGCTTCAGGACGGCCACCTGGGTGGTGAGCATGTCGCCCTCGTGGATGGCGGCAATGGCGCGTTTGGCTTCCTGCTCGACGCGCTCGGCGGCTTCGCTGATGAAAACGCGCGCGACATCGATCATGATTTGCGAGGCGGATTCGCCCTTGGCTGCCGCGGCTTTCTGCGCGCGGAGCTGGCAGGATTCCATCGCGTAAATTTCCATGACCACGTTTGAAAGCGCGCCGATCAGTTCTTGTTCGTCGGCCAGCTTTTCGCGGAATTTCTGTACGGCGCCTCCGGCGGCTTGCAAAAACATTTTCTTGGAGTTGGCGACGACGCGCGCTTCGCTGGCGAGTACGCCTTCCGGCGCTTCCTCGAACGACGGCCCCGCGAGAATTTCGTCGGCCAGCTTCATCGCCGCGGGGATCAGCGGCAGTTGTCCGCCCATCGCGCGCTTCATCAGCATCTGAATGATGAGCATGCGGTTGATTTCGTTGGTGCCCTCAAAAATGCGGTTGATGCGCGAATCCCGGTAGGCGCGGCACACCGGATACTCTTCATGGAATCCGTAGCCGCCGAAGATTTGCACGCCTTCGTCCACCACGAAATCGAGCATTTCGCTGCCGTATACCTTGGCGATGGAGCTCTCGATGGCGTATTCTTCTAGAACTTTCATGGTGTTCTGGATCTTGTCGCCGGAGCCGGAGGCCGCGGCCATGGCCGCTTCGATGTTTCCCGCCGACCGGTACACCATCGATTCCACCGCGAAAATCTGAATGGCCATTTCGGCCAGTTTTTCTTTCATCAAGCCGAAGTCGCCGATTTGTTTTCCAAAGGCTTTGCGCTCCTTGGTGTATTTCGAGGCTGTCGTCAGCACGTGCTTCGAGCCGCCCACGCAGGAAGCGCCGAGTGTGAAGCGTCCCGCATTCAGGATATTGAACGCCACAATATGCCCGCGGCCGATTTCATGAAGTAAGTTTTCTTTCGGCACTTTGCAGTTTTCCAAAAAAATCGGCGTCGTCGAGCTGCCATGAATGCCCATCTTATGCTCTTCGTTGCCGGGCTTGCAGCCGGGGAAAGTGCGTTCGACGATGAACGCAGAAAATTTTTCGCCGTCAATTTTTGCGAACACAATGTAAACATCGGCGAAGCCGCCGTTGGTGATCCACATCTTCTGACCGTTGAGGATATAATGCGTGCCTTCTTTATTCAGTTCCGCGCGCGTCAGGGAGTTCTGCGCATCGGAGCCGGCCTGCGGTTCGGAAAGACAGTACGCGCCGATCCACTCGCCGGTCGCCAGCTTGGGCAGGTATTTTTTCTTCTGCGCCTCCGTGCCGAAATAAACGATCGGCAAAGTGCCGATACCGGCGTGCGCTCCGTGGGTCACTGCAAAGCCGCCGTAAATTGAAAGTTTCTCGGTCAGCACGGTGGTGGAAATTTTGTCTAGCCCCGCGCCGCCAAATTCCTCCGGCACGCCGCTTCCCATCAAACCGACTTCGCCGCCCTTCTTCACCAGTTGCGCCATCAGCCCGGGCTTCTTGTTTTCCAGGTCCTTGATGAACGGGAAGACTTCCTTGAGGACGAACTCTTCCGCCGTCTGACCGATCAGTTTCTGATCGTCGGTCAGGTCAGCCGGCGTGAACACGTCGCTAGGCTGCGGTGATTCCAGGAGGAAGCTGCCTCCCTTCGCGGCGGGCTTGGTGAGAGTAGCAGTGGCCATCTTGGACGCTCCTAGAGGGAAGTCTCAGTTACTGGATGCAGTCTAACGGCTGTATGAGGCACAACTCAATCAGTTCAACTCATTTTACTCCCGCAATCGAACCCAGTAAACACCGTTAAGTTGCCGGTGTCGGAAGAGTGCTCAATCCTGTTTAATTCGTCAGCGAATTCTCGGAACCTGATGCGCTCAGTAATCTGCGGTATAATCCACGCTCATTCCACGCATCATTTGAGGTACACCGATGAAGACGCTCCGCCGCGTTCGTACGCTAACTTTGCTGGGACCCATGCTCGGCGCTCTCTTACTCGCCAATCCGTCCGCCGCCCAGGCTCCGTCGCCCGCGGCGACGGCCGCGCTGCCCAGCGAAACGCCGGCGCAGTTCACGCCAACGACCTATGGCTTCGACTACGACCGACGCGACGTCATGATTCCCATGCGCGATGGAGTGAAGTTGCACACCGTCGTCCTCGTGCCCAAAGGCGCCAAGAACGCGCCCATTCTCCTGACGCGCACGCCTTACGATGCCACCGCGCTCACTTCCCGCTCCTACAGCTCGCACCTCGGACCCAGCCTCCACGGCTACGACAACGCCCTCGAAGTTATCCTGGAAGGCGGCTACATCCGCGTTGTGCAGGACGTTCGCGGCAAGTACGGGGCCGAAGGCGACTATGTGATGAACCGTCCCCTGCATGGCCCGCTCAACCCCACGCCGGTCGATCACGCCACCGATACCTACGACACCATCGACTGGCTGGTGAAAAATATTCCGGAGAGCAACGGCAAAGTAGGCATCCTCGGCATTTCGTACGACGGCTTCACACCGCTCATGGCGCTCGTTAATCCGCATCCGGCGCTCAAAGTTTCCGTGCCCATGAATCCCATGGTCGATGGCTGGATGGGCGACGACTGGTTTCACTACGGCGCTTTTCGCCAGCAAAACATGCCCTATATCTACGAACAGGAAGCCACCCGAAAAAACGAGGAGCATTGGTGGACCAGCAACTTCGACGACTACGACTTGTACATGCAGGCGGGTTCAGCCGGCGAACTTGGCCGCCGCCATGGCCTCGAACAGGTCGGCTTCTGGCGCAAGATTGTCGAGCATCCGGCTTACGATTCCTGGTGGCAGCAGCAAGCCATGGACAAGATTCTCGCCGCGCAGCCACTCAAGGTTCCAACCATGCTGGTCGACAGCTTGTGGGATCAGGAAGATATTTACGGCGCGATCGCCGTTTACAAAGCGCTTAAGCCTAAGGACACCGGCAACGACAAAGTTTTTCTGGTGATGGGACCGTGGCATCACGGGCAGGAGATCGATGACGCCAGCACCCTCGGCGCGCTGAAATTCGGAAGCGATACCGGACTTTATTTTCGCAGAGAGATTCTCGCGCCGTTTCTCGCGCACTATTTGAAGGGCGATGCGCCGAAGAGCGACGTCGCGCCGGTCACGGCTTTTGAAACTGGCACGAATACCTGGCGGCGGTTGCCCTCATGGCCCTCCGGGTGCCCCAGCGGCTGCACCGTGAAAGCAACGCCGCTCTATCTCAACGAGGGGCTAAAGCTCAGCTTCAGCGCTCCTGCGGCGAGCGAAGCGCCATTCGAGGAATACGTCTCCGATCCCGCCAAGCCTGTGCCGTTCCGCGCGCGCCCCAGCCAACCCGTTGGCTACACCTACCCCTTGACTTGGCCTCAATGGCTTGTGGACGACCAGCGCGAAGCGTCCGGCCGTCCCGACGTCTTGGTGTTCGTCTCTGATTCGCTCAGCACTCCCGTGAAAATCAGCGGGCAGCCCATCGCCAACTTGATGGCTTCCACCAGCGGCACGGACTCCGACTGGGTTGTCAAGCTCATCGATCTGTATCCGGATGAAGTAGGCGCGCAGCCGGAAATGGGCGGTTATCAGCTCATGGTCGCGGCGGATATTTTCCGCGGGCGCTACCGCGAAAGTTTCGAAACGCCCAAAGCGCTCGCACCGGACAAGTCGCTGCTGTATCGCTTCGCGCTACCGACTGCGAATCACGTGTTCTTGCCGGGCCACCGCATCATGGTGCAAATTCAATCAAGCTGGTTTCCGCTCTACGACCGCAATCCGCAAACTTTCGTTTCCAACATTTTCTGGGCCAAGCCAGCCGACTATCGCAAAGCCACCCAGCGCATCTACCATGCCCCAGGACAGGCTACTTTCATCGAGCTGCCGTTGGTCACTGCCCCGTGAGGAAGGTCAGTGAGGAATCGAACCTCTCAATTCGCTTTAGGAGTGAAACATATGCGTAGCACACACTTCGCAATTCTTTTTCTTGCTCTCGCCGCCTCCGCTGCACCCCAGCAAAATTCTGTGGCTTCCCACTTCGACGGCAACTCTTGGTGGGGGCACGTCAAATTTCTCGCCGACGATTCGCTCGAGGGTCGCGACACAGGCAGCGAAGGTTTGCGCAAGGCACAGGCTTACGCCGTCGAACAGCTGCAGAAAGCCGGCCTTGAGGCCGCCGGAACGAAGGGTTTCTACCAGCCGGTCCGTTTAGTCGAATACCAGTTATATGAAGACAAGTCCTCGCTGAGTCTCATCGCGGGCGACAAGCCCACGGCGCTCTCCTTCGCCGACGATGCGTTTATCGGTACCCGCGCAACGCGCGAATCCACGAAGCTCTCCGCGCCACTGGTTTTCATCGGCTATGGCCTGAAAATCCCGGAGAAAAATCTCGATGAACTGGTCGGCCTCGACCTCAAAGGAAAAATTGTCGTTTATCTTGCCGGCTCTCCCGAGGATATTCCCACGGCAGTCGCTTCGCACTATCAAACCCCGTCGGAACGCTGGAAATCGCTGCACGAGGCCGGCGCCATTGGCACGGTTACGATTTTCAATCCCGCCTCCATGGATATTCCGTGGTCGCGCATCTCCATAAACCGCAATCATCCTTCAATGGATCTTGCCGATCTCGAGTTCAATGAGACCCCCGGCTTGCAACTCGGCGTCTCTTTCAATCCTGCTTCTGCGGAAAAACTGTTCGCTGGTTCCGGCCACACCTTTGCCGAAATCGCTGCTCTTGGTAAAGACCGCAAATCCCTTCCGCATTTTCCTTTGGCTGTTTCGCTTCAGGCCAACGTCGTGATCCTTAGGCAGGCCGTCGAATCCGCCAACATTGTCGCCAAGCTTTCCGGCTCCGATCCCGCGCTCAAGAACGAATTCGTCGTCCTTTCCGCGCACATCGACCACATCGGCATCGGTGCGCCCATCAATGGTGATCGCATCTACAACGGCGCCATGGACAATGGCTCCGGCAGCGCCTTGGCCATGGACATCGCCGCCAGCCTCAAAGCGCATCCCGAAAAAATTCAGCGCTCGATCCTCGTTGTTCTCGTCACAGCAGAAGAAAAGGGTCTTCTCGGCTCCAAGTATTTCGCCGCCCATCCCACCGTTCCGCCGAAATCCATCGTCGCAGACGTTAACGTCGACATGTTCCTTCCCATCGTTCCGCTGAAAGTCCTCAAAATCGGCGGGCTCGAGGAATCCGACCTTGGCACCCGCGCCGCCGCCATCGCGCAATCCATGGGCATCAAGCCGATCGCCGACCCCGAGCCGCTCCGCAACCTCTTCATCCGCAGCGATCAATACAATTTTATCAAGAAAGGCGTTCCTCGGTGAAATGCGATGTCACGTTCGAGCCCGGCTCGCCCGAGCAGAAAATCTTCAAGGACTGGCTCACCAATCGCTACCACGCCCCCAGCGACGACGTGAAGCAACCCGTCGATCTCCAGGCTGCCGCAACCTACGAGGAATTCACCCGTCGCCTGCTCCTCGACACCGCCAACACCTCCGCGCGTCCGCGCTGGAAGCCCGATTCCTTCTTTCGCCGCTACGCCGCCGACCAAATTCCTGACTAATTCCGCTGTCAGGCCCCGACGAAAGCGAGCCCCGAATTTGTAGTGGCCGGTCTTTACACCGCTGTTTTTCCTCTTTCATCTCTGCGTCCTCTTTGAGTCTCTACGTTCGGTTTTCTTGGTGCAATGTTTCAAGGACGAGAATCGCCCAGCTCCGCCAGCCGCGGTCGCAAAAAGCGCCGCTCAATATCATTCCTCGCCAGTCCCAGCGCTCGTCGATAAGCCTCCTCAGCCTCGCCGCTTCGCCCAAGTCGCCGCAGCAAATCCGCCCGCGCCGCCGGCAGCAAATGAAATTCTTCCAACTCCTCTCGCTTTTCGATTTCGTCAAGCAGCGCCAGCCCTTTTTCGACGGAGCGCGCCATGGCCACGGCGCGGTTCACTTCGATCACCGCCGACACTTGTAAACAAAACATCATACAGCGCCGCAATTGGCGCCCCGTCTGTTTCCTTCGCGGTCTTCGCACAGCAACAGGTATTCTATGGTATGGCCTCTTGTTGGTTGGTCGAATGGGAAGCCCGGAAATCGACAATGCTAGCCGTGGGCAGCTTGCTTTAGAAACGTCCCTTTTTCCAATTCGTTGAAGGCCCGCCGTAGCTGCTCTTGCGTATTCATCACGATCGGGCCGTACCATGCCACCGGTTCTTCCAGCGGTTTGCCGGACACCAGCAAGAACCGGATGCCCTCGTCTCCCGCCTGCACCATCAGCTCGTCGCCGCGGTCAAACAGCACCAGCGAACGGTTGTCCGCCTCGGCTGGCGGTTTCGTGTCCGCCCAACTCACCGGCTCCGTAGGCACCGCGAGAGGCTCCGAAGCGTTGCAAAATTTTCCATTGCCCGCAAAAACGTACGCGAACGCGTGCCGGGTGATGTCCACCGGCAGCGTCTTTCTGTGTCCCGGCGGAACGGACACGTCCAGATAAATAGGATCGGCCGCGATGCCGTCCACTGGCCCGCTCTGCCCCCAGAATTTCCCGCAGACTACCCGCACGTGCGTCCCGTCGTCGTCCTTGATCTCCGGAATGTCCAGCGCCTTCACTTCCTGATACCGCGGCGCCGTCATCTTCAACGCCGATGGCAGATTCGCCCACAACTGAAAGCCGTGCATCCGCCCGGCGTGGTCGCCCTTGGGCATCTCCTGGTGAATGATTCCGCTCCCCGCCGTCATCCATTGCACATCGCCAGCCGCGATCGCTCCCTTGTTCCCCATGCTGTCACCATGCTCCACCGTTCCCGCCAGCACGTACGTAATCGTCTCGATCCCCCGGTGCGGATGCCAAGGAAATCCCGCCAGGTAATCCTCCGGCACGTCATTGCGAAAATCATCCAGCAGCAGGAACGGATCAAAGTCCGTCGTATTCCCAAACCCAAACGCCCGCCGCAAATGCACGCCCGCGCCTTCCGTTGTAGGCTTGGACTTGATCAATCTTTTCACCGGTCGTATCGACATGGCAGTCTCCTTCCCGATACCGAGAGTGTACCCATTGGATGCGCCCCCGCCAACACTTCGACACACGAGAAATGGAGGGCCATTAGGGAGAGGCGTTCACCGGAAATTCATTCGCGGGACCGCCGGAAAATTGATAGATTTGCGCACGCTGGGATGCTTTTGGAGCAACATTTCGACCTGAGGAGGATACATGGGACGAGCCGTGGTGCATTTTGAAATTGGATGCAAAGACAGCGCGAAAACGCAGGAATTTTACAGGAAACTTTTCGACTGGAAGATCGAAGCCATGGGGCCCGCGGCGATGATCGCCCCGGAAACTGGCGGCATTGCCGGACATATCACGTCGCTCGGGCACGAGCCGCACCAATACACGATTTTCTATGTGGAAGTGGACGACGTAGCCGTCTATCTGGAAAAAGCAAAATCGCTTAACGGCAAGATGCTTGTGCCGCCAGTGGAAATCCCCGAGGGCACCTTTGCCTGGATGCAGGACCCCGAAGGCAATACCGTCGGCCTGTGGAAGGCTAAGTCCTAGCTGTTCCTAACTCGATTATCCGTACCTCACAGAATCATTACAGTCATTTACCGGAGCGCTGGCTCGCGGAAGTATTCATTTCGGCAAGGTGGTGCACGCCGGAGCGGCGCAGCGCGAAGAGAATGCCCCAGCCGAGCATTCCGGCCACGACCGCGCTAATCAAGACCAATAATAGCGAGGGCAAGATTGTGAATTGCGCGGACAGAATGGGGCCGACCGGCGGATTCGTATGAGGTACCGACGCCGAGATAGCCTTGGCCTTTTCAATCGTAAACATCACGGCCGCAAGGATGACCATCATCAACCCCACTGTGGCCTTGGGAAACCGAAACTCAGATCGCATTGTGAACCTCCTTGATAAAAACATGGGTGAAAAGATCACTGACAACATCTCGTTTCCCTGCGAACCCGTGAAGCTCCGCAACTGCTCCCGAAGCGCGCCATACAGCAAGCCGCCCGTCTCATGCGCTGCGCACGAGGCGCGCGTCAGTGCGCCCCTTGTGCGTGTCTTGGTCTCCAATTCCGACAGAACGTCCATCATCTCTTCGCCATACTCGCAACGGTAGATGGGCGGGTAAAGGCGTAGGAGTGTCCGGTAGAGTGCACGCATAGCTAGGTCTCCTTGCTCGCGAAACGCAGAGCGGCCACGCGCGTGAGATGCTTCAACCGCGCCACTTCCATTTGCAGGCTCCGGCGCCCCGCCGCAGTGAGCCGATACGCTTGCCTTCCGCGCGAACTGTCTTGTTCCTTAAAACGCTCGATCCATTGATCCTCGAGCAAGCGGCGCAGCGCTCCGTACAAAGTCCCGGTGCTAAGCCGCACGCGCCCTTCGCTCATCCTCTCGGTGTCTTGCAGGATTGCATAACCGTGGCGAGGTTGTTCGGAAAGGCTCAGAAGGATGAGCAAAACCGGCTCGCTGACCTCCATATATGTCCTCCAACGACATGTCGTCTAACGCCATATTCACCGATTCTTAAGCGCCGGTCAAGAGAAAAATGCCATGGATTCTGAAGCGGATCCATTGTCTCGCAAAGGCGGGAGCTATCGCGTCGTCGACCACCAAACCAAAACGATGAGGAGCATTTGCATCGGAACCCGCAGCCAAAGAGGTGTTGCCGGACGCCCGCGAAGAGTTACGCTAGCACGGGCCGCGTGAATATTGGCCGGCAAGAGTGCGATGAAAAGAAGAATCAGCGCGATGCTCGCGGCACGCCGCGTCGTGGAGATCACCAGACCAATCGCACCGGCGATCTCGCAAAGCCCGGTAAAGAATACCATCGCTCGCGGCCAGGGAACCCATCGCGGCGTCATGCGAATCAGGTCTTCCTTCATTGGCGTGAAATGCGCGCTCGCGGTGAAAAGAAGCATGACCGCGAGGCCATCGCGCACATCCGCGGACCAGGAAGCGAAAGCCGGCGCTCCCGCCAAGCCAAGTCCGCGAAAGACAAGGATCGAAGCGACAAGAATGACTAGAACCAACATGCCTAACCCAAAAGCAAAATTATCAGAGGCGCTCGAAGATGCCGGCGGCACCCATGCCCCCGCCGATGCACATAGTGACCATGCCATAGCGGCCGTTGCGGCGCTGCAGTTCACGAATGATCGTAGCGGTTAGTTTTGCGCCCGTGCAGCCGAGAGGGTGACCGAGCGCGATAGCGCCCCCGTTGGGATTAACCCGAGTGGCGTCCAAACCGGCTTGCTGGATTACAGCGAGCGATTGCGCGGCGAAGGCTTCGTTGAGTTCGATGACGGCCATGTCGTTAAGCGAGAGGCTGGCGAGCTTCAACGCTTTGGGGATGGCGCGCACGGGGCCAATGCCAAATTCTTCAGGTAGAACGCCCGCGGTGGCGTAAGCGACGAATCGCGCGAGCGGCTTGAGCCCCAGTGATTGGGCACGAGTGTCGCTCATGATGACGGTGGCGGCAGCGCCGTCGCTCATTGGGGAGCTATTTCCCGCGGTAACTGATCCCTTCGCATGAAAGGCCGGTTTGAGTTTGGCGAGAACTTCGAGCGAAGTGTCGGCGCGGGGAAGTTCCTCGGTGGCAAAGGTAAACGTTTGCGTTGCTGGTTTGATCGTTCCGCCCTTCGGCTTCGAGGATGAGCCGTTGCCGTTGGGGAGAGCGGTGATTTTCACTGCGACTGGAATCGTTTCCTCTTTGAAGTTTCCGGCGGCGATAGCGGCGAGCGCTTTCTTGTGCGAATCGGCGGAGAACTGGTCGGCCTGCTCGCGGCTGATGCCAAATTTACGGGCAATGTTTTCCGTGCCGAGGCCCATATTAATGTAGGCGTCGGGATAATTGTCCACCAGCCAGGGATTCGGCGAAATCTTGTTGCCGCCCATGGGCACCATGGACATGGATTCGGTGCCACCGGCGACGATGACTTCGGCGGAGCCAGAGCGGATGCGCTCGGCGGCAAGAGCGATGGCCTGCAAACCGGAGGAGCAGAAGCGATTGATGGTCATTGCGCTCGTTTCAACAGGGAGACCGGCGCAGAGCGAAGCGATGCGCGCGACGTTCATGCCTTGCTCGCCTTCCGGCATGGCGCAGCCGAGGATCACATCGTCAACCTCTTTGGCGTCGACTCCGGGTACGCGAGCTAGCGCTTCCTTGATGGTCAGCGCCGCAAGATCGTCCGGACGCGTCGCGCGCAGCGAACCTTTATAAGCGCGGCCCACGGGGGTGCGGACAGCGGAGACGATGACGGCTTCTGGCATGGTGGAACCTCCAGAATTGCGAACTCGAAAATCCAAATCTGAAACTCCCCAAGCAAAACGCTTTACAGGCGGTACACTGGTTCATTGTTGGGCGAGTAGAAGGAAATTGCAACTCTTCCGCCCACCGATCCCACGGATACCGAGCCCCCGCCTACCCCCCCCAAAAAAACAAACCGCAAAAAGCTCAAAATCGCCCTGCTAGATGTATAAGTAATGATATATTTTATATTATAGATAAATACGCTTGGGTGCGGGAGCCCAGTTCCTGCTTTTCTTTTCTCAAACCAGCCAGTTCAGCCTTGGCAAACCCTACACAACCGAAATCGCCCCCTTTAGAATCAATCATTTACGAAATGCAAGTTTCGTAAGTCCTTTCCTTTTATATTGATGCAAATGCCTGGGGTGGTGGGGGAGGTACCCACCCCCGCCGAATCGACTAAATCGTTCGTCGCGCCGCCCGCTTCACTCCGCGCGAAGGGCTTCGACCGGGTCGACGGTGGCGGCCCGCCGCGACGGCAAGTAGCTGGCCAGGAAGGCGGTGCCGACGAGGCCGGCGGACACGGCGACATAGGTTAGCCGGTCCGTGGGATTAACCTTGAAAAGCAGCGTTGACATCAGCCGCATAAGGATGATGGCGACGACGAGTCCGCAAGCGACACCAATGCCCGTCAGGAAGAGCCCCTGGCGGACGAACATGCCGGTAAGAGTCGGTTGTTGCGCGCCAAGCGCCACGCGAATGCCGATTTCGCGGCGGCGTTGCGAAACGGAATAAGCAATCACGCCGTAGATGCCCACGACGCCGAGCAACAGCGCCATGGCTCCGGCCACGCCAAGCATGATCAACGTGAAAGAAGTGCGCGCCATGGAGCGCTTGTAGAAATACTCGACACTGTGAACACTTGCTAGAGGAAGATTGCCGTTCACCGACCAGACCGCTTGGCGGATCTCGTTCAGAAAGCTTTCCGAGCCGACCCGGGAGCTGCGAAGGACGAAGGCCACATCGCGGAAAGCGAAATCATTGCCCTCGAAGTGGTCCATTAGAAGCGGCCAATAGACGGAGGTGGCGGCGGGCTGGCTGACGCCGTCATCGTAAATATCGCCGACGACGCCGACGATTTCGCGCCAGTCGTCCTTAGTGCTGACCCGGATGCGTTTGCCAAGCGCGGCGGAGGGGTCATGCCAAAGTTCCCGAGCCACATTTTCGGAAACCATGGCGACCGGGAGTTTCTTGTAGGTGTCGTTCCAGGTGATCTCCCGTCCCGCAAGCAGCGGGGCGCCGAGAGCTCCGAAATATCCCGGCGAAATGAATTTAAAGGCGCGCAGCGGCGGAAGCTGGCCTTCGGCATACGGACGGTCCTCAAGAAAAATAGCATCGTGCCAGCCACCGCCAGTCATTGGGATTTTGGAAGTAATTCCAACCGAGGATACCTCCGGAATGGCTGCGAGCCGGTGCAGCATCTCTTCTTGTATGCGGACGACTTGCTCGTTTTCTTTCACCAAGGCGCCAGGAATTGAGATGCGGAAGGTTTGTAGTGCGGAAGGCCCGGCGAATCCGGGATGCACATTGGTGAGAGCGCGGAAGGTGCGAATCATGAGCCCCGAGCAGATTAGCAGAACGAGTGCAAGCGCGACTTGCACGACGACCAGCACGTTGCGGGCGCGATGCTGTTCCCGGCTTTGGCTGAGCGCGCGCCCGCCTTCGCGAATGCCGGTGCTTAGTTGCGCGCCGGCGTATTTGAAGACGGGAATGGCGCCGAATAGGAGACTCGTAAAGAGGGTGATCGCGATGGTGAAAAGCAGAACGGGACCATCGATGCCGATTTCATGAATGCGCGGCAGCCCTGCCGGCGCCATCACAACGAGAACACGCAACGCGCCCCAGGCAAGTCCCAAACCAAGCAAACTGCTGAGCAAGCCGAGAATGAGGCTTTCAAGCCACAACTCGGCGGCGATACGACTCCAACCGGCTCCTAGTGCTGCGCGCAGCGCCAATTCCTGGCGGCGGCCTTCGACGCGCACGAGCAGCAGGTTGGCGACATTGGCGCAGGCGATTAATAGAACCATGCCGATGGAACCCATGAGAACCCAGAGGACGCTGCCAACGTCGCCGACAACGTCGCGCTTGAGCGGCCGAACGTTGGGGCCGATGTGGGCGTCCTCGAAGAGCTTGATGCTGAAGCCGGGCGGCGCAGGAAAGGAAGTCATCACAATGGGAAGCATGCGGGCAACGTCGGCGTTGACCTGATCGACAGTGGCGCCGGGCTTGAGTCTGCCGAGGCCGTCGTAGCTGAAGTTGCCAAGATGGGTTTTGTTCCGGTCAAACTGAAACGGGATGATCACGGCAGGATCTTCCCAGTCAAGAAAGTGAAATCGCTGGGGCAAGACGCCGATGATTTGGCGGCTCTGGCCATCTACGATGATGTTCCCGCCCACGACGGAGGGATCGCCGCCAAATTTGCGCCGCCAATAACCGTAAGTGAGCATGGCGGTTTCGGGAGCGCCAGGGGAATCGTCTTGTTTCGAAAATGTGCGACCAAGCATGGGAGGAATACCCAAGAGCGGAAGAGTGCCATCCGTGACGCGCATGGCGGGGACTTGTTCAGGCTCCGCAATACCCGTGATGCTCATGGAGTCACCCGCGTAAAGACCGATGTCCTGGAGGGTGCGGTTTTGTTCCCGGTAGATGAAGTAGTCGGAGGGAGACAATTCGGCTTCCTTAAGCTGGATGCCGGGCGCCGTAAGCCAGACGCCTATCAATTCCTCGGGCTTGGGATAGGGCAAGGGCTTCAGCAGGACGCCTTCGAGGACGCTGAAGACTACGGTGTTGCCGCCGATGCCGGCGGCTAAGGTCATCACCGTAACGGCCGTAAACATTGGCGCGCGGCCGAGCCGTCGAAACACTTGTTTGAGTTGCTGGCCAATCACTCCCATGGTCGAGACCTCCCTGGTGGTAATGGGTGATGCTCAGAACCCACATGATGAAGAACTGAAACGAAGGTACGTTCATGGGAGGGAGAAGTTCCCTGGAAAATTGAGCCGAGCGGAGCCTCAGAGCGGCCGAGCCACGACGCGTGGCTATTTACCCTTGATGGGTGCGCCTTTGCGCGGAATAAAGATTGTGCCCGGGGGCTCGACGCCAAACTTCTTGGAGTAGTTGCCCTGGTTGACGGCAATGCCGACGCGGTCGCGAGAATCGATGTAGAGCAACAACTCGCCCACGGGGACGTCCATAAAAGTCTTCACGTAGGGGAGGGTCACCTGTTTCTTGTTGATCTCGATCCTGAGTTTGTCGCCGAGTTCGTAACCAAGCTTTTTGAACTCGTCGCCGGGAATGTCAGTCACCAGGGAGCCGAAAGGATCGTCGAGCGCGATGATATCGCCGGCGATGCCTTTATCGGTAGTCGTGGAAGTTTTCATCGTGAGGCGGACGAGCTGGGGAACCACGGGCCCGGCGAGATGGAAATCCCATCCGGCGGCAAGGTGCGCGCCAGCGGGAGAAAAAATGTCGCGGCCATGGAACGTGGAAGAGATGGCGGCTTGGATCATCCAGCCTGGATTGGTGATTTCGCGTGCGGAATCGAGGCCGTCGCGGTCGATCACGGGGGTGATCAGGCCATTGTCGGGGAGAACAAAAAACTGGCCCTTTTTTGTTTTGACAATGATGGCTTTGCGCGAGGTGCCCACGCCCGGATCGATTACGGCTACGAAAACGGTTCCCGCCGGATAGTAAGGAGAAACGGCTTCGAGAAAGCGCGCGCCTTCTTCGATCTGGAAGGGCGTCACCCGGTGAGTAATGTCCATAATGCGGGCATCGGGAGCGATATTGATCATGACGGCTTTGCAGAGGGCTACCGCGTCGTTGGCGGTGCCGAAGTCGGTCATGAAGACGATCGTGGGACGAGCGCCGGGTTTTCCGGCGGCGGACGAATCGCCGGACGCGGGAGACTTCGAGCAGGCCGCGCTTATCAGAGCAAGAATCAACAACGGCAGAAAAAACGAGCGAATGCGAGAACTCATCAACGCTCCGTTACGGCTGAATATTTTTCTAGCGAGCCAGTGTAAGGCGCGCGGTTGACATTCCGCAAGGAGCGTTCTAAAAGTGACGCGCGGCAGGAACGGCTATCCGAACGGGGGAGAAGAGGAGGGACACACAGATGATTTATTCCATCGTGGTGGGGCTGATCGCCGGTTGGCTCGCCGGCCAAGTGATGAAAGGCATAGGCTACGGCATATTGGTGGACATCATCCTAGGGATTCTCGGCGGCATAGTTGGCGGCTTTGTCTTTGGACTGCTTGGCCTCAGCTGGGACGGACTCATCGGCAGGATCGTCGTATCGTTTGTAGGTGCCGTAATTCTCGTGTGGATCGTGCGGCAGGTGAAAAAAGCCTAGAGGATTCTATCGGAGACAAGAAACCCGCGTTGTCACGGCGTGGAATTGGCCGTGGCAACGCGTTGTTGTTTGCAGAGATCAAATTAACGGGAGGCGCCAGAGTTTTTGTGCGTCACCAAAAACCATTCCACGGTCGGGGCGCGCTGATATTTCAGGCGCGTTCGCGTTGTTTGACTAGCCGCGGCGTTGCCGAGTTTTTCCTGAATGACGGCAAGTTGCTCCAAGGCCAGCGGGGAGTGGGGATCAGCCGCCAGCTCGTCGGCGGCCGTGGAAAGATCGCCTTGCAGGACGAGTAGGTACCCGCGGGCGGATTCATAGGTATTCATGACCAGGGAGTCGCGCGAAGAATTGGCAAGGCCCGCGATCTGTGAAACAGCCTCGGAGGCATTTTCGGCCAGGCCGTTGAGCGATGCGACCCGCGCGCGTTCGCGGAGAACGGTGGCGCGATTCATAACGCGGTCTGATTCGCTCATGCCGGCCAGAGGCTTCTCCAGAAAAAGGGAAAGAGCATGGAGTTGAGTCAGCTCGGCGGTGAAATCAACGGCCAGCATGGCGCTGGCCAGACCGATTTCAAATTGCCCATTAGGTTCTTTTTTCCTGGCGGCTTGTTCGGCGAGAGCGGCTAGAGCCTTGCGGCCGTCGACGGCATGGCCTTCCCAGAAAGATACGAGGGCTTGCTGGCACTTGGCATCGAGTTCGTCGACGGGATTGTCGGCGATCTGGATGGCGCGGGCATATTCCTTCCGCGCGTTGCTGAAATCCCCCATCAGCGTGCGCGTGCCGCCAAGGCCTTGCTGCGAATTCACAAACGTGGGATCAATTTTGAGGGCGGCGGCGTAGTGTTCCAGGGAAGCGGCGTCGTCGCCCGCAAAACGGGAGATTTCCCCGAGCGAGTCCTGGGGATTGGGAGAGACGGGCTCGACTTCCGCATAACGCTTCAAGGAGGCGATCGCTTTCGCGGGGTCGGGTGATCCGGCACCCATGTAGACGTAGCCGAGGCGATTAAGCGCGGCGGGAAACGCGGGATCGCTTTGCAGAGCTGATTCCAGCATGGAGCGCGCGCGGTCGTCATCCTGCTGTAGGAGCAGCCATTCGGCCGTCATATACAGAACGTGCTTGTCGCGGGGGAAGCGCTTCAAAAGATCATTCATGCTCGCGATGGCGGGGAGAAGGTCGCGGTCTTGAATTCCAATCATCCACTGAGCGAGGAGTTGTTCGTCGGGAGTAGCGCAGGTGAGAAGCGATTTAGCTTTGGCAAGGGCTACGCCATCGGGCATGATCCGGCGAGCCGCGAAGGAGGCCATGGCGTAGGCGAGAGAAGATTGCGGATCTGCTTCGGCGGCGCGACGCGCCAGAGCGGCGGACTCGCGGTAGGTGGCGTTTTCATATTTGTCCACGGCAAGCTCGAGGAAATGGCGCGCTTGCTCGGAATGCGTGGAGAGCGGAATCGAGCCGAAGAGCTGCTGCGGGGCGCCGGCTGGGGGCCGGGCACTGTTCCCGGCGCGGCCGGAAGCCGTCGCAAAGCGGGGAGAGGGAGCTTGCGCCCAGGCGACAGTGCCAGCGAGAGAAGGAAAAATTAACAGGCAGAAGCGTGCCGTGAATCGATGCATAGAGAAATACTCTCCGTTTGAAAAAGAAAGAAAATGAGCACAGGTTGAAAACGTAGCGCGGCGCGAGGGCCCGGCGATACTGGTCCGGTGGACAGGTGTGTGCCATGAGAAAGAAGGGGAAACGGAAGAACGAGAAACGAAGCAGCCCACAGTTGAGCACATTTTGAAAAACCGGCGCTTGCTCCGCACCCCGGCGAGTGAACATACTGCAAGTACTCTGCTTGAAAGCGAGCTGGAGTTATGAAACAGATGGGCCACGCGAAATGGCTGCGACTCACAACGATGCTTTGTTTGGCCGCGATGGCCTGCGGCGCGACCGCTGGCGCGGTCAAAAATATGGCGGTCGTTATTTCCGCGGGGAGCAAGCTTTCGGACGTGCCATTGGCCGACCTGGTGAAATTGTGCAAGGGCACGCAGAAGAACTGGGCTGACGGGAAGAGCTTCCTGCTGGTCATCAAGAATCCCGAGGCTCCCGAAATGCGCGTAACCATGCAGAAACTCTTTGGAGATGCAGCCGCCGACATCAAGGCGGCCATCGCGAAAGCGAATGAGACCCGCCTAATCGTAAAGATCGTGGGCAGTGACGAAGAACTCTTGCACACGGTGGAAGCCACGCCCGGCGCGGTCGGAATCATCGACGTTTATTCCATCAATAGCTCCGTGAAAGTTCTGCGCGTCGACGGCAAGCTGCCCTTTGATGCGGGTTACACATTCAAGGGAAACTGAGGTTGGCTTTCTCGACAGTGTTTTCAATATTGCTTGCGAACTCCCGAAAACGCTCTATCTGCTCCGGTCAAGCCAACCGACCAGCTGTCCATTGACCTTGTTCTTTCATGACGCGGAGCTGGGCGTGCGCATGGCGCGAAGGGCGGCGGTACCAAGAAGAATGACGGCGATGGCCAGCGCGACCCACAGCAGATTGGGGTGGCGCTCGGTGAAGGGGCGCGGATCGGCGTAGTTGGAAGTCACTTCCTCAGCGCCCAATACCAGGTGCGACATCACCTCGTTTGCCTGGATGTGCAGAGTTCGTGCGAGGTCGTATTGGGGATATTTCGCGCGGAAATTACCATAGATCAGGCGATAGGAACGGCCTTGTACCGGATGGAAAAGAACAAAGCGCAAAGGTATCGTTAGCGAGAGACGAACATCAGACAACGGAGCGTCGCTGGCGTTGAGCACCTCCACGCGCCAGTAGCGAGGGCCCCACACCTCGTAGCACTGCACGCCGAGAGATTCCTCGGTTTTCCCGTTGACTACAAACCGGTGAATCTCGCCTCCGCCGACAGACCGCCACTCTTTCCTATCAGTGCTGTTGAGCAGGCGCACCGCGCGGTAAAACTCGGGCTGCGTCGTCTCGAAATTAAACCTGGCAAGGGGAATCGCGGCGGCCCCTAGGTCCGCCGTCCACTGCGTTTCGGAAGGCGCGCCGCTCGAATCGGGAAGCAAGACCGCGCCGAGAAGAGCGCCACTTTCCCCCGGGCTTTCGGTCTTGAAGGAAGGTGATGAAAAAACCTCCATGCCGCTTACCTGAAAAGTGTGCGCGGCTTCCTGGATGCGCACGCGCAAATAGCGCGCGTTGTTTTCCGAATAGCGAACCAGCTGATTGCCTTCCAGGTTTTGCTTGCGGAAACGGGAAATGGGCGCGCGGGCATTGACGATACGCCACTGGTGAGCGTCGTCGCTCGCCGCCACTTCCACCCAATTGATGAAATCGGACTCCGGCGTCTCGACTCGAACGCTATTGTGAAAACTTGCGCGCTCGCCGAGGTCCAATACCACCTGGGTGAATTGCCCGGGAACGAAACTGTTCTCTCGAACTGTGGCAGGGACGCTGACAGGCTGAGGCGGCGGCGTAATTTGCGACCGCACTTGGAAAGGAACCTCGTGACCGAGGTCGTCGATGACGCGCAGGTCCGCGAGCTGATCTTCGGAATGAGAAAAAACCTCCCGGTCGAGAATTACGTAATTAAGCGCATCCGCGCCGGCTGATTCAATGGCGCGAGAGTAGCGCCAGGAGCGCCACGCGGAAGGCAGATCGGTGGAGAGCGCCGAAGCACCGAGGCTGGTGGCCGCCAGCAATAGCGAAAAAATTCGGGAGGTCATGGGGAAGAACGCTCGCGAGCCACCTTGCGCTGGTACAGGAACGAAACGGTGAGCAGTACCAGACCGAGGATGAAGAAAGAAACGATGCGATAGAAACGTTCCAGAAACGAGCTGTCGTAAATAAAGACCTTGACGACCACCAAACCGAACAGCACGAGCGCTTGCCAGCGCAACAGTGCGGATTCCCGGTTGACTCCCAGGCCGATCAGCACGGAAGCGTAGGCCGTCCAGAGTAGAGAAAGCGCCAGGTGCTGGGCGAGACCCGAGTCAATCCCCAGGCCAGCATGAGACCCGAAGTGATCCCAGAGTTCGAGCGAAAGCGCGACCAGCCCGAATACATTGATAGCCACGGTGAAAACGCCGAGCGCGTTGAGTTCCTGGCCGCTGACAGAAGAAGAATGATCGCGCGCGGCGTAGAGGACGACGCCGAAGCAGAGAATCAAGACGGCATAAGCGGCGAAGCGCTGATTAAATAGAAATTGCGACGCGGGCAACGGAAAAATCAGCAACCGAATCGCGGCGAGCCCCAGCAGGAAATAACCACCGGCGCGCAAGTGGCCGGTCAACGAGCGGAAGCCGGTCCAGACCAGGATGGCGCCTTCAACGGCAAACGCCAGCGTGATCCATTTGCCGTCGAGCCGGATGGGAATCGCCAGCGTAGCAAAGGTCAAGGCCAAGCCGGCGAAGAACAATCGCGTCAGCGGGGATTCGCCCGGTTTGGGCGGCGGGACGAGGCGCGCCACAAGTATGTGACCCGCCGACAACGCGAGCACTAGCAGCGTGAGCGGCCAGCGATCTTTGGGCCAGAGCACGACGTAGAGTGCCCCGAGATACGCGAAGGAGTTCGCCAGGACTACCAGGATGTCCAACTCGCGCAACCCGGAAAACCGGACCGCTTGGATGACCGGCAGCGCGGCGTAAAGCAGAAAGAAGAAAGTGGCAAAAAGCACCGTGCGGTCGAGCTTGTCGGGACGATAAAACTGCGAGTACCAGCCCCAGAAATAGAATTGGCTCAGAAGGAAGGAAATCGGTGTCAGCGAGCGCCAGTCGCGGCGCAGTTCGACGACCAGAAGCGCGGCGCCGAGAATCAGGAGGTAGGTGAAAAGAACGACTTGCGCATCTTTGCCTTCACTGACGAGTACCGGCGTTAGGAATCCACCGAAGAGCGAGAGCAGGGCGATGCGCTGCGAGTTGCGGCCTAAAGCCACTGCAGCCATGCCCGCGGTGACGATAATCATGGCGTAGAAGCCCACATCGAGACTGAAAAGCTTGTAGTACTGGCAGCCGGCCCAGATCGAAAGATACATCACGGCCGCACCGAGGCCGGCGATACCTTCCGAAAAGTAGGAATAGCCGCGGTTCAAAAGCCACTGGCTCCAGGGGAGCATCGCCGCGCCGAGCAGCACTCCGATACCCACGCGGCCGCTGGCGCCGATCCAGTTGTTGTCAAACGCGTATTTCAAAAAGAAAGTGACCGCGCCGATGATCGCCACGATGCCGATGCGGTTCAGCCAGCGCCCGCCAATCAACGTTTCCAGATCGAGGCTGGTCGACGACTTCGGCTTCGAGCTATGAAGCGGCGGCGCGGCAAACACATTCATCTGCGCCGGGGCGCGGACCTCGCCGAGGTGAGCTGGCGGAGGAATTGGAAGCGGCGGAGGGGCGGGCTGCGGCGAAGCTTCTGAAGCTGGAGGAGCCAAGGGTAAAGGCGTGGGCGGTGGGATCGTTTGCGCAGGTGCGGGTTTCGCTTCGTGCGTCCTTTGAGACTCCCGGGAAGAGAGCGACTTCTCGATGCTAGCAAGGCGCCGTTCCAAAGCGGACAGACGATCTCCGACGGAGAGCAGAGAGCCGCCCCGCAATTGCTCCGCGAGACTCTGAACGCGAACAAAAGCAGAAATGGCGAGAATCGGAGTAATGATAATTAGAATGACAGCGAGAACGGCAAGGAGTTCCATTTTGAAGTGGGATGCTGGCGACGGCTGGATTAAAGCACAATTGTATAATCCGAAACAATTACCGATTCTTGATGGACTGCCTGCTCATGGCCGGAGGAACTTCCCACTTGACAAAAGCGAACAGAAAGCGAAATATATCGATCGTTGGGTCGTGATTCTAGCCAGCAGCCTGATACGTTTCTGCTGGTGAATGCACTAAAAACCGAGGCCAGAAACCCCTGTACAGAAGGACAGGTTATCCGCAGCCAGTACAGGGAAAAAGAGGCGAAAACCGAGGCGAAAGTCGGATTCATAATAACTCATTTATTTTGTTTTAGTTATATAGCTTCGGCTTCGAAATGTGCGGTACTAGGAGACTCGTTTACAGCTAAAAATGTGACTCGAGTACCATCGCTTTTTGGGCTCTTTGGGTGTCAAATGGGACAGGTAAGGAATTTGAGTTGCCCGTCCGGACAGGGCCAGCATCTAAGAAGTGCAGCAAGGGTGCAGCAAGCGAAACCCGAAAGAGCTGCCAGTGTTGAAGGGGATGGGGTTCCGATGAAGACCCAGGATAAAAGCCGGAAGTGGATGTGGATGTTCCTGGCAGCGCTGGTTTCGCTGCAAATGTATTTCGTATGGGAATTGCTGGCGGTGTTTGCGCTGTTTGCCGTCGGATTCGCAGCCGTTGCTTCCGTCGTGGGAAGCTTGTACATGCTGCACCGCGTTTGGGCAGCGACGGTGGAGCGGCTTGCCGATAGCCAGCACCCGGTCATGGTGGCCACCCGGCAGGGCATCTACGCGATCGAAGACGCGGCGCGCCGGCCGTTTCGGCGCCCCGGTTCGGCGGCGGCCCGCTAACTGAATTTATGATTTTCTGGCCTCGGCCGGAGCACAAGCGGAACTGGTCAACCTGCCTCCTTCAGGATTGACGCGGTCTCCGCGACAATAGGAACAAGGAAAAAGGCCAACCGTCCTGAGAAAGCGGTTGGCTTTTTCTTTTCTACAGAGGCATCGCGTATGGCGCTTGTTTATATGCTCAGGCTTTGCACGCGCTAGCTTAGGGCCTTTTAGTGGGTGAATGGATCGAGGTCCTTGTCGGGAATAATTTCCTCGTCATCCGAGGTGGGCGAATCGTTTTCTGCCGCAAAGAGCGTCTTGCCATTGTCTTTCGTGAGCCCGTCAAGAGTGGACTTTGAATGTTCATCCACGGCGCTGACGGCGGCCACCAGACAGGAGTAGAGAAAAGCCTTCATTCCCTTGCGGAATTGGTCCGTGGAGCGTTCAGCGGCGCGGGCCACCTCAGTTTCCAATCCCAGACGACGTGCTTCGTAGGCCGCACGGCTTTCCGCATCGAGCGAGGCGAGAGCGGACCCCGCTCGTTCCTTGGTCTCGTCGAGGATGGCGTTCACATGCAAGTCCGTCTGCCGCTGGAATGTCTCCAGGGCGGAATTCACCGCGCCATGGATCAGCGCTTGCGCTTCCGCGGAGCGGGCATCGAGCTTCATCAGCGCTTCCTGCATCGCCGCGTGGGTGTTCTCCAGCATGAGTTCGTAGCGGCGATGCGCCGTGCGAGCGGCTGCGCCCTCGAACTCCGAAGTCGCCTTGGCCAGTGCTTCGTTCAAGCGCACATGGAGCTGGGGCTCCCCTTCGCGCTGCACGCGTTCCAAAAATTCCTGTGACTTCAACAGTTCGCGCCGCAGCTCCGCCGCTTGTTTCTCGAGCCGCTTGACCATCTCTTCCGCTTGGCTGCGGTACTTTTCCATCTGCTCTTTCCACTGTAAGGCGACTTCGCCGGAAACTTCACCCTTGGAAGAAAGTCTTAACGCTTCCATGCGCGTGGGGAAAAGTTCTTCAATCTCACGGACGCTGGAATTGCGTACGTCATCAATCGAAGTGAGTGCGTCGCGCACCGCTTCGTCCACTTTTTTGTCTACTGCCGCTTGCACGGCTTTTTCCGCCGCTTGCTGGAGTTTTCCTTGCAGCGCGTTGATCAGTCCGTCCGGGGTGATAACGACGCGTTGCGGCTTCGGAGCTTCAGCCAGTTTTGGCGCTGGCGGCTTGGCAACCACGGGTGAGGGAGACGGGAAGGTGGCGACCTCGGCCATCTTGTGCTCGGGGGTTTCCGGCGGCTCTTCGAGCTTCTCGATCATGGGAGAGGGCTCCAGAGCGGGCGCGACGGCAGTGGCAAATTGCGCCATCGGCGCATTTCCTTCACTGGCGATCACCCAATCCTGGGGTGGAGTGACGATCCCCCAAACATTTCCAGGGTTTTCCAATTCCACGCCGACTTGCTGCAACTCCCGCGAACTCTGAGAAGTGTGCACCGAGCGCACTCGCGCGCGCACCGCGGGCGGCTTTGGTTCCACATTCAATCCCACGACTTGCAGGGTGACCCATGAATCGATGCCGTAATCGTGCCGCGAGGGATAGCGGCAACCGTGCAGATTCAGGCTGGTGGACACAGTTCTTTCCACAAACGGCTCGCCTAGCCGGTTCTGGCCGAAAACGATCAGCGGGACCGAGCGTTCGATGCGTGTGCTGCGCCGCGCTTCTTCCCCGACCGAATCGCTGGGAGTGTTCATCAGGGACGACTGGCTCACGTCTGCTCCAAAAAAGTGACTTTCCGTTCACCTCAGCGTGAAGCATTTACCGCTACCGCTCAGCAAACCGTGCTTCTCCTAGAACCCCATGCAGCAGATGTTAGCCGAACCTCGCTCAATTGTCGATATTGACGTGGAAAATTCCCAAGTTCGCGCCGCTCCAGTCCGGCGGGAGGCTCTAGAGGGCGCGACGAATCTTCCGCCGTCTGATAGGCTCGGCATCCTTGAGGGAGGAAAATGTGAAGTTCGTGATGAAAAGCGACGCCGTCTACAAGAAGGAGTTGCCTTGCTCCGCTGCTCCGCCGGCAGGCTTCTCTTGAAACTCCCTGCAGGCTAAGCTACCTGCTTTAAATCTTCGGCAATCGAGGTCCCCGGCTGGGCCATGATCCGCTTGCCATCAAATACCTTGAAGTCTCGCAAGATCCAGGGAACAGCGATGGTAAACCGCTAATAAAATGCCACGCCGCCATCGACGTTGATGGATTGGCCGGTCATCGCGCTGGATTGCTCGGAACAGAGAAACAACGCGGCGCGCGCTATTTCCTCGGCTTTTTGCGCCCGGCCCTGAAGAAGGCCGCTCAAAAAACCGGCCAGTTGCTCCTCTTCGTTCACGCCCATTTTCTTTGCGAGCTCCGCACCCAGATCTTTGGACATTTGAGTCTCCATAACCGGCCCAGGGCAGATGGCATTCACGCGCACGCCTTTCCGCGCCCCTTCCGCCGCGGTTACCCGCGTCAGCCCCAGCATTCCCGCTTTCGCGGCAGCATACGCCGAGCCCCAGGCATAGGCAGCTTTCGCCGACAGGCTCGAGATATTCAGGATCACACCGGACTGCCGCGCGTACATCTCCGGAAGCACGAGTTTCGACAGCAAAAACGCCGCTCGCAGATGCACGGCAATCACGTTGTCAAATTCCGCCAGAGGATATTCTTCCACGGGAAGCACCGGGCCGTAGTGCCCCGCGTTGTTCACCAGGATGTCGATCCGGCCAAACTTTGCTCGAGCCGCGGCAACGGCTTGCGCGCAATCCATTTCCCGCGCCAGATCGGCCGTGACGTAACCGGCCAGTCCCCCGTCATTCGCTATCGTCGCCGCTGTGGAGGCGAGCTCCTTTTCCGTGCGCGCCGTAAGAAACACAGCGGCGCCTTCTTTCGCGAAAAGTTGCGCGATGGCTCGGCCTATGCCACGTCCGGAGCCCGTAACTAGGACCACACGATTTTCGAGTTCCATAAGAGAAGACGAGAATAGAGTGAACAGGTGAGCAGTGGCAAGCCGCTAAGCTCGAAAATTCCGCAGCGGGCGACGTTGCTTGCTGGTCACCAAGCGTATCTCGGTTCAGGTGTAATTCCCCAAGCGCGACTCTAGAATGACGCTACAGTTTTCTCTAATGCCATTTTCCAGTTATTTTTTTGTGGTCCGCGTCTTATGTATTCGCTAAACTCGTTAGACCGCCCGGTATGCACCGGCTTTCCGTTTCCTGTTCAGCCCAGACGCTCAATTTAATATCGAGGAATGCGCTCATGCGGCGAATCTCACTGTCATGCTCAATCGCAATTGTACTCCTTGCATTTTCCCTGGCGGGTTGTAGTGGCTACTCCAGCAAAAATGGGGGCGCGCCTGTTGCCCCCTACAGCGGAGGATCCACCGACGTAGTCACGCACCATTACGATGTTTCTCGAAGCGGTGTGAACTCCACCGAGACGCTGCTGACCACGGCCAACGTCAACTCTACGACGTTCGGGAAGGTGGGCGAGTTCGCCGTCGATGGCCAGATCGACGGCCAGACGCTTTTCCTCAGCCAGTTAGCAATCCCCGGACAGGGAAACAAGGACGTTTTGTATGTGGCCACGGAAAATGACACGGTGTACGCGGTGGACGCGCAAAGCATCAGCGGCAGTTCGGCGACGGTCCTGTGGCAAACCAGGGTCCTTCCCAGTGGAGAAGCTCCTGCCACGAGCTTGCCATGCGGGAATCTCAATCCCAACGGAATCACCGCGACGCCGGTTATCGACCGTACCCGCAACGCCATCTACGTCGAGGCCATGTCGCAGAATTCCGCCGGAAACATCCGCCACCGGCTGCACGCGCTGGATTTGACAAATGGGAACGAGCTGTTTGGCGGGCCCACAACCATCACCGCAACTTACCCGGGTACGGGTGGGCACAGCAGCGGCGGCATCGTCACTTTTGATCCCGCGGTTCAGCATGATCGTGCCGCGGTACTCGAGAGTGGAAGCATCATTTACACCGCGTGGTCAGGCTTGTATGGGGATTGCGGCCCCTATTCCGCCTGGGTGATTGCTTTTGATGCCGGCACGTTGATACAAACCGGCGCCATTGATCTAGTCCCCAACAATTCCGGCGGCGGCATGTGGATGGGCGGAGGCGGTCCCGCTGCAGATGCGTCGGGGAACATCTATGTAATTAGCGGCAACGGTTTTGGCGATACCCCTGGGACAAACAGCAGCTACGGAAATTCCTTCGTGCGCCTTTCCACTTCAGGGGGCTTGCAAGTCGCGGATTACTTTACTCCGTTTAACACTCTGAACGAAGACAGCCGGGACGACGATTTCGGTTCGGCAGGCCCGCTGCTGCTGCCCGATCTGGTGGATGCGAACAACATTACCCGACATCTCGCTGTGGGTGCCGGCAAGGATGGGAATCTTTATGTGGTGGACCGGGACAACATGGGGCAGTTCAACAGCGCGACCAACAATGTCTACCAGCAATTCCAATTAACCTCGGGCGAAAATCACTCGTCGCCGGTCTTTTTCAATAACACCGTGTACATTTGTCCGACAAACAGCAACCTCAAAGCTTTCCCGGTTTCCAAAGCGCTCCTGGCGACTTCTCCATCCTCGCAGAGCGCCCATGTTTTCGGCAGCAATGGAGCGGTTCCCAGCGTCTCCGCGAATGGCACCGCGCAAGGAATTGTTTGGGCGCTGGACTGGGGAGCTGGCATTCTGCTGGCCTACGACGCCAGCGATCTTACCAAGGAACTCTACGACTCGAACCAAGCCGCCGCAAGCCGCGACCACTTCTCTTCGGTGGCAGGACATTTCATCGCACCGATGGTTGCTAACGGCAGGGTCTACATCGGCACCAAAACGACCGTCGCCGTCTTCGGCGTGCTCCCTTAACTATGCAACGTGGTCCGCAGTTACCGAGAGTGGGGACTAGTCCTCCCCGGTAGCTGGCGTTTCTAATTTCGTCAGCTCCGTAATCCCGAATGCTTCGAGAAGCTGAGCCTGAATTTCGTCCGTCAGCGCGTTGATTCTCTGCACTCCCGGCCCACCCGGTCCCACGCGGTAACGCAGTCGCCTCTGGCCAGCGGGCGTTCCGATGATTTGCAGTACGATATCCGCGATCTCTTGCGGATTCGCCCGCGAACTTCCAATCTTGGCCTTAATTATCTGGGGAATTTCCGCCATTTCGCCGTACCCGCTCTTGCGCACGGGATCTTCCCCGCGTTCCAGCTTCTCCATAATCGGCGTAGCGTAGGCGCCGGGCTCAAGCACCACGGAGTCGATTCCTTGCGAAGCCAATTCATAACGGTAGACTTCCGCGACCGCTTCCATCGCAAACTTGCTCGCGCAATACAAGCCCATGCCTGGAATCGCCAGGCGCCCCGCTCCGCTGCTCACGTGCACCAGCAAGCCCCTGCCTTGCCTTTTCATGGTTGGAAGAACCGCGCGATTCATCCGCAAGACGCCAAAAAAATTGGTGTCGAACTGCCGCTGCGCCTGCGCCATCGTCACTGTTTCCGTCAAGTCCATGATCCCGTGGCCCGCGTTGTTGACTAGGACGTCGACACGTCCGCATTGCAACACGGTTTTGCTCACCGCGCTTTCCACCGAGAAGTCCTTGGTGACGTCCAGCTCCAGCGTCTGCAAAGAAAGAGATTCGCGCTGGGCAAGCTCCGCAATTTCCCTCGCCGCCCCTGCGTTGCGGCCCTTCACGTCGCGCATCGTGGCGAAAACCCGATAGTTCTCGCGCGCCAGAGTCTCCGCGATCAGCCGGCCGAACCCGCTGCTCGCGCCGGTGATGAGCACCACTTGTCTGGTGTCCAGCATGGACTAAGAGGATAGAGAGAAAGCGCCCGGGCGTAAACAAAGCAAATTGTTCTAAGTTGGCAAAATCAAGGGAAGCAAACAAATATGAGAATTGCGTCCCAGCGTGCCCAAGGATGTAGCCTTTCGCGAAAGCGGATGATTCCTACCCCCTGGGTTTCAGCCCCTTCAGCAAAGCGTGTACCATGCTGTCAACCTGATCGTGTGACAAGACCGTGCGATACGGCGGCTCCACGCCCCAGGCGCGATAAGCCAGTCCCTTCGGCTCGCGTTTGAAGAGAGCCAGCACAAACGTCCCTTCGCGGAACCTTATATTTTCGTAACCCACTTCCGCTGGTCCGTAGCCCCATCCTTGCCAGCATCCATACGGTCCGCATACCAGCCCGGGATAGGCGCCGGGATACACGCGTTCCACCCTCGCATTGTGGCGTCGCATCGCATAGTGGTAATCCACCAGGAAATCCGCCGCTGCCGGATCGCTTATTTGCGTCAATCCTTTTTCTGTCAGTTGCCGCTCGATCGCCGTGCGCAGCTCATTCCGGACCGACTCGCTAGCAGGATCTGGTTGTGGCGCAGCCGTTTCGCGGCCCCCGAGCACGTCCCGCGAAATTACCGGCCGTTCGTTTTTTGCTTCTTTCTTCGCCGGCGCCGGCTGCCATGCCCAAGTCTGATGTTTCAAGACCGCAATATCCCGGTTGCGCATTGTCTCCACGCGCTCATCGCAACCCGCGAGCCACAGGGCGCCAAACAAAATCGCTGCCGCCACCAACAGCGGCCTTCCCAACCTGCTCATTCGATACCTCATTCGCGCGTCCTCCAATGCAAATACCCTTTCCGGTTCTGTTAAACCCGGAATTGTTTCAAGAGTTGCGAACGTACGAGGCCTTTGCGAAATCCTTAAGCGGCCGGCGGCTATTTCGAGTCGCTGTCATCGCCTGCCGCATGGTCAGGCAGGCGGGCGGCCCAATCCGAAGGCGGGAAAACCACCGGCCAGAACTTAGGATTCGGTTGATCGAACTCGAAGGCCACGGAAAAAAACTCCGGGGAAGTATCATCCACGCGCACCACCCGGCAGCTCTGCTGCACCTTGTTGCGTGGGTTCAAGAGACGCATTGGTTGGCCGACGTGCACATCCATCTTCAACTTCATCAGGCCGCCGTGCGCATTCACGATCAGCGTTAACGCTTCTTCCTGCCGGGGCTTATGCGCAGTGTCGTCCGCAATCACGGTGATCCGCATTTGTAGCATCACGCGCTCGCTGCGCCGGCGGTTCATTGGATTGTCGCGCGTGGCCAAGCTCTTCTCCCAAGATCAGAGTCCGCAAATTAGCCGCGGTCTTTAGGAAAAATGGAAGCACCTGGATGCTAAGATAAATTTTAACTTAGATTATAATGTGCGGGCGCTAACCGATCCAACACAAGTTGCGCAAAAGTTAGGGTCTCGCGCCGGCTTGCGGGCCCTAGCGATGGGAATTCAGCTTCGCTTCCAGGCCCGCTTTTACCGCCGGCCATTCGGAATCGATAATGCTGAAATAAACCGTGTGCCGGATGCGTCCGCTCGCTGTAATCATATGGTTTCGGAAAACGCCTTCTTCTTTCGCGCCAATTCGCAAGATCGCCGCGCGCGAGCGCTCGTTCAAGGAATCCGTTTTCAACTCCACTCGCATGCAGCCCAGCGTTTCGAAGGCATGCCTCAGCAGAAGGTATTTCGCTTCCGTGTTTATCGCCGTTCGCTGCCACTCGCGTGCCACCCACGTCCAGCCAATCTCGACGCGACGATGTGTGCAGTCGATATGGCCGTAACGAGTGCTCCCGATCGCGCGTCCGGTAGCCTTCTCAAGAATGGCAAACGGCAACGAAACGCCCCGCGCCTGCTCGTCGAGCGCGGTTTCGATGTAGGCGGCCATTTCCTCTCTGGTTCGAACGGCCGCGGGAATCCATCGCCACAATTCCTCATGCAAGCCAACCGCAGCCAGCCCCTCCAGCTGCCCCCTTGCCAAAGGCTCCAGCCGCACCTGCCGGCCTTCCAACGTCACCGGCGTCACTTTCATTCCTGCAGCCATCATGGCCGCATTTTAGGCGCCGCCAGGCCTATCCGCGAGCGCCAATTTGGATAGAAATAAAAGGAATTGCCAACGTGTGGAACATCCGCTCGAACGATGCTTTTAAGCGTAGTAAGACGCTAGCATGCTTCTTCCCCTCACCGGAACACACTCGCCGTCTCTGCAGATTCTCTCAAACTTCCACACCAGCGAAGTGTCCAGTCGACCCTGGTTGGCCTCTTGATGGAGAGTATCCAAAGCATCCTCGGAAGAAAGCGCCAGGCGGTATGGCCGAGCCGTTACCAGCGCGTCATAAATGTCAGCAATTTGCAGAATCCGCGCCATCAACGGAATTTCGTTCCCGTGCAAGCCGTCCGGATAGCCGCTTCCGTCCATTCGCTCGTGGTGATGCCGAATCGCCGGCAGGATTCGCCGCAATGACTTTAGCGGCGCGCAGATATTCTCTCCGACAACCGGGTGTTGCCTGACGATCGCGGTTTCTTCCTCGTTCAGAGCCGCCGGCTTTAGCAGAATCTCATCCGGCACCGAAACTTTTCCAATATCGTGAAGCAAACAGGCGATCCGCAACTCCTGCAAACTTTCTTCCGGCAAGTCCAGGCAAATTCCCAGTTGCAGAGCGTACTTTACGATCCGTTCCGAATGCCCGTCCATGAGCGGGCTTTTTGCTTCAATGCTGCGCGCCAAGGAAAGCACCACGGACTTGGCCTGCTCATCGATGTAACCCCTGAGCCGCAGCAGAGACTCCACGCGGCTTAGAGCTTCCCGGAGCGAGGTGGAAGCTCCCCAGAATTCGGCCGCGCCGGCCTTGCGTCCGCGGGCGAGATCCGCCGAATCCGAGGAAGGCTTGATCAGCACCATGGGAATCTGCAGATTCAGCGGGTTTCCCTTCAGCCGCCGGCACAGTTCGAACACATCGACGTCCGCCAAAGTATCGTGAAGCAACACGATGTCCGGCTGCAGCTCAAGACACTCCCGTACGGCGGATTCGCCGTCTTCCGCGGTAAATACATCATAGTGATGAGCTTGTAGGAATGATTTCCAGGAATCGCGGATAGCCGAAGCTACGTCTACAAGCAAGATGGCCGAGTTCATAAGTCCCTCGTCATTCTCAGCGCGCTGGAAGGGACGAGGACACAACTCCGCACGCCAGAAAAAATGGTATTTCGTGGGATTGGACTTGCTTGCGTTCTCCAATCCCTTGTGTGCGGAGGTTTCCGACTCCGCTTTCTAGGGACGAAAGGAATGAGGCCCGGGCAGGGGTGCACTCTGCTCCCGAAGTGCCAAAAAGCGAATCTATATAAGTCATTCAGAATTCAGGTTTTGCAACTCTACTCATGGAGAACCGCACCCGTCGCTAGGAATTATTTGCATTATGCCTCCCCTGTTTACCCTATTCCTCCGGCCCTCTCTCCCACCTTCGGTCCCTCTTCGCCATATTTCCTACCAGAAACGTCCAAAGACTTGAGCCGGGCCACTCGAACTGCCGTTTTTCCTTTCCTCCGACGCTAACTTCAAACAGTGTGAATCGAGCGAAGCAAGAGGTGGCACCCTCAGAGAAAACTTAGAGGAAACGGGATGCAGGCAAGCCTTTGCGTAAGGTATGATAGAGTCTTCGGGAACTATCGATTTAGGACAACAATGCTGACTGCCACGAATGGAAAGGTTTTGCTGAGGGTAAGGCCGCGGGGTTTCTGCGCCGGTGTCGTGCGCGCCGTGGATATCGTCGAGCTAGCGCTGGAAGCGTACGGCGCACCGGTCTACGTGCATCACGAAATTGTCCATAACACCTATGTTGTCGAGCAGTTACGCCGTCGTGGCGCCATCTTTGTCGAAGCCATCGAGGAAGTCCCGCACGGTGCCGTGCTCGTTTTCAGCGCCCACGGCGTTCCCCCAACGGTTCGCGATGAGGCTAAGTCGCGCGAACTGAAAGTGATCGATGCCACCTGCCCGCTGGTGACTAAAGTGCACCTCGAAGCGCTGAAGTTTGCCCGTGAAAAGCGCACCATTATTTTGATCGGTCATCGCGACCATCAGGAAATCGTCGGCACGTCCGGCGAAGCCCCGGACCGCACCATCGTGGTGGACTCCGTCGCCGCCGTCGATGCCCTCGAAGTCGATGATCCTGGCAAGCTCTCGTTCCTCACGCAAACGACCCTCAGCCTCTACGACACGCAGGAAATCGTGGCGCGTCTGCGCCAGAAATTTCCTCTCATCCAGGGGCCTGCCAGCGACGATATTTGCTACGCCACGCAAAACCGCCAAGAAGCGGTCGAACAGGTTGCCAAAGACGTCGATCTGATTCTCGTCGTGGGTTCGCCGAACAGTTCCAATTCGAATCGCCTCGTGGAAGTCGCGCAGCGCAGCGGCGTCAAAGCCCAATTGATCGATTCCGCGAGGGATATCGACGTAAAATGGCTCGAAGGCGTTTCGCGCGTGGGTTTGACCGCGGGGGCGTCCGCTCCAGAAGTTCTCGTCGAGCAAGTGAGCGAACGCCTTGCCGAATTTGGCTTCACCGATCAGCGCGATTTGGATTTGATCCGCGAGGACGTGCGCTTCACGTTGCCGCCGGAATTGGCGACCATCGCGCCGGCGCCGCGCCGCTAAAATTTTGCGGGACTCGGCAGGGGACGCCGAGCAGGTCCGGAGTGAGTTCCAGCCCAGTGTTTGCACCATCCGGCCATCGGTGCCCTGGCGCGGTAGCCCGGGAATACAAGACAAGGAGTTAGACCTTGGCGGTCAAAATCGTCCGTCAGCCGAAGAAGATTGCCTTGATTGGCGCGCCCTCCAGCGCCGCGGGATTCGCGCCGGGAACCGAGAAAGCTCCGGCGGCGCTGCGCGCGGCGGGGCTCGCCGAAAAGCTGCAGGCTGCGGGCTACGAAATCGTCGATTACGGCGATTGCGCTCCGCGCCTCTTCGCGGATGACGATGAACACCGGCGCGCCCGCAATCTCACCGAAATCGTCGCGGGCCTGAATGATCTCAAGCTGCGCGCCGAGCTGGCGGTAAAAAGTGGCGCGCTCGTTCTGGTTCTGGGCGGCGACTGCGCGCAAGTGATCGGCTTGCTTACCGGCGCGCGGCGTTATTACAAGCACCTCAATCTTTTGTGGATGGATCGTGACGCCGATCTAAACACTCCCGCGAGCACCCCCTCCGGCCGCATCGACGGGATGGTGGTGGCGCACATCATCGGTAGGGGCGCGCCAGAACTAGTGCGCTTCTGGAGCGAAGCGCCGCTGGTGCGCGAGCCGGACGTGACGCTGTTTGGAATCGAGAGGCTCGATCCGCCGGAGCAGGAGTTCCTCGGTAAGTCGCCGATGCGGCATATTCTGGCCGCCGACATCCAATCCAAAGGCAGCAGCAAAGCGGCGCACGATGCGCTGGCGCAAGTGCACGCCGACGCGCGCGAATTCGTTCTCCATCTCGATGTCGATGTGATCGCGGCGGAAGAGTTTCCGGCGGTGAATGTGCCAGGCAGCGGCGGATTGCGTTTCGACGACGTGCGCGCGTTCTTCATCGAGTTTGTGAAACACAAGAATCTGCTCGGTCTGGACGTGGCGCAGTACAATCCAGACAAGGATTCCGACGGCAGCAGCGCGAAGAAGCTCGTCGATCTCTTGGTGGAAGCGCTTTCCGCGCGCCTCGAAGCGCTCACGGTGCCTGCAGCAGAGCCCGCGGCGGGTCCGGAAGAAATGTCGTCGTCAGGAACGACCGCGTAGACCTCCTTTGCTTCTTCACTGAAAACCGACACCTGAAAACGACTAAGGAACACTCGACGCGGCGGCGGCACGTTTGCGCAGATAGCGCGCGAGGCCGAGAAAAGAAAGATTCAAGCCGGCGCTGAAGGCGTAGTGGTCGGCTTCGCCACTGGGGAGATGCTTGGAGATTTCGGCGTAGGTCGCGGACATGAAAGAATCCATGGCGGCGGCGTCGCTGGTGGCGGTGCGCAAGATTTCCGCGGTGAGCGCGGCCCAGCGGCGCAGGCGTTCGCGGAACAATAAAATGTGTTCCGAGGGATCATCCGAATAGCCGTAATGCGTGAGAAAGAGGCGCGTCGGTTTGCGCTCCAGGATGGCGGCGAAGGATTTATCCCAGATTTCCAGATCGATGTCCGGTGGGGGAGTGGCGGGCATCGCGAAGGAATTTCCCGCGATGCGCACACCGGTGGTGTCGCCTACGAAGGCGACGCCTTCGGCTTGGTCGAAATAACTGACGTGATGCGAAGCATGGCCGGGCGTGTAAACGACTGCGAGCTTGCGCGAGCCGAGCGTGAGCGTTTCGCTCCCTTCGAGGATACGCAAATTTTCCGCCGGAACGGGAAGGTCTTCTCCGAACAAGCGCTGCAAATCGTTGGGCCACAAGCGCTGCGCGCTGGCAAGGAGCTTGGAGGGATCAATCATGTGCGGCGCGCCAAGCTTGTGGACATACACGGCGAGCCGGGGATTCTCGCGGACCAGCGCGCCGGTCGCGCCGGCGTGGTCCAGATGGATATGCGTGAGAAGGATGGCATGGAGATCGCCCACGCCGAGGCCGAGGGTCTGCAGCTGTTGACGGAAAGTTTCAAGAGTGGAGCCCGGGCCGGGGTCGACGACGGAGCGATGTCCGTCCGATTCCAGAAGCGCGGCGGCAATGGTGTGCGGCCGCCCGGTCCAAAGATTGTCAAGTGTGGTGATGGAAGGCATGGCGGCGGATAGTTTAGCCTAGCTTAGCTGCTCGTTAACAATTTACCTCCACCCCCCACTTTTTCGCATCTGCGCGTTCTAAAGGGCTCGTGTTTTTGGAACTGCGGATTCTAAAGGAGATAGCTAAGAACCGAAGGGGTTAATGCTCTAAGGATGCTCCTGGCGGATCAGCAGCGGCCACCCCGGTAGGACAATAGCCCGTTTTCCCAAACCTTGCCATTGTCCGGCGAAGGGGCGGCGTCATCCAGCTTGAGCGGAAGCTCCTTTTCCACGAGCTGTTCCAGATACTCTCCCACAGACCGGCCGCTGGCAGATGCCAGGGCTTCGAGTGCGACGGCGATTTCGGGTTTTTAAATCCAAGGTCATGAGACAATTCTCCAGCTCACCTAAAAAAGTTTAGGCCACCTGTGGTTGTCTGTCACAGGCAAAATGCATTTGCGCCAGTATTTGCGTGGTCTTAATGTCAGGCAAGAAATAGGAGACACGGAACTCATGACCAAGATAACTGCTATTGCGGCACTTACTTTGGTTTGCTTCAGCATGGGTTTGGACGCGCAGCAACCTCCCGCTGCAGCGGCCGCTTCTGGTACAGCGCAGACGGAGGTGGACGAATACACCCGCTACGAATTGCTGGCGCCCGAAACCGTGAGTTTCAAGATCTATTACGAAGTAACCGCGACGACTGCGGGAGCCAAGGTGTACTTCAATCCGATTCGCAAGGGGAGCGCGGCGAGCGACGAAGCGGCTTACGATGCGATGAGTGGGGAGCCCCTGCGGTTTGAAGTTGTCAGCGGAACGGAGGCTCGCAAGGATCCCTTGATGTCTGAGGCAGATCTTGCTGGGAATTACATCAAGGTGCAACTGGCGCGCGCTGTTCCAGCGGAGGGGCAGGGGCGCATCCTGATCGTCAAGACGTACCAGGATGCCAAGAGCTACTACCGCGAGGGCGAGACCATCGTTTTCAATCGCAGCTTGGGCATTCGGCGGAACAGCGTGGTGTTGCCTGCGGGATACGAATTGGTGGCTTGCAACGTCCCTTCGCAGGTTTTGCCGGAAGCGGATGGGCGCATGGCCATCAGCTTCATGAATGCCGGCGCTGAGGAAGCGCACTTGATGCTGCGCGCTAAGCCGGGCGCGCAAACGGGGCCGTCTGCTGCGCCGCATCCAGCGACGCAAAAGCGCAGTTGGGAAGCCCCGTTCGAGGGCCAAACGGAGCGAGAGCGACTTTCCGAGCGCGCGCATCAGGACCGCGATATCGTTTATTTTTTGCAGCAACCGGAGACGCACGCTTTCAGCTTGTATCACGACTACACGGAATCGCGGCCCGGCACAGACAAATACCTCAATGTAGTTCGAGAAGGCAGCACGGTTTCCGATCCTTCGGCGTATGTGCTGGATACCGGCGAAAAGCTGGCAACGCGGCTGATGACCGGCGCGGAACTTGCCGCGGCGAAGATCGCATCCGAGGAAGCGGTCAAGCCGGCGACGCAAATCGTTTTGATTTCGTTTCCGCCGGTGAAGAAAGGGCAATCGATGCGCTTGCGGATTTCCGAGACGTATACGGCTCCGGCGAGTTACCGGTTGGATGGCGACGAACTGGTTTTTGACCGTAGCCTGGGCCGGCCGCGGAATGCCGTCGTCCTTCCTGCGGGATGGTATTTGACGGCCAGCGCGATCCCCGCGACGGTTACGCAGCTTGCCGACGGGCGCATCCGCTTGGATTTCTGGAATGGGCGGCCGGATTCCGTGGATGTAGTGCTGAAAGCCAAGCGGCGAACAAGTCCGGCACAGCAAGGGCACTAATGGGCCGCGGGGAGAAAGAGAGATTTCTCTCTCTTAGGAATCAGTCGCCCGTGGCATCTGACCTATAAGGCAGCAGGGCAGCGCGTAGGCAAAGCCGGGAACGGCGAGAACGGCGAGGAAGTAGTTGCACGGAAAGCGAGTTGTGGAATAACCTTACTGGGCCGCGTCCTTTTTGCTTTTCAGGTTTCTCCTTCTGTCGAGACAGGAGTGTGGGGAGAGGTGGGCCTGGACTAAGCGACGAGTGGAAGAACTGCAATGCGTCTTAACGGAGCCCGCCAGCAGCAGGCGGGCGCGTGAATCAAACGGGATTGCAATGAGGGAGCTCAGGAGGAATGGGATGCGCAATTGGTGTGCAGCAGTTGGGATGAGCGCGCTTTTGGCTTTGCCGCTGTGCGCGCAGCAGAACAGCACTGCGAAGCGCGACGATACGGCGATGGCGGCGGCGCCAGCGGAGAAAAGCGCGGCTTCCAGCAATGCTCCGGCGGGTAGCAACGCTGCGGAAACGAACAGCGCCGTGGGGAGCGGCAATGCGATCGCGAGGAAGGGTGTATTCGCGTTGCCAGCCACACCGCGGCCGACTCCTTTTCCAGCAGAAGCACCGCCGGAGAAGGATACGCGTCCACCGGGTCTGTTGTTGCCGCGATTTGAGATTGCGGGAACCTATGACTACCTCAATTTTTCGCCCGGTGATCCGTTTACGAGTTACAGCAACAATGGTGGAGCGGCTTCCTTTACCTATAACGGGTCGAAATGGCTGGGCCTTACGGGCGAAGTGGGCACGTATGGCGGGCAGCGCAACATTTTTCCGGTGACCGGAAACAACAATACGGTGAACGCCGGAGTCACTTCGTTTTTGTTTGGCCCGCGGCTGAACTGGCGCAAATTTGATTATTTTGTTCCTTTCGGTGAGTTTCTAGTGGGTGGTGCGCGAGGCAACGGCCAGGTCACCGGCGCCGGTCAGCAGGATGCGTTCGCTCTGGCGGCGGGCGGCGGCCTGGACATGGTGCTGACGAAGAATCTGGCGTGGCGCGTGGCGCAGCTGGATTATTTCATGACCACTTTCTCTGGGACTTCGCTCGCGGCCACCGCGAGGCAGAACAGTTTCCGGGCCGCGAGCGGCATCGTGGTGCGCTTCGGCATTCCCAATCCGCCGCCTCCGCCGAACCATCCGCCGGTGGCGGCGTGCTCGGTGACTCCAGCTTCGATTTTTGCTGGTTCGGGCGACAGCGTGGCCGTACACGTGACGGCGAGCGACCCGGACAACGATCCATTGACATACACCTACACGGCCACGGGCGGAACAGTTGAGGGCACAGGTCCGGAAGCGCGCTGGAATTCGACGAGCGTGGGTGTTGGTTCGTACACCGTGAACGTGAAGGTGGATGACGGGCGGGGTGGGACGGCGTCGTGCGCCGCGGACATTAAAGTGGAAGAGAAGCCCAATCGTCCGCCGACGGCGTCGCTCTCCATCGAGCGCAGCCCGATTTTTCCGAGCGAGCGCACCGGCGTCGCCTGCAACGGCAGCGACCCGGACAACGACCCGCTGACCTACGCCTACACCACCACCGGCGGAAAGATCGTGGGCAGCGGCTCGAATGTACAGTTTGATCCCACCGGCCTGCAGCCGGGGAGCTACACCGTAAAGTGCACGGTCAATGATGGCCGCGGCGGCACCGCCGAGGCCGCTGGGAGCGTGGAGGTGAAGGAAGCGCCGGAGGTCAAGGTAATTCAAAGACTGGAAGCCAAGCTGGCGCTGCACAGCATCTACTTCCCGACGGCGCAGCCGACGGTGGCGAAACCGATGGGAGGATTGCTGCCCAGTCAGGCGGTTACGCTGGACCAGCTCGCCAGTGACTTCCTGTCGTATTTGAAGTATCGACCGGAAGCCAAGCTGACTCTGGAAGGCCATGCGGACATTCGCGGCGCGAAGGACTACAACATCAAGCTTTCCGAGCGGCGCGTGGAACGCAACAGGAGCTACCTGGTGGAGAAGGGCGTACCAGCGGATAAGCTGGAGGTCAAGGCGTTCGGCTTCGAAAAGAACATGACTGACGCGGAGGTTAAAGCGCAGGTCGAAGCCGATCCGGAAATCAGCCCGGAGGAAAAGCAGAAGATCCTCAAAAACCTGTTGACCGTGCGGCTGGCCAGCAACCGGCGCGTCGACGTCACGCTGAGCACTACCGGCGAACAGTCCGTTCGCCGCTTCCCCTTCAGCGCCAAGGATGCCTTGACGCTGCTCAGCAGGGGCGGCGGGGAAACAGCCAAGAAGAAGACAGCTGCGCCTGCGCCGGCGAAAAAGGCCAAACCCTAAAAAAACTCGAGGGCCTTACCCTGGCCAGGTAGCCGCTCGCTGCATCTGGTAGGGAACGGAACAATACGAGCACCAGCTCCCGGGCTCTTCCATAGGTTTCGGGGAGCCCGCTCCATTTGGTGGGCGATGGTGGGGGTTCCCGGAGGAGTCCATTCCCAGATTGCGACTGAAACGGGTGCTTGGGCGGAAACTGATCTCAAAATGAAACTTGCCGACATGGTTCTAATCCAACTAATGTCTTGACAGATAAATAAGCCTGGTGGCGTTCCTGAAACGGAACTCGAAATGCTGGCAAAGCTACCAACCGGAGGCTTATCATGGTCCCAGTCATGACTGAGGAAGTAGCGGTCCGCCGCGACGTTCTGCCGATGAGCATTCTCATCGTGGATGATGAGGTGTCCATTCGCGAGACCTGCGCTACGGTCTCGGAACAGTGCGGGATGAAGGCCGTCGCGGTGGCCACTGCCGACGAGGCGCTGCAGGTCCTGGAGCATTCCGCCATCGACATCCTGTTGACCGATTTGAAGCTGCAGCAAAGCAGCGGAGTGGAACTGTTGAAACAGGTGCACGAGCTCCATCCGGAGGTAGCGGCGGTGGTGCTGACGCAGTACGGAACGATCGAATCGGCGATGGAAGTGAAGCGCATGGGCGCGGTGGATTACGTCACGAAACCGTTCCGCATCGAGGAACTGCGCACCCGGCTGGAGGGCGTGGCGCGCGCCGTGGAACTGCAGCAGGAAAACCGCCTGTTGCGCGAGCAGTTGCGGACGCGCCCGGGATTCGGCGGGCTGATCGGTGTCTCCAGGAAAATGCAGCGCGTCTACAAAATGATCGAAAAAGTGAGCCAGCATGAGTATCCCGTGCTGGTGCTGGGCGAAAGCGGAACGGGAAAAGAGCTAGTGGCGCGCAGCATTCATTATTCGGGGCCACGCAAGGACCGGCCGTTTGCGCCGGTGGTCTGCTCGGCGCTGGTGCCCACAGTAATTGAATCCGAGCTGTTCGGTTATGTAAAAGGCGCTTTCGCCGAGGCCCTGCAGGCCAAACAAGGTTTGCTGGAAGCGGCGCGAGGCGGCACGCTTTTTCTCGACGAGATTGGCGATATGCCCGTGGACTTGCAGGCCAAGCTGCTCCCTGCCTTACAGGAGCGCGAAGTCAAGCCCATGGGCTCCACGGAACGCCGGCATATCAACGTGCGCTTTATCGCGGCCACCAACCGGGACTTGCAAACCGCCATTCGCTCGGGAGCTTTCCGCCAGGACCTTTATTTCCGGTTGAACGTGGTACAGATCAAGCTGCCGCGTCTGCGCGACCGCAAGAGCGACATCCCGATTCTGGTGACTGCTTTTCTCGAAAAATTTTCTGATCCGCAAGGGCCGGTGCGCACCATTTCCGAAGACGCCATGCGGCGGCTGATTGCCTACGACTGGCCGGGAAACGTGCGCGAACTGGAAAACGCCATCGAACGCGCCGTCGCTCTCGGTTCCGGGCCGATCCTCGCCGTCGCGGACCTTCCCTCCAACTTACAATATCCGACCACGGAAAGGGCGCCGGCGAAAGACGAGATTCTGCCTCTCGAGGAGCTGGAGCGGCGCGCGATTCTCCGCACGCTGCGCGAAACGGGCGGCGACAAACTTTCCGCGGCGCGCATGCTGGGCATCGGGAAGACGACTTTGTACCGCAAGCTGAAGCAATACCACATGGAGCACGCCGAGGAGTAAACGCGCTGGGTGCTCCGCAGGTTCTTTCCCGCAGGTCGTTAGAATAATCATTTCACTCCGGCGGTCATCGAACATCATGTTCCAGTTGCAGGTTACTTTCCGTGCCCGGCGTGGAGAGCAACTGCCATGGTTCCAGTTTCCGCGCCCGCCCGATCGAGGAACGAAGACGACTTCCTAAACGCTCGGACAAAACTGTGGATGCATTGGAGGCCAGGTGAGCCGAATCCTGGAGGCCACGAGCAGTCTGCGGTCGCTTCCACCCGCGCTACTCTCGGACTGGTGTAATTCATACACTCAGGGAATTATCTGAGCCATGATTAAAGGTCTTTTGTTGATTGACGACTCCCTATAGGTTATGGGAGGCTGCCTCCGACAATAAACACCGTTCACCTATTTGCTTAATTTCAATGATGTGCTCGCCGGGCCATAACTCTCGGAGTGCTTGTGGTCCCCGAGAGGGACCATATTTTACTCGTAACGCAACGCCACCATGGGGTCTACTTTTGTGGCGCGCCGCGCTGGAACGAAGCAAGCCAGCAGCGCTGCCCCAACGAGGAGCAGGGTCACTCCACCGAGAGTAAGTGGGTCAGTGGCCGTGACGCCAAAGAGCAGCGACTCCATTGTGCGCGTCAGGGCCAGCGAACCGGCAATCCCCAGCGCCACACCCACGAAAATCGTGCGCATTCCCTGGCCCAGGATCATTCTCAGGACGTCGCCGGAAGCGGCGCCGAGAGCGACACGCACGCCGATCTCGCGCGTGCGCCGGCTGACGGAATAGGCCATCACGCCAAAAACGCCTGCCGTCGCGAGCAGCAGCGCGACGATTCCGAAAAATCCAATGAGGATGACGTTGAATCTCCGCGAGCCCAGCGAAGCGGAATAGATTTGCGAAAACGTCCGGAACCTAGCAGGAATCTCTGGGTCCAGGTCCTGCAGGATTCCGCGCGCCGCGGAAGTAACCAAGCGCGTGTCAGCATCGCAGAGCATCGTCACGGTGATGGCCGGGTGCGGCCGCTGGAATAAATTCACGTAGACGGTCGGACGCGGCGGCGCATCCAGGCCGTATTCGTGAACGTCCGCCACGATCCCGACAATCGTCAGCAAGCGCAAATCGCCATCCATGTTTCCAAAGTCGATGGTGTGGCCGATGGGATCCTGATTCGGCCAGCGGTCGCGCGCCAGCGATTCGCTGATCACCGCAACGTGCGGAGAATCCGGGCCGTCGCGCTCGTCAAAGATTCGCCCGCGAATCAGCGGAATTCCGAGAACTTGGAAGTATTCGTCGGTGACGACGCCGAAATCCGCGCTGCCAAGGCGATCCTTTTGCTGCATCAGCGCACCAAAACCATCCATGGTCTTGGGAATCTCGTTCTGCGTCATTAGCAGAAACATTCCGTTGGGAAGGCCGCCTTCCAACGGCAGGCCGCTCGTCGCCCCAACCTTGCGTACGCCCGGAATTTGTTTGAGGCGTTCAATCAAGTTTGAAAAGAAAATCCGCTGACTTGCTTTTGCTTTGGGCTCTTCCAACCACGGAAGCGACACGTCCATCGTCACAATTTTGTCCACGCGGAACCCGGGATTCACTTCGAGCACCTTCAGCAGGCTGCGCCCGAGCAATCCCGCTCCGACCACGAGAACCAAGGTGATCGCCATCTGCGCCGCCACGATGGCCCCGCCAATCCGCCGGCTGCCTTGCGAGCCTGCTTGCCCGCGCCCGCCTTCCTCAAGTCCCTTGCGAACGTCCCCGGAAGTCGCGCGCGCGGCCGTGAACGCTCCGAGCCCGGCGGCGACGGCAGTGGAAAGAAGGAGCGCGAACACAAGTACTGGAATACTGATCGCGACGCTGTCCAGTCGCGGCAGATTTTGCGGCGCGAGCCGTAGCAATCCCGCCAGGCCCCAGAACGCTCCCAGCACGCCGAGGCCTCCGCCAACCAGCGAAAGCAGAAAGGCTTCAGTAAGAAATTGACGAACCAGCCGTCCGCGCGCGGCGCCTAGCGCGCTGCGAATCGCCAACTCGCGCTGTCGCACCGACGCTTGTGCCAGCAGCAAATTCGCCACGTTTGCGCACGCCACGAGCAGCAGAAATCCCACGGCCCCGAGCAGGACCAGCAGCGCCGGGCGAGCTTTGCCTGTCATGGAGTCCTGAAGCGGGACGACCATTCCATCTTTGAGGAGATAATCGCCTTGCTCGCTCGAGGTTTCGTGAATGCGCCGGGCTATCGCGCTGATATCTTGATTCGCTTGTTCGACGGTCACACCGTCTCGCAAGCGCCCGACCGCCTCGTAGTTATGCGATGTCCTGCTTGGATTCTCGCCGTCCAGATCAGCTGGCAGCCACAAATCCACGTCTGGTGGGAAACGAAATCCGGCCGGAAGCACGCCGATAACCGCGTAGGCCGCGCCGTCAATCTTCAGGTGCGACTGCGAGAGGTCTTGCGGCGCTCCGAGGCGCTGCCGCCAATACCCATAGCTGACCAGAACGGTGGGGCCGGCACCTTTTTTGGCGTCGCTAGCGCTGAAATCCCGCCCGAGGATTGGCTGAACTCCGAAGACCTTGAGAAAGTGGGGGGTGACACCCGCGACCGTCGTACGCGTCGGCTCCAAAGCGCCTGAAACGGACACGACGTTGTCATTGTACTTCGCAATCGCTTGAAAGCTGCGGTTTTGATCGCGAAAGTCGTCGAAGTTTGGGTCTGCCAGGCGTGACGGCCGGCCCTCAGAGGTGACCTCGAACACCGCCATGATGCGGCTCGCATCGGTGTACGGCAACGGCCGCAGCAACACGCCATAGACCACACTGAAGATGGCCGTGGCCGCGCCGATGCCCAAAGCGAGCGTGAAGACCATGACCGCGGTGGTGCCGGTGTTCTTGCGGAGTTGGCGCAGGCCATAGCGGCAATCGGAGAGCAAGGAATCGAGCCAATTCCCAAGCCGCTGCTCGCGGACTTGTTCTTTTACCTGTTCGACGCCGCCAAGGTCGATCCGCGCGGTACGTTGCGCTTCCTCAGGCGTCATGCCCGAGCGAATGTTTTCCTCGGTCAGCAATTCGAGGTGGGCATGAACCTCCTGGTCGAGGTCCGCGTCCACGCGGCGAGAGGAAAAAAGATTTCGCAGGTAACTTCGGGCTTTCACAAGGAGCGGCATGACTAAACACCTCTCTACGATGCTTGCAGTGCTTGAGCGATGGCCCAAGTGATGCGACCCCATCGCTCGGTTTCCAGTTCGAGCTGCTTCAATCCTGCTTTGCACAATCGGTAGTATTTGGCCCGGCGGTTGTTCTCAGACTCGCCCCAAAAAGAGGAAATCCAGCCTTCTTCTTCCATGCGGTGCAGGGCGGGAAAGAGCGAGCCAGGTTTCACGACAAAAGTGCCGCCGGTGATCTGCTGGATCCTGCGTGAAATTCCCAATCCGTGCATTTCGCCGGCGATCAGCGATTTCAAGATCAGCAGGTCCAAGGTGCCTTGCAAAAGGTTGGTGGGTTCAGGATTCAAGAGCCATCTCCTGTCGGCATTCTATAGGAATCATAAAATCCTACCTATAGAATGTCAATAGGAGGAAGCTTTTCTTTTTGAGGTCACCAGTCCGGTTTCTTCGATCTTTGATCCTCTACCAGGTCAGGGATTTATCAGTCGCTTTACCGGGGGGTCAGATCAGAAGACAGCGTAGCGAAAGGACTCAGGGCCAGGCCCTGCGAGGCTCCGGGCAAGCCGGCGGTAGAAACATCAAAAGCGAAGAGAAAGACAAGAACCGACCTAAAGGTCGCCGCTACGGCAGGGGCTGGGAACGCGAGCGGAGAATGGTTAGGGCCATGGCGATTTGAGCGGAATGGTAGATGGTGTGTTGGACGATGCCGGGGAGCAGGATTTCGTAGGGGTAGGTGCGGCCGGGAACTTGCTTCGGTAGATCGGCGAGGGGAAAATGGCGGAGTTTTTCTTCGAGCAGGTCGCGACTCTCGTACCAACGCGCGAGGAGTTCGTTCCAGGGAATGGGCGGCTCGGCCCATTCCTTTTCGGCTTCCCAACGAGGCATGGGATGGCTTTCCGAGGTGTTTCGGACTCTCTCATTCCAGAGCAGCAGATGCTGAAGCAGGGCGGATATGGTATGAGCGCCTGGAGCGGGTGGCGTGGTGGCAAGTTCGGGAGAAATCTGGGCTAGCAGTTCGGCAAGCGAAGGTCCGTACCAAGCGTCTTTGATCGTTACGGCGCGGTAAGAATCGGCGATTTGTTGGGTTGCGATCATGGGTGCCTAGCGGAGACGCGTGGACAGCGGCGGTGTCTCCGGCAGGCTTAGTTTACATCAGGCGGGGTCGCGCTGAGATGGAAGGGGATCGTCCCGACCGGATCGGGATCGGCGCTCCACAACTGCGGTAGAGCTTCGATCCGAAGGTCTGCATGTGGAAGAAGGAGCCGGTCTCGGCCGAATCCATTGCCCGGATGGCGGACAAGGGCCAGGGTGTTTCGCGCTTTTTCAGCAACTCCGGCGAGATGAGAAAACCGATCCAGCTCGTGAATGTGGATTTTACGGCTTCGATGCTCCGAAGAACTGGACAGCGCCGCCAGCGGGCTGAACGTCAGCAGGCAGGCGGTCATCAAGACATTCATTCGCCACGGATTGGACTAGAGCCAGAGGGCGAGAGCGTCTCGCCGCAGCGCAAAACGCTCCTAACTTCAACAATGAGAATCAGAAAGTGGAAATTTGAAAACAGAAAAACGAAGAGCAGGCACGATATATCGTGCCCCAACGCGGAATTAAGCAGGGCTAGCGATCATGAAAGAGTGCGGCCGCCCATCAATCTCCAGCCGTGGCGGGCGACGGGGCGGATACCGTGGCGGTGGGAACTCCGGCAGGGGCGCGGCGGGTGCGGCGAAGGTCTTGCCATTGGAGGACGACGTCGGCGAAAAGAAGGGAGAAGGCGACGCAAGCCCAGACGACGGTTTCATCGAAGGCGCCGCCCTTTTCCAATCCGGTAACGCCGAGGACTACACGCACTTCGAGAAAGACGATGGCCACGGCGAAGCTGCGGGTCATCCACTGACGGTGCTGCTGGACTTTGCCTTTGAGAATGAAGGCGAAGGCGATGCCGGTAGTGAGCATCCACAAAATGGCGTCGACAGCGGCGGCAGCGCTGAAAGAACGAGCGCCGCCCATGCGCTCCTCGAAATACTGGATGTAAAAGCCGAGGGGAGCGGCGACGAAGACGCCGGCGACATAGAAGCGACCGACCACGCGGTGGAACCTGGCGAAACGCTGGCGGAGGCGGTCAGAGAACTGCATGGGTCCGAGCAAGAGAGCGCAAGCGCCCATCAAGCCGTGCGGGAGAAGCCACCACTTGAAAGTGCTGATGTGCAGCCACTCGGGATCCTTGGCGTCGATGAGGAAATGCTCGTTATGGCGAAGAACGTAAGCGACCATCAGGCCGATGAATCCAAATACAAGATATTTCGCGCGCGGCCGCGACAAGCGCTGGGACGCAAGTGGTGCGGTAGACAATTTTAGGCTCCTAGACGAGGCGGGACAATGGAGACAGGATACATGGAATGAGCGTGCCGCAAAGGGAAAAAATTGGGGTTACTGTCTGCGATACTTGAAGAGTAATGTAGGGATTCGAGGGGGTTGCAGTTATTGCTTGGGAGTTGTCACGAGTTTGGCGGCAGGGGCGGCCCGGCGCTCGGCGCGGCGTTCTTGTTCGAGTTGCTGGGTGTGGTCGGCGATTTGGTCGTCGAGGGCTTTGATTTCGCGGGCGAGGTGGAAGTTTTGTGGGTCTTTCGAGTAGGTCTCGAATAGGGAGTCGCGCTTCTTTTTGAGCTCGTCGCGCTTCTTTTTCCAAACACCGGATACTGCAACCATGGGTTAAAACCTCTGGAGTAGTGTGCGCTCTTTTGTGGTTTGTGGATAGGGGCATAGAGTCGAAGAGTCCGACCTAAAGGCCGCCGCGGGGCGTCCGCAGGGGCCGACGTCTTTACGGACGAAAAGGCTAGGAGCGAAAGAGGACGGATTCGCGCTGGAACATTTTGACCGCCAGGAACAGGGCGGCGGCGGCGTAGACGCAGGTGGATGCAAAGATGATAGCGATGTAATTCCAGTGGTAAGTGCCGATCACCAGCTCTTTGCAGAGCAGACTGACATTGAGGATGGGAACGATGGCCAGCTTGGGAGTGAGCTCGACACCCGGGAGCATCGCGGCAATGGCAGGGAAGATGACGATGAAAATGAGCGGCATGATGTAGCTCTGCGCTTCTTTGTAGCTCTTTGCGAAAGTGGAGATGGTGATCAGGACGGAAGAGAAAAGGACCGCCAGCGGAACGGCCATAATGAAGACGGAAAGCGCGGCGGCAAAGCCGATGTGCAGAGTGGTTTCCGCCTCGCCGGCCTGGATGGGCTTGGTGCGCAGGGCATTGGCGATGGTGAAGGAAATGCCCATGGAAATGACGGAGAGCGCAGCAGTGGTGAGGGCGGTGGTGAAAACCAAGAGGAACTTGCCGAGGACGAGATGCGCGCGCGAGATCGGGCTGGAAAGAATCGTTTCCATGGTGCCACGTTCTTTTTCGCCGGCGGTGAGGTCCATGGCAGGATGCATGCCGCCGTTTAGACACAGAAAAACGACAATATAGGCGATGAAGCCGCCGAAGAACAGCGCCCCGCCGGATTTTTCAGGCGGGGCAACGTTGTGAGGTTTGATTTCGAAGGGCTTGAGGACGCTGACGGGGAGATTTCTAGCGGCCAGGCGGTCTTTAACGACGGAGTCGCGATAGTCGATGAAAAATTTCTCGACTTTGTCTTTGGCGGTATCGGATTTGAGGTCGCCTTCGTATTCGTGAATGAGGACAGTCTGTTCCTTCCCGTTGGCGAGATTGCGCTCGAAGCCTTCGGGGATTTCGACGACTACGGGAACCTGCTTGTTGACGACTTCCTCTTTCCAATTGGCTTCCAGTGGAACGATCTGAATTTTCGGCACTTGTTGCAATCCCGCGAGGACATTGGGGGAATCCTCGCCACCGATGACCATCACTTTGGGAGTTTCCTCTTTCGCTTTTCCGATCAGAACGGCGATCATGGCGCCGAAGCCGACGCTGAGAAGTGGAAAAATGACGAGAGGAAGAACAAACATGGTGATGAGGGTGCGGCGGTCGCGTAGAGATTCCGTGAGTTCCTTGCGATAGACGATGCCGATGTTACGCAAGGACATGTTAGTGGGCCTCCGCTGGGATGAAGTGGGGTGCCACGATCTTGACGAAGATTTCCTCGAGTTCGTGTTCGGCGTACTTGTCGCGGAGCTGCGCGAGAGTGCCTTCGGCGAGGAGCTTACCGGATTGGATGATGCCGATGGTGTCGCAGAGTTTTTCGACTTCGGACATGATGTGAGTGGAGAAGATGACGGTTTTGCCGCGGTTGCGGCATTCGCGGATGAAGTCGATGATCGAGCGCGAAGTCATGATGTCGAGGCCGTTGGTGGGCTCGTCGAAGATCATGACGGGGGGATCGTGGACGAGGGTGCGGGCGATGGAGGTTTTTTGCTTCATGCCGGTGGAGAGCTTGTCGCAGCGGCGGTCGCGAAAGTCGTTCATGTCTAGACGATTAAAAATGTCGTCGATGCGCTTCTTCAAGGTGGCTTCGTCTAAACCATTGAGGCGGCCGAAATATTCGACCATTTCCTGGGAGGTGAGGCGAGGATAAAGGGCCGTGGCGGTGGAAAGGAAGCCGACGTTGGCGCGGACTTTTTCCGGCTGCTCGACGACGTCAAAGCCACAGACGACGGCGGTGCCGTCGGTGGGCTCGAGGATGGTGGCGAGCATGCGGAGCGTGGTCGTCTTGCCAGCACCGTTGGCGCCGAGGAGGCCGTAAATTTTGCCGGGTTGGCAGGTGAAGGTGACGTTATCGACGGCACGGATTTCGCCACGCTTTTTGTCCTGAAAGCGCTTGGACAGGGCACGAGCTTCAATCATCGAGGGACCCCTTGCTGAGAGTTCATGAGACAGGATAGTGAGCGGTCACAGTGTACTACGCAGCGCGTAAGGATAATGTTACCGGCGGAACTTGGAAAATGGCAAAGGGAAGACAGAAAATCGCAAGCAGGGACAGGCCCGCTCGTCAGCCTTTGTGACAAGTCGGACACTGCTTGGCATCAAATCTGTCGGGAGTGACACGGAACATGTTATTGCACTGGATACAGACACGGTGGATGACGGGACTGATGACGGCGCCGCGCTGGACGGGTTTGCCGGTCCAAGGCGGGGCGGGGGTTTTCTCCGCCGGGCTCTCGGTGCTCATGTGAGGATTCTAGCACGGCCGGGTTTCCAGCCCAAAGTAACCGCGACGGCATCCGGAGATGCAAAAGGCGCATCATTAGGATAAGGGTGGGAGATGTTCAAACCGCTGGATGGACAAAGGATAGCAGGGAGCAGGATAAACAACGACTGCAAGGAATCTAGAGAAAGCCGCGCTGCTCTTGTTAGAATGAAGTGCCTTGGCGATTTCCTGAAACGGGTCAAGCAAGTCACGGACAAGTAGGAGAAACGCTGCGCTTTGGGGACGTACCCGCGCGTCCGGTGACGCGTGAAGTGCGAGACGGCGCAAATAGGAAAAAATGGATCGCAGGCTGCGAAATCGAATCTTGCTCTACCTGGTGCTGGCGGGAGTGCTGGCGTACGCGGGGGTGGAGCTGAGCGGGCGAAAGCCGGTGCCAAGCATTCATGCGGTGACGCCGATGAGGGAGAACCTGGTTTCGTCCATCAGCAGCAATGGGAAGGTGGAGCCCATCGCGCCGTACGTGATGCGAGCGCAACTAGATACTTTTGTGGAGCAGGTCCGCGCGAAAGAGGGACAAGCGGTAAGGAAAGGCCAACTGATACTGGAATTGGATGTGAAGGATGCGGCGGCGCGGCTGTCCGAAGCGAAAAGCAAGCTCCTAAGGGCCGAGGACGATTTGCGGGCAGCGAAGGCGGGCGGGAGAACGGATGACGCGGCCAGAGTTGCAGTGGCGAGCTTAGCCAAGATGCAAGCCGAGCGCGAGCGGCTGCAGAAGAATCATGATGTGCTGGTGCGTTTGATCGCGGAGCAAGCGGCGACGCAAGACGAACTGGCGGCGAACGATCTAGCCTTGACGAAGGCGCAAGCGGAGGTGACGCGGCTGGCGGCGGCCAAGCAGGAGTTTGCGCGAAGCCTGAAACTGGACACCGACGAGGCGGAGTTGCGCGTGCAGCAACTGCAGAACGAAGTCGCGGCACTGGGGGAAAAAGTGAGACAAGGCCGAATCACCGCGCCCGCCGATGGGACACTCTATTCCCTTGGGAGAAGCGCTGACCTTACGCCATTGAAGGCCGGAGACTACGTGAAAGTGGGTGACCTGCTGGCGGAAATGGCGGACTTGCACAAGGTTCGCGTAAGGGCGTTCATCGACGAACCGGAACTGGGCGCACTGGAGACCAACCAAGCGGTGAAAATCACCTGGGATGCGTTGCCAAACCGAAGCTGGGTGGGGAAAACGGAGGTTCTTCCGAAGCAGGTGGTGCCGCACCAGAACCGCAGCGTAGGCGAGTTGCTCTGCGCCGTGAACAACGACAAACTGGAATTGCTGCCGAATATTAATGTGGACGTGCGGATCAACTCGCGGGAGCGCATCGGAGTTTTGTCCGTGCCGCGGGGCGCAGTGGAAGCCCAAGGAGGGAAGCAGTACGTGTTTGTGGTGAAGAAGAACCAGCTGGGAGTGGGCAAATCGACACTGGAAAAGCGCGAGATTCACGTGGGCATAGCTGATGCGACCAACTACGAAGTGGTGAGCGGTCTTCAGGAAGAAGATCTAGTGGCGCTTCCCGGGGACGTGGATTTGCGAGATGGCATGAGCGTGAGGGTCATTATCACTGAAGTTTTTATCTTTCCGGAACGGTGGAATGGTTAGGCTGGCGAAGCCGGTGTTCGCCGCTCTTTGCATTGCGAACGTGGCGATGGCAGCGGCGACGGTGAACCAGGAAGCAAACCTCGAAGCAGGAAAGCGCGCGTACGAAGCCAGTGAATATGCGAAGGCCATCCAAGTGTTGCAGGCGGCCGCGGCTAAGGACCCACAGAATGGCGATGTGCAATTGCTGCTGACAAAAAGCTATCTGGAGCTGCAGGAACATGACCCGGCGATCAAGAGCGCGGAAAAGGCTGTGACGATTGATCCGCAGAATTCGGTCTACCACGAGTGGCTAGGCAGAGCGTACGGGGAAAAGGCCGATCATGCGGGGTGGTTCTCAGCCATATCTTTCGCGAAAAAGACGAGGAAGGAATTCGCGACGGCGGTACAACTCGACGAAAGGAATTACTCCGCGCGGCAAGCGCTGATCGAGTTTGATTGCAGCGCTCCGGGGCTGGTGGGTGGAGGCGAAGAAAAGGCCGTGCCGCAGATTAAGCAATTGGCGGAGCTGGATGCCGCTGAAGGATATTACGCGGAGGGCAATTGCCGGCGGCAGAAGAAAGATTTTGCCGCGACTGACGAGGAATTCAGAAAAGCATTGGAGAGCAACCCGAAATCGGCGGAGCTGATCTTCGACATCGGGGATTATGTGGTGAAACGCGGGCAGCCGGAGCAGCTGCTGGCGGTGGCGGAAGCAGGAGAACGCGCTGCGCCGGGCGACCCGAGAGGGAAGTTCTACCGAGCCGTTGCCCTGATCCTGAACAAAGTAAATCCTGAAGTAGCCGAACGACTGCTGATGGAATACGCGATGAAGGCGCCGGTGCGATCGGGATACCCGCGGCCGGCGGCGACTCACGCGTGGTTGGGGCGCGTTCTTGAAGAGCAAAACAAAACGGAAGAAGCCAAGCAGGAATTCGAGAGCGCGCTGAAATTGGACCCCAAGAACAAAATGGCGCTGGAAGCGTTGAAGCGGTTAAAGAAGAGCTAAGAGTTTCGCAGCGGGCGCGAGAAAAGTCCGGTCAAAAGGCCGATGATGGACATTCGTGAGACGGTAACAGTGGCGATCGACGCGCTGCGAGCGAATAAGCTGCGCGCGATCCTGACCTCGATAGGCGTGATTATCGGAAGTGCCTCCATCGTTCTGGTTGTTACCGTGGCGCTGACTGGCAAGAAATTCGTACTCTCCCAAATCGAAGCGGTGGGTTCCAACCTGGTACAAGCGGAGTTGGTCCAGAGGCCCGATAAGCCGCAACCAGTGAGTTATGAAATGACGCTTGAGGACATGGCGGCTGTCAAGTCCATTCCCAACGTGGTCGAAGTAGCCGGGACGCGCGAGCTTCCCATGACCGTGGTGGCCGATGGCGTGGAACGCCCCGTGAATATGGTAGGAGTGACGGAGGGTTACCAAGCGATTCGCCGGCTTCTCATTCTGCGGGGCCGCTTCCTCGATGCCGGAGACATGGAGATGCGCAGCAAAGTGTGCCTCATCACCACACAGCTTGCGGACAAGATCTTCGGGCAGGACAACCCGATCGGGAGACAGATTCGGATGGGCGAGCTGACGTTTACGGTGATCGGCGTTTTCCGCGAGCGCGTCGAGACGTTTGGCCTTTCGGATATTCAGGAAAACTCGGTCATTCTTCCTTTCACGCTGATGAAATATTACACCGGCATGGAAGTGGTGCGCCTGCTGAGCGTACAAGCAGCGCGAGCTGAAGACGTGCCCCCCGTGGAACGGGAGGTGGGCCAATTGCTGCGCGCCCGGCACCCGGCAGGAGCGGATTATAAGGTACTAACCTTGACAGCGATTCTGAACGCGGCCCGGAACATCTCGCTGGCACTGACCATCGTGCTCATCATCATCGCATTCATCGCGCTGGTGATCAGCGGAATCGGGATTATGAACATCATGCTGGTTACGGTGAAAGAGCGGACTAGAGAAATCGGAATCCGCAAGGCGATTGGAGCGGCGCGGCGCGAGATCATGTACCAATTCCTGATCGAGTCGTTTGTGATCAGCGGAGGCGGAGCGGTCATCGGGATTTTGATCGGGATCGCCTTGCCGGTGGCGGCCCAGTTGTTCCTTCCGGGAAACCTTCGAGTTCCGATTTCGCCGGCGAGCGTGGTGATTGCCTTTGTGGTGTCGTGTTCCACGGGGCTTTTCTTCGGATATTTGCCGGCGAATCAGGCGGCGAGCCTGCAACCGGTGGACTCGTTGAGATACGAGTGAGCCCGAGAAATGGAATTGTGCGAAGGAGCATGAACATGCGAATACTGGGGCGCTTTGCAGGAGTAGCGGCGCTGGTGGTGTTATGCGGCGGCGCGGCGGTGGCACAAGAGCCTCCGGCGCAGAACGCCAATCCGTCAGCAGCACAGGAACGGGCGAAAGATGGGGCGCCGGTGGCGCTGACGCTGAAGGGTGCCATTGAACTGGCGCTGCGGAACAGCAAAGAGATTCAAGTGGCGAAAATTCAGGCCAGCGTGGCGGATCGCGCCGCGCAGATCACCAAGGCGCAATTCATGCCCAATCTCTACGCCGGCTCGGGCGCGGGCTACACATACGGAATACCAGAAACGCCCGGCGGACGCGCACCATCCGTGTTTAATGTGACGTACACGGAACAGATTTTCAACGAACCGCTGCGGGGCCAAGCGAAAGAGACTCAGGAGCAGTCCAAGGCTCAGAAGATTGCGCTCGAGGAATCGAGGAACAGCGTAATCACGCGGACGGCGATGGCCTATCTGGAGCTAGGGAAAGTGCGGCATTCGCTCGACCTGCTGCGCAGGGAGCAGGAGAGCGCGGAGAAGATTCTGCAAGTGACACAGGAGCGGCAGGGAGAAGGTTACGAACTGCCGGTGGAAGTGACGAAAGCGCAGCTCACCAAGGCGCAGGTGACGCAGCGCATTTTGCAACTGGAGGTCCGTGAGGATGATCTCGAAGTCTTTCTGAGATACCAGCTGGGATTTTCGGAGGGGCAAGCTATCGAGGTCACGCCCGAAGAGCTTCCGGGAGAAGCTGAACAAGCGGGAGACAATCTGGTCGCCATGGCGATGACACGCAATACCGGATTGCAGCTCGCGGAGTCCGACGTGCGCGCGAAGGAGTTTCGGCTGAAGGGAGAACGGCGCGGGTATTTTCCAACGCTGGAACTCGTTAGCGTGTACAGCGTGCTGGCGCAATTCAACAATTACAGTCAGTTTTTCCGAACGTTTCAACGGAACAATTTGAACGCGGGTATCGACGTGCACGTACCGATCTTCAGCGCACAAATCAAAGCGGCGATTGGGATGGCGCAAATCAACCTGGAGGCAGCGAAAGTCAATCTGACGAACAAGAAAACCGAACTCTCCGCAGACGTCAGGCAAAAGACGCGGAAGGTTCGAGAAAGAGATGCGGCCAAGGAAGTGGCGAGGCTGGAATTACAACTGGCGCAGCAAAACGTGGCGGTGCTGCAATCGCAATTCGCCGAAGGGAAGGTGAATCTGCGCGAGGTCGAAAAAGCCCGGCTGGAAGAGAACGAAAAGTGGATGGCTTATTTGGATGCGAATTTTCAGAAGCAGCAAGCGCAGTTGGACTTGCTAAGGACGGCGGGGCAATTGGATAAGGTGTGGCAGTGAAGCAGTGACCGGTGACTCGTGATGCTCGATCTGGAGAGTCTGGCGGTGCTCTCGGAAGCGGCGAGAAGGCTCGCTAGTGGTTTCGCAAGTCTGCCTGCTTTTGAAAATCAATCACCGGAGACGGCGCGCCTCGCGGAAGTGCTTGGGACGACCGCCGAGAGACTTCGAGACAATTATCCGTATTTTCATCCGTTGTATGCGGGACAGATGCTGAAGCCCCCGCATCCGGTAGCGCGGCTGGCGTATGCGCTGGCTATGTGGATCAATCCGAACAATCATGCGCTGGATGGCGGGAAGGCCACGTCGGCGATGGAAAAAGAAGCGGTTGCGGAGATCGCCGGCATGTATGGGTGGAAGAATTTTTTGGGACATTTGTGTGGCGGCGGAACGATGGCGAATCTCGAAGCGCTGTGGGCGGCGGGACCACTGCATCCGGGAAAAAGGATCCTGGCCAGCGAACAGGCGCATTATACGCACGGGCGGATCAGCGGCGTGTTGCAATTGCCATTCGAACCGGTGCCGTGCGACGCGCGAGGCCGCATGGATGTGAATGCGCTAGCCAAGCGAGTGGATCGCGGAGACATTGGCACGGTGGTTGCGACTTTGGGAACGACGGCGACTGGCTCCGTGGATCCGCTCCCGGACATTCTAGGGCTTCGCGAAAAACACGGATTCCGAGTACATGCAGACGCGGCCTACGGCGGCTACTTCGCGCTTACGGAGAATCTCGGAGAAAGCGCAGCACGAGCTTTCGCCAAGATTGGAGAAGCAGACTCGATTGTGATCGATCCTCACAAGCACGGATTGCAGCCTTATGGCTGCGGCTGCGTGCTTTTTCGCGACCCGGAAATTGGGAAACGATACAAACACGATTCGCCCTACACCTATTTCAGCTCTGCTGAACTTCACTTGGGGGAAATCAGCTTGGAGTGCTCCCGTCCGGGAGCGGCGGCGGCCGCGCTGTGGGCGACCCAGAATCTGCTCCCTCTGAAGCGGGGTGGCGAATTCGCACGCGGGTTGGAACGAGGAAGAAAGGCGGCGCTGACGCTGTTCGAAAAGGTGCGGGTGGATGAGCGGTTTGTGACAGCCTTCGCTCCAGAACTGGACATTGTGGTATTCGCTCCGAGGGGCGGGAGCGTGAGCGAGGCTTCCGCGTTAAGCCGAAAAATGTTTGAGGCGACGGCGAAGAGGAATCTGCATCTGGCGGTGGCGGAATTGCCGGTTGGTTTTTGGCAGGCGAATCTTGGGACAATGAAGGTCGATCGCGAAACGATTACCTGCCTGCGGTCGGTGCTCATGAAACCGGAGCACTTGGATTGGGTAGAACGAATTTGGGAGTTGGTCTGCTCAGCGGCGGATGAAATCCCATGGGGTCCCTGACTGATTGCCTAGGGAACGTCCACAACTGCCATTCCCTCCAAGGAGATAGCCGTGCGCTGGCTGCTAACAATCAAAAACTGAAAGGTTTGAGGAGATACAAGGAAATCGGTTAAACTATCAGCTAGTGATGGGGGTCAAGTTGTGGGTGTATTTGCGGACCTTCCCTAGCGTAGCGTGGTGCAAAATACGGAACCCAGTGAGTTTGAAACGGCCAAGTCTATAAAGACGAAGGTTGAGGGTGAAGAATGCCGCATGTAATGAAGACGTTGCTGATGAATCCGCCGAGTTTTGAAAACTTCGACGGGGGTGCAAGTTCGCGGTGGCCCGCGACGCGCGAGATAGAGTCCTACTGGTACCCGGTTTGGCTGACGTACCCCGCGGGAATGATTCCAGGCAGCAGGCTGCTCGACGCCTCGCCGCACAAAGTGAACTGGCAGCAAACCGTGCAAATTTGTAAGGATTACGAATTCCTGATTCTGTTCACCTCCACGGTTGGTTTCGAGAGCGATGTCAAGCTAATCCGAAAAATCAAGGAAGCCAACCCGAGCCTGAAAATTGCCTTCGTCGGGCCGCACGGACACATCAAGCCGGATGAGACGCTGAACGCCAGCGAGGACATCGATTTTGTAACGCGCGGCGAGTTTGACCACTCGGTCGTGGAATACGCGCACGAGAAGCCGCTGAGCGAAATTCTCGGTGTCAGCTACCGCAAAGATGGAAAGATCGTGCACAACGCGGAACGCCCGCAACTGCATACGGAAGAGCTGGACGCCTTGCCGTTCGCGACGGATATTTACAAGCGCGACCTGGAAATCGAACGCTACAACGTGCCGTTTTTGCTGCATCCTTATGTTTCTTTCTACACTACGCGCGGATGCCCGGCGCTTTGCACTTTCTGCATGTGGCCGCAAACGCTTTCCGGACATGCCTGGCGGACACGTTCAACGGAAAACGTGGCGCGAGAAGTGAAACAGGCGCTCGGATACTTTCCGCAGATGAAGGAAATATTTTTCGACGACGACACTTTTAACATCCGCAAGGACCGAGTGATGGATCTTAGCGCCAAGTTCAAACCGCTGAAGTTCCAGTGGTCTTCGACGGCGCGCGTGCACAGCGATTACGAAACCATAAAAGCGATGGCGGATGGCGGGGCGCGGCTGTTCATCGTGGGCTTTGAGTCCGGCGAACCGCAAATCCTGAAAAACATCAAGAAGGGCGCGACGGTGGAAATGGGCCGCGCGTTCATGAAGAATTGCCGCAAGGTGGGGGTCAAGGTTCACGGCGACTTCATCATCGGATTGCCGGGCGAGACGAAAGAGTCGATTCAGAAGACCATTGATTACGCGAAGGAATTGGATTGCGAGACGATCCAGGTTTCGCTGGCCCACGCCATGCCAGGAACGGAGCTGCACGACACCATGGCGCAACAGGGGTTTCTGAAAGTGGAGGCGCTGGCGGATTCCGGTGGCCACCAGTTGCCGCATATCGAATATCCGCACTTGTCCAAGGCGGAGATGATGGCAGGCGTGAACCGCTTCTACGACGAATATTATTTCCGGCCCAAGGTGGTTTGGCGCATTGTCAAAGAAGCGCTGTGGGACAGCCACGAGCGGAAACGCTTGTACCATGAAGCGACGGAGTTTCTTGCACTGCGAGCCGAGCGCCTGAAGTGGGCGCGCAAGGGCGGCGAAGACTACAAAAAGCCGATGATTTCCGTGCCGGAATCGCCTTCGGCTTCCGGAAACGACTGACCTCCGCAAAATGGGAAGCGAAAGAAGACTGCGAATCAAGACGCTGGTTATGGTCTTGGCGATGGTGGTGTGCGCCAACGCCGGAGATCTGATGCTGAAGCGTGGAATGTCGCAGATTGGGGCGGTTCAGTTGACGGCCACGGGAATCGCGCAAGCGTTTCGCCTGACGGTGACCAGTGGGACGATATGGATTGCGATTTTCTTTCTGAGCGGTTTCATGCTGAGCTATATGACCGTGCTTAGCTGGGCGGACTACAGCTACGTAATGCCCGCGGGGGCTTTTGGATATGCTTTGCTGACGTTGCTGGCGGTTGTGTTTTTGCACGAATCGGTTTCGCTGCGCCGCTGGGTTGGTGTTGCGCTGATCTGCGTTGGTGTTCTGCTGGTGGGGCAAACCAAGCCACGCACGACCGCGGTGGCTGGCGAGGCTGCGGCTTGATGCGCGTCATTCTGGCACTTGTCGTTCTCATTCTTGGCAGCACCGGGGGCGAAATTGCCATCACGCATGGCATGAAGGCTACTGGGGAACCTGCCCGAATGCGGCCGCTGGAGTTGCTGCAATTCCTGTGGCGGGCGGTGCGCAATGGATGGTTTTGGGTGGGTGTGCCGCTGATGGCCTTGTCGTTTTATTCTTTGCTTGTGCTGCTCTCTTGGGAGCCGATCAGTCTGGTGATTCCCGCGTCGGCGCTCAGCTATGTGGTCGGCACATTGGGCGCCAAATACATTCTGGGCGAGCAGATTAGCGCTGCGCGCTGGGCCGGAGTCTTGCTGGTCTGCGCAGGCGTGGCGCTGGTTGCCGCGGGTTGACGGCAAACCAAGAAATTCTTCCGCGATGATGAACGAGCCTGCATGATGTTGCTCTCAGCGACGTGGCGCGATGCGGTGCTGCTGCTGGCGGCGGCTCCCCTGGTGTACTACTTGCTTGCGACGGTGGCGGCCTTGCGCTTCTTCAAACGGGAGCGGTCGCGGGTTCTGCCAGATTTTACACCGGCTGTAAGCATCCTCAAGCCTGTGCGCGGAGTGGATTTCGGTTCTTACGAAAATTTCGCGAGTGTTTGCCGTCAAGATTACCCAGACTACGAAATCTTGTTTGCCGTGAACGACGATGCCGACGCGGCAGTGCCGGTGATCCGCCGGGTCATCTCGGATTTTCCGGAGCGAAGAATCCGCCTGCTCGTGGGAGCCGAGCATCTGGGTGCAAACCGTAAAGTAAACAAGCTGGCGAGGCTCGCGCACGAAGCGCGCCACGAAGTGCTAGCGCTGAGCGATGGCGATGTGCGCGTCGGACCTCGATACTTGCGCGAGATTGTGGCTCCGCTGGCGGACGACAAAATCGGTGCGGTGACTTCCTTCTACCGCGCCATCGCCGAGAGGAACCTTGGCGCGGAAATCGAGGCCATCGGCGCTTCCAGCGATTTTTTCGGTGGAGTGTTGATGGCCGGATGGATGGAAGGAATCACCTTCGCGCTCGGAGCTTCCATCGCGACGACCAAGGAATGGCTGCGGAAAATGGGCGGCTTTGCAGCTATTGCCGGGACGCTTGCCGACGACTATGAGCTCGGGAACCGCATCGCCAAAGCTGGCGGTGAGGTGATCCTGTCGCGCGAAGCCGTCTGGACCATATACCCCGCGCAAACTCTTCGCGGCTTTTGGGACCATCAAGTGCGCTGGGCGAGGACCGTACGCTTGTGCAGGCCAGCGTCCTATGCGGGGTTGCTCTTCACCCAAGGACTTCCTTGGGCTTTGCTTGCTGCGCTCGCCGCGCCAACCAAATGGATCGCGGGCGCGTATTTGTTTGCGTACCTGATCTCACGTTTTCTGATCGCGTGGACGGTGGGAATTTGGGGAGTTGGAGACGAAGTGCTGCGGCGCAAGATTTGGCTGGTGCCGGTTCGGGACGCCCTCCACTTCGTGGTTTGGCTGGCGAGTTTTGGTTCGAATCGAATCCGGTGGGGCAATGTTGAATACGAGATTCGCCAGGGCAACATGGTCCTTCGTTCCAGCATCGCGAACGCGGCGGCAAAGACAGCAGAAGGCGTGCCGCGCCGGTAGTTTGAAACTTCTTTGTTATCGAGTGCGGTTGACGAGTGCGGAAAACCCATAAGATTAGATAGGTAGAATCGAAGCTGCCGGATCACCGGGGACATGCCGCGGTTGTTTTTTTCCTCGGAACGGGTGGTAGATCGTCCAACGGTAGGACTCCAGATTCGGGATAGGTGTTAAATCGCTAGATAAACCGTTCGGACCGTTGCACTTACGAATCAAAAAGAAGTCCGCAGATTGCCCTAAGATTGACCCAACCTGAATCAGCCGGACTGCTTCGTTTCCCGCAGAAAGAGTCGCTGCATCCAGCCACTGGCGCAAGCAAGACAGCACAACCGGAAACACTGACCTCCGCCTACGTTGATCTACGCCGACAAGCCGCAGAGTGTTCGAGTTCTGGGGGTTTGGGCACGGCCATTTTTCTTGACCAGGGGATGGTGGCATGGATGTTGGCATGCTCCTGGGTGGCCTTCACCAATCCAGACAACGCGCGCCGATGTCCCCCCTCTACGGCACCTTTGCCGGATGAGCTTCGCGGGGGATCGTCGCCTCCTGCTGGGACGGAAGGGCACCATGAGTGAAGCGGAACTGCACCTGATCCGCGCCCGGATGCGCGGCGGACTCCTGGTAAAGCCAAGGGCGGCGAACTGGCCACTTCGTTGCCGTTTGGGTTGGCATACGAATGAAGTGCAACGAATCGATATGCGGTCCCCACAGTACCTCCGAAATTGCGCCATTTGAGGCCCACTTTTGCCACACCTCCTTCCAGATGACAATTCTTTCACAGCCAGCCAGCCCGTCAAGCCATCTAAGAATGTAACCCTAGCGCTCCCCGTCGAGCCATTTGATATGTAACCGTAGAAGGCTTGTTGTTGTGGCTGTGGGAAAGTGGGAATCTCGCGGTTTGTGCGAGATTCCCAAGCGGTGTGGAAAAG